>JAJZVM010000157.1 GCA_021845645.1 Bacillota bacterium
AGCTTGCGTCCGGGTACCGCGCGACGGTCAGCCCCAAACCCCGCTAGGCCCGAGAGGGAGCAACGGTACAGGGTGGAGCCGGGCGATGCGGTGCGCCTGGGCGCAAGGCCTTTCAGACGGAGAGCTGTGCCACGACACGGCTCTCCGTCGGCCTACAGGTGCCCGGCCATCCCGGGAAGAATAACCTGCCGGAGGTGACAGCGTTGTACCGTGCCCTCTACCGTAGCTTCAGACCCGCGCGCTTCGGCGATGTGATCGGGCAGGAGCTTGCGGTGCGGGTCTTGCGCAACGCGGTCCGGCGTGGCCGTATCGCCCATGCGTACCTGCTTTCCGGTCCACGCGGCACCGGAAAGACATCGCTCGCCAAGATCATGGCACGCGCCGTGAACTGCCTTGATCCGCAGGACGGCGAACCGTGCGGCAAGTGCAGCGTCTGCACGGGCAGCGGTCTGCACACCGTGGAGATTGATGCGGCGAGCAACCGCGGCATCGACGAGATCCGGGACCTGCGCGAGCGGGCGCGCTACGCCCCGCCCGAGGGACGGTACAGGGTCTACATCGTGGATGAGGTCCACATGCTGACCACAGAGGCGTTCAACGCCCTGCTCAAGCTGCTCGAGGAGCCACCGCCGCAGCTCCTGTTCATGCTGGCCACGACAGAACCGCATCGCCTGCCCGCGACCGTGCTGTCGCGCTGCCAGCGCCTGAGCCTCCTGCCGCACAGCGAGGAGAATATCGAGCGGCAACTGCTCGCTATCGCCCCGGCTGCGGAGATCACGGTCGATTCCGAAGCGGCGAAGCTTGTCGCGCGCAAGGCGGACGGGAGCCTGCGCGACGCCCTCGCGCTCCTGGAACTGTGCGCAGGGCATGGAGATGGCAGGGTGGATCTCGAGACAGTCCTGCTCGCGACGGGCTCGCTGGATGAGGCCGAGATCGGGAACTTTCTTGAGATGATCACGCACGGTGATGGCCCTGCGGCGCTTGATTGGCTTGCGGTGCAAGAAGCGCGAGGTGCTGATCTGCGCCAGCTGGCTGGCGATGCGATCGAGATCCTGCGCAGGCGCATGCACGCGGCGTTCGCCTCGCATCATGACGCGGACGCGCCGGTGCTGCTGCGCCTCCTCGAGCGTCTGGCCGCTCTCGATACCGACCTGCGACGGGGCATGGAGTCTCGGCTGGCCTGGGAGCTCCTGGCCGCACACGGGCTGGCGGCGGAAGAACAGGTGAAGGAGGCCCCGGCCTCGCCGCCGGCGCAGGCCGTCCCTGCGAGGGCGGTGCGGCGGGCGCAGCCGGAGACGCGACTGCCATCGCCTGCACCGGCGGCCGCGCCGCGGCCGCGGTCGGATCCGGCGGCCAAGCCGGTTTCGAGTGAGTTCCACGCGGGCTTTATCGGGCGCGTGCACGACGCTCGCGCCAAGGCTGTGCTCGAGCATGCTCAGGTGTACGATGCCGGCGACAGTTGGGAGGTGCGCTTTCGGGCCCGGCCCCTGCTCGCAGTGGCCGAGCTGCCGGAGGTGGAACGCGCCATCAGAAACGCGCTGGAACGCGCGGGCGGTGCCCGCCCTGTTCGTTTCACCGTTTCCGAGCAAGGAGGAGATTGAGTGGGTTTCGGCAACATGCAGCAGATGATGAAACAGGTCCAGAAGATGCAGCGTGACATGCAGCGCGTTCAGGAGGAACTGAAGGAACGCGAGGTCGAGGGAAGCGCCGGGGGCGGCGCAGTCCAGGTCGCCATGACGTGCGGCTTCGACGTGAAGTCTGTCACGATCAAGGCTGAGGCCGTCGACGCCAGCGACCCTGAATTTCTTGCGGAGCTGGTGCGCCAGGCGATGCAGTCCGCGCTCGACCGCATTCAGGAGGTGACGCAGAGCGAAATGGGCAAGGTGACGGGCGGCATGCGCCTGCCCGGAATGTGAGTGCGCGGTTCCCCGAACCTGTCGCCAGGCTGATCGAGGAACTGGCCAAGCTGCCCGGCATCGGTCCGAAATCGGCCCAGCGCCTTGCCTACCATCTGCTCAACCAGGACGAGGCCTCTATCAGACGCCTGGCGGACGCCTTAGTTGGCGCCAAGCAGCGCGTCGTGCGCTGTAACGTCTGCCAGAATATCGCCGACCGGGATCCTTGCGAGATCTGCAGCGACACCCGCAGGGACAAGACCATGCTGCTGGTCGTGGAGGATGCGCGCGATGTCGTGGCCATCGAGCGCACGGCGGAGTACAGGGGACTTTATCATGTGCTGGGCGGCACCATCTCGCCGATAGAGGGGATCGGGCCCGAACAGCTTCATGTGCGCGAACTGGTTGCGCGGCTCGGCCAGGAGCCGATCGCAGAGGTCATCCTCGCCACCGACCCTGATGTGGAGGGAGACGCTACAGCACTCTACATCGCACGCCTTGTGCGGCGTGATGACCTCAAAGTGACCAGGATCGCTCGGGGGCTTCCTGTCGGCGGCGATATCGACTTCGCGGACGAGGTGACGCTGGTCCGCGCCCTGGAGGGCAGACAGGCCTTCTGAGCCCGCGCCGGGCGGGCGTTCACCGCTATGCACCGACCCATCCATTTGTTA
Source organism: Bacillota bacterium (assembly GCA_021845645.1). The sequence continues at coordinate 2,567 of JAJZVM010000157.1, forward strand.
TCCTGCATCTGGTGTGCATTCGCGCGGCTCCGGTCACGAGGGGCTGCGCTTCATGCAGAAGCCCGAGCAGAACGAAAGGGGGACAGCATCCGACCTTAACGTCGAGATGCGGCAAATGAGTTTCTCGCAGGTGTTGATTCCGGTCATCGCCGCGCTCATCGCAATCGTCTTCGGCATCTTCCTCATTTCGTCGGTGCTGCGCATGAGCGCGGGCAACGATCGCATGCAGCAGATCTCGAAGGCGATTCAGCAGGGCGCAATGGCTTACATGAACCGCCAGTACACCACGGTGGGCATCGTGGCGATCGTCCTGTTCCTCATCATTGGCTTCGCACTCGGTTTCCAGACCGGGATCTACTTTCTGATCGGTGCCATTCTGTCCGGCGCGGCCGGGTACACGGGAATGAACGTGGCGGTGCGCGCCAATGTGCGCACGGCTGAAGCCGCTCGCCAGGGTCTAGGTGCCGCCCTGCGCGTCGCAACGCGCGGTGGCGCGGTCACGGGCCTCATGGTGGTGGGCCTCGGCCTTCTTGGTACCTCCATCCTTAGCCTCTTTGTGCATGATCCCGCAGCCCTCGTGGGTTACGGGTTCGGCGCGTCGCTGATCTCGGCGTTCGCCCGATTGGGCGGCGGTATCTACACCAAGGCGGCTGACGTCGGTGCCGACCTCGTCGGCAAGGTCGAGGCTGGCATCCCGGAGGATGACCCACGCAACCCGGCTGTTATCGCGGACAACGTCGGCGACAACGTCGGCGACTGCGCCGGCATGGCGGCTGACCTCTTCGAGACGTACGTCGTCACGACGGTCGCGACCATGCTGCTAGGCTACCTGCTGTTCAACGGCGCGTCGTACGCCCTCGTCTACCCGCTCGTCCTGGGCGGCATTTCGATGGTCGCGTCGGTCATCGGCATCATCTTCGTCGGATCGCCGACCGAGGGTAGCCGGGTCATGAACGCCCTCTACCGCGGCGTCTGGGTGAACGCCATCCTGGCGCTGGTGGGCTTCTACTTCGCGACGACCTACTACTTGCATGACATCAAGTACTTTGTGGCCGCGATCATTGGTGTCGCGATCACGCTGATCCTGATGTACATCACAGACTACTACACCTCGGCACGGTTCAGCCCTGTCAAAGGTATCGCGGAGGCTTCGGTCACCGGTCACGCGACCAACATCATCTCGGGCTTCGCCGTCGCACTGAAGTCCACGGGCTGGCCGGTCATCGTGATCTCGATCGGCATCATCGCCGCCTACACCATCGCCGGCATCTACGGGGTGGGTGTCGCGGCCATGGCGCTCATCTCGATGGCAGGCATGATCGTCACCCTGGACTCCTTCGGCCCGATCACCGACAACGCTGGCGGCATCGCGGAGATGGCCGACATGCCGGAGTCGGTGCGCAATGTCACCGACCCGCTGGACTCGGTGGGCAACACGACGAAGGCTGTTACGAAGGGCTACGCGATTGGTTCGGCCGCGCTGGCGGCGCTCGTGCTCTTCTACTCCTTCACGCGAGTCCTCACCGACACGACCCACACCTCTATGCGCTTCGACCTCTCCAACCCGTTGGTCCTGATCGGGCTCTTTCTGGGCGGCATCTTGCCGTTCATCTTCTCGTCACGGACCATCGAGGCGGTTGGACGCGCGGCGTTCCACATTGTCGAGGAGGTTCGTCGCCAGTTCCGCGAGATCCCGGGTATCATGGAGGGCACGGCAATGCCGGACTACGCCCGCAGCGTCGACATCGTGACGAAGGCTGCCCTGCACGAGATGATCGTGCCCGCGTTGATCCCGGTCCTCGCGCCGCTGTTGATCGGCTTCATCCTTGGCCCTGTCGCTCTCGGTGCCGCCCTGATCGGGTCGATCGTGACCGGCCTGATGCTGGCGATCATGATGACCGCCGGCGGTGGCGCCTGGGACAACGCGAAGAAGTACATCGAGGATGGCAACTTCGGGGGCAAGGGCACCCTGGCGCACCAGGCGTCGGTCACAGGGGACACGGTCGGCGACCCGTTCAAGGATACGGCAGGTCCGGCCATCAACCCGATGATCAAGATCATCAACGTTGTTGCCCTTCTAATCGCGCCGTTGGTTGCAACCCACTTCCTGCTGCACCTCTAGGCGAAGGTGCAGGCGCCCGCACCGGTACAGCCGGGGCGGGCGCCTTGCTTGTATATGCCCGGCATGGGCGCGTGACCCCGATGGTGAGAGTCCAGCACCGGGGTTGCTGCCTCAACCGTTAGCCGAAGGACAGGGCATCCACCCCTGTCGGGCAAGGCCCGCCTTCAGATGTAGCGCGGGGCGACGGCCGCGTAACGCGCGGACCACGCCGGGATAACGGTACCGTCCAAATGTGCAGTCAGGCGATCGAGGTACGCATGGGTGCCGGGGACGAACCCTCTGGCGTCGTGCGGTTTCAGGCCGCTGTGACTGAAGGTCAGAACGGTCCCGTCGCCATCGGAGACGAGTTCGTAGCGCACCATGCTGGCGCTTACGATCGCCTGGTGCCATTCGTGCCCCAACACATGCGGCGGATCCCACACCACAATTCGGCCGCTCATGTGCTTTGCCGACGTGGGCACTGGAGGGTCGTCGGGGTCGGTTTCGATCATGCCACCTGCGCGGGGCTCGATCGTGGTTTGTCCGAACCACCGAGCCCGGTGCTCCGGGTCCGTGATCGCCTGCCACACTCGCTCTATGGGGTGTGCCAGACGCCGCACGAAGATCAATGTGGCGACGTCATCCTCGATCCTTACGGTGCCCGTGTCGTCGAAGATCTGCATCCGCTAGCTCACTTGCCTTTCTTAACCTGTGGATGGTCCATCGTAACCATGGTCCGGGGAGATGACAGAGAACCTACCCCGGCGGCTTTGAGACGCACTTCAATCATGCGTCCAAAGGGGCAGACCGGAGTAGCCCGTCAGATCGTCCGTGAAGGTGCCGGCATGAGACCAAGCCCCCAGACGATCACGGGTCAACTCCCCGAGTCTTTCTGCCATGGCCCAAAGGTTCCTGTCGTGCCAGCCTTATCGAGCTCCAGCAAGAGAGCAGGTCGAAGCGTCTGCGTCGCTGCGTCGCAGGCGTTGACGTCTAAGCCGATCATGGTCCCCTGGCGAGGACTACCGTCGGGATAGCGGCCGGGCTCGGCGGGAGCCGCAAAGACATCCATGGTATATGGGACTCGGCATTTACCGCCAAGATGATATGCACTCATGCGGTGGCCACTGCCGCTGCCCAAGCAGGCCGCTCGTGTCTTACCCCTACGGCGTTGGGCAAAGATGGCGCCGGGTGATGCAAAGTGCATTGGACTTCGGTCTGGGAACTGGCTGCCGGCCATGCGGGAGTGGCCGGACAGCAGGACGTGGAACTGTTCGACCTTGCGCAGGCAGCCAAGCGGGAACTGGAGGCGGCTCGGGCACAGTTCGAGGAAGTGCGCGATCCGGATCTTGTCGATCACGCAATCTTTCGCATGCAGGCCGCCGAACGCCACTACGTATACCTCCTGCGCGAAGCTGGACGCTGACCGCACCCCCCCGAAGCGGGTATTGGGAATGCCAGATCGGGGGACACGCCTGACCATCGGTAACTAGTCCTTCTTTCCTTGAGCGGCGAGTCATAGACTGCCGCAAGAGGTGATCCTGCATGGCCGCCCTGTGGCCGTATGGTGCGGGCGTCGTCGGGGGGCTTGCCCTGCTCTACTGGATGCTGCCGGACGTCGCGCAGACAGTGCTAGTGATCGCAATGCGCCTGCTCGCCGGCGGCGCTGTGCTCTATGGGGCGGATCTGCTGATGAAGCCATACGGCTTCGCGATCGGGGTCAACCCCGTGACAGCCGGCGTCCTGGGCTTCCTTGGGGTACCCGGGGCCGCGGTGCTGCTCCTCTGGCACGGTCTCTACGGGTAAAGAGGCAGCTTCAGCATGCATACCGCTCGGCAGGGGGCAAGGACCTTCTGGGCGAAGCAGGTCGCCCATGCGAACTGCAAGCGGAGGGGACGCAATGCTGGCGCCAGGTACGCTGAAAGGGCAGGTTGCCATCGTCACGGGTGGCGGTACCGGCATCGGACTTGGCATCGCACGTGAGATCGGCCGACTCGGCGGGATCGTCGTGCTGGCGAGCAGGAATCGGGAACATCTCGCGTCTGCGGTGGAAGAGCTCAAGCGGGACGGTGTCGAGGCGGCTTTCCACGCCACGGACGTCCGTGATCCGGAGAATGTCGAAGAACTGGTCGCAAGCACGCTGGAGCGGTTCGGCCAGCTTGACATCCTTGTAAACAACGCAGCAGGGAACTTTATCGTCGACGCGGACAAGCTCTCGGTGAACGGCTTCAATGCGGTGGTAGGCATCGTGCTCCATGGCACGTTCCACTGCACGCGAGCGGCTGGGCTCGAGATGATTCGCAGCGGCCGCGGGGGCAAGATCCTGAACCTTGTCGCCGCTTACGCCTGGACTGGCGGTCCGAAGACGCTCCACTCGGCGGTGGCCAAGGCGGGTGTGGTTGCGATGACGCGAACACTGGCGGTCGAGTGGGCGCAGCATGGCATCCGCGTCAATGCGCTCTGCCCGGGGCCCGTTGATACCGAAATGTCCCGGGCACAGCTCTGGGCTGCACCCGAGATCCGCGACCAACTGCTCCGCTCTGTGCCCGTAGGACGCTTCGGCAGCGTCGAGGAGGTCGCGCAGGCGGCATCATATCTGGTCTCGCCTTATGCCGACTTTATCAACGGCGAGGTGCTGGTCATCGACGGTGGCGAGTGGCTGGGAAAGGGGTTTGCGGGCTAGAAGTCGGGCTCGCCCCTGTTATGCGCAACCGACCCTTGCAACCTTGGAGGTGGTGTGGTGGACGTCGTCGTGGACTCGCGCTGGGTACAGGGCTTTCCTCCGCTCATGCCTCGGCAGGTGGAGAAGAAGCTGGAGTCGGCCGAACTCGCACTGGTTCGTGAAGCCGCCCGGGCGGGCGATCTGTATGTGCGTCTCGACAGCGCTGAGGGCGAGCGGATTCAGGTGGAGAACATCTGGTTCAACCCGCACGACCAGAGTCGCATCACATTCATCCTGCGGAACCCCTGACTGCGTCCGCAGCGCCCTCTCGCCGGTTTTCATGTGGCATCGCCGGGCACCAGGAACCCGAAGCAGGCGATACCTTGTGCCGAATTCGCAACGCGAGGTTGCATGCTCCTCGTGTTCGGCGGATGCCTTGTTATAATGGAGAAAGTTTTCACACGTTGGAGGATGACGATGTCCGCAGTTCGTACCCGCTACGCTCCAAGCCCCACGGGGTACATGCATCTGGGCAACCTGCGCACGGGCCTCTACGCATACCTCACGGCCAAGAGGAAGGGTGGACAGTTCGTCCTGCGCATCGAGGACACCGACCAGGAGCGCAAGCGTGAGGGTGCGGTGCAGGCGATCTACGACACGCTTGCAAGGGTCGGCTTGCAGCACGACGAAGGTCCGGACGTGGGCGGCCCTTATGGGCCGTACGTCCAGAGCGAGAGGCTCGAGATCTACCACCGTTATGCCCAGGAGCTCATCGAACTTGGTGGGGCATACCGCTGCTTCTGCACACCAGAGGAGAGCGAGGCGCAACGCGCGGAAGCCCGGCTTCATAAGCGGCCCTTCAAGGATATGAACTGCCGGTCTTTGACGGCGGATGAGATTGCCGAGCGGATTGCGGCTGGCGTCCCGTCAGTTGTGCGCCAGCTCACGCCTCTGACGGGCAGCACGAGTTACGACGATGTGGTATTTGGCCACATCTCTATTGACAACGCGGAACTCGACGACAGCGTCCTGCTCAAGTCCGATGGCTTTCCCACCTACAACTTCGCCAACGTAGTGGATGACCACCTTATGCGGATCACCCACGTGATGCGCGGAGCAGAGTACCTCTCGTCCACGCCGAAGTACATCCTCCTCTACGAGACCTTCGGGTGGGACATCCCCGTGCACATCCACTTGCCGGCGATCAACAAATCGGCGACGGAGAAACTCAGCAAACGGCATGGTGACGCGTCGTTCGAGGACTATTACAACAAAGGGTACCTGCCGCAGGCGATCCTGAACTACGTGGCGCTGCTCGGCTGGGCACCGGGAAATGACGAGGAGTTCTTCACGCTCGAAGAGATGGTTCGGCGCTTCAGCCTCGAGGGACTTTCGAAATCACCGTCCATCTTCGATCCAGTCAAGATGCGCTGGATGAACGGCGAGTACCTCCGGCGGATGTCTGCCGAGGAGTTCCACCGTCTCGCTCTTGCCTGGTATCCGCAGGGTCTGCTTGAGGCGAGCGTGGACCTGCATGAACTTAGCCGTCTGCTGCAAAGCCGTATCGCGATTCTCTCGGAGATCCCCGAGCAGGTTGATTTCGTGCTGGCATTGCCTGACTACGACGTTGCGCTCTACACGCACAAGAAAATGAAGACGAATCCGGAGGTCGCTCGCCGTAGCCTGCAGGCCGCCCGTGAAAGAATAGCGGGGCTCGCACCCTTCGACCGCGCGAGTTTGCATGCGGCGCTCGAGTCCCTCGCGGGAGAGCTGGGCCTGAAGAATGGCCAGGTGATGTATCCGGTTCGCGTTGCGCTTTCGGGCAAGGAATTCACACCTGGCGGGGCAAGTGAACTCGCCGAACTGTTCGGACGTGACGAGGTCCTGCACAGGATTGATGTGGGCATCGGGAAGCTCGAGAACGCCTAGCGCGGCGTGGCCAGGCCCAAACGCGATTTGGGCTTGCTTTTGCGTTCAAAGGCCCTCCAGCCCACCGGCACCGACCGTTTGACATATCCCCTGATGTCCTGGCCTTTTTGCCCGGCCGGGCCAAGCAGTTGCGGCCCTTCGAGGGCGCTCTGGAGCGGCTTTTCAGCGTATCGAACCTACCGGAGAGGCACCAAAAAACTCTGTTGCATGGGTCGTGGGCCGGTGCTATACTCATTCGTGCTGACGGTGGGGAGTGGTGTAACGGTAGCACTACAGACTCTGGCTCTGTCAGTGAGGGTTCGAATCCTTCCTCCCCAACCAGAGTTTCGGCCCAATCGTCTAGAGGCCTAGGACGCCGCGCTCTCAATGCGGTAACACCGGTTCGAATCCGGTTTGGGCCACCAAGTTGCGCTCCAGCAGCTTCCGGATTGACGGAACGCTAACGGGGCGCATAAAATCGGGCCTTGCGACGGACGCTCCGTGTTCCCCGAGCAAATGCCCAGAGGACTCGGAACCGATGCCGCGACCCGAACTCCAGGAACTGCCGCTTGACGGATAGTGACTGGGCACATAGAATTAGGTCTTGCGACTGACGCACTCGGTCTTTGAAAACCGAACAGTAGGGAACTTGCGAGCGAACGTACAAAAAGTAAGAGCCTAGAGGCTCGAACCTGCATTAGGTGAGAGTTTGATCCTGGCTCAGGACGAACGCTGGCGGCGTGCC
>JAJZVM010000027.1 GCA_021845645.1 Bacillota bacterium
GCGGCCTCACGGCCCTGCAGCAGGGCTTCGTGCAGGCAAGGGGCTGCCTGGCGCTCCTCCGGCGACAGGTAGACGTTGCGGGAGGACAGTGCGAGCCCGTCTGGCTCGCGCACCGTCTCCACGGCGCGCAGCTCGATGGGCAGGTCGAGATCCTCGATGAGGCGGCGGACCACGGCCACCTGCTGGCCATCTTTCTGGCCGAAGTAGGCCCTGTGCGGACCTACGATGTGGAAGAGTTTGAGCACGACGGTGGCGACGCCCTGGAAGTGTGTCGGCCGCGTGCGCCCCTCCAGGGTGGCGGACAGTTCCGGCACCGACACCTGCGTCAGCAGCGGCCGCGGATACATCTCCCGCACGTCCGGCTGGAAGAGGAAGTCCACCTCTGCTGCGGCGAGGATGCCCCTGTCGCGTTCCGGATCGCGCGGGTAGCTTTCATAGTCCTCGCTGGGCGCAAACTGCAGCGGGTTGACGAAGATGCTCACGACGACGACGTCGCATTCGCGGCGGGCCGCCTGCACCAGGGCAGCGTGGCCCTGGTGCAGGTAACCCATCGTTGGCACGAAACCGATGCTGCGCCCCTCGCGTCGCATGGGATCCAGCTGTGCGCGCAGTTCCGCGATGGTGGTGACGACCTGCACTCAGGGCTTCCCTCCGTAAGGCCTTTGCTCAGGCTCTGGGCCCGCCGGTTCGGCGGGCCTGCGCGATCCTTGCCCGTCCAGCGCGGCGAGCACGTCTTCCGCGCCCTGTCCGAGGCTGGTCGAGTGCTCCGCTGCGGGGAAATCCCCCACCCGCACGTCGCGGCAGTACGCCCCGGCCGCATCGCGAATGGCGGCGCCCACGTCCGCGTAGCGGTGGGTGTGGCGCGGGCCAGGGCCCTCGCCCAGCCCGATCAGGTCGTGGAGGACGAGCACCTGTCCGTCGCAGCCCGGACCCGAGCCGATGCCGATGGTGGGGATGCGCAGGCGCTGCGAGATGGCCTGGGCCACCTCGGCCGGAACGAGTTCGAGCACGACGCCGAAGGCGCCGGCCGCCTCGAGCGACAGGGCGTCGTCCAGCAGGCGGCGTGCGGCCTCCGCGGTGCGTCCCTGCACGCGATAGCCGCCGAGTGCGTGCACTGACTGCGGTGTGAGGCCGATGTGTCCCAGCACGGGGATGCCCACCCGGCAAAGCCTGCCTACGGTGTCCGCCATCTCGCGGCCGCCTTCGAGCTTCACCGCCTGGGCGCCACCTTCCGCGAGGAGCCTGCCGGCGTTGGCGATCGCAGACTCGGCTCCGACCTGGAACGTGAGGAACGGCATGTCCGCTATGACGAGAGCGCGCTGCGCGGCCCTCGCCACCATCCGCGTGTGGTAGAGAGCCTCCTCCAGCGTGACGCCGAGCGTCGTGTCATGTCCCTGCACCACCATGCCGAGACTGTCGCCGATCAGGAGGGCATCGACCCCCGCGAGATCGCACATCCTCGCCGTCGGGTAGTCGTACGCAGTGAGCATGCTGATGCGGTCCCTGTGCGCCTTCATCTCGAGGAACGTTCGCGTGGTCACTCTTCCGGCCATGCCGTCACCTCCGCAGCATCTTCTGCAGCGCCAAGGCGTCCTCGGCACCGAGGCTGCCCTTCTCGCGCGCGAGCTCCACGACCACCAGGGACAAGGCGCGGTAGACGTCGTCCGCGCTCCCCTCGAGGACATCGAGATGGCTGCGCACCGTGGCGAGATCAGCGCGTTCGACGGGTCCAGTAAGGGCCTGGGGGAGGCCCAGCCTGGCGACATTCTCGAGGCTGCCCCGGCTGAGCGGCAAAAGCGCCTGCAGCGCAACCTCCGTGCCCTGCGCGTCGTTCGTCGTCGCCGCCGTCCTTGCCGCCACGGCCAGTAGGGCGACGAGCGCGTTGCTCGCAAGTGAGCACGCCGCATGCAGGCGAGCCTTGTCCTTTGCCTCGACCTGCCAAGGCCGCATCCCGAGCGCGAGCGCGAACTCCGCGCCTGCCGTGCGCGCATGCGGCGTGCCCTCGATGCTGCAGGTCACGCCCGCGAACAGGGCGGGGCCGAGTTCCGGCCGCGCGAAGGACTGCATGGGGTGCAGCGCGAGGACGTCCGCACCAGCGGTGGCGGCCGGCGCGAGGGTCGCGCTCGGCAGGGCGCCGGACGTGTGCGCAACGATCTGACCGGCGTGGAACGCCCCAGCTGCGCTGAGTTCTTGCGCCAAGGGGCCGATGGCGCGGTCGGGGACGGTGAGGAAGATCCAGTCGGCCGTCCGGCAGATGTCTGCCGCCGCGGGAGAGACGGCTTGGCCCGTGCGCGCGCGAAAGAGCTCCTGGCTGGCGGCTGTGCCTCCGGCAGCGCGCACGAGGTGGCCGTGCCCCTGCAGCGCCAGCCACAGCGCCGTGCCGACACGCCCGGGACCGACGATCGCAACGATCTGCATCGCCAACCGAGCCCCCCTTGTCCCTGGCATTCTACCATGCGACACCAGGGGGCTGTGCGGCGGCCGGAAACTCAGCTCTTCTGGCTGCTCGCCCGGCTCGCGCTCGCGGAAACCACGAACTTCACCCACATGCCATCCTGACTCGCCTGGCCGGGCACGCCGCAGGCCAGCACATAGCTGCCCGCCGTCTTGGCGACGAACTCGAACGTCTGGCTCTCGCCGGCCTGTATGCCCGTAGCGACATCGGGGGATGCAGCACCGGTGAAGGCGGGCGTCAGGTTGGAGATGCTGGGGGCGATCACGACGCTGTTCGCCGACCCGCTCTCGTTGCTGAAGTCGACCTTGACCGTCCAGCCGACCGGCACAGTGATCGTGGCGTTGCCCTGGTCGAAACCGTTGAAATTGTAGTAGAAGTTGTCGATGGTCGCGCCGGCGGTGACCGAGAGGGTCACCGTCTTGGTGGACGGGTCCTGGCTCGTGACAAAGGGACCCGAAGCACCGCTCGACGTTGTGCTGAGTGCAGGCTTCTTGTTTGTCCCGGTCGCCGCCCCGGCCTTGTGGTGCGCGTGATGCGAGCTTGCCGCGGGAGCTGGCGAGGAGCCGCAGCCGGCCATCAGGAAGACGAATCCCATGAGTGCTGCGATGCCGCCCGGGCGGAACACTTTCATTGCAATCACTCCCCCTTGCCCGCAAACGTACCACGTATTGCACCCGGGTCAATAGGAATGTCACGGCTCCTGGAACCGGACCCGGGCGGGTCGCCTGCTGCCATGTTCGGCGTTGAACGGCCGATGCGGTACGATAAGGCGGGACGGCCTCCTTCGAGGTGCCGGCCGGCTGCTGAGGAGTGGTTTTAGCGTTGGCAGGATTCCCGTGGCCCGCCCGGTTGGGCCAAGAAAACCCCTTTCGCACGGCGCTCGGGCTGGAAGTGGCGTTCCCAGCCCCTGGTGAGACGGAGATCGTGGCTCCTCTGGCTGGCGGCAACCTGGCTGGCGATGGGCGCATCGCGCCAGGCGTCCTGCTGACCCTGCTCGACGTGGCCCTTGGCCACGCCATCGCCTCGCGTCTGCCCGCAGCGACATCCTTCGCGACAGTCAGCCTGCAGGTCCTGGTCGCGGAGAACTGGCCGGCACAGCCTTGCCTGGCCAGGGGCGTGGCGCACCCGATCGCCCCGGACTGGCGTGATACCATCGCCAATGGCAGGGTGGTGAGCGGTGGCCGGGTCGTGGCGACGGCCCAGGGCTCGTTCGCGCGTGGCCAGGGCAGCCGGACAGCGCTGGGGCCAGGGCCCGCCGTGCCTGCGGCGTGGCGGGACTTCCGGGAACTCCTCGGCTATAGCCTGACGGGAGAGTCCGTCGTCGCGAGGGTGGAGCACCATCACCTGAACGCCGAAGGCGTGATGCACGGCGGCGCCGTGGCCGCGTTGCTGGATGAGGCAATGTGCGCGGGGCTCGCGTCGGCCGGTGCCGGGGCCGTCCGTCTTGCGAGCTTCGCGGTGCGCTACATCCTGCCCGCGCGATCGGGCACCGTGACTGCGACCTGGGAGGTTCAGCGCCGGGGCCGGCGCATCCATTTCACCGCCGCGCGCCTGCGGGACGGGGACGGACACCTGTTGGCGGTGGCGGATGCGACCTACGTGGAGGAGCAGTCTTGAGCCGGCACAGCCCGGCTGGGTGTTGTCCCGTGCCGGGGCCAGGGATCAGGCCTGGTTCCCCCCGCCGGCGGCGGATGGGTCGCTGGAGCCGCGGAAAAAGGCGTTGAAGAGCGCTGCGTTGGCCGCCTGGAAGATCGCCGCCAACTCGAGCGGCAGGGCGATCAGGCCGAGATCCTGCATCAGGTAGCCTCCGAGGATGGGGCTCACGGCGGTCGCGATCTGCGACGGCACCGACGACGCCGCGTTGAGCCGGCCGCGTTCCTCGGGTGGCACGAGGTCGAGCACGAAAGACTGCCTTATGGGATTGCCGACCGTCTGGAAGATGAGGCGCAGGATATAGACCGCGCCCGCCCAGGTGAAGAAGGGCATGAACGGCATCGCGGCCGTGAACGCGGCCGCGATGAGCCGCGTCCAGAGGATGGCCTGCACACTGCCCAGCCGCCGGGCCAGCCGCGCCGCGCCCAGGTAGGGTAGGGCGGCGACGAGATTCGCCACGGTGTACAGGCTGGCGAGCGCCGCGGCTCCGACATGATAGCGCACCTCGAGCCAGTACGTTAGGAATGGACCCAGAAAACCGACGCCGAAGCCGTTGAGGGAGTTCGTGATCGAGAGACGCCAGATGGCGCCCCTGGCCGCGCCGGAGAGCTGGTGCCCGAGTTGTGGCCGCACCGGAGCCGATGGCGCCTCCCTGATCCAGAGCACGAGGATGCCGGCCATGAGCTGCAGCAAGCCGGCCAGGACCATGGTCGCCGCCTCGCCGTCCGAAAGGGGCATCGCTCCGCGCAGAAGATCCGGTAGCGCGGCTGCCATCGAGCCGAGCGCTCCCGCCAGGACGCCGACAAAGGCGAGGTGGCCGAGCGCCGCCGCCCTGGCCTCGCGTGGCACGATCTCCGCGATCAGCGGCTGTTCGACGGGGGCGAACGGGCCCCAGGCCCCGCCGGACCCGGCACCGCCACCCCGGGCCAGCGCGCCGAAAAAGGCGAATGCCACCAGCAGCGCGTAGCTGCCGGCGAAACCGAAGCCCGCGGTGGTGATCGCCGCGAGCACGGCGAGCGCCACCAGCACCGGCTTGCGGCCGATGCGGTCGCCCACGAAGCCTGCTGCGAACAGAAGGACGGCGGCGCCGGCGGAGGCGGCCGTGAAGATGAATCCTGCGGCGTCCGCGCCGTAGCCGCGATGGGCGACAATCAGGGGCAGCACGATGGAGGTGATGGCCATCCCCACGCTGCGCACCGCCCTTGAAAGCAGCAGCTGCAGGTATTCCCCGCGACGCTCGAGCGATCTCGCCAATCTGCACGCTCCTGTTTGCAAGCCTCGGCACCGCGCTGCCGGGGAGCCGGGGTGCTACAATGGTGGCATCGTCCGTGGCTCGTCGGCACGGGAGTTGGTGAGGTCTGACCTACGACGCCGTATTCCTAGCTGGTCTGGCCGCCATCGTGTCCCTCTCCGCCTGGCCGATCTGGCTCCTGCTCCTGGCACTCGTAGCGGGAGCCGCTCCGGACAGCGGACGGAGTGCGGCGCTTGCCTACGTCTTCGCGTTTCTGCTCGCCTTTCTCCTCTTGCACCTGTACGGCACAGCCTTGGCCCTCCTGCTCGTAAGGCACGCGGGGGCAGCGGCGCTGGCGCTTGCCCTTGTCCTGGTGTTCGAGGGCATCTACCTGCTGGGCGTCGAGAGCCTGTGGGCCAGGCTACGCCGCAAGGTCAGCCAGGGGGAGCCTGCGACGGACTGGCTTTCCGCCGCTTTGATCGGACTGGGCGCAGCGTTTGCGATGCCTTCGCTCGGCGGACTCGCGGTCCTTGGCCGTGCCGCTGCCCTGGGCGACGCCGGCGACCTGGGCGGCGCCCTGCTGATCTCCGCGCTGGCCGGCGTAGCCGCGAGCCTTGTGCTTCTCGCCCTGGGCCACGTGGCAAACCTGCTGCTCATGCGCCTAGGTGGCGGCCGCTGGCCGCGGCGCGGCGCGGGGGCGGCGATGCTGCTCGTGGCCGTCGCCGTGGCGGCTGGCTGGGTCTGAGTGGAGGTGCGTCATGCGTCGTTACCGCGTCGCTTTTGGGGTCTTTTTCGCGGTGCTCGTCGTCGTCGGGCTCCTGGTCTGGGGACTCCGGCCCGTGCCCAGGGCCCCGCTGACCGTCGGCACACAGGTGGGTCAGCTCGCTCCGGACTTCAAACTGCAGCGCCTCGACGGCAATGGTTCGATCCGCCTGTGGTCGTTGCGCGGCCATCCGGTCTGGATCAACTTCTTCGCTTCGTGGTGTCCGCCCTGCCAGGCGGAGGCGCCCGACCTGGCCGCCACGGCGCAGCACAGTCCTGGCCTTTACGTCGTGGGCATCGACCTGACCGGATCGGAGACGGCGATCACCAACGTGGACGCCTTTGTCCGGCGGTACGGCATAGGCTACCCGGTTCTGCTCGACCCGAACAACGTGGTCGCGAACCGCTTCGGCGTGCAGTACATCCCCACAAGCTTCTTCGTGGACAGCCAGGGCGTGATCCAGGCCGAGGTATCGCTGCCGCTCTACCCGGCGTTGATCAGGAAGTACCTGCGCAAGATCGACTACCCGCCTGCAAGCTAGACCAAGGCAGGTGTGCCGCATGACGGCAAAGTATGGGCGCATTGTCCACTATCTGGACCAGAGGCGCGAAGAAGGGGTGCGGGAGATCGTCCTGAGTTTTGCGGAACTCGAGGCGATCATGGGGGCACCGCTGCCTTCCGCCGCGCGCAACTTCCGGCCCTGGTGGTCCAATTCCAGCCAGTCGCCGAAGCCGTGGCAGATCGCCGGTTTCCGCAGCCGCGCGGTGCACCTGGGGCGACAGACGGTGGTCTTCCACCGCCTGCCCAACGAGCTTCCAGCGCAGTCCCAGCCGCTGGAGACCCAGGCCGGCATGCCGCGGACACTGGTCGTCGCGAGCGGAACGGGCAGGCTGGCAGTGCACCATCCGCGCGAACTGCGCAAGGAAGACTTCGAGGACGAAGGTCGGCTGAGACGACGCGAGCAAGAGCTCAGGGAGTTCCTGCGCCCGGCCGCCGACCTCTACTGCTGCGAGCAGTTCACGTATACCCGGCAGGGTGTTGACACGTTGCGGGGGGCATTTGGCAGGGACATTGTCGACATGCGCATCGTGTCGCCTGGCTACGGCCTCGTCGCGGAGGAGGACGTGATCGCGCCGCACTCCGTCTCGCTCAGCGACTTCGGTAGCGTGGAGCTGCGCACCTGGGCCGATCACATCGGTATACCCGACGCAATGCGCGGGGCCATGGCTGGCTATGACCTCGTCTTCTTCCTCGTTGGCCAGTGCTGCCTCGAGGCGATGCGCCCGCCGCTCGTGCCCGCCTCCGGGCAGCGCCTCGTGCTGCTCGCGACAGAGCACTACCGGCATCATTACGCCATGCCTGGGGTGACGGTGCTGCCGACCGGGCGCCTGGCCCGGGCGAGTTGTGCGGTTGGCTCGGTGGCGCTCAAAGGCTATCTTTTCGCGCGATTTTCGCAAGTAGCTGCCCGGGAGGGCCCCGGCTGCCTGCGCCGGCTTATGGCCGACGACAGTGGCGAAGTGTTCTGGCAGGCGGTGCAGAAGGCGGTCGGGGCCGAATAGCTGCAACGCTGCGCCGACCGTGAACCATGATTACTCCGCTTGCCGCCAAGCAGTATCCCTGCTGACGATCGTCCCTGCCATATGGACTCCGCCGCTGGTCCTAGGTGCACTGGCCGGGGTCTGAGGGGATGGCGAATCTTGCGACAGTTGCGCGACCGAATGGTGATTGCGCCGCTGGGGGCCAAATTGCGTCAATTAATGTGCGGAGGTAGACTGCCCGACGCCAATTGGGCCGTCACCTTCGGCCGTAGCCGCAAAGCGGGGGCCGAGCGGCTTGCGGGCGGCGGGGATGCCCCGGGGAAAGTGGACCCGGGCTCGTGAAGCGATGCTCAAGCGCGTCGCCGGTCCTGGCCGGAATCGGGATCCGCCCGCAATGCGGGCCGCTGTGGCGGCGAACGGGTGGGGAAGGCGAGAGCCGTTCGATCGGTCCGGGAGTCTGGCGTGACCCGTCGGCTGAGGATGGTGGGGGTCGCCTCCGGGAGATCCGACATCGGGTCGCCCGACGCGGGCCTCGCACGGCACGTGTGGCCTTGAGCCGCGCGTGCGGGAGGTCGGACACCATGCCGAGTATACTGGGGCCCATTCGCGTGCTGACCGTGGCGGATTCGACCGTCTTGCGGGCGGGGCTCCGCGCCATGCTCGCCGAGGACGAGAGCGTCTCGATCGTCGCGGAGGCTCGCAACGTGGCAGAGGCCACGAACCTGGCGCGCGATATCCACCCCGACGTCGCCATCGTCGACGTGCGGGAGCCGAGCCGCATCGACCTGCGCACCTGCCAGGAACTCCACGCTCAAGGCCTGGGCTGTCAGGTCATCATCATCACCGCCCGCTCCGACGAGGAGGCCATCCTCGATCTGATCATGGACGGCGCATCCGGATATCTGCTGGAGGACGTCTCGGCGGCGCAACTGCATCAGGCGATCCGCACGGTGCACGAGGGTGGCTCCCCGGTGGATCCGCAGATGGCTGCAGTGATCGCCGGCCGGCTGCGGGCGCGCTCCCTGGGCGACAAGAGTCCCTTTGCGCCGCTGTCCGTCGATGAGTTCGAGGTGCTGGCACGGATCGTGCGGGGCGAGACCAACCGTCAGATCGGCAGCGCCCTGCATCTGGACGACAAAGTCGTCAAGCACCGCGTCTCGAACATCCTCAAGAAGATCAATGCGAAAAACCGTGTTGCCGCAGCTGCCTGGTGGGCGCGACATCACCAGGCCGACACGGTCGAGAGGGTATGAGGCAGGGGCGCTGACGTGAGCGGTGCCCATCGTGTACGCCTCAAAGGAGTGCCGCGAGTTCCCCTGTTCCGGGCGAAAAGCGCACGAGACGGTGATAGCCCGTGTCGGCGATGTAGAGATCGCCTCGCTTGGCCTTCAGGGCGCTCGGCTCCCTGAGGCCCCTCAGGGCCACCGAAGCGACGCGGCTCCTTTGGTCCAGGCGGACCAACTGGTCGTTGTAGGTGTCGGCGACATAGATGTCGCCATCGAGCACGGCGATGCCCTGCGGGTGCTGCAGGAGGCTTTGCGCGAACAGGCCCTGGCGGCTGCCGAAGTCGAAAAGGCCTGTGCCGACGAGGGTGGTGACGCGCCCCGGCGGCGTGGCGGGCAGTGACCTGACAGCGCTCGACTCCGCGTCGGCGACCAGCAGCTGCCCGTCCTGCACGGCCAGGGCCATGGGCTGCGCCAGTCGCGCCCGCGCAAGGTCCGCGTCGTAGAGCGCTTCGTAACCGCTTCCGGCATACGGTCTCAGGTCCATGTCCACGAGCGACAGTCGCCATATCTGGTGGCTGCCTGCGGCCGCTATGAACACGCTGTCGCCGTGGTCGGCGAGGTCCCAGGGGGAGCGCAGAGCCTGCTGTCCGAGCGGCGCCTCTTCCGGTTCCTCCCGCAAGTCCTGCCAAGGGGTCGTCATGACGCCAGTCGCGAGGTCGATCCTGCGCAAGGCGTGGTTGCCGCTGTCCGCCACCAGGAGGCCACCCCCGGTCAGCGCGAGGCCGTGCGGGTCGCGCAGCCGCGCCTTGGCCGGACCGCCGTCGGCGAACCCTGGCGTGCCCTCGCCCCAGGTGTCGCGAATTCCCGCGTCCGGTTGCCAGGCGACGACGCGGTGATGGCCGCTGTCCGCGATGTAGACCGTCCCGTCGTCCGCCAGGGCAAGCCCGCCGGGAAACCGCAGAATGCCCCCGTCGGCCGACCAGTCCGCGGCCGGTGGAGCCTCTCCGTCCAAGAGGCCCAGGCGGCCCGCGGATGCGATCTCGCGCCTGAGGCGCTCCGCGAGTGCGGCGTAGGGCAGTTCACCTTCCTGACGCGCGACCACCCGCCCCTGGGGATCCATCAGCACCAGCGTCGGCCAGGCCCGGATGCCGTAGTTTCGCCACACGATGTAGTCGCGGTCGTTGACCACGGGATGGCGTATCTCCTCGCGCCGCATCGCGTCGAGGATGCTCGCGCTGTCCCCCTCGCGGGTGAACTTGCCCGCGTGGACGCCCACCACGGCGAGGTGCGGGAAGAACTCCCTTTCGGCCCGCCGCAACTGCGGCAGGATGTGATGGCAGTTGATTCAGCCGTATGTCCAGAAATCGAGCAGCACGACCTTGCCTCGCAGATCGGCGAGTTGAAGGGGCTGGCCACCCGGCCAGTCGAGCCCCGGCGGGAACTCGGGTGCGCGCACGGGGGCGGGGAAGTCCATGAACAAGGGCCGCGCCTCCTTTCCAGGTATGCCTTCAGTGTCCCACAGTGCGAGGCCGTCAGGGCATCTTGGGCAAATGCTGTGTGAAACGTCAGGTGAGGACGGAAAAATGGCATGTAGGTGCATTCCGCCAAACACGCGGCTCAGGCCGACGAGTTGCCGGGTCCTGCAGGCTGGCCGTCCGCCAGGGGGGGATACGCAGTGCGACAGCTCCGGCGCCTGCGGCTAGACTGAAGGCGCACACCTGTACCGAATTCGAAGTTGGAGGTATCCGATGCTGAGACGTACGCTGCTCGCCGCCGCCGTCGCCGCGGGCCTCGTCATCCTGCCGCAGGTCGCCGGGGCCGCGCCAGCGAACGCGCTGCCTGGCAGCGCTCTCCTGTCGGCTGGCGCACGCGGCGCGCAGGTGCGCATCCTGCAGTCCGACCTCGGCCTCTTGCAGGATCCGCCCGGACCGCTGGACGGCATCTTCGGCCCGCGCACCAGAGCTGCCGTGGTGGGGTTCCAGCAGTATGCTGGCCTGAATGCCGACGGCATCGTCGGACCCCTGACGTGGAGTGCGATCCACGGTTACCTGAAGCAGGAATTCAACGCTACGAGCGGTAGCCTCGCAGCGGCTGGAGCCGACTACGGCGATGTCGGGCCCGCGGTGGTTCAGCTCCAACTGGCGCTGCGCGCATCCGGCAGCAACCCTGGCCCGGTCAACGGCGTCTACGACATGGCGACGCGGTCGGCGCTGTTCGCATACGAGGCAAGGCACGGACTCGGCCTCACGACGGCCGTTGCCGGCAACCTGGCGCGGCTGCTCGGGCGGGGAGACACGCAGGTGCCCGCACGATCCGCGGCTCGGACCACGACGTCCGCCTCCGCTTCAGGTGCGACGATCGACGGGCGGCCCGTGCTCGATGCGCTGAGGCTCACGGCGACGGCTTACGGCCCGTCGCTGCAGGACAACTACCCTTACGGCGCGGTCGATTTCTTCGGCAGGCCCCTCGTGGCCGGCGACGTCGCGGTCGATCCGCGGGTCATCCCGCTCGACAGCTGGCTCTGGGTGACTGGCTACTCGACGCCCTTCCTGCCGGCGGGGGGATTCCTCGCTCGTGCCGTGGACGAAGGGGATGCGATCAAGGGCATGCGCATCGACCTTTTCATGAACCAGAGCGAGGCAAACGTATCGAGCTTCGGCATCCAGCCCGTCAAGGTGTACGTGCTCGGCCGATAGCCCCCGCACGTCGGCTGGCCCGCAACGGCTGCGGCATCTCGCCGCCCGCTGCGGGCCCTTTTCGTCGGCGATCTGGCACTACCTGCCCTGCAGGCCCTTGGCAGGTTGCGGGACGGGGGACCGCTCCCGCCGATGCTATATAATGCGAGGGGTTGGGGAGGCAGGCTTGTGCCGCGAACTTTGAGTATAGGACTTCCTGCCCCCTTCGGGCGCGGATCGGCAAGCCGTTGAGCGGCCGCGTCGCGAGAGGTTCGGCGATGGGACCCGACGGTTATCGCACAAAGAGGTGCCGCCCTTGACCTCGCTCTTTGTCCGCGCCTGCACGAGGCAGGAAGTCGAGCGGACGCCTGTCTGGTTCATGCGTCAGGCTGGCCGCTACCAGCCCGAATACCGCAAGATCCGGCAGAGACTCGGCCTGCTCGAGATTTGCGAGATGCCCGATGTGTGCACCGAAGTCACGCTCCTGCCCGTCCGACAGCTTGGCGTGGACGCCGCCATCCTCTTCTCGGACATCACGGTGCCGATCAGGGCGGTGGGCGTCGATCTGAGCATCGTCGAGAACGTCGGGCCGGTGGTGGCGGAACCTTTCCGTTCATCGGGGGACCTCGGCCGTCTGCGTCGGCTGGTGCCGGAGGAGGACGAGCCGTACGTCGCACGGGCTGTCCGCCAGATCGTCGCGGAACTGGGCGACGTACCGCTGATTGGCTTCGCCGGAGGTCCGTTCACGCTCGCGAGCTACCTCGTCGAGGGCGGGCCGTCCCGGAGCTATCGGCGGCTCAAGGGCCTGATGTGGCAGGACGCCGGACTCTTCCACGCGTTGCTGGAACGACTCGCCGATTTGACCGTCGACCATCTGACGGCGCAGGCGGCAGCGGGCGCGGCGGCGCTGCAGGTTTTCGACAGCTGGATCGGCTGCCTCTCGCCAGGGGACTACCGGCGCCACGTCCTGCCCGTCATGCAGGATGTGTTTCGCAGGCTGCAGAGCCTTTCCGTACCGACGATCTATTTTGGCGTCGAGACGGCCGGGTTGCTTGAGGCGATGGCCCAATCGGGGGCGGACGTCATTGGCGTCGACTGGCGCGTGGAGATTGCCGAGGCTGCACGCAGGATCGGTCCTGCGCGGGCCATCCAGGGCAACCTAGATCCTGCGCTGCTGCTGGCGCCCGAGGGAGAGATCGCTCAGGCAGCCAGGACGATCGTACGGGCCATGCGCGGCCGCAGGGGGCACGTTTTCAACCTTGGTCACGGCGTTTTGCCGGAAACGCCCCCTCAGGCCCTCCGAAAGCTCGTCGAGATCGTGCGGCAGGAGTCTCAAGGTGCCTAAGGGAGGTCCGGACCCATGGCCGAAATGAAGACAGGTGTGCTCGTGATGGCCTACGGTACGCCGAAGACGATCGAGGATGTCCCGGCCTACTACACCCACATCCGCCACGGCCATCCGCCGACCACGCAGCAGCTCGAAGAACTCGTCGGACGCTACAGGGCAATCGGCGGGCGGTCGCCGCTCTACGAGATCACGGGCAGACAGGCCGAAGGCATAGGCAGGGCCCTCAACGGCGGTGACGAAGGTCCGTACCGGGTCTATCTCGGCCAGAAGCACGCACCGCCGTTCATCGAGGACGCCGTCGAGCGCTTGCGCAACGACGGCGTCGAGCGGGTGGTAGCGCTCGTGCTCGCGCCGCACTACGCCCGCATGTCGGTCGGTGACTATTTCGAGCGTGTGCGCCGGCAACTCGGTGCGGGCGGGCCGGATGTCCGCTACATCGAGAGCTGGTACGGGGAGCCTGCGTTCGTGCGGCTGATCGCGGATCGCGTCGAGGAGGCGCTCGCGCAGTTCCCGCCGGAAACCCGCGACGACGTGCGGGTCGTGTTCTCGGCCCACAGCCTGCCTGTGCAGGCCCTCGAAGGTGACCCCTACGCCGATCAGCTGCACCATTCCGGAGACCTGATCGCACGCGAAGCGGGACTGCGCCACTGGCTCTTCGCCTGGCAGAGCGCTGGACGCACCGACGCCGAGTGGATGGGGCCAGACATCCGGCAGGTCATCAAGGAATTGCGCAAGGAGGGCCACGAACACATCCTCGTCTGCCCCGTCGGCTTCGTATCGGACCATCTGGAGGTGCTCTACGACTTGGATATCGACGCGCAGGCTCTGGCGCGGGATCTCGGCGTGCACCTGGTCCGCACGGCCTCTCCGAACGATGACGAGCGCTTCACCGGTCTGCTGGCGGACGTGGTGCGCAGGCGGCTCGGCGAGCCGTCGTGACCCGGGTCGCTGTCGTCGGCGGCGGGCTTGCCGGTCTCGCGGCCGCCTACCGGCTGCACCGCCTTGGCCTCGAGCCGGTCGTGCTCGAGGCTGGCTCCACGTTCGGCGGCAAGGTGCAGACCGAGATCGCCGACGGGCTGATCCTCGAGCAGGGGCCGGATTCTTTTCTCGTCCGCAAGCCCGAGGCGGTGGAACTCGTCCGCGAACTCGGCATGGCAGACGATCTGGTGCCGCTTGGGCGCGGCGGCTCGGGCAGTGCGATCTACGCGCACGGCCGCCTGCACCCGATTCCGCCAGGACTGATGCTGGGGCTGCCGACGGAGGTCTGGCCGATCCTGAGGTCCCAGCTCCTGTCCCCTTGGGGCAAGCTGCGCGCCGCGGCTGATTTCGTGTTGCCGCGCGATCGCGGCGAGGGTGATCAGCCCTTGGGCCAGCTGGTGGCGCGGCGCCTGGGCAGGGAGGTGCTCGACAGGCTGGTGGCGCCGCTTCTGACAGGCATCTACGCCGGCGATCCCTGGTCGATGAGCACCGAGGCCACCTTCCCACAGCTTCTCGAACTCGAGCGCGACGCGCGCAGCCTCGTACTGGGCGCGCGCGAGATTCGGCGCAAGGCACCCAGACCAGCCGGGCCGCCTGGGCCGATGTTCATGACCATGCGCTCCGGCCTCGGACAGATCATCGCTGGCCTGGAGGCCGCGCTGCCCGCCGCGAGCCTCAGACCAGGCAGTCCCGTCACCGACCTGCAGCCCGACGGAAGCGGGTACCGCCTGACCATCGCGGGCGGGGAGGAACTGATGGCGGAAGGTGTGATCCTGGCGGTACCGGCCCCCGCCGCCGGGCAACTCCTGCGCGATATCGCGCCGCAGGCCGCCGCCCAGCTTTTTGCCGTCCCGTACGCGTCGCTCGCTGTGGCGCAACTTGCCTACCGCCCTGGCGACGTGCCCCAACTCAAGGGCTCGGGGTTCCTCGTCGACCGCGCGGCGGGCCTTTCCATCACCGCTTGCACATATGTGGTGAACAAGTGGCCACACGAGAGCCCCGGCTCGGTACTTCTGCGCTGCTACCTCGGCCGTGCCGGGGAAGATCCGCTCAGAGACGACGACGAATCGCTGCTGAATGCCGTGCGGCGGGACATCGGGACGGTCCTGGGGGTGCGGGTCGAGCCATGGCTGCAGCGCCTTTACCGCTGGCCCGCGGGCATGCCGCAGTATACCGTCGGGCATGTGGGCCGCATGGCGGCGGTCGCCGACAGCCTCAGCAGGGTGCCGGCCCTCGCTGTGGCCGGTGCTGCCTATCGCGGCGTCGGCATGCCGGACGTGGTGCGGCAGGCCAACCAGGCGGCGGCTGCGATCGCGGGGGTGCTGGCCGGAGAAGCGAGCGAGGAGGAGTCGCCACGGACGAACTGATCGCGAACGTACGCCGCAGCCTGCCACCGGCCATCAGGGACCTGCCCGAGCGCGAGCCGCTGCCGCTCTCTTCGCCAACGACCAGGCGGCAACTCGCCGCATTGATCGACCACACGCTTCTGAGGCCCGACGCCAGCTGGCAGGACGCGCAGGCGGCCTGCCAGCTGGCGGCGGCGGAGGGCTGTGCCGCGGTCTGCCTGTCGCCGCGCTATGTCGCCCAGGCGGCGGCACAACTCGAGGGCAGCGGCGTCAAGATCTGCACCGTGATCGGCTTCCCGCATGGCACCGACGCAGCGGCTGTCAAGGCGTTCTCGGCGGCCCAGGCTGTCGCAAGCGGCGCCGACGAGATCGATATGGTCCTGTCGCTCGGCGCCCTCCGAGCCGGGGATGACGAGGGGCTTGGGGGGGAGATCCGCTTCGTGCGCTCGGCGATGCCCGGCCGCATCCTCAAGGTGATCCTCGAGACCGGCCTCCTGGAGCCGCCGGAACTCGTCCGCGCGGCGCTCATCGCGGTGGCGAGCGGCGCGGACTTCGTCAAGACGTCGACCGGCTTCCAGGGCGGTGGGGCGACGGTGGCGGCGGTCTCTCTGCTGCGGCGTGCGACTGGGGGCCTGGCGGGCATCAAGGCTTCCGGCGGCATCCGCTCCCTTGCGGAGGCGCGGGCGATGCTTGCCGCTGGGGCCACGCGCCTCGGCATGAGCCGCACGCGGGAAGTGCTGGCCGAGATGGGAGACGAGCGATGAAGGTGCATGCCCTGCCGCTGATCGAGCGCAAGCGCGATGGTGGCAGCCTCGACGCAGGCGAGATCCAAGGTCTCGTCTCGGCTTACGTCTCAGGGGACGTGCCGGATTACCAGATGGCCGCGTTTCTCATGGCGGTGACCATCCGGGGCATGGACTTCGAGGAGACGCGCGCCCTGACCGAAGCCATGCTCCGCTCGGGTGTCCGTGTCGACATCTCGGCGCACCGCCCACTGGTAGACAAGCATTCGACTGGCGGTGTCGGCGACAAGACGAGTCTGGTCGCGGTGCCGCTGCTTGCCGCTCTCGGCTTCGCGGTGCCAAAGCTCTCGGGGCGGGGGCTCGGCCACACCGGCGGCACACTCGACAAGCTCGAGTCGATTCCCGGCCTGCGCACATCGCTGGACAGGAGCGAGTTCGCCACGCTCGTCAGCCGCTACGGCTTGGCTGTCGCGGCGCAGAGCGACGACATCGTCCCGGCGGACCGCCTGCTCTATGCCCTGCGCGACGTGACGGGGACGGTGCAGTCCCTGCCGCTGATCGCCTCCTCGATCATGTCGAAGAAGCTTGCGGTCTCCTCACGCCTCGTGCTGCTCGACGTCAAGGTGGGGGATGGGGCCTTCTTCCCCGACGAGGCCTCGGCCGAGGCGTTCGCGGCGTTGGCCGTTCGTCTCGGCGCGGCCTTCGGCCGCGATACGCGTGCCCTCCTGACGCGGATGGATGCGCCGCTCGGGCTCACGGTCGGCAATGCGCTCGAGGTGCGCGAGGCTATCGACTGCCTCAAGGGCGGAGGACCGGAGGATCTGCGCGAGGTGGTCACTGCGCTGGCCGCCGAAGCCCTGCATGCCGTGGTCGGCGAGGACCGCCCCGCGGCGCGCGCGCGGGCCGCCTCAGTGCTGGCGAGCGGGCAGGCGTACGATGTCTTCCGGCGCTGGATTGCCTCGCAGGGCGGAGACCTGGCATTCCTCGACGACCCTGGACGCTGGCCCCGCCCTGCATGCACAGGCAGCCTGACCGCGGGACGCGGCGGGACGGTGCGGCTCATCAAGGCGCGCGGCGTCGGCGAGGCGGCCCGCCTTGCGGGCGCGGGGCGCCTGCGCAAGGGCGATGCGGTCGACGCCGCCTCCGGGGTCGAGATCGTCGCGCCCTTGGCCGCCACGGTGCGGCAGGGCGACGAGATCTGCCGCGTGCACGCCGCGAGCGGCGAGCAGCTCGCGGCTGCACTCGAGCGTCTCGCATCCGTCTGGGAGATCGGCGATGAGGCACCGGGGAGGATGCCTGCCGTGCTTTGTGCCTACACGAATGACGGCCGACGGGAGGAGATCGCATGAGTGAAGGACCGCCGCAGGACCTTCTCCAGGCGGCCCGGCAGGCGCAAGAGAGCGCATATGCGCCCTACTCGCACTTTCCGGTGGGAGCGGCGCTGCGCCTGCCGGGCGGTCGGATCGTCGCGGCGGGCAATGTCGAGAACGCCTCGTATGGCCTCAGCATGTGCGCAGAGCGCTCTGCCGCCTTTGCGGCGGCGTCGGGAGGGGCGCGCAAATTCGCGGAGATTCTCGTGGTGGGGGAGACGAAGGGCCCCATCGCTCCCTGTGGCGCCTGCCGCCAAGTACTCTTTGAGTTCATGGACGCGGCGGCGCCGGTCTGGCTCGTCGGGCAGGGCGGGAAGTGGCGTCGCACCTCCTTGGCGGAGCTCCTGCCGAACGCCTTCTCGCCGCGCGACCTGGATACGGCGGACTGAACATGGAGCCGCGGCGCGCTGTCCGGCCGCGGCTCGCGAGGCGTGGCGAACCTAGCGGGCTGCAGCCCGCCGCACGAGCCGACTCTGGCAGAGCGCTGCGATAGGGCAGACGGTGCAGTCGCAGTCCGGCTCCAGGCTGCTCTGGATCGGACGATCCGCCTGCTGCGCCGCCTTGCGCACGCGCCGTGCGTCAAGATCCACCGCCGCCTTGCGGGCCCGGCGGCCGGAGCCCCTTGGGGGAGGATCGCCGTCGAGCCCGATGCGCCTTGCGTGGATGGCCACGTCCTCCATGACCTGCGCCAGCATCTCGTGTCCCGAGAAGCCCAGTACCTCGGCATCATCGCCCAGGACGGCCTGCATGTCCTCCATGATCGAGAGGAGTTCGTCGCGCATCTGCCTGAGGGCTTGCCTGCGTTCAGGCGGGAGGTGCGGCATGACGCTCGCCAGGTAGTGGTCGCAGAATGCCTGGTGGCGTGACTCATCGACCAGGATGCGTCGCGACATGCCGCCGAAGAGCAGGTTCTCCTGCGCATGCGAGAACGTCTGGTAGAAGTGCTTGGCGAACAGGTCGGAGATCAGGATGCCCCACGCCCAATCGACGCGATCGCCCTGGCGCAGGCGGTGATGGTAGCGCAGCATCGCAGGCAGGGCGCGGATCGAGACGGGCTCGTGTCCCAGGCGCCGGTAGAGGCGCGTCAGGACTTCGAAATGCCGAGCCTCGTCACCGATGAACGTGGTCAGGTAGAGTTGGGCGGTGGATTCGCCGGCCATGGCGAGTTGCGGCAGGACGTTGGCCGCACCGAGCATGGCCGACTGCTCCCCGAGGTAGATCGGGCTGAGAACGCGTGCCAGCGCAAGGCTGCCGCGCTCGTCGAGTGAGACTGGGGACTCCCAGTCGATATCGTCGGATGTCCACTGGGCATGTGCGCCCTTATGGTAGAGACGCATGAGAAGTTCGTCGGAGAGATCGGGAAAGAGACGCAACATAGATAGCACCTCTTCCGGAAACCGCCGGACACACGGCTCGGAATTCGGCGATTCCTGGTATCAGGGTATCATAAGCGTCTGGCTCTGGGCGAGCGGCGGGGGCCGGGACCCGCCGCGTGTGCGGAGGCAGGTTGACCGCCGAGGCGGGGCTTTCCCCTTGGTGGGGCTGTGAAACTCGCGCATTTCCGCCCAGACGTCTTTAGGCTCCGCGTCCTCCGGAGAGAAGGCCGAGGCGCCGCGCGACGGCCCCGGTGGCGGGGGCCTGCCCGAGCAGGGTGACGACGAGCGCGGCGAATACGCAGGCGGCGATCACGGAAGCGTTGGCCTGGTGCTCGGCCAGCAGCAGTGCTGCGAGAGCGCCTGGCACGACCCCCGTCTCGCGCACCCAGGCTGAGAAAGCGATTTCCGGCCAGCTGAAGCGTGCCCGCCAATCGAAACGCAGGACGAGCACGGTCAGGGGCCTTGCCACCAGAACCAGTGCGAGGCTGACCAGCAGCGCTGGGATGGCGTACCGCTCGAGCACCGGCAGAACCAGGCTTGCGCCGAGGACCGTGAAGACTGCAAGCCGTGTCAGACGTCCGAAGATGCCTGCCGAATACTCGTAGAAACTGCCTGCAACCGGGTCTCGGCTCAGGAGGCGGCGATGGCTGCGTCCGGCGAGCAGACCGGCGACGAAGGCGGCAAGAAAGCCCGAGGCCGCGATCGCCGTCGCCAGGGCATACGCAGCGATCATGGCCGCGAGAGCCAGCAGCGGCCGCAGGCTATGCTGCGGCCCCCTGAGGCGCCGCTCGACCAGGTGTAGCGCGGTGCCTGCCAGGCTGCCAACCGCCATGCCGAGCACGAGGGTCCAGAGCAGGGATCCGAGGCCGGACGCGACCGTCTGTCCACCGCCTGCCAGCATGGCTGCGAGTGCTGCACCGGTCGCGTCATTGACGGCGGACTCCGCGACGAGCAGGGCCTCTAGCCGGCGCGCAACCGGCAGAGCGGCCAGAATGGGGACGATGGCTGCCGGATCGGTGGGGGCGAGGACGGCTCCGATCAGGAGCGAGGGGCGCAGGGTCAGGCCGAACGCCAGGTGGGCCGCCCAGGCCACGACCCCTGCCGTGATCAGCACGCCGACCGTCGCCAGCAGGAGCGTGCCCCGCCAGCTCGACCTCAGTTCCTTGGCGTCGAGGCTGCGGCCGCCCTCGAACAGCAGGTACGACGCGCCAAGGAGCACGGCCCCCTGGGCCAGTTGTGGCAGATCGGCGGGACGCACGACGTCGAGGAGAGCGGGGCCGAGCGCTACGCCGAGCAGGAGGAAGAGGACGATGTCGGGAACGTGCCAACGTTCGGCCAGCCACGTGAGCGCGGCGCCGCACAGCATCGTCAGGCCGACGCCTACGATGAGCTGAAACGATTGGGCAGCCTGCATGCATCGTTGTCCCTTCGCGTGGAATGTCCTGTCTGCCGTTCTGGAAGCGCATGCGGCGCTCCTGCCGGAGGCGAGACTGGGTATGTGAGCAAGGAGTGGTTCGCCAGGTGCACCGCATCAGTGTCGTCCTGCCAGCGTACAACGCGCGGGACACCATCGTGCCGGCGCTGCGCAGCGCCCTCGCGCAGACGGCTGCCCCGTACGAGATCGTCGTGGTCGATGACGGATCGCAGGACGGGACCGCGGAACTCGTCGAGCGGGAATTGCCCGAAGTCAAGGTGCTGCGCCAGGCGAACACCGGTCCCAGCGCCGCCCGCAACACCGCTGCAGCCGCCGCGCGTGGCGAGTGGCTCGCGTTTCTCGATGCCGACGACCTTTGGTTGCCAGGCAAGCTGGAGGCACAGCTCGCCGCCCTCGACGCGGCGCCGGAGATCGGCATGTGCTCGAGCGATTGGGTGCGCGACGCGGCCAAGGCGCCTCCCCTGCCGGCACCGGCCGAGCTGCCGCGCCGACGCATCGCCTTCGCCGATATCGTGCGCCTGAACCGCTTCCAGACCTCGACGGTTCTGGTGCGGCGCGAACTGTGGCAAGCAGTGGGCGGCTTCCGGACCGCCATCGACGGAACGGAGGACTGGGACTTCTGGATGCGCGTTTCGCGGCTGACAGACGACCTTCATCTTGCCTGGCCCCTCGTGGTCTACCGCGACGAGGGAAGCAGCTACAGCAAGAACGCGCGCAGGGTCTACGACGCCATGCAGCGCATGCTTGCGGACCTGGGGCCGCCGGACGGGCCGATTCCTGAAGCTGAGTACAGGAGGTTGCTGGCGTGGCACGATGTGCGCTTCGCCTATGCCTTCTGGCGGCTCGGACGGCAGGAGGATCTGCGGGCGGCTCTGCGACACGGCAGGAGCGTCGCATCCGGCCTGGTGCTGGCGGACGTCGCCGTCCGTGAGTTCCTGCCCTACCTGTGGCGGCGGTCGCGGCGGCCGTTCGGCCGCTAGCGCGACCACCCAGGCCATCCGGCGTCGCGCCGTTCACCTCTTTACCCCCTCAGCCATACGGTGACGGACGCGAGGGGGTGGCGCTTTGATGCATGCCGGTGCGGAAAGCGAATGGATCGACGGTGGAACCATCGAGGTGGGCCAGCACACGGTGCGGCGACAGCTGGTGCGGATTCCCTTGGTGCGCTCCGGGCAGGACATCCAGGCGATCGCGAGACAGTACCTGCTGCCAGGCGTGCGGCAGGGCGACATCGCCTTCGTCTCGGAAAAGGTGGTCTCCATTACGCAGGGGCGGGCTGTCGGCATGTGGCAGGTCAGACCGCGGACCTTGGCGCGGCTGATCTCACACTTCGTGCACACCACGCGACACGGCATGGGCATCGGCCAGCCGGTTGTGATGGAGATGGCGATGCGCGAGGTGGGAGCCCCCCGCATCGTCTTCGCGGCTCTGATCGGCGGCCTGACACGTGCGTTCGGCCGCGGCGGCGACTTCTACCGCATCGCCGGCCGGCGGGTTGCGGCCATCGACGGGCCGAACCGCTACACCGTAAAGCCGTTCGGCTACTACGTCATCCTGGCCCCAGAACGACCGAACGGGGTTGCGACGGACCTGAGCCGTCTGCTCGGCGTCGGTGTTGGCATCGTGGACTGCAACGACCTCGGCTCCGAGGTGCTCGGCGCCAGCGAGGGTGTGGATCGCGAGTTCGTGCGCGCAGCCCTGCGGGATAACCCCATGGGGCAGCGGGACCAGCGGACGCCGATGGGTGTGATCCGTGCGGTGGGCAACTAGGCGTCGCACGCTATTGGTCAGCGCGGCGCCGACTCTTTCGCTGCCAGCAGTGCGTCTGAGGACACGCCGGCCTGCGCCATGGCTTGCAAACGGCCCGCGCGGAACCATTCCTGCACTGGATCCAAGGCCCGTGCGTCTTGCGCGGGGTAGGCGTCGAGCGTCCGGCCAGCTGTCTTCGAGTCCTCGCGCAGTATCCAGTCGGTCATCAGCACCAGGGATGCGGCGCTGAGAACCCCTTGGGTACCTTCAAGCTTCACGTTCTTCGATGCCAAGAAAGGGTGGACAGTGAGAAGCTCGGTGGCACCGGTCGGACCATCCTTTGCCGCGTACCGGATATGGCGGGCGCCGCACACTACAGCGGCCCCTACGCACATGGCGCACGGTTCCAGGGTGGTATACAAGATCCCCTCATAGAGCCGGTCGGCAGGGCTGGCCTGCGCCAGCACGTTGATCTCCGCATGCGCGAGCCGCGTATGCTGCAGCGGCATGGACCCGGACTTCGGCGAAAATACTTGATTGCGGCCCCGGTAGCGCACTTGCCCCGTGGCGTCGACGAATGCAGCACCTACCGGAATCGTGCCGTCTTGATAGGCCGCCCAAGCCTCAGAGAACACTGCTGACCAAGCATCCTCAAGATGCATGCCTCAATCACCTCAGCCCAGCATGTGTCTCGCGAGCATCGGCTCGACAAACTCGTATCGCCCGCGAGCGATGCGACGAATAACGCCCTGGCGGACGAGATCACGTAGTGCGCGGTCCACTGTCCCGCTAGCCCGTTCGTCGGCGTACAACGGCTCACTGCGGGCAAGGCGACCGAGCAACACGCGCCCTCGCGAGCCAAGGGCGTCCAGCTCAGCCTCGAAGATGCTGTTGAGATGCGCTTCGGCTTCCATGTAGGCCGCACCGACAATCTTGGTGTCGATCTGCCGAGAGCGCCTCGCGAGCAGGTGGGCCTCGTATGCCACTAGCATGGTGTCGTATGGGTGCCCGCCCGTGTACGCCAGGATAGCGTCGATAGCTGCGTCGTCGATCGCGATCCTGCGCTCCGCCAACCGACGGCGCATGTACGTCCTCCAGGCCTCATCTGGTACCGGGGGAAGGTCAAGCATCGTGGCGAAGCGGAAGAAGGGCTTACTGCTGTTGCCAAAGATCTGTGCGATCGTACCGGCTTGGCTACCGAGAAAGAGGAACGCCGTGTGGCGTTGGACTTGAAAGGTGCCGCGCATCTTCGCAAGAAGCGCAGGTCCTCCGATTGCGGCGGCACTCTGGAACTCATCAAGGAGTATGACGAATCTGCGCCCTTCCCTGCTGGCCACGCGTTCCGGCAAACTGAACGCCTCGTCGAGAAGCTCGTCTGGCCGTTGTTCCTCGCCAGGACGCAGAGAAAACGACAACTCCAGGTCGTGCATCTTGGCCCGAACCTCCGGCATGCGAATCAACTTGCCGAGTCCTTGCCGCGCTGTCAGAGCAGTCCGCACACCAGGAGCGACGCTGGCGATCGTCATGGCGATCAGCCGTTCCGCGAGGTCACGCACAGTTGAAACAGTAGAGAGGTCAACTGCAGCCGTGTAGCAGTCCTCTTCTTCTCTCAGAAGGCGCAGAATCTCATAAGCCACGCTACTCTTTCCGAGGCGCCTCGGCGCGGAAAGCACCACGCTGTGACGGTCGAGCAGACGCGTGACCACCTGTTCAATGAACTCCGCCCGATCGACCACATCCTCGGCCGGCACAGGGCCACCGACAGGGAACAGATCAGCCATGTGGTCCACCTACTTTGAGAGTGATATCTCTCATTATAGAGAGAACCGTGGTCCTGGCAACATCTCTCTGAACGCGACGAGTGCCGTCTCGTTCCGCGGCCCTGCGATCGCAGCCCTCGCGATGGCCCACCCCATGGACGTGCCGTCAGTTGATTGAATACACTTCATGCAAATCAGTTGTCTTGGAAATGGCGGTGCGTGAGGTGGGCGCGCCGCGCATCGACCTGGCGGCCATGATCGGCGGCCTCACCCGTACCTTCGGCCGTGGCGGCGACTTCTACCGCATCGCGGGCCGCCGGGTGGCGGCGATCGACGGGCCGAACCGCTACACCGTGAAACCGTTCGGCTACTACGTCATCCTGGCCCCAGAACGACCGGACGGGGTTGCGACGGACCTGAGCCGTCTACTCGGCGTCGGGATCGTGGGTTGCAACGACCTCGGCTCCGAGGTGCTCGGCGCGAGCGAAGGTGTGAACCGCGAGTTCGTGCGCGCCGCCCCTTAGCCTAATGGGGCAGCGAGCAGCGGACGCCGATGAGCCCTGTCTGTGCGCACGGCAGGCGAGCGATAAGCCTAGCAGGCCGGCAGAAAGGTTTAGACCGGAGGTACGTCCGGCGTCGCGATAGGATCCTTCGTTTGGTGGGGTGGCAGGTTCAGTGCCGAGCGCCCGCGCACGAAGCACATCACGCCCCGCCTGACCGCCTGGGCGACCTGGTCTTGGTAGCGCGGATCAAGCATGCGGCTGCGTTCGGCCGGATTGGACATGAAGCCCACCTCGATCAAGGCCGCCGGGATCGTCAGGTGCCGCATCAGGTAAAGGTCCCGCAGCATATCGAGCTGTCGCCGCCCGCCGCTCACGGCGGACATTTCGGCTTGCAGGCAGGTGCCGAGAAGCTGACGTTCGGCGTCAGGGTTCTCGCCGATGAAGATCTGCGCCCCGTGAACCGAGCTGTCCGAGTACTTGTTGGCGTGGATGCTGAGGAAAATGTCCGCCTCGTTTCGGGCGGCTAGATCGACTCGGGCTTGCAGGTTCATGCGCTGCAGGTTGCTCGGTTCGGGCCTGCGCGAAATGAGGTTGCTGTCCGCGCGGCGGGTCTCGACGACCTTGGCCCCGGCCCCGCGCAGAGCAGCCGCGGTCTTGCGGCTGATCGACAGCACCAGATCCTTCTCGTCCACTCCCGTCACCCGCGCACCGAAGTCGCGGCCGCCGTGGCCGGCGTCGACGATGACCACCTGGCCTTGCAGTTCGGGCCGCGCACGTGCGGCGAGCGTTGTCGGGACCATGCCCAGGATCGTCAGGAACGTCGCGATGCCCAGAAGATATTGTTGCATGGACTCTAGGGTGTACCACATAAGCATGTGCTACACCCTAGCAAAGCACGACGGACCCGGCACGCAGCCGGGTCCGTCGACGTTATATCGGCTTAGTAGCGGCGCGGAGCCGGCGCCCTGTTCTCGCGGGGCTTCGCCTCGTTGACCGTCAACTCGCGGCCTTCCCAATCGGCGCCGTTGAGGGCGTCGATGACTTCCTGCGCCTTGTCGGCAGGAACCTCGACGAACCCGAAACCGCGCGAACGGCCCGTCTCACGGTCGGTTGCAATGCGCGCCGCGATTACCTCGGCGTACTGCGAGACCGCACGGGTCAGGTCCTCACTGCTGACAGACCACGGCAAGTTGCCGAAATAGAGAGTCTTGACCAAGTCCTATTCTGCACTCCCTTCATTCTTATCGTTCGCTTGGAAGTGCCAGGAGACATGGCCAAAACACGAGCCAGTAGACCCAGACAAGCTGCCCAAAGCGACACTAACAATATAGCGCCGCGGGACGCGGTTAGCAAGTCGGCCACGTGGCCCGCGGTCATCTGCCGGAGGTCCGCGGCTGGTGCCCACCCGGGCCATGTCCCGGTTCACGCGGCACGATCGTCCGACGTGCAAGCGGCGCGGGGGGCGTGTCGCCCAGCAGGTCCGTTGGGCCCAGTCCGTTCGGTCGTTGCCGGTGCGGCCCTGGCCGTGCGCCAATGATGCTGAAGGGGCGCGTGAGCGCCTGGTCCCATTGGAGGTGGAACCGATGCCCGCGGTCACCACTGACGTTCTCGACGCGCGCGGCCTGCTCTGTCCGGGCCCACTCATGGAGGCGATCCGCATGATGCGGGAACTTGCCGGAGGGCGTGTCCTCGTCGTACTGAGCGACGATCCCGGCGCGCGTACCGACCTCTCGCTCTGGGCCGAGAAGTCGGGGCATGAGCTCGTGTCGATCGTGGAATGCGCCAGCTGGGACGAAATCGCCATCCGGACCTGAACCAGCTTCAAAAGATTTAAGGGCGCCGGCACCGGCCAAGTACGGTGCGCGGCGCCGTACTTTACCTGACTGGTCGGATGCGCAGGACGATCAACTGGTGCGGCAGGAAGCGGACCTGCAAGGTCCGCCCTTCCGGTGTGGGCGTGAGACGGCTGTCTGGGCCGTCCGGTTCTTCGCTGACCAGATGGCAGAGGCTGGCGCTGGCGATCCGCCAAGGGAAGCCGAGGTCGCAGACGCAGCGGTCGCCATGCACTTCGCCCAGGTGGACAATGACGTCTCCCGAGCCGTCCTCGGCGGGCTTCAGACCCAACAGGCGCACGTTGCCCGCCAGGCCGGAGCATGGACCGCAGGGCACCAGGGGGACGGTCTCGCGGAGATCTGCGTCGATGCCAGCCGCGTGCACATGCGCCTTCGCGAGTACGTTCGCGTCGCGCCAATCGCCTGGATGCGGCAGGATCTCGAGCGAGACGGGGGCAGGTTCTTCGTCGGCGTGGGGATCGGGATAGAGCGGCGACGTGGCGATGGTGAGATAGAGAGTTCCCGCCTCGACTGCGTGGCCGTAACGTGCGTCGTTGAGCAGGGCCAAGCCGAGATGCGGTTCCGAGAGGTCCGCGAAGCGCTGGGCGGGCCACTCGAACCGAGCGTCGTCGCCCGGCCCGCCGCCCACGGTGGGATGCGACTCAGTACCCCACATGCCCTCGGCGGTGACCGCTTGCGCCCTGAG
The DNA here is from genome assembly GCA_021845645.1 of Bacillota bacterium. The sequence goes on from JAJZVM010000027.1 coordinate 26,688, forward strand.
GACGGACGGCAGCCTGTAGCGCAGGACAACGCGGCGCGCCGGCACGTTGGCGCTGATCGACACCGTCAGCCGGCCGCTCTCGCGCTCGAGGGCAATCCTCTCCTGCACCTGCACACCATCGTCTCCCGAGTGCCGGAGCAGCACCGCGTCGCGCAACGGACCGAACTCGACGCGCAAGGGCTGCAGATGGTCCAGTTCAAGCGGCACGCGCAGATCAGGCGGCACCAGTTCCCATGCATCGAACCGTTCGGGGTGCTGGCGGTACATCTCGATGCCCGCCACGCCCGCGAGCAGTTCCTCGCCCCTGTAGAGCAGGCTCTCGATGCCGGCGGGGCCGATTCTGACCTTGACTTCGCCACCCTCCAGCCAGACCTCGTCGCACAGCTGGGCCGGATGAGGCGCCTGCGGCTCGACAGGGCCGACGGGCAGCGCGGCGACGCCAAAGGCGGGCAGCGGAGGAGTTTGAACGAGGTACTTGTCACCCAGGCGCTGGGCGGCTCCCGGATTGCCGTCGGCCATCAAGGGGGCATATGGCTGCTCCACCTCGACCAAGCAATGCCCGGACCCGAAACCCGCCCGGTTGGCTAGAACCAGGCACGCGGTGCCTTCCCCGGGGACGCAGAGCGACGCGACCGACGCCCTGTCGCCCTGGTTGGCCCGTGCGAGGAGACCAGCGAGGTCGTCGCGCAGGTCTTTGTACACGGATGCGATCGATGAGCCGGGCAGGATGTCGTGGAACTGCAGACGCATCAATATCCGCCAGTCGGGCGAGGAGGACGTCAGGCCCGACTTGACCCACGTGCGGCGCGTTTCCGCCGCCGTGAGGCAAATCTCCGCCCGCCTCAAGAGGTACTTCGCCCAGCTCTGCGCCGTGTACGTGGCGCGGTGGTACTCCAGGTAGAGCGGACCGCGCAGCGCCGGCGTCGCTTCCTCCGGCAGTGCCTCCGCCAGCGGGCGCCATGTCAGATTCGGCATCAGGGGCAGATCGCGGTAGCGGCGCAGCCGCTCGAGCATCTCCTGCGTCGGCCCGCCGCCGCCGTCGCCGTAGCCGAACGCGTAGAGCAAGGGGCCGCGGCCTCCGTCGCGGGCGTGCTGCTCGGCGGTCGCTCGCAGGTCGCGCACGGTCACAGGCGCGTTGTAGCCGCCTTCGGCGGCGGAGAAGATGTGCGCCTGGACGGAGCTGCCGTCGGGACCGACCCATCTGAAGTCGGTGTAGGGGAAGCGCGTCGCATCGTTCCAACGCAGCTTCGTGGTGCAGAAGTGGCGAACGCCGGCTGCGGCCAGGAGTGTGGGCAGGCCAGCCGCGAAGCCGAAACTGTCGGGCAGGAACGCCGTGGTCGGCCGTTCGCCCACGTGGGCCGCGAAGTAGCGCAGGCCGTAGAGCAGATGGCGGAGTACCACCGACGCGTCGGGCAACTGTCCGTCGATCTCGACCCAGGTCGCGCCGAGGGGCTCGACGCGTCCCTCGGCCGCGAAGGACTGCAGGCGCCGGAAAAGCTCGGGTTCATCCTCGCGCAGCCACTGCCAGAGTTCCGGCTGTGAGACGCCGAGACGCCAGTCCGGATGGTTCGCGAGGAGCTCGGCCTGTGTCGCGTACGTGCGACGGGCCTTCTTGCGGGCGGTCTGCATGCGCCACAGCCAGGCGAGGTCAATGTGGGCGTGGCCCAGCGGGACCACATCTCCCACGCCGGCCGGCAGGCGGGATCCGAGGTCGGCGAAAAGGCGCCTGAGCCGGACGGCCACCTCGCGCACCGCCTGGGCAACCTCTTTTTTGTCCGGACCGCGCAGGGCGGGAAGGCCGTCGGCAGGCGATCGCAGGGCACGGCGCAGGCCCTCCTCCTCCGCGGATGCTCCTTGGCGCGCGAGCCAGTCCTGCAGCACGCGCCGATCGGGAGGCAAGGCGCGCAAGGGGCGCAAGGCATCGAGCAGTCCGTCGCGGCCCAGCGAGGCCGCCGCTGGCGGCGTGCCCTCGTCGATTGTCCACTCGGCGAGCGCCGCAAGATCGTAGGCGGCCGCCTCGGCCTCGCGGTCGATGCGCTGCCAGCCTAGCCGGAGGCGAGGCGACGGGACCTCGACGCCCATGAGACCGGTGCGCAGGACCTCGAGGCGCAACTGGTGCCGGCCTGGCGGCAGGTGAAGGTCGGCGTGGTGGTGAAACGCGTTGCTCGCGGCGCGACTGGTTCCGTCAACCAGCAGTAGCCCCTCGCCGTCGACGTCGAGGCGCAGACGGGCGTCGGCCCAGGGCACCTCGCTTTCCAGCTGCACCTGTAGCTCGTCCGCGCGCGGGTCGGGCCAGAGCCCGTGCGGGCCGAGAGGCTGCGGCGGCGCGGCTTGGCCGTCCTTGACGCAGACGACCCGCGGCAGTGCGATCGGCCGCTCTTCCAGGATGCTGAAGCGCCTCAGTGCCGCCTGCCAGAAGTCGTACTCGCTGCGAAGGTCCATTTCGTGCCTCCCGTCACCCAGCAAAGAAGGTGTGCGCCCATGCGTGAGGGCTGCGGCTTTTGAGCAATGTGTTGACAGCGGTGCCCCGTGAGCGGCTGAATGTCCGCCGCACGTTCCTGCTCGGCTTCGGCATGTTCTCGATCTCCCTGGCCAGCGCGCTCTACAACTCGTACGTGCCGCTCTTCCTGCGCCACTACCTGTCCAGCGTCGGCCTGATCGGCGCGATCGTAGCGTTCCGCTCGCTCTCCGGACTCGTGTTGAACCTCTACTTCGCGGCCCGATCCGATCGCACCTGGACGCGGCAGGGGCGGCGCATGCCCTACATTGTTATCGGCATGCCGATCGCGGGTCTTCTGTTTCTCATGCTGCCTTGGCAGTTTGGTGCGCTCTTTCTCGTCACGATCGACATCATCTACGCCTTTGCTTCCAACATCTTCTACGCTCCGACGATCGCCCTGATGCCGGACATCACTCCCGCCTCGCGGCGGAGTCAGGCGAACGGCATCATCAACCTGCTGGCGGGGATCGGCGCCCTGCTCGCCTTCTTTGGCGGCCCCATGCTCTACAGGGTCTCGCGCGACCTCCCGTTCCTGGTCGTCGGCGCACTGTTCTTCGTCGTTCCGGCCCTGCTGCGCCTCGGCATCCGCGAACCCCAGGACATTCCCCAGTCGGAGACGGTCGGCCTCGTCCATCTGTGGAGGGCGGCGGTGGAGGTCTGGCGGAATGCGGATCGCACCGGCGTGTACCTGCTTCTCGCCATTTTCTTCTGGACGGCGGGCGAGAGTTCGGTCGACGCATTCTTCGTGACCTACGGCGTCTACCACCTGCACGTATCTTCGGCAACTGCCGTGATCACCATAGGCATCTTCGCCGTCGCCTACCTGCTTGGCGCCTACCCGAGCGGCCTGGTAGCCGGACGGATCGGACGCAGGCTGACACTGCAGACGGGTGCGCTCGTGCTGGGTCTCGCCTTCCTGGCGATCCCCTTCCTGCCCAGCTTGTTCGCGCTGCGCCTGGCCGCGTTCGTCGGCGGCCTCGGCTGGGCGCTCGTGAACATCAACGGCTATCCATGGGTGACCGACCTGACGAAGACGAAGATGGGCGCCTACACGGGCCTCTACATCCTGGCGACCGGACTCGCGACGGTCGCCGCGGAACCGCTCATCGGGCTTGCGATGGATCATCTCGGCTACCAGATGCTGTTTTACATCTCGGGCGCCGCCTGCCTCGTCGCGCTGGGCCTCCTGTCCGGCACGGGACGTCAGGCGCTCGGCGCGAAGTAAACCGGGTTCGAGAGGGCCGCCGGCAGCTCGTAGCGCACCTCGTCGAACCAGCGCCAGAGTTCCGCGCGCCAAAAGCGGCGGTCCTCCCTGGCGAAGGCGAGCGCCAGCTCTTCCTGCGCGAGCACTTCCTCACGTTCGAGACCGCGCTCGCTGTACAGGCGCAAGCGGTCGCCGGGCCGCACCTTCGCGCGCAACTCGAGGCCGTGCGGGCCGCCCGCGGGCACCAGATCGCCCTGCACATGGGGACCTGAGCGCAAATCCAGCAGCGGGCCCGCCGGCTCCACGCTCAGCGCGACGCGCCCGTGGCGCAAGGCGTCGAGAACGGCTTCGGTGGTCGGCTCCGCCGCAAGCACCCAGTTCGTCGGCATGCCGTAGCGCACCCATGGATGGGGACCGTGCCGATCGCTGCCGCCGATGGCCGGCAGGCGGCGGCCCCGCGCGAGCTCCTGCTGCCACCATGCGAGTGCCGCCTGGTTGCACGGGCGCCAGGGTCCGTTCCAGATTTCCACGGCGTCGAAATCGAGGTCGAGGCCCCAGCCCCAGTCGCAGCCCTGGCAACTGTCGTCGAACGGATGGCTGACCGAGACGAAGGCGCCTCGCGCGCGGGCCTCGGCGATACCCGCGCGGGCTTGTCCGGTCGTTGCCACGCGGAAGTCGTCAAGCGGCTTGCGCGAACCCAGCAGGTTGCAGTGGCCCTTGAGGGTTGTCCACTCCATGCCACAGATCGCGAAGACGTCCGGGCGCACCGGGAAGCCGGTCGCCGCGGTCGTGTTGTTGTGGTCGGTCAGGGCGACGAAGTCGAGGCCGAGATCGGCGACAGCCTCCGCCACCTGCCAAGGAGCGTCTGTTCCGTCGCTGTGCATGGTGTGCACGTGCAGTTCGCCGCGCAACCAACGGGCGCCGCGGGGCAGATACGCGATGCGGGCCGACACCGTGCAGCCCTCTGCCGGAACGGCGTAGGCACCGAGAAGGACGGCCCAGCGCCCTGGCGTGAGCGGTCCCGGCCGGTAGCCCGGAGTAGCGAGTTGCGCCCCGACGACCGCCTCGCGCCTGGCGCCGCCGCTCCAGCCGCGCACGCCGTCCGGGTCCAGCAGGCCGAAGTCGATCACCGTGTCCGGCCCGCCCTGCACCTCGATCGCGATTTGCAGCAGCGCGACCTGATCCGGGCACTCGAAGGGAAGCTCGATGTAGCTGCCCCCTGCCGAGCCGGGAATCGAACGTTGCAGAAGTCTGAGGTGCCGCCAGTCTGCCACAGCCGAGCCCTCCTTGGTCAGTTCCTACCTTCCAGACCGCGGTGCGTCAGTCCTGCGGAGTCGTTCAGCGAGGCGTGATGCAAGGAAGGACCGCAACGCATCGGCGCACATCGCCCGCGAGGGTTTCCCGGGGGGCATACTGCGCCTGCCTGTCGGGAGCGGTGTGCCGGCGCTGCTCGCGCTTCAGCTGGTCATCTTGTGCCCCGCGCGCGGGGTTGCCTCGCCAGCGAGACTGGCGCCGTGATCCCCGCCGCGTCGGCTCCGGGTTGCTTTGCGCGCCGCACCGGGCCTGGGAGCCGTCGCGCGGCTCTGCTAACATGAGGTTGACGGTGGCGTTCCTCACCAGAGGAGGCTTGAACCATGCGCATTCTGCTTGCGACCGACGGTTCGGATGGCGCGTTGTCGGCGGCCGGCTTCATCGCGGCCAACTTTCCCGCGGACGTCGAGATCACCCTGATCTCCGTGCTGCGCAATCCTACGGAATATTTCCCGGACGCCGCCATCGCCTACAACGAGACGGTCTGGCGCGAGGAGACCGCAAAGTACGGACACGAGGTCTTTGCCGCGACGCGGGCTGCCTTGGGCGGCCGCAACGTTGCAAATGAAATCCTGCGCGAAGGCGTGCCGCATGCCGTCCTGACGGAAGTGGCCAAGAGTTTCGACCTGGTCGTGGTGGGGAAGCGACGCAAGCCCAGCCTCGCCAAGCTCGTCCTCGGCTCGGTGAGCCAGCAACTGGCCCACTACCTGACAGTGCCTTTGCTCATCGTCTGACGTCTCGCCAGCCGGGTGGCGCGATCCGCCCGGCTTTCACTTTCCGCCGCCTTCATCGGCCGCACTTCGCAGCCGCGGCAGCCAAAGCGCGGCGAGCGGCCAACTCAGGAATGCGACCGCGGCGGCAGCGAGCAGCATCGCCTGCAGGCCGTAAAGCTGCGTGAGGGCAGTGCCGAGCAGGGGACCGACAAACCAGGACACCTGCTGCGGCAGCAGTCCGAGGTTCATGAGTGACGCGCGACGTTCGGGGGGCGCGATGCGGGCGAGAGTCGTCATGATGTTGGCGCCGACACCACCCTGGCCGAGGCCCTGCACCATGCGCCACACGGCGAACTGGGCAAGGTTCGGCGCGGCCGCCTGCCCCGCCGCTCCGACACCGTTCACGAGCAGGCTCAAAAGCAGGGCCAGCCGCACGCCCGACCGGTCGCCGAGCCAGCCGAGCAACGGCGTGCCCGCCGCCATGGCGATGCCGCCCAGCGTGAGCAACAGGCCCACGATATAGGCGGTTGGGCCATGCAGCACGGCTGGGGCGGGCCGCCCCTGCAGAACATGGATCCAGAGCGGCAGGAAGGGCTGGATGGCGCTGAGTCCGAGCGAGAACAGGAAGTAGACGAGAAAGAGGTTGCGCACAGGCGGGATGCCCAGAACGTCCCGGACGGCGCCGAGCGCGAGGCGACCCGTCGAGGCGGGATTGGGCGCGCGCGGGGGCTCATGCAGGAAGAGCATCAGGAGAAGGGCGCTGAAGGCCGTCAGGGCGGCGTCGAGCAGGAAGAGGCTGCGCAGCCCGAAGCTGGTCGCTACGAGGCCGCCCAGGAGCGGTCCGGCAGCGATGGCGATCGAGGGCCCGGCGCTGACGAGAGCAATCGCGAGGCCCACGCGCTTCGGCGGCGACACCTCCGACTGCAGCGCGAGCATCACGCCGGTGTTGCCCATCACGAAGCCCGACAGGAAACGCGCCAGGGCGAGCGCATAGGGCGAGCCGGCCTGACTCGCGATGAGAAACATCACGGCTTCGATCACGGCGCTGCGTACGATGATCGGCTTTCGCCCGACCCGCTCGGCCAAGGGGCCCCAGAACGGCAGCAGCGGGATGCCGAGGATGAAGCCAATCATGCCAAGGAAACCTGTCCACGCGGGTATCTGGCTCGCGGGCACGTGCAGTTCGTGCAGGTAGAGCGGCGTGAAGGCCTGAAAGTGGCCAAAGGCGAGGGATTCGGCCAGGCCCGTAAACAGGAAGAGCGTCATCATGAGCCGCCAGTCGGTGGGCCTCGGGCGCTGCGTCGGCAACGGGACGTCGGTCAATGTTGACGCCTCCCGGGAGTCACGGCACTTTTCGCGGACGGCGAGCACGGGCCCTTGCCCGACCGCCTGTACGCAATCCTGGGGCGGCTATTGCGATTCTGCATGACATCGGTGCGATATCGCAAATTGCAGCATGTAAAATGGTACATGGTGCGAAGCGCGCACGCGTTCTTTCAGGAGGGATTTCGTGATGACGACGATCGAGTCGAGCCCCGACCTGGTTCGCGCGGTGTACCAACGCACCGCACAGAACCTGGCGGTGGTCCGGCGACGCCTCGGCAGGCCGCTCAGCCTGACCGAGAAGGTCCTGCTTGGACATCTCGCGGACGCCGCGGCCCAGGACCTTGAACCAGGCAAGAGCTATCTCGCCCTGCGCCCGGACCGTATCGCGATGCAGGACGCCACCGCGCAGATGGCCCTGCTTCAGTTCGCCCACGCGGGCCGTGCACAGGCCGCGGTGCCTGCCACGGTGCACTGTGACCACCTGATCACCGCGCGGGTCGGCGCTGAGATGGACACCGAAGCCGCGGTGATCTCGAACCGCGAGGTGTACGATTTTCTGCGCTCCGCGGCACAGCGCTACGGTCTCGGCTTCTGGGAGCCCGGCGCAGGCATCATCCATCAGGTGGTCCTCGAGAACTATGCGTTCCCGGGCGGCCTGATGATCGGCACGGACTCGCACACGCCGAATGCGGGTGGCCTCGGCATGCTCGCCAGCGGGGTCGGCGGGGCCGACGCCGTCGATGTGATGGCGGGACTGCCCTGGGAGGTCCTCTATCCCAAACGCATCGGCGTCCACCTCAAGGGGCGCATGAACGGCTGGACCGCGCCGAAGGACGTCATTCTGGCCGTGCTCGGCAAGCTGACCGTCAAGGGCGGCACCAACAAGATCGTCGAATATTTCGGCGAAGGCGCCCAGACCATCAGCTGCACCGGCAAGGCGACGATCACCAACATGGGTGCCGAACTCGGTGCCACCACATCCATCTTCCCGTTCGACGACCGGATGGCGGCCTATCTGCGCGCCACCGGGCGCGCGGAACTTGCGCAGCTCGCGGAGCAGAACAGGGATCTGCTGCAGGCCGACTCGGAGGTGCTGGCGGACCCCACCCGCTACTTCGACGAGCTCGTGGAGATCGACCTGACGGCGCTGCAACCCAACGTGACCGGTCCGCACACGCCGGACCTCGTGCGGCCGACCGGAACGCTCAAGCAGGAGGCCGCTGCGGGCAGCTTCCCGCGTCGCCTGTCCGCCGCGCTGATCGGCAGCTGCACGAACTCGTCGTACGAGGATCTGACCCGCGCGGCGGACGTGGCGCGCCAGGCCCTCGCGCACGGCGTCAAGATGCCGATCCCGTTCATGGTCACGCCCGGGTCGGAGCAGGTGCGCCGCACCATCGAGCGTGACGGTCTCCTCGATGTGTTCGCGGCCATCGGTGGTACCGTGCTCGCCAACGCCTGCGGCCCGTGCATCGGCCAGTGGCAGCGCGACGAGGTGGAGAACGTCGACGGCGACGACGGCAAGGTGGCCGGCAGCGACAAGCCCAAGAACTCGATCATCACTTCGTACAACCGCAACTTCCCGGCGCGCAACGACGGCAACCCGAACACCTTCTCGTTCATCGCGAGTCCGGAGGTGGTCGTGGCATACGGCATCGCCGGACGCCTCGACTTCGACCCGCTGCACGACACGCTCGAGGGAGCGAACGGCGAGCAGTTCCGGCTCGATCCGCCCGCCGAGGCGCCCGACGTGCCGCAGGCCGGATTCGTGCGCTCGCGCCGCGGCTACGTCGAGCCACCGGCCAGCACCGCCGCGGTCACGCTGGCGGTCGATCCCGCGTCGGACCGCCTGCAGCTCCTTGAGCCCTTTGCGCCCTGGGACGGCAAGGACTATCTCGACCTGCCGCTGCTCTTCAAGGCCAAGGGCAAGTGCACCACCGACCACATCTCCCCGGCGGGTCCGTGGCTCCGCTTCCGCGGCCACCTCGACCACATCAGCGACAACATGTTCCTCGGGGCACTCAACGCCTTCACAGGCAAGAACGGCTCCGGGATCTCACAACTGACGGGCAAGGAGGAAACGCTCAGCGCCATCGCCCGCGACTACAAGCAGCACGGTCTCCGCTGGGTGGTGGTCGGCGACGAGAACTACGGCGAAGGCTCCTCGCGCGAGCACGCGGCCATGTCGCCGCGGTACCTCGGCGCCGCGGCCGTCATCGCCCGCAGCTTTGCGCGCATCCACGAGTCCAACCTGAAGAAGCAGGGGATCCTGCCGCTTGCCTTCGTGCACGGCGACGACTACGAACTCGTCCGCCAGGGCGACCGCGTGAGCATCCTCGATCTCAAAGACCTCGCGCCCGGCCGCAATCTGAGGGCTGTATTCAGCCATGAGGACGGCACGCGCGACGAAGTCGAACTGCGCCACAGCCTGAGCCAGGAGCAGATCGAATGGTTCCAAGCCGGATCTGCCCTGAACCTGATCGCCAAGTCGGCCTGACTTCGCCAAGACGAGACCGCCGCGCATGGCGTGCGGCGGTCTCACGGTGCAGCCCCGCAGGCATGGCCTGCGGTATGATACGGGCATGCAAACTTCGACAGGCTTCGCCCGGAAGGCGAATAAATGACCCGGCCGCCGCATGAGTACCTCCCCGTGCGGCTGAGCGGCTGGCGCCTTCTCTTCATGCTGATCTGCTCCTATCTCGGGGCGCAGATCGTGGCTGCCGCAGCAGTGCTGCTGGTGCACGGCGTGCCTGTGTCCCTTCAGGGCCTGAGGGCCGTCAGGGGCCTGACCCGGAGCGGACCTGAACTTGCGATCGTGTCGTCCATCGGGGAACTGGCGATCTTCGCGATCGCCTGGCTCTTCATGCACCGGCGGGTGACGCTCAAGGAGGTGGGCTTCGGCAGGCCCAGCCTCAGCCACCTGGGCGACGGCGTGGTTCTGTTCCTCTTCGTTGTGCTGGCGTCGATCGTGTTCGGCCTGATGCTGCACACAGGGGACGTGCACAGCCAACTGGCGGTGGCCAGGCAGCTGCACGCGTGGTGGGAAGGGCCGCTCATCGCCGCCAGCGCCGGCTTTGCGGAGGAGATCACATTCCGCGGCTATCTGCTCGCGGGCCTCAGGCGCATGTGGCCAGGCGCCACATGGCTCGCGGTGTTGCTCTCCAGTCTCGGCTTCGCCATGGCGCATGTCGCCTGGGGACTGCAGCCGCTCCAGTTCGTGTTCTACGTCGCCCTCGGCGTGGCCCTTGCGGCCGGTGTGCTGCGCACACGCAGCGTCTGGCCGGCGATCGTCGCGCATGCCGGCTGGGACGCGCTTGCCTTCTTTCTGCTGGCGGTGAAGGTGAAGGGGATCTAGACGGGCCTGATCGTGCTCTGCAACTCCCCGCCCCCGCATACCGGGTGCGACAGCTCGACGCCGGGGCGCAGATGCGCGGTCGCCCAGCGGTCGATCGCGGCGATCACGTCCTGCAACTCTCGGCCAGCGCCGGTCAGGTGGTAGAAGGTGCGCGGCGGCATGAGCGACTGCACTTCCTTGCGCACCACGCCGATCTCGCAGAGGTGGTCCAGACGCTGCGCCAGTGTGGCCGGATTGCATCCGCCGACGGAGCGGGAGAGGTCGTTGAAGCCGCGTGGCCCTTCGAGGAGGCTGCGCACGATGTGCAGCACCCACTTCTCCTGCAGGAACTGGATGGCTTCGTGAACGGGGCAGAATTCTTGTTCCATGGGATCATCTCCACCACAAATATACTTGACAATGTAAAGCGATTCAAGATACGATGCGACTGGCGGAAGGAACCACCAAAAAGGGGGATGGCCATGGAGTGGCAGCTTGACAGTTCCCATACGAGCGCCAGCTTCTCGGTTCGTCACATGATGATTGCGACGGTACGTGGTCACTTTGACAAGGCGACCGGCTCGGCGGAGGTCGAGGATGGAGTGCTGCGCTCGGCCAAGGTCGACATCGAGGCGGCATCTATCGCGACGCGCGACGAGGGACGCGACACGCACCTCAGGTCCGCGGATTTCTTCGACGTGGAGAACCACCCGCACCTGCATTTCGAAACGACCAAGGTGGAGCACGTATCCGGCGCGAGCTACCGCGTGGGGGGCAACCTGACCATCCGCGGTGTTACGCTGCCAATCACCCTCGACGCCGAGATCACGCCGGCGGTCAAGGACCCATGGGGCAACGACCGCATCGGAGTGTCCGCGACAGGGCAGCTCAATCGCAAGGAGTTCAACCTCAGCTGGAACGTGGCGCTTGAGGCCGGTGGCGTCCTGGTCGGCGACCAGGTCAAGATCGAGGTCGACGCCGAGTTCGTGCACGCGCAAGGCTGAAAGTGAGCGGCACAAGGAGGCCCGGGGCTTGGCCCCGGGCCTCCTTGTGCCATCGAAGGGGGCAGTTCACCGTGTGACGATGCTGAGCAGCCGGTCAGGCACATGCACGAAGCGCAGGCTCGCGTCTTCGGGCAGGAAACGCCGCACCGCATCGCTTTGCAGAGCGGCCTGACGCACCGCCTCCTCGCCCAGGCCCGCGGGCAGCTGCAGACGGTCGCGCAGCTTCCCGTCCACCTGGATCACCACTGTGACGGTCTTGGCGACCAGCACCTGTGCGTCGTAGGCCGGCCAGGCGGCCTGGTGGACCGAATAGGGCTGTCCAAGAGCCTGCCAGAGTTCCTCGGTCAGGTGGGGGGCGAAGGGGGCGAGGAGCAGGACGAGCGTCCGCAGGTCCTCTTGGGCCACGGCGCTCTCGCGCTGCAGGCCGTTCAGGTACTCCATCAGGGCCGCGAGGGCCGTGTTGTACTTGAGCCCCTCGATGTCCTCGGTGACCCGTCGAATGGTTTGGTGGCGTAGCCGCACAGCCTCATCGGAGGCTTTGGCGCTGGAGCCCGCAACATTTTTGCGCACCAGGTGGTAGACGCGGTTCAGGAAGCGGTAGAGGCCTTCGATGCCCTGGTCCGAGAAGTCGCCGCCCTCCTCGTACGGGCCCATGAACATCAGGTAGGAGCGCAGCGTGTCGGCACCGTAGCGGTCGAAGAATTCATCGGGGTTCACGACATTGCCCCTGGATTTCGACATCTTGGTGCCGCCGCGGACGATCACGCCGTGCGCGCGGAAGCGCTTGAACGGCTCCTCGAAGTCGAGGTAGCCGAGGTCGTGCAGGGCCATGCAGACGAAACGGGTGTAGAGGAGATGCAGCACCGCATGCTCCTTGCCGCCGATGTAGCTGTCGACAGGCAGCCACTTGCGCGTGAGCGCGGGGTCGAAGGCGCTCCGGTCGTCGTGGCTCGAGGGATAGCGCAGGAAGTACCACGCGGAGTCGAGGAAGTTGTCCGAGACGTCGGTTTCCCGCTTCGCCGGTCCGTGGCAGCGAGGGCAGGTCGTCTCGACGAACGACGGGATGGCTGCCAGGGGGCTCTGGCCCGTGCCCTTCGGCAAGAAGTCCTGCACGTCGGGCAGCAGGACGGGCAACTCGTCTTCCGGTACCGGTACGATGCCGCACTTCTCGCAGTAGACGACAGGAATCGGCGGTCCCCAGTAGCGCTGGCGGGAGATCAGCCAGTTGCGCAGGTGGTAGGTGCGGTGGCGCTGGCCGATGCCGCGTTCCTCCGCGATGCGGATCGCCGCCTCCTTGGCCTTTGGGGTGGGCAGACCGTCGAGCGGGCCTGACGCCATCGCGATGCCGCTTTCGCTGTATGCCTCCGCCAAGGGGGACCTGTCGCCGTCCGGCCCCGCCACAACGCGCACGATCGGCAGGCCGTGGACCGTGGCGAACGCGAAGTCGCGCTCGTCGTGGCCCGGCACGGCCATGATCGCGCCGGTGCCGTAGCCGTAGAGGACGTAGTCTGCGATGAAGATCGGGATCTCCTGGCCGCTGAAGGGGTTCACGGCGTAACCGCCGGTGAAGACGCCGGTCTTGTCCTGACCGCCGATACGGTCTTCCTGGCTCCGCGCGACCGCCTGACGCACGTACTCCGCTACCGCCGCCTCCGTCTCGGGGGTGGCCAGCTTCCGCACCAAGGGGTGTTCCGGTGCGAGGACCAGAAACGTCGCGCCGTACGCAGTGTCGGGGCGCGTGGTGAATACCGCGATCTCAGTCTCGGGGTCTTGCGCGAGCGGGAAGCGCAACTCGGCTCCATCGCTGCGACCGATCCAGTTGCGCTGCGCGGTCTTGATCACATCGGACCAGTCGAGGTGGTCGAGGTTGTCCAGAAGGCGGTCGGCGTAGCGCGTGATGTCGAAGAACCACTGCTCCAACTCGCGCTGCACAACTTCGCTGTCGCAGCGCTCGCACCGGCCGCTGATGACCTGCTCGTTGGCGAGCACCGTCTTGCAGGACGGGCACCAGTTGACCGGCGCCTTGCGCCGCTGCGCGAGGCCGGCCTTGAAGAACTGCAGGAAGATCCACTGCGTCCAGCGGTAGTAGTCCGGATCGGTCGTCTCCACGGCATGGGACCAGGCGAAGCGCCCGCCAAGACGCCTGAGCTGCTCACGGAAGTGCAGCACGTTGCCGGCGATCAGCGTCTTCGGGTGGATGCCGCGCTTGATGGCGAAGTTCTCGGAATGGATGCCGAAGGCGTCGAACCCCATCGGCTCGAACACGTCCTTGCCCCGCATCGCCTGGTAGCGGCCATGGATGTCCGCGCCCGTGAAGGCGTAGACGTTGCCGACATGCAGACCCTCGGCGGAGGGGTAGGGAAACATCATCAGGTTGTAGTAGGGCGCCTTGGCGTGTTCGAGATCGGCTTCGTAGACGCCGGTCTCCTGCCAGCGCGCCTGCCACTTGCGCTCGATGGCTTTCGGGTCGTAGGTCGTCTCCATGACCTGCCTCCTGCTCGGAAATCGACGCCTCCCGCCTGACGAGGCGAAAGGCGCCCACTGCACCGTCGGATCGGTTCGCGCAACTGCCCTGCACTCCCTTCAGGGAGCGGGCGGTCTGGACACGCGAGGCCCCGCGCCGGGAGGCTGCCATTGGGCGGCCTCCTGGGCACGGGCCTTCATCTGCGGCACGCTAGGGCGTTGCCGCCATTCTATTCCTGGCCGCAGGCACGGTCAAGGCGCTAGCCCAGGGCGTTCAGCCCTGTGATGTCGCGGCCCACGATCAAGGTGTGGATCTCGTAGGTGCCTTCGTAGGTGTCGACCGATTCCAGGTTGGCCATGTGGCGCATCGCGCGGTACTCGGTTGTGATGCCATTGCCGCCGAGCAGCTCGCGCGCCATCCGCGCGGTCTGCAGCGCCGCCCGCACGTTGTCGCGCTTGGCGAGCGACACCTGCGTGTAGTTGAAGCGGTCCTCCTGCTTGAGCTGGCCGAGGCGCAGGGCCATCAACTGGCTGCGCGTCGTCAGCGAGAGCATGTCGACCAGGGCCTGCTGCATCAGCTGGGTCTGGGCAATCGGCTTGTGGAACGCGATGCGGTTCTGGGCGTAGTCGAGCGCCTCGTTGAAGCAGTCCATGGCTGCGCCGACGGCACCGAAGGCGATCCCGAAGCGCGCCTGGGTGAGACACGTTAGCGGCGCGGCGAGGCTTTTCGCCTCGGGCAGGCGGAGCTCCTCGGGCAGCTCCACGTCCTCGAGGACGATGTCGCCGGTCGCGGAGTAGCGCATCGAGATCTTGGTCTCGATCGCTGGCGCCGAAAGACCCTTCGTACCCTTGGGCGCGATGAAGCCGCGCACCTTCTCCTCCTCGTCGAGGGCCCAGATGACCATGACGTCGGCGATCGGCGACGAGGTGATCCAGCGCTTCTCGCCGTTGAGCACCCAGTGGTCTCCGACGCGCCGGCAGCGCGTGCGCATGGTGCCGGGATCCGAACCGGCGTCCGGCTCAGTCAGTCCGAAGCAACCGATGAGTTCTCCCTTGGCCATGCGCGGGAGGTAGGTCCTGCGCTGCTCCTCGGTGCCGTAACGGTAGATGGCGTGCATCGCCAGACCGCTCTGCACCGATGCGAACGAGCGAAGGCCGGAGTCGCCCCGCTCAAGCTCCTGCATGATCATGCCGTAGGCGACTTGCGATATGCCCGCTCCGCCATACTCCTCGGGCAGGGTCGGACCGAACAGGCCGAGACCGCCCATCTTGCGGACGAGCTCGATCGGGAACCGGCCCTTGAGCCAGTCCTCGCCCACGGTCGGCATGACCTCCGCGGCGACGAAGTCGTGCACCATCTGCCGGACGGCCCGCTCTTCCTCTGTGAGCAGGCTGTCGACGTCGAAGTAATCCGGACCTATCGCCGTCAGAGCCACCCAAGACCACATCCATTCCACGAAAGATCTAGCGCGATCGTACCACTTGGAGATATGAAGCGTCCAGCACAGGTGATCATTCGCTTGTCTTGGCGCAGGTCGTATCGCACAATGAAACAGAGGGTGATGAATTGGACGGGCCCCTACGGACCGTGGAGCGTACGATGCGCCTTCTGGCCGAAGTCGGAGGCAGTCCCGAGCCGCTCACGCTGGCGGAACTCAGCAGGCGTCTCGGCCTCGGCAAGGCGACGGTGCGCCGTTTTCTCCTGAGCCTCGAGGTCCTGGGGTACGTGGAGCGTGACCACCGCGGCGCATACGTCGCGACGGCCGCGCTCGGCCGTCTTTCGCACGGGCCGCGCTCCGTGGTCGCGCCGGCTGTGGCCGGTGCCCTGCGCGAACTGGCGGCCGAGACGGGGACGGCGATCAGCCTCGGGGTTCTGCAGGGGCGCGAGGTGCTCTACCTCTGGCGGGAGCCGCCCGGCTCAGCGGCGGGGGTGCCTCTGAGCCAGGGCGCGCGCCTGCCCGCCCACGCGACCGCGATCGGCAAGGTGCTGCTGGCGCAGTTGCCGGCCGAATCCCTCGCCGAGTTGTATGCCAACTCGCCGCCGGCGGCATTCACGACGCGCACGATCGCCAGCCTCCAGCTTCTTCTGGGTGCCCTGCAGGAGATCCGCAGGCAGGGCTGGGCGCTTTCCGACGGCGAACTCGAGGAAGGCCTCACGGCCGCAGCCGTGCCGGTGTATGCAAGGACGGGCGAATTGC
This sequence comes from Bacillota bacterium, assembly GCA_021845645.1. The sequence continues at coordinate 42,738 of JAJZVM010000027.1, forward strand.
GCTGGGCGCTCAACGCGTCTGCCTCGGGCCATCGCCTGGCGCCCGCCGCCTTCGCGACGGACGTCGTGCCGCCTCTCCTTCGCGCCGCCAGACGGCTCGAGGAGCAGGGTCTGTAGAGATCGGCGGCGCATGGCTCTGCAAGCCGCGCGCCGCAGACATTGTTGGGGGGAGCGCCTGCCGCCCGAGGCAGAGGCCATCGGCAGCCGGTCGCCGCTCCTGCAGGGCCATCGTGAACTGGGCCAATGGTGCGGGCCTGCCTGAGCGGAAAGGCGATGCGCACGCAGGGCTGCCCGCCGTTTCCCTTCAGGCTTGCGAGGCGGCCTTCTTCGGGTGCAGGTCGCGACGCAGCGGCCGCGCGCCGATGTGCCAGATGCGCCCGCGCGTGGGGACGAAGCGCCCCTCGTGCGCCAGGATCTTGCGGCGGATCGCGGCCGTGTGCATGCCCATCAGCAACGAGAGGTCGGGCAGCGAGAGCAGTGCGCCCTGCTGCCAAGCCTCGTTGGCGTAGCGCTCGATGCGGCCGAACTTGAGCTCGAAGACGCGCCGGCGCGACTTGCCGCGATAGCCGGCCGCGGCGTCCTGTTCCGTGAAGTAGCTGAGGTGCACCGGCAGGATCCGCGCCGAGTCGAGACGTGCACCTGCGCCTTGGTCGGCCGCAAGCGCGAAGAACGCCATCTCGTTCTCCTGGAGCGTCCGCAGCCCGAGGTCCTCGACGGTCTCGCCGAGCCATCTGAGGTAGCGCTGTCCCTCGGCACCCGTGAAGGCGCTTGTGTCGACAGGGCTCTTGCCGAGGGGCGTCAGCCACTCGTCGAGCAGGGTCGCCAGCTGGTGACGAAGTCTGGGGTGCTGGTCGGCCCAGCGCGCGACTTGCCGCAGGTGGTCGTGCTCCACATCGGAATACGCGGGGATGTGACCCTGCGGGTCTGCGATCAATTGGCCCAGGCGCCGCAGCATGCGGCGGAAGGATCCCTCGCTGACGCCGAGCACGCTTCGCTCGAGGGAGACGTCGCCGAATTCGAGGTAGCGACGCACCAGCCAGGCGTCGAGCGCCTGTAGGCCGTCACCGCTCTTCGGCCCGCCCACATGGGGCAGCCAGATGCCAAGTTCGCGCACAGGCGCGAGGCGGTGCTCAAGCGCTGTCGGGGTCAGGTTCGCCCACGCGGCGAGTTCTGTCAGCGACGCGAATCCGCCCTGGCGGTAGATCTCGTAGAGCCAGCGGATCAGACGCCGACGCTGCAGCACGGCGAGTCCGTATTCCTGCCAGATCTCGGCGTCCTCGTCCACGTCCACGGCCGTGATGGTAGCCAGGCGGCGGCGCACCGGGGCATAGCGGCGCGAGGCGGTCTCCGGTACGGAAAGGCTGACCGAGCCGGGAAGCGTCAGCCCCTGGACCGTGCTCATCCAGGCAAGACTCTCGTCGGCGATCTCCTCGGCAGCGAACGCGCTCTGGTCAAACTCCTTGCGCAGCGTCCGCACGAGCAGGGCCCTGGCGCTCTTCGGCCTGACCCACGATGTGGTGTGCTGCAAGGAATGCTGGTAACGTACGATCTCCCCCACGACGGGCACCTCCAAGTGGTTGGGACTGGCAGAGGGGGCGGCCCGGCCGCCCCCTCTGATCGCTAATGCGAGTGCAGGACGTTCGGCGTGCTTGCCGCTCTCGGCTCGCCTCGGTCGACGACCGACCAGATTGCGAGCAGCGCTGCGGCAACGACGACGATGATGATGTTGAACCCGGCGGTCGTGATGACGAGCGAGACGCCGTCACGCGCCTGGGGGGAAAAGATGTAGAGCAGGCCGCCGATGAAGGCGACCAGCGCTCCGCCGTGCAGGCTGCTGCGCGGGTACCGGTCGACCACCCGCCACTTCGCGACAAGCGACAGGAGGCCGACCATGCCGACGCGCCTCTCAGGCGACCAAAGGCACTCGCCGAGGCTCTCGGGGTCGTCCTTGGTCATGGTCGTTGCCTCCCTGCTCAGGAAATGCTTTAGGCATCCGGCGCCTTGGGCGGACCCCGGTAGGCGCGTCAGCGCGCGACCGCCTTGGTGGCGGCGCAGGTCGTGCGGCCCGGGCGCATCCTCCGAATGCAGAATATCTCAGCACGACGCAGATGTGAAACCGTGCACAAGGCCCTACATCCAGCATCCAAGCGGTCAATCGCAACTTGGGCAGGTCGCCGGCCGCGTCAACCGACAATGGGCTCCTTGGCAGACCGGCCCAGGGTCGTTGCGGCGGATGGAGACACGAACGTTGCCGAATGACCGTGGCCGAAAGGACCTGGATTCCCAGGGTCGAATATCCACTTGCCTGGCCCGATATGGGGCGAGGCTTGCAGGATATGTAGAGAACTATACCATACGCCGCCACCTGGCGCGTGCTCCAAAGGGATTGGCCCTGGGCATTCTTTCGCAAAGGGGGCAGCGGCGATCGATCGCCATTACTGCGCAACCTGCAGACACATTGTCGCAGGGTCCGCAGATGCAGCGACTGTCACATTCCGTTGCGGACGGCTCGGCTGGGAGACGCGTCCCATCTGGAGGTTCGCATGCTGGCAGGAGCGCCCGCCGGGGGTGCCGATGCGCAAGAGCGGCGATAGCCTCGCGGAGGGCGAAGGCCACCTGCGCGCGCCAAAGCATGAATAGCGAAGCCCCGGCGCCATCGGCGCCGGGGCTTCGCGCGGTTCGGCTACGCCGCGACGCGCCGGTTTCCGGAGAAGGCCAGGTAGAGTCCACCCGCCACGATCAGGCCCAAGACCCACGAGATGTCGGCGCCACCGAGCGCCTTCGCGATAGGGCCTTCGTAGAGCGAGGAGTTGATGAACGGGATCTCGACAAGGACGCCGAGCACGAAGGCCCCGAGCGCGAGCCAGTTGCTCCCGCCGTAGCCCTGGGGCCGGAAGAAGGCTTCCGGGTCGTAGTGACCATGGCGCACCAGGTAGAAGTCGGTCAGGTTGATGGCGGTCCACGGCACAACCAGGTAGGTGAGGAACACAATGAAGTTCGTCAGGTTCGCGTTGAAGTTGCCGGCGGCGATAATGCCCAGGATGACGCCAACCGCCGCAAAGGCGATGATCACCGCGACGCGCGCCGCGGAAGATGTGGCCGCTTTGGCGCGGAAGGTGCCGCCGATGGTGTCGACGGTCAGCATGCCACCGTAGTTGTTCAGCACGTTCGCGGCGACGATGCCGAGGAGGATGATGATCATCATAAGCCAGCCGAGGCCACCGCTGAGCTGCTGGATCAGTCCGACCGTCGTCAGCTTCTCGCTCACTTCGGTGAGGAGGGCCC
>JAJZVM010000158.1 GCA_021845645.1 Bacillota bacterium
AGAAAGTCCCCTACAACCCGCTGCACGAGCAGGGCTATCCCAGCATCGGCTGCAGGCCCTGCACGCGCGCCGTCGCCCCCGGCGAGGACCCGCGCGCAGGGCGCTGGGCAGGCTTTGGCAAGACCGAGTGCGGGCTGCACCTGTGAGCGCTGAAACGACGCGGCGGGCTTCAACCTCCCTCGCGCTGCGGCTCGACGACTTGCAGGCCGCCGACGCCATGCTCCTGGCTACGGGCGCGTACTGGCCACTCGACGGATTCATGGGCGAGCGGGACTATCGCGGCGTCCTGCGGGACCTTCGCCTGGACGGTGGACAGATCTTTCCCCTGCCGATCGTGCTGCCGGTGCCCGACGACTTCGCGGCTCGCCCCGGCGACGCCCTGACGCTGCACACCCCGGACGGCGGCGAACTACTCATGGAGGTTCAGGAGCGATTCCGCCGCCAGAGGCAGTGGGAGGCGTTCGCAGTCTACCGCACCGGCGACGCGGGCCACCCCGGTGTCGAGCGGCTGCTGCGCGAGGAGGAGCAGTGCCTTGCCGGCCCTATCCACGTCGTCAGCTACGGCAAGACCGCTTTTCCGGAGCCATGGACGCCGGAGGAGACGCGCAGGCTGATCGCCGAGCGCGGTTGGCGCAAGATCGTGGCGTTCCAGACCCGCAATCCGCTGCACCGTGCCCACGAACATCTCCTGCGCCTGGCGCTCGAGCGGGTCGACGGTCTGCTCCTGCATCCGCTGGTCGGCCCAACCAAGCACGACGACGTCCCGGCGCCGGTCCGCATGGCATGCTACCGCCTCACCCTGACCGCCTTCTTCCCACCCGAGCGCGTCCTGCTGGGCGTGCTGCCCGCCGCCATGCGCTACGCCGGCCCCAGGGAGGCGCTTTTCCACGCGCTCGTGCGCCGCAACTACGGCGCCACCCACTTCGTCGTCGGGCGCGACGCGGCGGGCGTCGGCGATCTCTACCACCCCGACGAGTCCCGCGAACTCGTCGAGCGCTACGCCGAGGAACTCGGCATCGCCCCCATCGGCTTCGCGCCTGTCGGCTACTGCCCGCGCTGCGACGGGTTCGTCTCGAGCCGCACCTGCCCGCACCGCCAGCAGTGGATCGAGCTCTCGGGCACCGCCCTGCGGGCCATGCTCAAGCGTGGCGAAGATCCGCCCAAGGAGCTCGTGCGACCCGAGATCGCAGCCGTTCTCCGCCGGCACTTCCGTTCGGACGGCTGACGGCGCTGCACGGATGTGCTTAGCTGGAACAGCAGACCCGCGAACCAGCAGAGGAGCATATTCGTGCCGCGCACCGTCCCAGGCTGGTTCCCGCCGCTCGCCCTCTTCACCCGCGCATTCGGCCAGATCATCATCATCAGCTACGTCCCTCTGAGCCTGGCGCGTTCCGGGAGCCACTTCTACCTCGGTTTCGGGCTCATCTACGCGCTGCCGTTCGTGATGCAGCTGATCTTCGCACCACTTTGGGGGCATCTCCTCGACCGGAGCGGCAATGTCGGACTGGTCGCGGCCATCGGCTTCGCGGGCTACGCACTGATGGAGCTCGGCACAGCCCTGGCCCCGGGCATCGGCGTCATTCTGCTGGCACTGGCGATGGGCGGCGCCTTGGGCGCCGCCCTGTCCCCTTCAGCCAAGGGGTACGCGCTCGGCATGCCGGACGGGCAGGGCCGCCTGTCGCGTGCCCTGCAGGGCGAAGCGGGAGGCTGGCTCGCAGGGGCGATCATCCCGGCCGTAACGGACTACCTCGGCATGAACCTGTTCGGACTGCTGGCCCTGGTCGGGTCGGCAACCTTCATTCTGGCAGGCATGAGCCTGGCAGGCTCGCGCCCGCTTGGTCCGTCGTCACGTCCAGCCGCCGTAGCGCAGTCGGCTGTCCGCGGTCTCAGGCGCGATGCGTGGCTCTCCCTGCTCGGCGTCCTGCTGCAGTTCCTCACGGGCGAGCTGTTCTTCTCCTTCTACGGCGTCTATCTCACGACGTTCCTCGGCGGTCCGCTCTGGCTCTACAGCCTGACGCTGGCAGGCACCACCGCGATCGGCCTGTGGCTCTACACACCTGCCCTGCGCCTGACGCGCGCTCTGGGACCCGAGCTCGTGCTGCTCGGCACCTCGGCCTGGTACCTCGTCAGTTATCTGGCTCTCTACCTCGCGCCCAGCGTCCCACTCGCGGCCGTCGTCTTCACGGTGCCCGCGTTCAGCTTCCTGCGCATCGCGGCGAGCCTCGCGTTCACCGCCGCCGCGCCGGACCGCGGCGGCGCCGCGATGGGCGCGTTCGACGCGACTGAAGGGCTCGCGTGCTCGCTGGGCGGTCCGATCTCGGGCGCCTTCATCGGCGCGCTCGGTCTCGTCGCCCTACCGCTCATGCCCCTCGCAGTAGCCGTGCTCGCTCCCTGGCCGCTCGTCATGGCCCGGCGCAGGCTGCAGGCGACGGGTGTGGCCAGCGACTGACCTCGTTCACCGGTCGCATACGTCCTTCAGTCAGCGGCCGATGCCGCGCCGGCGAGGTGCGGCAGCTCCTGCAGCGACACGCCAGCCAAGCTCGCCTGCACGCGCGTGCCCTGAGGGAAGGTCATCCGCGCCGTCACGGGGTTCGGCACCGCAAGGCAAGGTATCGATGCAGCCATGGCGGCCAGCACGCCGTTCGGCGAATCCTCGATCGCGATGGCCTCGGCCGGCGAGACCCCCAGCCGCTCGAGCGCGAGCAGGTAGGTGGCCGGATCGGGCTTGCCGCGCCCTGTCTCGTCGTAGCTGGCGATCGTCTGGAACAGATCGAGGAGGCCGAGGCGCGCGAGGTGCCCCTCGATCCAAGCCCGGGGCGAGCTCGACACGACAGCGAGGCCAACGCCCGCCGCAGCTGCCTCGTGAAGCAGCTTCACGACACCCTCGCGCGGCGAAAGGCTCTCGACGATCGCCTGGTCCCTGCGCCGGCGCTCAAGGCGGATCTCCTCGCGCGGCAGGGGGCCGCCGATCAGGTGCTCGAGGTAGGCGAGCAGGTCGAAGGTGTGGCCGGCCGATCCCACGATCAAGGACCACTCCTTGATCGGCAGTTCCTGTCCGTACCGCCTGTAGACCTCCTGCCATGTCGCGAACTCGGCGCTCTCGGTGTCGAGGATTGTGCCGTCGAAATCGAAGATGAGCGCCCTGATCACTGCCCCACCCGCCCCATACGCGCCTGCATGCGGCGCCAGGGCAGCGCGAGCGCCAGGCTCGCAAGCACGAACAGGCTGTCGCGTACGAAGTCCCAGGGACCAATGCCGTTCTGGATGCCGCCGAAGCACCCGCAACCGTACTTGCCGAAGCCGTTCGACTTCTCGTAGACCAGGAACGCCAGGAGCCCCGCGAAGACGATGAGGTTCAAAAGCGCGACGGGTCGCAAGAACCTGCAGGCGAGCCCAGCCGCGAAACAGATGACGAAGAGCGCGATCTCGCCAGCCGGTACGCTCCAGAGCGGCAGCCAGACGGGAAGGTGCAACGCTGACGCCTCGAGTGAGAAGAGCTGGCCGGCCCTCAGCTTGCTCACGACAGCGAGCAGCCAGATCGCACCGAGCACCAGAAGACCGAGACGTCGCCAGAGATGCTCGCTCGTGGACAATTCCGAACCTCCTTCGGTCAGTGGTCGTACGCCTGTTGCCAAAAGGCGAACTCGTGCCGGGTGCCCTGCCTGAAGATTCGGGCGAACTCCCCGGCCCGCTCGGGTGAGCGCCGCAGGGCGGCCGCCGCCAACGCCTGCAGTTCAGCTACCGCTTCGCCGTACACATCGCCCGCATAGGTTGCGATCCACGCCTCGTAAGTCGGGTCGGGTGACTTGCCCTGAGCTGCCAGAGCGTGGCCCACCTCGCGGTAGATCCAGTAGCACGGCAGAACGGCGATCACGCCTGCGGCGAAATCGCCGTGGGCGGTGTGGTGCAGGAGAAAATCGACGTACCTGTCGGTCTCTTCGCCGCGTGCAGTCGCGGCAAGACTCGCGGCATCGCCGCCGAGCATCGCCGTGAGATCCGCGTGCAATGCCTCCTCCACCTCGAACACCGTACCCACGTGACGCCACAGCGTACGCAGAGCCGCTGCGTCCGGCGCCTTCGCCGCAAGGTGCAGCAGGGCGCGCGCGAACTCCTCGAGATAGCGGTAGTCCTGGCCGAGAAAGTAGCGGAACGTCGCGTGATCCAGCGTACCGCCTTGCAGACCTTGGAGGAAGGGGTGATGCAGGATCTCGGACCAGACGTCGTCAATCGAGGCCCAAAGTTGGCGAAGCTCGCGATCCTGCGTCTTTGGCACGGTCACTCCTCCTGCCAAGGGACCTGGCCGGCATGATGGTCGAGCGGCCCATGCCCGCCGCCAAGGCCCGGCGCAAGCCGGATGGCGGCCTGCACGAAGGCGATGCCGCGCCTCACGGCGCTTCGCAACTCCATACCCTCGCCAAGTCCAGTCGCGATCGCCGCGGACAGCGTGCAGCCGGTGCCATGCGTATGCCTCGTCACGATGCGGCGCGACGTGAAGCGATAAAAGCGCTCTCCGTCGAAGAGCAGGTCCTCGATCTCCTCACCCTGTCCGTGGCCGCCCTTGATCAGGGCGGCACCGGCACCCATGTCCACAATCTCGCGCGCCGCACGTTCGCGCTCCTGCGCCGTCTCGACCCGGTGCCCGACCAAGGCCTCCGCCTCGGGCAGGTTCGGCGTAACCAAAGTCGCGAGAGGCAGGATCAGGCGCCGAAGGGCCTCTTCGGCCTCTGGAGCGAGCAGCCTGTCACCGCCTTTCGCGCGCATGACCGGGTCGACGACGAGGCGCAGGCCCATCTGAGCCCCAAGTCCCGCCGCCGCGGCCTCAACCGCCTGCGGACCTCCGAGCATGCCGCACTTGGCGGCGTCGATCCCGATGTCCATGCGGCAGGAGTTGATCTGCTCCTCGATCGCCTCAGGCGGCAGGGCCCAGATGCCCTGCACACCGAGCGTGTTCTGCGCCGTCACCGCCGTGACGGCCGCCATCGCATAGCCACCGAGCCGTTCGATCGTCTTGATGTCGGCCTCGATGCCCGCGCCGCCACCGCTGTCGGAACCGGCGACGGTCAGGATGCGCGCAGGTTTCATAGCCCTTGTTCGAGAGCCCTGCCGTAAGCGGCCCAGAACGGGTCGACGCCGGGGTGGACGAGTTCCGAGTCGCCTGCGGACGTCGTGCGGATCATGCCCTGCGCCTCCGGCAGGATCTCGCCGATCGGCTCCGCCAGGATGCCTTCCGCCGCGAGGGCCCTGCGGACCCCCTCGAGGTGCTCTGGCCGCGCCGTGAGCAACAGCGTACCTTCCGAAATCGCCGCGAGCGGGTCGATGCCGAGGTAGGAGCAGAGCGCGGCCGTCTCCTCGCGCACGGGCACCTTGCGGGTATCCAGGCGCACGCCGACGTGCGACGCCTGCGCGATCTCGAACACGCCGCCCAGAACGCCGCACTCCGTCGCATCATGCATCGCGGTGACGCCGCGCTCGCGCACGCCGTAAGCCGCGGCGGCCATAGCGTCGCGCACGACGCTCATCTGATAGAAGAGATCCTGCGCCGCCTGCGCGTGCTGCTTGCCGATGCGCTCCGCGAGCTGGTCCGGGAAGGTGACGCCGAAGAGTCCGGTCGCCTCGATGGCGGCGCCCTTGGTGCAGAGCAGCACGTCACCCGGCCTGGCCATCTCCGGTGTCACGTACTTGTCCTCGTCGCCGACCGCGATCACCGTCGCCCCGCCCACCATCGGGTAGGCGCAGCCCTCGTAGCGCGCCGTGTGCCCCGAGATCACCGCCATGCCGAGTTCCGCGCTGGTACGGTGCATGCCATCCCAGAGCGCCGTCAGTTCCGCTTCGGTGATCTGGAGCGGCAGGTTCAGATCGATTGCCAGGTACGCCGGCGGCAAGCCGGAGGTGGCCACATCGGAGGCAAGGATGTGGATCGCGAACCAGGCGGCCCGCTCCATGCCGTACTGGGGCACCACGAAGACCGGGTCGCACGTGGTGACCATGACGCGCCCCGGAGCAGTGCGCACCACAGCGATGTCGACGCCAGAACGCGGGCCGACGAGCACTTCCTTGCGCTGTGTGCCGAGGCGCGGGTAGATAAGGTCCTGAAAGATCTCGGGCGAAATTTTGCCGACGGCAGGAAGCTCGGGCATTGTCATTCCTCCTGGAACAAATCGAGTAGGATCGGGGTCCTTGCGCCGTGCTCTCACGTCAGCATGGGGCCCTTTGCGGGCGCTCGGCTGACTCCGGGTCCACCCCCGTCCCACCGGCCACGGTCGCCAGGTGGCTGACGTCATGGGGAGATCTGTCCGGTATGCCAGCCGACCTTTCGCCCGCAGCCCCGCCGGTTGCGCCGCCATGGTCCAATGCCTGTAGCGGGTTTTCCTTGGCTTGCAGGCATGCCCGGACCATGTGGCCCCGGATGCGCTGGTGCACGCAGGGCGGGAGTTTGCCGCCGGTTCCCCTCGGACCCCGCCTTGCGGCGGCTGCCCATGCCCTTGGCTTAGGGTTGGGGCAGCCAACTCCCGAAGCGGACGTTTTCCGCCAAGTCGGCGCCCATGCGCGCGCGCAGTCAAAACCGCCACCCCGCAGGGTGGCGGCCAGTACGGCTGCCGCTTCCCTACGCTGGTATCACCCAGTTCAGGTTCGAAGGGTCGGCAGCGCAGTGCTGCCTCTCAGCCTCCCCGAGGCTCCCCTAGCGGTCCTGCGTACATGCTAGCATTGATCGGCTTCCGGTGCACCACCTCGGCGCGATCAGTAGCCTACGACTTGATAGCCTTCCTCGGTCAGCTGCACGAGCACATCACCTGCTCCTTGCAGGTCGACGCCGTAAGCCTTGAGGCGCTCGGTCGCGCCGAGCTGCTGCGCGTTGAACTGGCAGGCGAGGATCGGCACGCCCTGGCCCTTCAAGGACTCGATGGCCTCGCGCAGTTCCCCTGTCGCCTCGTCCAGCAGCTGCACGCCGGGTCCGAAGAAGACAACCTTCGTCTCCGCCCTGCCGTTCTGCTTGAGGCGCGCCGCGATACGCACACCCGCGAGCGCCTTGCCCTCCTGTCCCGGGCCAGCCGTGATCCAGCTCGCGATCTTCGTCATCCGCCATTCCCCCTCAACTACGTGGTGCCCTATATCAGCGCGTGTAGACGGAGGGCAGTTCGCGAACGCGTACCTCCCTGACCATCAGCACGCCATGACGCAGAATCTTGAGCTCGAGCTCGTCCCCGACGGACGTCCCGCGCACGACGCGACGCAGGGCGGCCAGGGATGGCGTCTGCACGCCGCCAGCGGCCGTGATCACGTCGAACTCCTTGAGCCCGCCGGCGTCCGCCGGCCCGCCCTCCTCAACGGCCACCGCCACCACGCCGCGTTCTGCGGGCAGGTCAAGCATCCGGGCGATCTCCGGCGTAACGACTTCCGTCGCCCCGCGAATGCCGATCCAGGGATGCTGCGCCCGACCGAGCCGCCTGAACTGACCCAGGGCCAGTTCCACCTGCCACGCCGGGATGGCGAAGCCGAGGTTCTGCCCGGCCGCCACGATCATGGTGGGGATGCCAACCAGCCTGCCTTCGAGGTCGGCAAGGGCGCCGCCCGAGTTGCCGGGATTGATGGCCGCGTCGGTCTGTACAAGTCCATCCAAGGGCCCGACCATGCGCTCGACAGCCGAGACGACGCCGAGCGTGACGGTCCAGTCGAAACCAAACGGGTTTCCTACGGCAAGCACGATCTCGCCTGGACGCAGGTCCTCACCAGTCGCGAGGGCAAGGTCGCGTTGCTGCGGCGGCCGCGTGCGCACGAGCGCGAGGTCGTAGAGGCGGTCGTAGGCGATCACCTCCCCGCCGCGCGTCACCCCATCGTGGAATGTGATGGCAACCGCGTCGCGGTTGTGCACCACATGGGCATTTGTCACAACCTCGCCACGGCCGGCGTCCACGAGGACGCCCGATCCCATGCCACCGCCGCCTTGTCCCTCGGCTTCGACCCGCACCACGGCGGGCCCGACCTTGGCCGCGGCCTCCTGGATTTCGCGTGACACCGTACGCCCAACGCTAAGTTGCATGAGGTTCCCTCCACAGGTCGGCGCCAGCGGACGCCACTTACCTTGCGTAAGTTCCTGAAGGCAACGGTAGGTAATATACTTACCGTTGTCAAGGGTGTGTGCTACAATGCGGCGCAGAGGCGATAAGGACATGGGCTACGACCGGATGTGCCCGCGCTACGAGCGTGCCGCGCTTCTACTCGGCAAGAAGTGGAGCGGCCTCATCCTGCGCGTACTCATGGGCGGGCCCCGCCGCTTCCACGAGTTCCGCGACCAAGTACCCGAGCTCTCGGAACGCCTGTTGTCCGAGCGGTTGCGCGAATTCGAGGATGAGGGACTCGTGCACCGCGAGGTACAGGCCTGCCGACCCGTGCTCATTTTGTATGAACTCACGGACAAGGGGCGCGAGCTCGAAATGGTGGTTCAGTCGATTCAGACATGGGCGGACAAGTGGATCGAGTCTGCCACGACCGAAGGCTCCCGCGGTCAGTAGAAATTTGCGCCCTGCCTGCAAACGATGCTAGAATATTTGTGCGATTGCGCCCGTAGCTCAGTGGATAGAGCGCTTGCCTCCGGAGCAAGAGGCCGCAGGTTCGAATCCTGCCGGGCGCGCCAAGTTTGAAGCCCCGAAACCCGCTCCAGGAGCGGATTACAGAGACCGAGGCACTCTCGATGGAGTGCCTCGGTCTCTGCTCTTGCTAACGCTTTGCTAACGCTTTTTCTTGGTTCCAGTTTGGCGGTTTCCAGTTCGCGTGCCGCTGATCACTGCGTCCAGTCTGTTCGCTGCCTCACGTTGCAGGTTCGGTAGGACATGGCTGTATGTGTCCATGGTCATGTCGATACGGCTGTGGCCTAGACGCTCTTGGACGATTTTCGGGTGGACGCCCTCGGCCAGCAGAAGAGTCGCCATCGTGTGGCGCATGTCGTGCGGCCTGAAGTGCGATAAGCCAGCGCGCTTGAGTACGCGGGCGTAGTCGCGACTGCGCAGGTGGGTGTCGCTTAAGGGGGTGCCTTTCGTGCTCGGGAAGACAAGATCGTAGTCAGTCCACCCTGGGCCGGCGACCAAACGCTCGGCAAGCTGGCGGCGGCGATGCTCGCGCAAGGCGCTCAAAGCCATCTCGCTTAGGGCCAGCGACCGATTACCAGAAGAGGTCTTGGTAGGAGCCAGCCGCGCCTGTACGGTGCGTCCTGACCGCAGTAAGGTGTGACGCACGGACAGCATCCCGTCATCGAGATTCACGTCGACCCACCGTAAGCCAAGGAGCTCCCCGAGGCGAAGCCCCGCTGTGATGGCTAAAACATAAAGTGCATAGTAGCGACTTTCTTGTGCAGCGGCGAGAAACGCCCGCACCTCGTCAGGTGTCATGGGAACGATCTCGTGGCGTTCCTGCTTTGGTGGATGCGCTTTCGACGCCGGATTAGACGTCAGCATGCCCATCTCCACCGCCTCTTTGAAGGCGGAGTGCAGAATTGTGTGGCAGATCGCCACAGTACGGGGAGACAAAGTTCCCTTGCCGTCCTTGCGAGGCTTGTTCAGTAGGTGACGATACAGCCTTATCAAGTCCTGCGGGCCAACAGAGGACAGCCTCTTGTAACCAATTTCCGGCGCGATGTACTCGCGTATAAGAATACGGCGTTGCTTTACTGTGTTTGCACGCAGACGTGGCTCACATGAGTCTATAAGCCACTGGTCAAGGTATTCGCCCAAGGTTTGCCGACCAGCTTGTGCGGCACCATTGCTTTGGTATTCGGTCAACTTTTGTGCAAGGATCTTCTCCGCTTCACGCTTACTCGTTTGTCCCGTGGAGATCCACTGCACCTTGGTTGTGGCCTTGCGTCTGCCTTCGTTCTCGGAGCTGTTCTTGCTCCGGTAAGGCACCGTGGTATGGATGACCACGTACCAGATCTTGCCCCTCAGACGCAA
>JAJZVM010000159.1 GCA_021845645.1 Bacillota bacterium
TTGGTCATCGCCCGCGCCGCCGGCGGACGGCCCGGCCCTTCCTGCATCGACCGGGCCGGAACCGGTCGGCGCCTCCACGCCGCCGTCGTGCACGGCTTGTGAAGTTTCTGGCGTCAGCCCACCGTCCGCCGCCTCCGCGGCGGTCGCCTGTCCGACGTTGGCCACCGTCTCCGCCGCCGCCGCCGGTGCCTCGGGCATTCCCGTGGCCGTAAGGTCGGCGTCCTCCGCATCGATGATGGTCGGACCAGCGTCCGCCTGGATCGTCGCCAGCGTCGCCGGCGGCGCGTCCGGCGCACCCATGCCGCCTGGCTCGGCCGCGCCAGCTGCGGGCGATGCGTCCAAGGGTTCGCCCGCCCCCCCTGCAGCAGCCCCTTCTGCCGGGCCCTCGTCCTGGATCTGCGCGGGCGAGGGAGGCGCCTCCGTCCGGGCCTGCCCAGCAGCGGGGTGCTCCGACGGCTGCGTACGCGTCGAACCTGTTTCGCATCCCTCGGCGTCTGCCGACAGCCCCATGGCCGGCGCCGCGGCGCCGAGGGGCTCGGCTCCGGCTGTCCCCTCGCTCTGGCCGGATGCCTCCTGGGTGGCCTCCGACCCGGACAGTTCTGCCGCCGACTCATGGTCGTCCGCCTTGTCCTCCGACCGGGCCTGCCAGGCGCCAGACGGCAGGGCAGCTGCAGCGCCGGCCATGGCCGGCTGCTGCCGGGCCACCGAGAAGATCAGGTGCGCCGCCTCGCGGGGCAGATCTGCCAAGTCCACGATGCGGTAGCTGTCGCGGACGAGGACGGCGCCCTGCAGCAAGGCGACCACGTCGGCCGCAGGGACGACGCCATCGGCGCCTTCCCCTGACACGGCGAATCCGACGACGCGCGGCGGCAGCCCGCTCGCCACCACGCCGTGCACCGTCCCGACGCCGGCCCCGCCGCGCATCTGCAGGCGCACGCTGCTCTGGGGCACCGCGTACAGCACCCGATCCGCGGCGAGGCGGCGAACCGGCAAGTCCTCCGGGGGCGTCGCGCACAGCGCGGCGATCACATCCGCAAACTCGGACGCGGCGTCGACGCCATCCCCCGGCCCAAGACCCTGCAGCACGCGCCGCAGCCCCTGCGCAAGCTGACGGATCTCCGTCTCCGCCGCCGCGATCTGGCTTTCCACCTCGGGGACATAGGCAGCGAGCCGCGCCTGCTCCGCGTCGTGCGCCTCCTGCAGCGCTGCGATCTCGGACTTCGCCCCCGCGTCGAGCACAGCGGCATTGCGTCGCGCCTGGTCGAGCTGCCGTTCGAGCCGCTCGCGGTCCGACTTGAGCCGGCCGAGCACCTCCTGCAAGGTCTCGCGCCGCGCGACCGCCTGGGCGATGCGTTGGCGCTGCCCGTCGGCCAGCGACTGCAGCGCGTCCGCAGCCTTCTGCTGCTCGGCCTCCAACTCCGACGCGGCTTCGATGACATCGCCTTTCCGATAACCGAAAAGGCCCAGCGGCAACCGCTGGACCCGAGAGCGCGGGCGCGAACTGCGTCTTGGCACGCCTAAGCCCCTGCCTTCTCCCGTGTGAGATCCTCTTCCGGCGCCGCGCTGCCGGTTGCGCCGGCTTCCGCGGCCACCTCCGCGGAAGCCGGCTCAGGAGCCAATCCCTCAAGTTCGCGCACGACGCGCGCCACCGCGTCCTCCACATCGTCACGCAGACCATAGAGCTGCCTGCGGCGCTTGGCCAGCATCATCTCGCGCTGCGCGAGACGCGCAAGCATTGCCGCCGCCTCGCCGGCGATGGCCGATTCGGTCGCGCTCACGGCGTCGCGGCCGCGCCGCGCCAACTCCTCAAGCCGAGCCAGGATCACCTGCTCGCGCTCCTGCTCGGCGGCGATCAGCGCTTCCGTCTCGCGCAACGCGGCCAGGGCCCCGTCGAGTTGGCGCGACAGCTCCTCAAGTTCGCTCTCGCGCTCCTCGCGCAGGCGGTCCGCCTCTGCCACAAGCAGATCGAACAGGGTCTGCGTCGGTCTCCGGCGATAGCCGATGAGCGCTCGTCTCAACTCGTGTTCCATGCTGATCTCCCCCGCCCTTGCTTTACCCCTGTAAAGCGGCGCCGACAACGGACGGTTGCACCTTGGCTTGGCACCATTCTACTCGATTCGCCAAATCCCTGCAGCCATTGCCAGAGGGTCTCACAGTCGCGCGCAGAGGCGGAGAGACCGCGGGCAAAGCCGTGCCCTCTCCCCTGGCCGCCAGATCCGCCGCGTCGCGGCCTAACGGAAGCTGTAGGTAACCTGCACCGTTACCTGCACCTGCTGGTTGCCGGTGGCGATCGGCGCCGCAGATCCCACCGTTAGCGCCGCCGCTTTCTCGCCGAACATCATGTACGGAGCGGGCGACTGGCCTGCGCTGACGCTCACGCTGCGCACGCCACCGAGCGAGACGCCAAGCTCGGCAGCCTCCTTGCGGGCCTGTCCCCGGGCGGACTGAAGCGCGTCCTGCACAGCCTGCTGCCGCCCGGCGTTCGGATCGGCCGTCAGCAGCTGCAGGCCGTTCAGCTGGTTGGCCCCCGCCGCGGTCGCCGCACTGACCACCGCCCCGAGGTGGCGGAGATCGCGGGTCGTGACGGTGAACTGCTCCTGCGCCTGGTAGCCTTGTGGAACACCGCTCGGACCGTAGTTCTGGCTGAGGTTCAGGTTGGACGTCTGAACCTGCGCCGGCTTGATGCCGTACTTCCCCACCGCCTTGAGCAGTGCGGCGGCCGCATCCGCAAGCTTCTTGAGCGCCCCGGGCGCCGTGGCTGCGGTCTCCTGGGCGCCGAGGTTGATCTGGGCCTCGTTTGGGGCTACCCACGCGCTGCCGTTCGCCGTCACCGTCAAACTGCCCTTGGCAGCTGCCCCGCGGGCACCGCCCCCCGCCGCGAAACCGATGCCGAGAGCCACCACAAGCGCCACGATCGCAAGAACCGCCTCGGACCACCTGGGCCAGGTCATCGCGGGCCCCTCCCCTCCGTTACGTTCTGAGAACACCCCGAGACCCGTCGCGTGACGCGAGCGCGAAATCGCGTCGCTTGCAGAGCAGGATGAAGCGACTCGTGCTTCTTCGGCGTGATGCTCTTACGGTGGTGGCGACGCAGGCCTCTCTACCGGCGCCATGCCGAGAAGCAGAGATCGCCAGGTCGCGAGGGCCGCGCGCCGATCGCGGAGTGGGACCGGTCCTTGGACGTTCCCATCGCCTCTTCGTGTGGACTGGCCCCGCTCAAAGTGGCTAGGAGCCAAGCCGCACGTCCTTGACCGCGGCCGGATGTCCCGAAGCGGCCGGGGCGACGAATCTCAGCAGCACGGTGCCGACCGGTACCGGGTCGAACATCAGGCGCAGCGCGACCGTGCCGCCCCTGGCCGAAACCTGCGTCGCGAGAGGGCGTTCCGGCCCGCCGGGACCCATCAGCTCGATCTGCGTCGCTGCGGCCTCGTCCTTGGCCGCAAACTCTGCGAGAACACCAGTCGGGGACAGGTCGACGCGCTCGAGTCGCACGCCGTCGAGGCGGGTCGGCTGATCTCTCGCCGCGAGCACGACCTTTCGCGTGAGCGCCGCACCTCTTGGCAGCGGCAGCAGAACGACGTAGCTGCGACCGCCCTTGCCGAGCCGGTACCAGCCCGGCCTGAGACCGGAGAAGTCCAGGATCCGCAAAGGCCCCACCTCCCGCGCGGCGATAAGCCGCCGGCGGCCTGCGAGGTCCTGCGCGACGAGGCTGGTCTCTGCGCCTCGCGGCAGGCCGAGCAGCGCAAGGGTGTCGGTTTGCAGCCAGACGCCGTGCAGCCCCGGCGACGTCGCGTAGAGATGCGCAGCGGAGCCTGACGCGTCCATGGCAGCTCTCGTGCCATGCACGCCCGCCAGGGCGGGCGCGCGGGGATGCGCCGCCAGTGGGCTGGCCGTTGTGAAGACCAGCGCCACGCTCTTCTGCGCAGTCGCCCCTGTCGCAAGGCCGGGAGCGACCGCCACGAACGATGCGGCAGGACCGCCGCTCGCCAGGGCGCCCGCCAGGATAGCCGCGGCCGCCGCGGGCCAGACTGCCTGCAGCCGGATGCGCCGCGCGGGGGCGGGCGCGAGCGCGGCGACGAAGGCGGCTTCGTCCCTTGGCCACTCGGGCTCGCCGAGGCCGTGCAGCCGGCGGGCGAGCAGCAGGAGGTCCGCCTCCACGTCGTCCGCGGCCACGGCCGGCGGCCGACCGCCCACGAGACTGTCCACAGCGGCGGCGACGCGCTGTGCGCGCATCTCCTCGTCCATGCTCACCCCTCCTTCTCGCCCGGCGTGCCGGTGACGATCTCCCTGAGCCGGATGAGCGCGCGGTATTGCAGGGCACGTACGGCTTCGGGCGTCCTGCCGAGGGCGATGGCCGCCTCGGCGACGCTCCGGCCCTCGACGAGCCTGAGCTCCAGCACCCGTCGCTGGTCCGGCGCGAGCCTGGCCAAGGCGCGGCGCAGCTGCTCCTCACGCTCTAGGTCCAAGAGGCGCTGTTCAGGCGACGGACCCGGGTCGGCACGCAGGTCTTCGCGCAGGTCCCCTTGCGGGTGGCGGTAGCTGTCGCGCAGGCGGTTGCGGCACAGGTTCAAGGCGATCGTGCGCAGGTACGGCCCCAGCTGGTCACCCTCGAAGCGGGCGAGCTGACGCCACAGCCTGAGAAACGTCTCCTGCGTCACGTCCTCCGCCTCGGCGCGGTTGCCGAGCCGGCCGTAGACGATGCGGTAGACGCCCTGCCAGTGCATGCTGCAAAGCTCCGCCGCCGCTTCGCGCCGTCCGGCCTTGGCGGCCCGGATCAGATCGCCTTCCGCCATGGGTCGCCTGTCACCGCCGTTCATGGAACACCAGGCCCTGTGCCGCGTGACGCGCAGCAGGAATCTCCCGTCCGCCAGAGGAATGGAAGTACGTGGCGGTCCCAGCCGCAGCGCTTCCCCGGACTCGGGGACAACTCCTGCAGCGGCCAGGACCGGTCTGGAGGACAAGCGTGAACAAACCGGACTACGATGAACTGATCGAACGCCTGCGCGGCGTCGCGGACGATTATGGCGGCCAGCTCACAGAGCAGGCCGAGGCCGACGGCTATCCGCTCTACCATCTCGACCTGCCGGGGCCCGAGGGGGCGCCGCATTTCCTCCTGTCGGCGGGCATCCATGGCGAGGAGCCCGGCTCCACGACAGGCTTCCTGCACTGGTGCGAGCGCGATCTCGCGAAGTGGCTGCACATCTTCCACATCGAAGCCTTCCCCTGCCTCAATCCATGGGGGTTCGAGCGAGGCAACCGCTACGACGCCTCCGGCCGGGACCTCAACCGGTGCTTCCGCGAGGAGACGCCGCCGCCCGCTGTGCGCATGGTGCGCGAGGTCACGGCGGGCAGGCGTTACGCCATGGCCGTCGACATGCACGAAGACTGCGACTACTACGGCTTCTACGTCTACGAGCGCCTCGAACACGGTCCCAACGTCGCGCCCGCCCTCCTGCAGCGCATAGCGCTCGAGGGGCCCCTTTCCTACGGCGAGGAGGGCGACGACCCGCCGATCGAGCAGGGACTCGTGCACATGCCGCTGCCGCCTGGCAAGAGCCTCATAGCACTGGCGGCCGGGCGCCCGCAGTGGCCGCTTGCCTTCTATCTCTACCATGTCGCGGACCACGTCATCACGGTGGAGACACCTGGCCGCCAGCCCCTCGACGTGCGCGTGCGCATGCAGCGCGCGGCCGCGGAGACGGCGCTCCACTTCACGCAGCGCCGCCTCGGACTTTGAACATGGGTGGCGGCTTTGCTTTGCGCTCGCGCTTCCGCGCGTAAAGTAACGCAGGTTTTCGGCAACACGACTGGGAGGTGCGCCCGTGACCATGTCCTTGGACGGTTGGCCCCTTGCCGAGCCCTACAAGACCAAGATGATCGAGTGGATCGAGCTCCTGCCCGCGCCGCAGCGCGAGGCGGCGCTCCGGCGCGCTGGCTACAACCCGTTCAAGCTGCTCGCGCAGGAGGTCTACATAGACCTCCTGACCGACTCCGGCACTTCGGCGATGAGCCAGGAACAGTGGAGCGCTCTGATGCGCGGCGACGAATCGTACGCCGGCTCTCTCAGCTTTCAGGAACTCGAGCGCGCAGTGCGGGACGTTCTCGGCTTTCCCTTCGTCCTGCCCACCCACCAGGGGCGCGCTGCGGAACATGTCCTCTTCCGGGCCCTGGCGCATGCCGGTGACCTCGTCGCCAACAACCTGCATTTCGATACCACCAAGGCCCATGTGCTGGCTGCGGGAGCCACGCCGGTCGATCTCGTCGTTCCCGAGGGCGAGGACCCCGAGGGCGACTTCCCGTTCAAGGGCAACATCGACCTCGCGCGTCTCGACGCCCTCTTGCGGGACGAAGGCGATAGGGTCGCCGTCGTGATGACCACCGTCACATCGAACAACAACGGGGGCCAGCCGGTTTCGCTCGAGAACCTGAGGGCCGCGAGCGAGATCGCCCACCGACACGGCCGGCTCTTCTTCCTCGACGCCGCGCGCTTCGCCGAGAACGCCTACCTCATCCAGCAGCGCGAACGCGGACAGGCGTCGCGCAGCGTCGCCGAGATCGCGCATGACATGATGGCCTGCGCCGACGGCTGCACCATGTCCGCCAAGAAGGACCCCATGGTGAACATCGGCGGTTTCGTCGCGCTGCGCGACGAAGACCTCTATCGCCGCCTGCGGGACTTCGGCATCCTCTACGAGGGCTACGCGACCTACGGCGGTCTGGCCGGGCGGGACCTCGCCGCGCTGGCCCAGGGCCTCAGGGAGGCCGTCTACGAGCCGCACCTGCGCTACCGCGTGGCGCAGGTGGGTGCATTGCACCAGGCGCTCAAGGACTGCGGCGTACCTGTGATGTCGCCAGCCGGGGGGCACGGCGTCTACATCGACGCCGGCCGCATGCTCGACCACCTGCCCCGCGACGTCTTCCCAGGCTGGGCCCTCAGCGTGGAGTTCTACCGCGAGCGCGGCATCCGCTGCGTCGAAATCGGCACCGTGCTCGCCGGCCGCGACCCCAGCAGCGGCGAGCACGACTACCCCCCGCTCGATCTGGTGCGCCTCGCGATACCGCGCCGCGTGTACAGCCAGGCGCAGCTCGCGCAAGTCGCCGAGGCAGCGCGGCGCATTCTCGCGCGGCGGCGCGATATCGCGGGCTACCGCTTCACCTACGAGCCGGCGACGCTGCGACATTTCGCGGCTGAATTCGCACCGCTCGCCTAACGCCCGCCAGTCTTGCCGCCCGTCCCCTGCGTCACCGGCCGCGAGGCGGCAGAGACTGTCTGCAGAGGAGGTGTCGAGGCATGGCAAAGCTGATGGACGAGAACCTGCGCGCCTACCTCGGGCAACGTCTCGGGGTGAACGCCGACGTGATCCGGCGCGAAGGCTGGGGCGCCATCCCGTCCCGCACGTGCGGCATGCTCGTGCGCGCGGCGGTCGAGGTGGCCGAGGAGTCGCTGCGCGACCGGCCGTTGCGCGCCCGCTAGAAACCCGGGTACGTGCGAGTCGCGAAGGAGGCGGGGCAACCCCGCCTCCTTCGCGATTGCCGCGCCCAACGAGGGCAACGGCTCTTGCGCGGTCGTTGTGTCAACTGGTATAATCTGGTTACTCATCCCCCTGCTGCCGTTCGCCTCGTCGCGCGGCAGGAATTTTCAAGTCCGATGGTGCAATGTCAACCACGGAAGAAGGTGTCGGGATGCCGCGAGCCCGCTCGCACGACCGCGAAGAGAAGATACTCACATTCATCAGGGACAGCACCGCGGATCAGGGCTACCCGCCGTCGATCCGCGAGATCTGCCAAGCCGCAGGACTCAAGTCCACATCGACGGTGCACAGCTATCTGCAGCGGCTCGAACAAGAGGGCCTCATCCGGCGGAGCGGGCAGAAGAGCCGTACGATCGAGCTCGTCGGCGAGCGGCCGCGCCTGGTTCGTCTGCCGCTCGTCGGCAAGGTGGCGGCCGGCCAGCCCATCCTGGCCGAGGAGCAGCGCGAAGGCGAGATCCCGTTGCCAGCCGACCTCGTGGGGCCGGGAGAGCATTTCCTGTTGCGCGTGCGCGGCGACTCCATGATCGGCAAGGGCATCTTCGACGGCGACCTCGTCATCGTGCGCCAGCAGAGTTCGGCCGAGCGCGGTGCGCTCGTCGTGGCGCTGATCGATGGCGAGGCGACCGTCAAGCAGCTCGAGCGGGACGGTAGGGACTGGATCCTGCGTCCCGCGAACCCGGCCTACGCCGACATGCGCCCCCGCGATCTCAGCATCGTGGGGCGCGTCGTGGGACTGCTGCGCATGTATAGCGCCGCACAGTCCATCCGCTGAAGGCCCCCTCGCCCGCCATTTGGCCTGCGGGTGGCCCAGGCTCCGCTGGGCCGCCCCTATTCCTGCGTTGGCGCGGCTGGGGATGGCCCGCGCAGCCGGGAAGCGAGGATCGAGAACCGCCGCGTGGGATCTGGCCGGACCTGCGCCGCTACCGCTTCCCCCGCTTGGCTCGAGGTCGCCGCATCGGTCAACTGCCCCGGCGCTCAGTAGGACATCAGGTACTGCTCGATCTCCCAGGCGTGCACCTGCGACTGGTAGATCTGCCACTCGATCTCCTTTGCCTCGATCAGTTGCCGGGTGATGTGCTCGCCGAGCGCCGAGCGCACCAGCTCGTCCGCACGCAGGGCGCGCGCTGCCGCCGCGAGCGTGTGGGGCAGTTCCTCGATGCCGAGTTCCCGCTGCTCCTCGCGCGTCAGCCGGTGCATGTCGCGCGGTACGGGCGGCGGCGGCTCGAGCTTGCGCTCCACGCCGTCCAGCCCCGCCGCGAGCGTCGCAGCCAGCACAAGGTATGGGTTGCACGCGGGATCGGGCGAGCGCAGCTCGATGCGCGTCCGCTCGCCCCGCTCGTCGGGCACGCGTAGGAGAGGGCTGCGGTTCGCGAGCGACCAGGCGATGTGGACAGGGGCCTCGTAGCCGGGCTGCAGCCGCTTGTACGAGTTGACGAGGGGATTCGCCACCAGGGTCAGGGCGCGGGCGTGCGCCATCACCCCGGCGATGAAGTGTCGCGCCGTCTGCGAGAGGCCGTCCTGGGCGCCGGCGTCGGCGAA
Source organism: Bacillota bacterium (assembly GCA_021845645.1). The sequence continues at coordinate 9,072 of JAJZVM010000159.1, forward strand.
CGCGTTCACGTCGCCCCGCCAGAGCGCGAGATGGAGATGCAGGCCCGAGCCGTTGATGCCGAAGACGGGCTTCGGCATGAACGTGGCGTGCAGGCCATGCCGCTGCGCGACGATGCGCGCGACGATGCGGAAGGTGGCGAGCAGGTCTGCCGCGGCCAGCGCGGGCAGTTCCTTGAAGTCGATCTCGTGCTGGCCGGGGGCCACCTCGTGGTGCGAAGCCTCCAACTCGACGCCCATCAGGGAGAGCTGTTCAACGATGTCGGCCCTGGCGCGCTCGCCCGTGTCCGCGGGCGAAAGATCGAAGTAGCCTGCCTGGTCGCTCGTCTCCGGACGGGCGCGCCCGTCCGCGCCGAGCGGGAACAGGAAGAACTCCGGCTCCGCGCTTGCGCGGAAGCTGAAGCCGGCATCCGCCGCACGGCCGAGTTGACGGCGCAGGGCCGTGCGCGGGCAGCCGTCGAAGGGCTGGCCGTCCGGCCGAACGATGTCGCAGAGGAGCCGGGCCACGGTCGGCTGCCAGGGATAGCGGAGATAGGTGGCGGGGTCCGGCCGCAGGAACATGTCCGACTCCTCGATGCGCACGAAGCCCTCGATCGAGGAGCCGTCGAAGACGACCCCTGCAGCGAGGGCCCGCTCCAACTCGCCATGCGGGATGCTCACGCTCTTCATGGTGCCGAGGATGTCGGTGAACTGCAGCTGGACAACCTCGATCCCCTGCTCCTGCGCGAGGCGCAGCACATCCGTGCCGTCATGGGACGCCAATGCCTCAGCCCCTTTGGCACCAATCTAGCATGCCGGGCGTCG
>JAJZVM010000160.1 GCA_021845645.1 Bacillota bacterium
CCTGCTCGCCACCCGAGATCTGCGATACGCGCCGCGCGCGCAGCCCCTCGATCTCGAGCGCCCGCAGAGCCCGGTCCACCGCCTCCTCGTCGTCGGCGGCCAGCGGGCGCATGAGCAGACGATCGCGCACCCCGAGACGGTGCAGGCGACCCAGGGTGACGAGGTCGCCGACGCTGAGGTCGAATGTCGTGTCGAGTGTCTGCGGCACCACGGCGACGCGCCGGGCCCGCTCGGACGGGCTGAACCTGGCGATGGCCCTGCCGTCCAGTTCCACGCTTCCCGCCTTCGGTTGGAGCCTGCCGGCGAGCAGATGCAAAAGCGTGCTCTTGCCGGCTCCGTTCGGGCCGCACAGGGCGGTCAGGCCAGGACCCGCGAGGCTGAGCGAGACCTCCTGCAGCACCACGCGGGACCCGTAGGTGAAGTGCACATCGCAGGCCGAGATGGTCATGGGCTGCGCCTCCGGTCCGAGCGCAGGATGAGCCAGATGAAGAACGGTCCTCCGATCAGGGCGGTGATGATGCCGACGGGCACCTCGCCGAACGGCAGGGAGCGCGCCACGGTGTCGGCCAGGACGAGAAAGCCGGCGCCGCCGGCAGCGCTCGCAACGAGCGAGCGGTCGTGCGAGGCACCGAAAAGTCGCCTCGCCACGTGCGGCGCCACGAGGCCGACGAAGCCGATCAGTCCCGCGGCGGCCACCGCGACAGCCGTCGTCAAGCCCGCGAGCAGCAGGAGCACCAGACGCGTGCGCTGCACGTCCACGCCCAGGTAGTAAGCCTGCGCCTCGCCCATCGCCAGGGCATCGAGCTCGCGCCGGTGGTAGACGCCCACGCCGAGCCCGACGGCCAGGACCGCTCCGAGCGTCAGGATCTGCAGCCAGGTCACGCCGCCGAGGCCGCCGAGGAACCAGAAGTAGACCGAAAGCAGAGCGGTGTGGTCGAACGCGAGCAGGAGCGACGTCACCGCGCCGAGCACAACCGAGAGCGCATAGCCGACCAGCACGATCGTCACGCTGCCCGCGCCGCGCATGCGCGAGGCGGACGAGGCGGCCAGCACCGCCAATGTCGCCCCGACGAAGGCACCGAGTGGCATCAAGCCTAGTTGCGGCAAGGCGATCTCGGCGACCGTCGCGCCGAGTCCCGCGCCAGCGGACGTGCCGATGAGGTATGGGTCCGCCAGGGGGTTGCGCAGCAGCGCCTGGAGGATGGCCCCCGCCAGGCCCAGCGCCGCGCCCACGAAGGCCGCGCCGACGATGCGCGGCAGGCGGACCTGCCAGACGATGGCGGCGACGACGCTTGCCGAGTTCGGGTGCCCGAGCGCGGAGAGCACAGCCCAGGGGGCGATGGCGGTCGGGCCCACGAGCACGGCCGCCAGCATCTCCAGGGCCAGCAGGCCCAGAAGGAGAATGCCGCGCGGACGCGCGCCCGTGAGCCCGGCGGTCATGGAATCCTGTGACCGGGGTGCATGTCCTCGGCCAACAACCGGACGCCCTGGACGAGAGCCGGCGCGGGCTCCGAGAGCAGGTTCGGGTTGATGTTCGCGAAGACGCGGTCGTGGCGCACGGCGAAGATGTCGGACCAGCCCGGCCGCTTCGCCACGCTCTGTGCCGTGGCGTATGGGGTGTCGAGCAGAACGATCACCTGCGGATTCTGCCGGATGATCGTCTCGCTCGAGAGCGCCGGATACTGCTGCTTCGTGACGCTGTCTGCAATGTTCGCTCCGCCGGCGATCTTGATCAGGCCATCCAGGAAGCTGCCCGGCCCAGCTGTGTAGTACTGGGTCTGATCCAGTTCGACGAAGACCTTGGGCCGTGCGAGCGCGTGTACCGCCTTTGCGACGGCCTCGAGCTGCGCGCGCAGCGAACGGACAAGCGCCAGGGCCTTGCCCGAGGTGCCCGTCGCCTTGCCAACGAAGGCGATATCCTTGTAGATGCCCTGCACGCTGCTTGGGTCGAGGGTCGCCACCTTGAGGTGCAACGCCTCGATCTCCGAGATGTTCTTGACACCTTGCATGGCGAGGACGAGTTGCGGGTGCAGCGCGGCGATCTTCTCGACGTTGAGGCCGTTGTAGGAGTCCCCGACCACCGTCAGGCCCTTGGCCTCGCGGTTGTACGGCGGCGGGCTGTACTGGACGCTTTCGTCGTCGATGCCCACGATGTCCTTGCGCAGGCCGAGGGCAAGCAGGATCTGCGTGTTCGACGGACCGAGCGAGACGATGCGGGTGACGGGGGCCGAGAGGGTCAGCTGTTTCGACATGTCGTCCGTGAGATGGATCGGGCCGGAGGCGGCCATGGCCTGGCCGCAGCCGGACACGAGCAGCGCGGCCGCGGCGGCGAGCGAGGCGCAGGAGGCGAGTCGGCGCATCTGGAGCCACTTCCTTTCCTGGAAACGCAAAGCGCCCGGATTGCTCCGGGCGGCCCCCAAGAAGGCAGCAATGCGCCGCCTTCCGGCGTGGCCTCTTCTCCGGAGGATCGCCGGCATGGCGCGGGCAGGTTTCCTGGCTTGCGGTGTCCTCGCGCCGCCTTCCCGTCCGTGGACAGTGGCTTCGTGGCGCTCATCGGCCGCTTACAGTGGCGGGACCGCTCAGGCTTTGCACCTGATTCCCTCTTAGCCCTCCCCCAGGAGGGCACCCGCAACCCTGCAATATGCAGTTGCCAACCCCTATACTGAACGAACCGCCGGCGATCTGGCAAGATCCCGCGGCGGATAGCGCCTCGCGCTCAGTGTCTGCGCTCCAAGGTCCATCTCCCACGACGTCAGAAGTGTCGGCTCGCTGTCCCAGCCGAGGCTTGCCGCCTGCCGGACGATCTCCGCCACCACGCGTTCCTGGCTGATGGCCCGTCCGACCTCGCGGGCGAGCGACGTGACCATTTCGGCCTTCAGAACGCGGTCGCTGCCACTGCGGCGGTAGAACTCCTGCAGGAGGGTCGTCGTCGCCACCGGGTCCTGTGTGCGCAGGAGCATGCCCGAGACAAGCGCGTAGCCCTGGCGCAGGGCCTGCGCGACGCCCAGGAGCTTGCGCCCTTCGGCGGTGATTAGGTCCTGCGGCCCCTCGCAGTATGAGCCAGGGGCCCGTCCGAACCGCACCGGCGCGCCCAGCGCCGCACAGGCCTGCCTCACCGGCAGGGTCAGCTCGCGGAAGTTGGCGTCGAGCCGGCCGATATCCCGACAGGGCACGGCACCGAAAAAGCTCAGGCAGCCCTCGTCGAGCAGCACGGCGGCGCCGCCGCCAACGCGCACGTAGACGGGCAGGCCCTGCCCCTCGAGCCACGCCGCGCCCTGTTCGACCCGCGGCAGCCGGAGATCCTGTGGCCCAAGCAGCACGTACGGCCTGTTCGTGCGCAGGCAGAAGGTCTCAGGGGCCCTGCCTGCCGCCACAGCGACGCCGACCGTCTCCGCGAGCGTCGGAGAGAGTTGTCGCAGCTGCGGATCGCTGGTCGCGTCGATGAAACGCAATACTGCCCCTCCCGGAGCGGCCCGCACCAGCATACATCAGGTTTCGCCATCTCGCGCGGCGCACAGCTTCCGGCCGGAGTCATCACATAACCCCCGGCGCCAAAGGCAATCGGCAGAACACGCCGCCGCCGCATACGCGGCGCGGCGTGTTCCATTGCGTCCTCCAGGTCTGGCGCTACGCCCCCATGCTGTGCCCGCAGTGCACGCAGAAGCGGCTGCCCGGGGCATTCGCCATGCCGCAGGCCGGGCATGCGAGCGTCTTCGGCTGTGGCGGTTCCGCCCGGGTTTCGGCGGCCGGCAGGCCGCTGGCCAGGTTCGCGCCGCAGCCGTTGCAGAATCGGCTGTGAGGCAGGTTCTGCAGGCCGCACGCGGGACAGGCGACGCCCTGCGCCGCGGCAGTGGTCCCGGGCTCCGGCCGTGGTGAGGCTACCGCCGGCGCCGACGGCTCGCTCGCAGCCCGAGCCTCACCCGCTGCGGCGGGCTCCGGTCCCGCGACCGAGGTTGGGGCCGCGGACACCGCAACCTGCTCGGGGCTCGGCTCCGCCTTCGCGGCCGGCGACGGCTCTGGCTCGCCCTCTCCACCGCTCGGCACCGCGGCGCCAAGCGGCGCACCGCAGTTGACGCAGAACTGGCTCCCGTCCGCGTTTGCCGTCCCGCAGCCCGGGCAGCGGATGCCTGCCGTACCCGCCCCCTGCGCCATGGTCGAGGCAGCCGCCAGGGACCCGGACGCCTGGGCGAGGGATAGGCCGCAACCGGTGCAGAAGGCGCTGCCCGCCGTGTTCACAGTGCCGCATGCGGGGCATGTCAGGCCTTGGGCTGTGAGCGGCGGCTGGGCTGATGCCTTCGCGAGCGGCAGCGCAGCGCCGCATGAGACGCAGAACTGGCTTCCCGCGGGATTCTCGGCACCGCAGGCGGGACAGGCGGGGTGTGCTGCGGCGCGGGAACGCGGCATCGCGGACCCCTGCGACGGCCGCGAGGCCGGGTTTGCCGCAGGCGCGGAGCCCTTCCTGCGCATGACCAGCAGCACGCCCGCCGCCAGGACCACGACCACCGCAAGGATCCACCAGTACTGTGCGATGGATCCCGCTTGTCTCGCGTTCGTGTTCGCCGGATGGCCGCCGCCGCTGCTCGCCTTCTTGGGCGGCGGCGGCGTCGACGGGTTCGGGTTCGCTGTCAGGATGGCGCCGCCATCGCCGACGAAGACGTAGATCCCCTGCGCGTAGCTGACGTCGTCGAGGGACTGCGGCAGGTTCGCAACGCCTGGCGTGATCTCCGTCCACGTGACGCCGTCCTGGGACTGCAGCACCTTCCCGCCGTAGCCCACTGCCGTGAATCTCTGCACCGACGGGAAGTACTTGACTGTATAGAGGTCCTGGTTCGCTGGCGCCTCGGCGTTCCAGTCGACGCCGTCCGTCGACCACAGTTCCTGGCCCTTGTTGCCGACGGTCACGAAGTGGCCGTTGCCGTAGGCTACCGAATAGAGGTTGTCCTGGGTGCCGGAGGTGTCGGCCGAGAGCGAGCTGCCGGAAGCGGCCCCCTGCTGCAGAATCGTTCCACCGCCGCCCGTGATCACGTACTGCCCGTTCACGTTGACGAAGCCCCAGAGGTAGCTCGTCGTGCCGGTCGTGATCGCGCTCCAGGAGGTGCCATCCGCCGAGTCGAGAATCGTCCCGCTCTCGCCGAGCGCGTAGTAGGCCCTGCTGGCGGCGTCGTAGTAGACCTGGTAGAGGTCTTGCGTCGTACCCGACGATTGCGGCGACCAGGTCGCGCCGTCGCTCGACGTCAGCACCGTTCCCTGCTTGCCTACCGCGATGAACTGGCCGTTGCCGTACGCGACGCCGTTCAGAGTCTGCGCGCTGCCGGAAGCCTGCGCCGCCCAGTGGACGCCGTCGGGCGACGAGACGATGGTGCCTTGGCAGCCGACGGCGACGAATTGCCCGTCGCCGTACGTAACCGCATTGAGGCATTGCCTGGTGCCGGAGTCCGCCATTGCCCACTGCGTCGCGGCGAGCGCCGGCGATGCGACCATGGAACTCCCGAAGACGAGGGCACAAGTACCAATGATTGCGACTAGGACCCGGCGCAAGAACCCTTTTGCCAATAACCTTCCTCCTACCCTAAAGACAAGAACAGGATACCGGCGCTGGGAATTCGCGGCGGTCCACTTGTCTTCCTTCGCACGAGCATCATCCGCTTATTGCGGCGCGCCATGAACCGACAACTGTCATGAGCGCATATTCCACCGCCCGCGCTGGACCAGGCAGGGACGGCCGTTTTGCGCATCACTTCAGCCAAGGAACCCTTTGCGGCCGTCTACCGTCCGCTCCGCTTTTCCGCGTTCCAGCGCTGCAGCGCCGAGGCGCCTGGCCCTTCGCATTTGGACATAATCGCTGACCAGTTGCCCCGGACATAATCGTTGAAGAGCAAACAGGCGCCAACGTCCGCGTTGCGGGCCGGGCACGGGCATGGTATCGTATATGGCGTTTGCACCTTTCGTCGATCATTGGGAGGGCTTCATCGTGGCAAAGACATGCTCCGTGTGCGGCAAGGGCGTCGCCCACGGCAACCTGAGATCACACTCGAACATCAAGACGCACCGCACCTGGGGTGCCAACATCCAGACGGTGCGCGCAGTGGTGAACGGGCACGTGGAGCGCGTCGACGTGTGCACGCGCTGCATGCGTTCCGGCAAGGTGCAGCGGGCCCTCTAAGCGCGAGGGCAACTGAAGCGGGCGGCCTCCCGGATGGGAAGCCGCCCGCTTTGCGCCTGCCTGCCCGGGAGGCTCACTCCTCGGGCGGCGCAGGCGTGGCCCTCTTGCCACGGCCGTCGAACAGCGAGAACAGGCCGAGCAGCAGGCCGCCCAGGAGCTTCGGCACCCGTACGACATGCACGCGCAACTCGAGTCCACCCCCGCTATCCATCCTATGGGGTGTCAGCTTGTTTCGTGCAACGCTTTGCGCATCTCCGCGATGCGCAGGGCCGGGTCGGCGCCAGGCGCGAACACGGCCGAACCCGCGACCAGGATGTCGGCCCCTGCGTCCACCACTTGCCTGGCGTTCTTGGGCCCGATGCCGCCGTCCACTTCGATGGCAACTCCCGGCAGGAGACGTTTCGCGCGGGCGATCTTGTCGAGTTGGCTCTGCAGGAACGACTGTCCGCCGAAACCCGGGTCGACCGACATGACGAGAAGAAGATCCAGTTCGTCAGCGACCTCCGCCACGGCAGAGAGTGGCGTGCCCGGGTTCAGCGCGACCCCCGCCTCGCAGCCCAGATGGTGCACCTGCGCGAGCACGCGGTGCAGGTGGGCCGTCGCCTCGGCATGCACGATCAAGCGCCGCACGCCCGCCTCCGCATAGCGGGCGAGCAGGTCCTCAGGCCGTTCCACCATCAGATGGCACTCCACGGGCTCGGCCACCGCCTGCGCGATGGCGGCGCAGACCAGTGGCCCGAAGGTCAGGTTCGGCACGAAGTGGCCATCCATGATGTCGAGATGCCATATGTCCGCGCCCTTGGCCCGTCGCAACTCGTCGCCGAGGCGCAGGAAATCGGCCGTCAGAATCGATGGCGCGATCAGTGCCACTGTGGCGGCCTCCCTTCCAGTTCGGCAAGGTACTGGCGATAGCGCTCGTAGCGGCCCTGGTCGATCTCATGCGCCGCGACCGCCTCGCGCACGCCGCAGTCCGGCTCCGAGCGGTGGACGCAGTCGCCGAAGCGACAGAGGCGCCCCTGGAACTCGGGATAGAGTTCCCTCAGGCGAAGTGGCGCAACGTCGGGCAGTTCGAGGGCGGAGAAGCCTGGCGTATCGGCGATGAACTTGCCAGCGGCCAATTCGTAGAGTGTCGCCGATCGCGTCGTGTGGCGGCCGCGCCGCAGGCGTGCGGAGATCTCGCCCACCTCCACGGCGATGCCGATCAGGGCCGTGAGAAGACTCGACTTGCCGACGCCGCTCGGGCCGGCCAGAACACTAAGGCCCTCGGGCAGTGCGGCCCGGATTCCAGCGACGCCCTCCCCTCGGCGGGCGGTCGCCTCCAGCACACGGTAGCCCGCGGCGCGGTAGGGCTGCGCAAAGTCGTCGAGCTCCTGCGGCGTGGCGAGGTCGGCCTTGTTGAGGACGATCACGCTTGGCAGTTCGATCGCCGCGGCCTGCAGCAGCAGGCGGTCGACATCCGCCTGCTTCACGGCCGGGTCCCGGAGGGTCGCCACGGCGAGCAGCAGATCAGCGTTGGCCACGGGCGGGCGGCCCAGTTCGTTGCGGCGCGGCCCGACGGCCGTGATGTGTTCGCCGGAGCATTCCACCTCGTCCCCAGCCAGCAGCCCACCCTCGCGCAGCACACCCTTCGGACGCAGGCTGAGGATCTCGTCGTCCCCGCTGCGCACCTGAGCCCGGTCACCCAGCACCCTCAGCACCACACCGCGCTTCACTGGACGGAGATGGCGCCTCCCTGCACCGGCAACGCCTGCGAGTAAACGAGTTGCGGCACCGTGCCGCTCGGCCCGGCGTACACCTCGATCCGCCCGTTGCCCTGCCAGCTCGCGACCAGCGGTATCGAACCGCTGAACGCGGGATCGCTGAACAGCATCGGCGTACCTGTCGCGTCGACGATCCAGACCTCGATGTCGGCCGTGCCCTGGCCGGTGTAGGTGAGCGTAATCTGCTCGGGGCCGCCCGGCGGACCCGAGCCGCCAGCGGGCGGCGGTCCCTGGCTGATCGTCAGCGCAACGATCATGTTGCTCGTGATCTGCGTGCCTGGCGCCACGGACTGGTCGAGGACGATGCCCGCCGACTCCGTCGAGTAGGCGTAGCTCACGCCGCCGGCGCCGAGACCGAGCGCTGTCATCTCGGGCTGCACCTGCGACTGGTACTGCTCGCCGACGAAGTCCGGCACGGCCTGCTGGTTCGTGCCCGGTCCCAGACTGATCCAAATGCGGACCTGGGATCCTGCCGTGAGCTGCGTGCCCGCGCCAGGTGACTGTCGCACGACCACGCCCTTCTGCTGCGCGTTCTTCTCGTGCAGCGTGATGACATGGAAGCCGAACGAATCGAGCGAAGCCTTGGCTGCCGCCTCGGTCATCCCCTGCACGCCCGGCACCGCCACCTTCTGCGGCCCGCTCGAGAGCCACAGGCTCACGACGCGGCCCTTCTTGACGGTGTCCTTCGGCGCGGGGCTCTGCAGCACGACGGTGCCGGCCTGCGCCTTGTTGTGCTCCTTGCCGACCACCGCCGGCACGAGGCCCTGTCCCTTGAGCCGCGCGACGGCCTTCGCTTTCGACATGCCCTCGACGTTTGCCACCCGCACCTGCGGCACCGTCATCCAATCGGTGAACGCTTTTGCGCCGCTGAAGCCGAGCAGCAGGATTACGGCGGCGACGACCGCCCAGACCCAGGTCCTGCGCCTGCGGCCCTTGGGCGTGCGCGCGTGGTTCTTCGCGTGCTGGGCCGTCGTCTCACCCTCCCCAGCCTCATCCGGTCCGAGCGGTTCGCCGATCTCCTCGAGCGACCGCCTGAGGTCTGAGAGCAAGGCTTCGGCGCTCTGGTAGCGCTCCGAGGGGTCCTTCGCGAGCAGGCGCGCCACGATGGCCTCGACAGAGCGCGGCACCTCGGGGCGGCGCCTTCGCAGGGCGACGGGCTCCTCCTGCAGATGCTTCAGCGCGACCGCCACCGGCGTGGCGCCCTCGAACGGCGGCTGGCCCGCCAGCATCTCGTAGAGCACCGCGCCGAGCGAATAGAGGTCGGACTTGACGTCGGTGAAGCCGCCGCGCGCCTGTTCCGGCGCGAAGTAGTGCGCAGATCCGATGATGGTGTTCGTATGGACGATGGTCGTGCCCGTCGCGGCCCGGGCGATGCCGAAGTCCGCGACTTTGACCTGGCCCTCGGGTGTCAGCAGGATGTTCTGCGGTTTGATGTCCCGGTGCACGATGCCTTTCTTGTGCGCCGCCTGCAGGGCCCTTGCCACCGCGGCCGCCACCTTGAGCGCACGTCCGACCGGCAGCGGCCCCTGGCGCAGGATGCTGTCCTTGAGCGTCTCGCCCTCGACAAGTTCCATGACGATGTAGTGCGTGCCGCGCTCCTCGCCGACGTCGTAGACATGCACAACGTTGGGATGGACAAGGCTCGCGGCGGCCTGCGCCTCCTGCACGAACCTGCGGACGAACGCCTCGTCGTGGGCGAATTCCTCGCGCAACACCTTGATGGCCACCGGCCGATGCAGCAGGGTGTCCTCCGCCCGCCAGACCCATGCCATGCCGCCGCCGCCGATGCGATCCTGCAGCAGGTAGCGCCCGCCCAGCGTCTCGCCCGTCACTGCTGGTCCCTCCGGTCCACGGTCACTGCGGTCC
>JAJZVM010000161.1 GCA_021845645.1 Bacillota bacterium
GATCTCCAGGAAGAGGCCGCCGCGTCGCACCCGGCGCAGAGCGGCCTGCAACCGTCCCGCCGAGACGCTCTCGGCTCCGCTCGACGGGCCGTAGGGCGCAAAGACGATCGAGGGGATGCCCTGCTCCCTGGCCCAGAGCCTGAGGAGCGAGGGCAGGTGCCACGTCCGCTCGAGGCCGATTTTCGGGCAGATCGCAGGCGCCATGCAGTCGACAGGACACATCCACGCGGCCGCCGAGAGAAAGAGCGCGTCGTCCTGACGACGTACGAACGGCAGGCGGAAACTGGCTTGAGGCGCCGCGAGCCGGCCGCCGCTGCCGGCGGCAAGCGTGGCGGCGAAGACATGGCGTCCGATCGGCGCGGGAATGACCCGGCAGTGGATCGGGAGCTCCGCGAGGTGGCGCCGGAGGTAGGATTCGGCGGGCTCCGCCAAGAGCTCGACGCCATCGGCCGCCGGATCGCCGCACAGGGAGGGTGCCCTGTCCCCCACCACCAGGATCGGCTGCTCGGCGATGTGTCCGTCGGCCATGGCCGCGCGGATCTGGCGCAGCTGCAGTCTGCCGAAGCCGCTCTCGCCGAGCAGCAGCAGGATCATCGCATCAGCCCGCGAGGCTCGCGACGGTCTCGCGGTCCAGGCGGCGCACCAGCGCGGACACGAGGCGGACCGCGCCGCGGTAGTCCGACAGGCTGAAGACGGCGGCGGAGCTGTGGATGTAGCGCGTCGGCACGCTGATCACCAGGCTCGGCACGCCGCTGCCGGTCAGGTGGATGGCGCCGCCGTCGGTGCCGCCCGCCCGCACCAGGTCCTGCTGCACCGGAATTCCCTCGCTCTTCGCCACCTCGAGCGCCAGCTTGCGCAGGGGCTGGTTCGGTATCAGCGACCCGTCGTAGATCAGGATGGCCGGACCCTTGCCGAGACGCGCCTCCGCCTCGGAGGACTCGACGCCAGGCGTGTCGCCGGCGATCCCGACGTCCAGGGAGAAGGCGACGTCCGGCATGATCGTCTGCGCCGCCGTGCGGGCGCCGCGCAGACCCACCTCCTCCTGAACCGTGGCGACTCCGTAGACCACGTTGGGGTGTGCGGCACCCCGCAGCCCCCGCAGCACCTCGGTCACCACCGCGCAGCCATAGCGGTTGTCCCAGGCTTTGGCCAGAACGAAATCGGGATTGCCCAGGCGCTCGGTCGGACAGAGCGGAGTCACGGGATCGCCTGGCTGGATGCCGAGTGCCTCGGCCTGCTCGCGGCTGGCGACGCCGACATCGATGAACATCTTGCGCTTGTCGACGATCTTCTTCCGCTCGTCGGCGTCCAGGACGTGCGGCGGCTTGCTGCCGATGACGCCGTGCACCATGCCGCGCTCGGTCCGGATCTCCACCCGCTGGGCAAGCATGACCTGTTCCCACCAGCCGCCGATCGTCTGGAAGTAGACGAAACCGTTGTCGTCGATCCTGGAAACCATGAATCCAACCTCGTCCATGTGCCCCGCCAGCATGACCTTCGGGCCGGACTCGTCCCCGGTTGCGCGCACGATCAATGAGCCCAGGCGATCCTGCGAGATCTCGCCGCATCCTTCGAGCCAGCGCCGCATCACGGCGCGCACCGGCTCTTCGTAACCGGAGGGGCCGTGCGCCTGGCAGAGCTCGGTCACGAGCCTCATCTCTTCGTCCAATGGGTTGGCCTCCTTACGTCAGCTACGCCCGACGTCTCCATGCTACCTATCCCGCCCGTTTGCGGCAAATGCTAGTCGCCGGGACGGAGCACGACGTTGTCCTCGCCGAGAAACGCCAGTCGCTCTCGCAACCCCTCCGGCAACGCGACGCGGAGCCCGGTGGCGCGGGCGTGCGTCGCCCCCGGCGCGAAGCGGAAGACGGGACAGGGACCCGGGTGGCGCTCGAGCTCGCTGCGCGCGCGTTCCCAGAGCTCCTCGCTGGCGATGCGCAGGAAGAGCGCCGGCGCACGCTGCAGTGCCTCCGCCTCCGCCAGCACGAGGCGCGCCCCCGCCTCGTCGGATTCCACGCGGCCGCGCAGAAGCAGAGGTTCCAGGGTCTGCGCGCCGCGCTCGACGGCGCTGAGGAGCTTCGGAAAGACGACCGCCTCGCAGCCGGCCGTGCCGTCCATGATGCGCGCGAAGCCCATGCGGTCGCCGCGTCGCGTCGTGACGACCCTGATCGACTCCGCCACCGCGGCCACCGTGACGTCGCCCCCCCTGGCAATCGCCGCCCGCAGCTCCACGGCGCCGCGCTTTGTCGCCAGTTCGCGATGCTGTTCGAGGGGGTGGCCGCTGACATAGCAGCCGAGGGACTCCCGCTCGCGACGCAGCCGCTCGGCCAGTGGCCAATCCGGGATATCGGGCAGGGTCGGCCTGGGCGCGGCGTCCATGCCGAAGAGGTCCAGTTGGTCGGACCGACCGTCTCCGCCCTGGCGCAGGGCGTCCTCGATCGCCGCGAGCAGGGCCGCGCGACTCGGGCCGAAGCTGTCGCAGGCCCCCGCCTGAACCAGGGCCTCGCAGGTGCGCCGGTTGAGCTTGCCGTGCAGGCGACGGGCGAAGTCGAAGAAATCCAGATACGGCCCCGCCACGCGCGCCGTGACGATCTCTTCCGCCGTCGCCGTGCCAAGGCCCTTGATGGCGCTCAGCCCGAAGCGGATCGCGTTGCCCTCGGCGGAGAAATCCGCCGAGGCCTTTTGCACGTCAGGCGCGAGCACGGCGATGCCCCGGCGACGGACGTCCTCGAGGTACTCGGCCACCTTGTCCGTGTTGTCGGCGACCGAACTGAGAAGCGCCGCGGCGTAGGCGACGGGATAGTGCGCCTTGAGGTACGCGGTCTCGTAGGCGAGGAGGCCGTAGGCCGCCCCGTGCGCGCGGTTGAAACCGTAGTTCGCGAAGCGGAGGATCAGGTCGAACAGCTGCTCGCCGAGCTGCCGCGTGTAGCCTTTCTTCAGGCAGCCGGCGACGAAGCGGTCCTGCTCCGCCTCCAGCAGTTCGCGCTTCTTCTTGCCGACGGCGCGGCGCAGGAGATCCGCCTCGCCGAGACTGTAGCCGGCCATCTGCGCCGCGACCTGCATCACCTGCTCCTGGTAGACGATGACGCCGTAGGTGTCGCGCAGGATCGGCTCGAGATCGGGGTGCGGGTAATTCGGGCGGCCGCCGTGCTTCGAGGCGACGAACAGCGGGATGTTCTCCATCGGACCGGGCCTGTACAGGCTCACGGCGGCGATGATGTCCTCCACATGGGAGGGCCTGAGCTCGCGCAGCATGTCCTGCATGCCGCTCGACTCCAGCTGGAACACGCCCCAGGTATCGGCCGCCTGCAGCATGCGGAACGTCGCGGGGTCATCGTCCGGCAGTTCGGCGAGCGGCGGCGGCGTCTCGCCCGCAAGCGCTGCGAGGTGCCGCGCCTGCTCGACGACCGTCAGCGTGCGCAGCCCGAGAAAGTCCATCTTGAGCAGACCGAGATGCTCGAGCGTCGTCATCGGGAACTGCGTCACGATGCTGCCGTCGGGCATGCGCTGCAGCGGGACGAGTTCGGAGACGGGCCTTGGCGCGATCACGACGCCGGCAGCGTGCACCGAGGCGTGGCGCGGCAGCCCCTCGAGGCGTCGCGCGAAGTCGAGCAGGCGGCGGGCGCTGTCGTCGCTCGCATAGGCGGCGTGCAACTCGGGCGACTCGATGGCCTTGTCCAGAGTGATGCCGAGCTCCGGGGGCACAAGCTTCGCCAGCCGGTCGACGTCGGCATAGGGCCATTCGAGCACGCGGCCCACGTCTCGGATCGCGGCGCGCGCCGCCATCGTGCCGAACGTGATGATCTGGGCGACGTGGTCCTGGCCGTAGCGGCGCTGCACATACTCGATCACCTCGTGGCGGCGCCGGTAGTCGAAGTCGATGTCCATGTCCGGCATCGTGACGCGCTCGGGATTGAGGAAGCGCTCGAACAGCAGGTGGTAGCGCATGGGGTCCACGTCGGTGATGCCCAGCACGTAGGCGACCAGGGAGCCGGCGGCCGACCCCCTGCCTGGTCCGACCGCGATCGAGGCGCCGCGAGCGAAGTCGACAAAGTCCGACACGATGAGGAAGTAGCTCTGGTAGCCCATGCGCGCGATCACGTCGAGCTCGTAGCTCAGGCGTTCCTCCACTTCCGGCGTCGGGCGGGGGTAGCGCCTCGGCAGGCGCTCGCGGCAGATGCGGCGCAGATATGGGTCGGGGTCCTCCCCGCTCGGCACCGAGAACTGCGGCAGGAGGATCCGGCCCGCCTCGAGCGGCACGTCGCAGGCGTCGCGCACAAAGAGCGTATTGCTGAGCGCCTCGGGCAGCTCCGGAAAGATCGCGGCCATCTCCTGCGGCGACTTCACATAGAACTCGTCGTTCGGATAGCGCAGGCGGCCAGGGTCGTCGAGCGTCTTGCCCGTCTGGATCGCCAGCAGCACGTCGTGCGCCGCGGCATCCTCGCGTCGCAGGTAATGCGCGTCCTGCGTCGCCACGACCCGCAGCGAGAATTCCTTGGCGAGCGCCAACAGCTGGCGGACGACCGGGCGCTGCTCCGGCATGCCGTGGTCCCAGATCTCGACCAGGAAGCGCTCCCTGCCGAAGATGTCCACGTACTGCGCCATGGCCCTGCGGGCCTCCTCGGTGCGCCCGAGGCGCAGGAGGCTCGGCACCTCGCCCTGCAGGCAGCCCGTCGAGCCGATCAGGCCCTCCTGCAGCCGCGCGAGCACCTCCTTGTCGATGCGCGGACGCCGGTAGAAGCCTTCGATCGAGGCGATGCTCATCAGGCGGACGAGGTTGTGCCAGCCGACGTCGTTCATGGCGAGGAGCAGCATGTGGTAGCTGCTGCGCTCGCCCGCCTGCCCGCCCTGCTCAAGGCGGCTGCCCGGCGCCATGTAGGCCTCGACGCCCAGGATCGGGCGGACGCCCTGCCCGCGGCAGGCGGCATCGAAATCGACGGCGCCATAGAGCGCGCCGTGGTCGGTCAAGGCGCATGCATCCATGCCGAGCTCGCGGATGCGGCCAGGGATCTCCGCGATGCGGCTCATGCCGTCGAGCAGGCTCATCTCGGAGTGCAGATGCAGGTGCACAAATTCGCTGCCGGCCATCAGACCTTGGCGCCCGACTCGGTCAGATGGCGACCGATGCGATCGGCAGCGGCCTCGAACAACTGGCGCTCCCCTTCGCCGAAGCGGCCTGTCGCGGGCGCGTCGCAATCCAGGACACCGACGAGTTGTCCACCGACGCGCAGGGGCACGACGATCTCCGACCGCGACGCCGGGTCGCAGGCGATATGGCCGGGAAACAGCGACACGTCCTGCACGATAAGGGTCTGCCCACGGGAGAATGAGGTGCCGCAGACTCCCTTGCCGAGCGCGATGCGCGTACAGGCCGGCTTGCCCTGGAACGGCCCGAGCACGAGCTCCCCGTCGCGCAGGATGTAGAAGCCGAGCCAGTTGATGTCGTCGAGATGCAGGTAGAGAAGCGCGGACGCGTTCGCCAGGCTTGCGATGGCGTCCCGCTCGCCCTGGAGCAGGCCTGAGAGTTCCTGCAGGATGTCTTCGGACGTCAGGACGCCCGTCTTCTCGTGGTACATGGGGGCACCCTCCATCGGGCTCTCGCTTGTTCGGGCTAGCCTTCGCGGGCAGGTGGCCCATCCCCTGCCGCCAGGCGGGCGCGGCGGACGGCAGGCAGATGAATGTCACGGAGGGCCAGGATGACGTTTCAGCAGTTCGTTCGAGACCCTCGGCATTGTGCCCGGCGTCACCCTTAGAGGGGTGCCCCAGCAGTTCCAGACGCTCTTGCGATATCTCAGCCGCGAGGGGGGCACGAGTGCGACGCTCGTCATCGAAGCGGTCCAGGATCTCTCCATCGCCATGGTGCAGGAGCTACACTATCTGCACAACCTCCGCGACCACGACACCCACCCAGACGATCCTCCAGCTCCACCGGGCACCCAGCTGGCGAGTGGTCGCTGCGCCTCGGCCAGGATCGACGGTAGGACTGGCCGCCCCGGCGACCGCAGGCAACAACGGAGTTGCCGCGAGCGCCAGGGCGCCGCCGGCGGACGCGATCACCTGCAGCCGCCGGGGCTGACCCGGATTATGGTCGCAAGTTGCTTCGCAGTGCCCGTGGTTCTGGCCGATCTGCAACGTCGCTGCCCGACATGCGCCACGACGCCGCATCTGTGCCAACCGATCCCCGCCTCAACCACCTCTTCAAACCATTCGCTCTGCCAAGACGCGCCTCGCTGTCGCACAATCGCTCAGAACGCAGAGGAACCTTGCGTCGGCCCTGGGCGGGCGCATTTCGCAACTTGACGCCCGCCGCCAGGGCCTGCATAATGGCGTCAATATCCACGAGAGGAGGCACCGCCGTAGCCGTTTCGACAACTGCATATGTACCTGTTATCGCGAGAGGTGGAGGGACTGGCCCAATGAAACCCGGCAACCGGGCGCTACGCGCCGTCGGTGCCAATTCCTGCAACCCGGGAGCTCCGGGTTGAGAGATAAGAGGGTCAGCGAACAGCATGCGCCCTCAGGCGCATTCTTTGTTTCGCCAGGACCGAAAGGAGACGGATCCTTGGCACAGAGATTCGCGACGCTGGCGCTGCACGCCGGCCAGAAGCCAGACCCGACGACCGGTTCGCTCGCGGTGCCGATCCACCGCACGACATCCTACGCCTTCCACGACACCGCGCACGCCGGCCGGCTGTTCGCGCTGGAGGAGTTCGGCAACATCTACACCCGGATCATGAACCCGACGACCGCCGTCTTCGAGGAGCGGATCGCAGCCCTCGAAGGTGGTGTCGGCGCGCTGGCCACCTCGTCCGGGCAAGCGGCGATCACGCTCGCATTGCTTAACCTGGCCAGGGCGGGCGACCGCATCGTCGCTGCGCCCAACCTCTACGGCGGCACGCACAACCTGCTGCGCAGCACGTTCGAGCGTCTGGGCATCGAGGTGAAGCTTGCGTCGGACGTGGCGCCCGAGGCACTCGCGCGGGAGATCGACGAGCGCACGCGCGCGGTGTACATCGAGACCATCGGCAATCCGCGCCTCGACGTCGCCGACATCGCCGCGATCGCGGAACTGAGCCACCGCCACGGCGTGCCCCTCGTGGTCGACAACACGTTCGCCACCCCCTACCTCTGCCGTCCGTTCGAACACGGCGCCGACATCATCATCCACTCCGCGACGAAGTACATCGGCGGACACGGCCAGGTGATCGCTGGCGTGATCGTCGACGGTGGGCACTTCGACTGGACGCAGGGGAAGTTCCCGGAGCTGACGGAGCCCGACCCGAGCTACCACGGCGTCCGCTATGTCGACGCATTCGGCAGCCTTGCCTACATCATCAAGGCGAGGGTTCAGCTCTTGCGCGACCTCGGCTCATGCCTGAGCCCCGCCGACGCGCACCTGCTGCTCCTTGGCGTCGAGACCCTGCCTTTGCGCATGCAGCGCATCTCCGAGACGGCCCTGACCATCGCCGAGTGGCTGCAGCAGCAGCCGGATGTGGCCTGGGTCAGCTACCCGGGTCTCGCGGACCATCCTTCGCACGCCGTTGCGCACCGCTACCTGCAGGGCGGCTACTCGGGCATCCTGACGTTCGGCCTCAAGGGCGGCGTCGAGGCGGGTCCACGCTTCATCGACGCGCTGAAGCTCTTTTCCCACGTCGCCAACGTGGGCGACGCGCGCTCGCTTGTGATCCACCCCGCCACGACCACGCACCAACAGCTCACGAGCGAGGAGCGCCGGCTCGCCGGCGTCCCCGACGACCTCGTGCGCCTTTCCTTCGGCCTCGAGGATCCGCAGGACCTCATGGAGGATCTGCAAGGGGCCCTCGCGGCGAGCCGCGCCTGATGCCGCGCGCAGCGATCGGCGACCTGCCGCTTGCGCGCGGCGGGCGCCTCACGGACGCCGGCGTCGCCTACCAGACCTGGGGCCAGAGAGGACCCGAGGCAGTGCTAATCTGCCATGCGCTCACAGGCGACCAGCACCCCGCCGACTGGGGCCCTGCCCAAGGCTGGTGGCGGGAGATCGTCGGCCCCGGCAAGGTCATCGACACGGACCGCAGTTTTGTCGTGGCGATGAACGTCATCGGCAGCTGCTACGGCAGCACGGGCCCTGACCCGAACGGGCTCCTGCCGGACGGGCGCCCCTTCCCCGAGATCACGGTGGACGACATGGTCGAGGCGCAGCGCCGCGTCCTCGTGCAACTCGGCGTCGAGCGCGTGGCGCTCGTCATCGGCGGCTCGCTCGGCGGGCTCCAGGCCCTCGCCTGGTCAGGCCAGGACACGCTTCCCGTCCGCCACGCCATCGCGATCGGCGCCGCCGACCGATTGCCTGCGCTGCAGGTGGCTCTCTGCCACGCGCAGCACGTCGCGCTCGAGCTCGGCCTCGCCCACGGCGACGCGGCAGGCGGCCTCCGGGCGGCGCGCGCCGTCGCGATGGCCACCTACCGCTCCGAACCCCACTTCGAAGCGAGGTTCGGCCGGAACCCGGCTCCGGCCGGTCGCCGCCGCTTCGCGGTGGAGAGCTACCTGGACCATCACGGCGACCGCCTGGCCGAACGGTTCTCCGCCTGGAGCTACCTGCTCCTCAGCCGCGCCATGGCGAACTTCGCCTGGGATCTCTCGGTCGGGCGGGACACGCGGATCGATCTCGTCTCGATCGAGCGCGACTGGCTCTTCCCCGAACAGTCGGTCAACTCCCTGAACTCGGCCTTGCGCATGCTCGGGGTGCCCGGTGGCCTGGCGCGGCTCGAGACGGAGATGGGGCACGACGCGTTCCTCGCGGAGCAGAACGCCCTCGCGGGCATCCTGGGCACGCTCCTCGCACAGGCGCAAGCGGCCCCGCCCGCAGGCGGGGCCGCCGGAATCGCGCCGCGCAACCGCGCCGCCTTCTAGCGCTTGGCCTTGAACGTCTTGCAGCAGGTCTCCTCGCAGCGGCTCGCCGGCGTTTCCCCGACCTCCTCGAGGATCGTCGAGAGCTGCTGCGTGTCGATGTGTTGGGGGTACCTGCCGCCGACCTGGTCGCTCGTGATCAGAATCTCGCGCGCATCGCAGACGTTGCCCTGCCCCCAGTAGTGGCAGTTGTCGATCGTGCACCGCACCGTTAGCTCGTGCATTTGGCGTCCCTCCCGAAGTAGCATGTCCGCCGGGAGGAGAAGGTATAGCGGGCAGGGATGGGCGTTCGCGGCGCGAACGCCTGTCATGTGAAGGCCGGCAGACGTGTGCGCCGGCCGCTTGCTGCAGGGCCTCCCCGCCGCATCCCGCAAGGGAGAATCCATGTAAGGGGGCGAACGCCTGGCCGGGGGAGGACGGACGGCAGCCTATGCCGCGGGCGCTGCGCGGCCGCTGTCGGACGGAGCCGGGTCAAGCCGATGGAGTACGCCATTGACGTGGGCGGCACGAAGATCGCCTACGCGCTTGTCGAAGAGGGCCGCATCGTCGCCGAGGACCGCATGGAGACAGAGCAGGAGCCTCCCGCCGCCCAGTTGGGCGAAGTCGGCCGGCGACTGCAGGCCATGGCGCGACGGGCGAAGGCCAAGCCGAACGCCGTCGGTCTTTCGCTGCCAGGTCCTGTCGCACGCGACACCTTGCTGCAGGCCCCGAACCTGCCCAAGGGCTGGGTCGGCCAGAAGGTGGCGGACTATGCCGCCATGTTGAACCTTGGCCTGCCCCTCTTCGCGCAGCGCGACGCCCTGATGGGCGGCCTCGGGGAATACGCGGCGGGGGCCGGCAAGGGTCTGCAGTCATTCTTCTACATCACGCTCGGCACCGGCATCGGCGGCGGCCTGAT
>JAJZVM010000162.1 GCA_021845645.1 Bacillota bacterium
GGGGATCCTCTCCTACCCCAAGGGTGAGGAGTTGCTTGAAGAGGCCCTGCGCATGGGCGTCGACGTGGTCGGGGGAATCCCGCATTACGAGCTGACGCGCGACATGGGCGCGGAGTCCGTGAAGATCGCGTTCAGGCTCGCGGAGAAGTACGACCGCCAGGTTGACATCCACTGCGACGAGACCGACGACCCACAGTCCCGCTTCCTCGAGGTGGTGGCCGCCGAGACGATCCGCAGCGGCATGGGTGACCGCGTCACGGCGAGCCACACAACCGCCTTCGGCAGCTACGACGACGCGTACGCCTTCAAGCTCATGGGCTTCCTGCGGCGCGCGGGTCTCAACTTCGTCGCGAACCCGCTCGTGAACATCACCCTGCAGGGCCGCATGGACACCTACCCGAAGCGCCGCGGCATGACGCGCGTCAAGGAGCTCTGGCAGGAAGGCCTCAACGTCAGCCTGGGCTACGACGACGTGATGGACCCGTGGTATTCACTTGGCACGGGCAACATGCTGCAGCCCGCGCACATGGCCGTGCACGTCGCGCAGATGACCGGCCGTCAGCAGGTGGTGGCCTGCTACGACATGGTGACGAGGAACGCCGCGCGGACACTCGGGGTCGCAGACCGCTACGGGCTGGAAGTGGGCAAGCCTGCCGACTTCATCGTCCTGGACGCGCCCGACGCCTGGGACGCCCTGCGCCGCCTGGCGACCGTGACGAAGGTCGTCAAGGGCGGCCGGCTGATCGCCGCGGCAACACCGCCCGAGGTGCGGCTCAAGGGCGAGCGGATCACCTTCCAGCGCTGAGGCGGGCAGCTACCCCCAGGGGCCCCTGCCCGCCACGCCGCGTTTTCGGCGCTCAAGCCACAGGCAGGCTGAGCTCCGCCTGGATCTTCCTGCGCAGGTCGAGCGGCAGCTCGCTGCCCGCGGCCCCGATGTTCTCTTCGAGCTGTTCGATGCTCGAGGCTCCAACGAGGGCACAAGAGACCTCCGGCAGGCGCAGCACCCATTTGATCGCGAGTTCCGTCAGGCTGAGGCCGGCTTGGCGTGCGATGGCCGCCAGGCGCTCGACCTTGCCGTCGCTGTTTTCAAGGTAGTGCTGAACCAGCGAGGAGGTGCGCGGGTCCGAGCCGCGGCTGCCAGATGGCGTCTTCCCGCCGAGATACTTGCCCGTGAGCACGCCCTGTGCCAAGGGTGAGAAGGCCACGATGCCCATGCCGGCCGCCTTGGCGCGCGGCAGAACGTCCACCTCGATCTTCGGGTCCAGCAGGTTGTACTGCACCTGGTCCGCGATCAGGCGGTGCAGTCCCAGCCTCGTCGTCTCCTTGCCGGCGTGGCTGACGTCTTCTGCGGGCCACTCCGAGATCGCGCCGTAGAGCACCTTGCCCTGTGCGACGAGATCGTCGATTGCCCGCAATGTTTCGTCGAGCGGCGTGTCGGGGTCGGCGCGATGGCAATAGAAGATATCCACGTAGTCGGTCCCGAGGCGTCCGAGCGAGCGCTCCACCGATTCGACGATGTGCTTGCGCGAGAGGCCGCGGTCGTTCGGGTCGTCGCTCTGCGGCCAGAACGCCTTGGTGGCGATTACGAGATGGTGGCGCGCAAAGGGCTCGAGCGCCTTGCGCAGCACCTTCTCCGCCTCGCCGCGCGCGTAGGCGTCCGCAGTGTCGAAGTAGTTGACTCCCAGTTCGAACGCCCGCCGGACACACGCGATCGCGGATTCTTCGGCGACGCTGCCGCCGTAGGTGAGCCAGCTGCCAAGCGCCACCTCCGACACCCTGAGTCCACTTCGGCCGACGCTGCGATATTGCACGGTGGACCAGCTCCCTATGGTTTTCTTCCTGTCCGCTTCCTAGGATGCCACCCACACCGGTAGAGTTCCAGAACCGGCCACGCGGCGACGGCAGGTCCACGACCGCGCAGGGGCGGCCGTGGACCTGCCGTCGCGACACCACGCCTGTCAGGTATCCAGTTCGCCTTCCCCCCCGATGCCCGACATCAGCCTCTCGAGGTGCTCCGCCGACTCGAGTTCGGGGCGCAGCACGGATAGCACCTGGCGCTTGACCTCGACGAACTCCGGCGTGAGCACGAGGTCCCATTCCCTCGGCCGTGCGAACGGCACCGCAAGGTCGACCGCGATCTTGCCCGGACGCGCCGTCATCACGACCACCCGGTCGCCGAGCAGGATCGCCTCTTCGACGTCGTGGGTGACGAACAGCACCGTTGGCCGGAGCGTGCGCCACAGCCGCAGCAGGAAGCGCTGCATCTCGTTGCGCGTCTGAGCGTCCAACGCACCGAACGGCTCGTCCATCAGCATGATCTCGGGCTGGGTGATCAGGGCCCGCGCGATCGCGGCCCGCTGGCGCATGCCGCCGGAGAGCTCGTACGGCGCGTGGCGTGCGAACGCCTCGAGCCCCATTATGGCCAGATAGTCGCTCACCTTGCGCTTGTACTCCTCGCCGCGCAGCCCGTGGATTCTGAGCCCGAAGCCGATGTTCTCTGCGACGCTGAGCCAAGGGTAGAGCGCCGCCTGCTGGAAGACGACGGCGCGATCGGCGCCGGGGCCTCGCACCAGCCGTCCGTCGACCAGGATGTTGCCTTCCGTCGGACGGCCGAACCCTGCAACGAGATGCAGCAGGGTCGACTTGCCGCAGCCGCTCGGACCGACGACGCTCACAAACTCGCCGTCGGCCAGCTTGAGATCTACCCCCAGTAGGGCGGGGACAGCGCGCCGCCCCCGCCCGCCGGGATAGACCATGTGCACGTCCTGGATGCTGATCATGCTTCTCTCGCCTTCGTCACCGCTCCGCCGCGACCGCCTGCGCGTAGGACGGGTCGACAAAGCCGCTCATGTCCTTGGGGGCCTGCGTGATTTGGCGAATGCTGTAGAGGTACCTGGCGGCACCGTTCAGTGACAGCGTGACGAGCGCATGCTTGACGCCGGCACCCTCGCCGAGCCCGTCGGGCGTGAGCTGATCCCGTACGCTGTAAAGCCGGTATCCGGCCAGTTCCGTCCTGGCGAGGCTTGGCGAGATGCCGGCTTGCGCGGCCATGTCCTGCACCGCCTTGGCGGGGTGGCTGTGGTAGAACTCCACCCCCGCCTGCTCGGCCCTGATGAAGCCGAGCACCAGTTGGCGGTGGCTCTTCGCCCAGGGTGCCTGCACGACAGCCAGGTTGAAGATCGGCGCCTGCTTCGCGACGTTCTGGTCGTACATGATCGCCTCGCCGCCGGAGCGCAGCATGGTGTCGAAGGCGGGGTCCCAGACGTAGGCTGCGTCAAGCTGGCCGCGCTGCCAGGCAGCCACCATGTCGGGTGGGCTCATGTTGACGAACTTGATCGCGGACGCTGGCATGTGGGCGTTGGCCATGGCGGTCGCCACCTCGAAGGGCGAGGTGGACCCCACCACGATCCCGATGCTCTTGCCCGCCATGTCCCTGAGCGAGTGAACGCCCAAGCCCTTGCGCACGACCAGTCCCTCGTCCTTCGTGTAGAGCTCCTGGGCCCAGATCACCTTGAGCGGCACTCCCTGTCCGATCGCCGCCGCGGTCGGGGGATTGCCGATGCCCGTCATAAATTGCAGGCTGCCCGAGGCGAGCGCGGCGAGAGAGGCGGGCCCGGAGCTGAACTCGCGCATGCGGACGTGCGCGCCCTTCATGTACTTCCCGAAGAAGCCCTCGGCCTTCGCCACCATCTCTGGATCGGCGCCGTTGTTCTCATAGCCGATCGTCACCGTCGGCACAGGCCTCACCGCAGTTGGCTGACTGCCGCATGCGGCGAGGGTGGTAGCCGTGAGAGCCACAGCGCCCAGGCCTGCTACGATCTTCGCAAAACCTCTTGCTGCCATGCGTTTCCCCCCGTGTCGTCTCATGCCGGGCCCAAGTTCACGCCCTGCCCTTCCAGGGCACAAGCGCGCGCTCGAGCAACCGGATGGCGAGATCCATCGCGTAGCCGATGAGCCCGATCGCCAGGATGGCAATGAAGATGATCCCGACTTGCAGTTGCTGACCAGCCTCCTGCACCAGCCAGCCCAGGCCTGCAGTCGCCGCAATGAGTTCCGCCGCAACGAGACAGGTCCAGCCGACGCCGATGCCGACGCGCATGCCGGTCAGGATCTCCGGCAGCGCCGACGGCAGGATCACATGACGCAGGATCTGAGAAGATGTCGCGCCGAGGCACTGCGCCACCCGGATGCGCTGCCTTGGCGTGCCGTGCACACCCGCGATCGTGTTGAGCACGACGACAGGGATGGTGCCGAGCATGATGACGAGCCCCTTGGAGACCTCCCCGATGCCGAACCAGGTCACGAGCAGAGGTACGAGGGCCAGTGGCGGCACCGGCCGGACGAACTGCAGCAGGGGGTCGATCATCCGGAACGCGATCTCGCTCGAGGCCATCAAGATGCCGAGCGGGACGCCGATCGCGACCGCCACCAGGAAGCCTGCCGCGATGCGCACGGTGGAAACCCAGATGTCCGTCAGCAGCGTCTGGCCGCCATAGCCCACGGTGAAGAGCTGCGGCACCTCCCGGAGCACCGTGATCGGCGAGGGGAGCAGCATCGCCGGGAAGACATGCAGGAGTGCGAGAGCCTCCCACAGCAGCAGCAGCGTCAGTGCGACCAGAAAGGTGATGCCGCGCTTGAACCCCGTTGACGCACCTCCTCCCGCGCAGGTCGTGCCAAGGTCGTCATCGTCTTCGCTGCACGCCGAGACGAGCGGGCAGTGACTGGCACTCTCTACATCCATACGCGCCGAGCGGGCTGGCGGTACCACGGCCAACCCCCAACCTGCCGCACGGCCGAGCGCGCCTGGTCGCCCGGGGCCAAC
Source organism: Bacillota bacterium (assembly GCA_021845645.1). Next base: position 4,823 of record JAJZVM010000162.1, read on the forward strand.
GGGCGGGCAGAAAACGCTCCGCCACCCGAAGGGGCGGTGGAGCGCGGCTGTAAGCCTTGGGCGATGCGCACTTTGGGGTGGGTCTCCGAAAAAACGCCCCTCTGGGCACAACTCCTGTCAAGAGGCGCTAGCCCAGTGCGGCCAGTGCGCCTATCCTGGGTGGTGACGCCCAAGGGCACCCGGCTGGCGTCCGGCTGCTGAGGAGATGGCAACCTGTGCACGGCGGCGATCACATGGCACGGTCACGGGATCCCCTGGGCTTCGTCCTGGTCGCGCTCTCCGCGGTTTCCTTCGGAACCATGGCAATCTTCGCGACTTTCGCCTACCGCGGCGGTGCCAGCGTGCTCGGCGTCGTCGTACTACGTTTCGCCCTCGCCGCAGCGGTACTCTGGGCGGTCGTCTGGCTGCGCCATCTTCGGCCTTGGCCAGACCGCGTCTGGCACCTCTGGATACTGGGCGGCATCCTGTACGCCTTGCAGGCAGTACTGTTCCTGCAGGCGGTGCGCGCCGCGTCGCCTGCGCTCGCGGCGCTCTTCCTGTACGTCTACCCCGTTCTGGTCGTGATCCTGTCCGCGATCCTGCGGCGCGGCGCGATCCAGCGCGCCGGCGTCTTCGGCCTCGTCTCGGCCTCGCTCGGCCTGCTGCTCGTGCTCGGGCTAGGCGGTCGCTTCTCCTGGGTCGGCGCCCTTCTCGCGCTCGGTGCCGCCGCCGTCTACTCCGTGTACATCCTCTTCGGCCAACAAGTGATCGCGCGCGGCGATCCGATCGTCGCGGCGGCGCACATCGCCCTGGCTGCGGTCTGCACCCTGACGGTGGCAGGCCTGGTGCTCGGCGGCTTCGACTTTCAGCGCTTCACGCCCCAGGGCTATGTCTTCGCAAGCCTGATCGGGCTGATTCCAGGCGCCCTGGCCATGTTCGCCTTCCTTGCCGGCCTCGCGAGGATCGGCGCCTCGCGCGCGGCAATCCTCAGCATGCTGGAGCCGGTCGTCACGGTTTTGCTGTCGGCCATGCTCCTGGGCGAAGGCCTGGGACCCCTGCAGTTGCTGGGCGGTGCGCTGGTGGCCGCAGGCGGACTTTGCACCATGCTGCCGGCCTGCGGGGCGCGGCGCGGCGCGCAGGCCGGAAGTGACAAGCTGTCCGCCAGCTGAGACGCGCAGCGACACGAGGCGGCGGCAAAGGACGCCGTACTGGCGGCAACCCGCCCTGCCGCCTCCGCCACAACCGGAACGGCGGCCGCTCAGCGCTGCTGAGTGGCCGCCGTCCGCGTGGCACCGCCTGACCCGCGCCCTAGCGTTTGGCTCGCTTTGCGGCGGGGGCCTGTCGCACCTCGCCCTCCAGCAGCAGGTAGCGGACGACCAGGGCAGCGACAATGGCGCCTGCGATCGGGCCGACGATATAGATCCAGACGCTCGCGTACTGTCCCGAGATGAGCGCGGGGCCGAGCGTGCGCGCAGGGTTCATCGAGCCGCCCGTAAGGGCGCCGCCCCAGAACGCACCGAGTCCGAGCGCCCCGCCGACTGCAAGTCCAGAGGCGAGGGGCGGGAACTTCGGATGGAACGTCATCGAGACCGCGAAAACGAGTCCGAAGGTCAGAAGGGCCTCGAGCGCCGCGCCGCGCGCCCCGCCCCAGCCTGGCACGGGCACCGTGGCGCCGAGCGAAGCCACATGGCCGAGGATGCCGAGCAGAACCAGGGCCGCCACGACGGCGCCGAGAAGCTGCGCCACGATGTAGAGCACCGCGTCCCGGAAGGGTATCCTGCCCAGGGTGAGCACGCCGATCGTGACAGCAGGGTTGACATGGGCGCCGGAGATGGGCCCGATGGTGTAGACGAGGACCATCAGGACGAGGAAGACCACGAACGGTACGTTCGCTGTGGCACTGTGCGTCATGGCATCCATCATCACAGCGCCGGCGATCACCGTAGTGAGCAGAAACGTGCCTACGAACTCGGCGACGTACTTCTTCAAAAGTCTCCCCCTCTTGGCCGGGGCCTGGCATGGATAGCGCCTACTGGATGTAGTGTACGCATGCGAGGGGGGTCCTCGGCAAGTGCCTCGCTCACCGCAAGGTGTGCGGGCGCCTCCGCCGATCGTTGGCAAGCCCGCGATCGTGCCGAACCTCTCGGCGCAAGTAAGGAGCTCGCGCGCAGTATGGCCTCTCGTCGCCCAAGCGTCACACGGGCTCGAGACGGCAGGGCTGTGGATCCCCCAGCGCGACATTGACCCGGCTTTGCGCTGCGGTGCGGGCCCAGGCCGCAGTCCTACCCGGCCTGCGGCCTGGGCCGCCAGCTACGCCAAAAGATTTGGGCGGCGACGTTCTCCTTCACGTCGCGCCAATCCGCGCCACCTTGCGGGTCGCCGGCGCCCCGACCCCGCCTGGTTGCCAGCTACATCTTGAACGCATCGACGGACGACTTGAGCTCGCCCGCAAGACCCGCGAGGGCGGCCGCCGAGCGCGCGACGTCGCTCGTCGCGGTGGCGATGCGCTGAATGGAGCCGGACGCCTCTCGCGCGGAGGCCGCGATGTCCTTGGAGCCGTCCGCCGCCTCGGTGATCGAGTGGCTCACCTCGCCGCTCGCGGCAGCCGCCTCCTCCGTAGCGGCCGAGTTCTGCTCGATCACCGCCGACACGGAGGCCACCCGCTCGTCCGCCGCGCGCACGGTGGCGATCGTCTGCTGCATCGCGGACGCGATCTCCCGCACCTCGTCCGAGGTGCCCGCCATCACGCCGAGGATCAGGGCGAGGCCCTGGCTTGCGCGGTCGCTGATCGCCTTGCCCTCGGCGGCCAAGGCGAGAACGCTCTGAACAGATGAGAGCGCCACGGTGGTCGTCCCGTGGATCGTCCCGGTCAGACTCTCGATGTCCCGTGTGGAGTCCGCGGCCCTTCCCGCAAGTTCGCGCACCTCATCCGCCACCACCGCGAAGCCGCGGCCGTGTTCGCCCGCCCTCGCAGCCTCGATCGCCGCGTTCAGGGCCAAGAGGTTGGTCTGTTCGGTGATTCCCGTGATCACTTGCGAGATCTCGTCGATCTGTGCCGCGTAACTGGCCATCTGCTGAACCTTTTCGGCAGCCTCCGCCGTCGCCTGGCCGATCGCCTGCACCTTGGCCAGGAGTGTCTCGATCGCCCCCGCCGCCTCCCGCGCCGACGCAGCGCCATCCTCAGTCTGCCGGGCTATGTCCCTGGCGGCGGCGCCTACGCTCTCCGTGCCCTGACTGACGGCGCGGAGCGCATCCATCACACCCTGGGCCTCGATCGCCTGCTCCTGGGCACCGCGGGCGATCTGATCGACAGTGCTCGCGAGCTGGCTCATCGTCTCGGCGGACTGGTGTGCCGTCTGGCTACCCAATGCGGCTGTCGCGGAAACCTGGTCGACCGCGGCCAGGACCTCCTCGACCGTGACGGACGACTCCGTCGCGGCCGAGCTGAGACCGGCGCTCTGCGAGCCGATCGCCTCGCTCGTGCGGATGACCGAGCTGATCAGGCCGCGCAGGGCCTCCACCGTCGCCCTGAGTGCGTCCGACGCGTCGCCGACCTCGTCCAGGTGCGTGGCACCATGCCCTTCGAGGGCCAGGTCTCCCGATGCGAGCCGCCGGATGTTGGCGATGAGGCGGCGCACCATGCGCACGATCGCCGCCGCAATGAGATAGGCGCTCACAACCGAGATGGCCGCGGCGACGGCCGTCGCCACGTAGAGCACTGTCTCGAGGCCATGCATCGCCGCGGAGAGTTGCGCGACCGTGTGCAGCTGGGAGACCGCCCGTGAAATCGTGGCGGTGACCAGCACCACCGAGATCACGAAGATTACGACAGGCACCAGGGCTGCGGAGAGAATCTTCTGCATCAGGCCTACGCGGATGCCTTGCCCCATGATCGCGACCACCTTGCGAAGTGTCTCGTGCCCCGCAGGACCAAACGCCCATGCAATGTACAACCGCCAGAATCCAGCAACTTGCCCCATGGGACAACAACCATGTGGACCACTGGCCACGCCGGAATCGGGGGCCGGTTCCAGTGGCCGAAAGCCCGGCTATATGCCATGCGATCCTGTCCAGACGGGCCATGCCTATGGGGCTGCACGGCAGCGGCCTGCCGGCGGAAGGACTAGCTTCCCTGTGCGGGCGGCATACCCCTACCATCCGCGGTACCCGCGCCTCGGGCGGCGCGCAAAGCCGCAAGCAGGCGCCGCACGTCCCGCGGGCGGCGCACCACGACCCATGCCTGACCGAGCGGCGCAGCCGCGCGCCTGCGCAGGACCCTTTCCCGCGAGCGCAGCGGGAAGCGCCAGATCCATTGCAGGAACTCGAGGTCGAAGTGCTCCGGGCAACCGGCCGCGAGATCGGGGCGCACCTTGCCGCGCAGTCGGACCCCACGCCAGAAGGCCCGCCAGAGGCAGATCTCGCGTGGCAGGTCGAGGAAGAGCACGCCATCCGCGCGCGCGAGCCGGATGTCCAGGGTGCGGCTATAGTTGCCGTCGATCACCCAGTGCTCCGCGAGCACGATTTCGCTCTGGATCCGCTCCCATTCGGCGTCCGCCCGCGCTTGCCAGCCTGGCAGCCAGAAAAGCTGATCGAGATGGTGGAGCGGCAGGTCGAGCAGGTCCGCGACCTCGCGCGACAGGGTGGACTTCCCGGCCCCACCCGACCCCAGCACGACGATGCGCCGGCATGCGGCAAGCCTTTGCGCGGCGTCTGCCGCGTCGAACCTCGGCCGTGTCATGGCTTCCGGCTTCCCAAAGCGCCCCAGTCTGCCGCAGCGAGGCACATGTCGAGGCGCCCCATGGTCACCGTGACCGCAAGTCCCTGTACACAGGCCCAGGCGAGGGACGCCCTGTCGACATGCCTGCCGAAGGGCACGACCTGCACCCTGCCCTGGCCCGCGCGGCCACAGCCGCATCGCGGCTCGGCCGGCAG
>JAJZVM010000163.1 GCA_021845645.1 Bacillota bacterium
CCCTCACTCTCGTAGCGCCTATGCCCGAGAACCGTGTCCCCGTCCGCCCGCAAACGCGCCCGGCCGCTTCACTGGCCCGTCGGCGAGCGCTCGTTCGCCCGCGAAACGGCCACAGCGCAAAAGGCTCACGAACAAGTTCCTATTGACATAAGGGTTTTGTGGCTGATATTGTCGATCCACACTGAATACCCCGCGAAATGGCAAACGGCTCGAAAGGGTCGGACGCAAAGCCACGGGTCTAAGGCCGAAAAGGCTATGATCGCCGGGTTGCCGAAGGGAGAAGGTTTGACCTCCCGATGGCTTTCGGGAGGCCTTATCACTTTTTCGGGGCGGGGGAAGGAGGGGCATCATGATGATGGCTGCTGTCCAGTTCTCCACGTTCCTGCGCCGCTTGCGCGCCCATGAAGGTCAGAGCATGGTCGAGTATGCCCTGATCATCGCCCTCGTCGCTGTGGTGGTGGTTGGTGCCGTCGTGCTGCTTGGCAAGGGCATCAGCAACATCTTCGACAGCATCACGGGCAGCCTCTAGCCGTATGCGGGCGCGGTGCCGCCCGTGGCTCTCCGACCGGAAGGGTCAGGCGGCGGTGGAGCTTGCCCTGATCCTTCCGGTCCTTGTCCTTCTGCTGCTCGGGATGCTGCAGGTGGGCATCGTGCTTCAGGACTACCTCCAATTGCAGCAGGCGGTGGAGCAGGGGGCTCGCGCCGCGAGCCTCGGCGCGTCGGATGCGACGGTCCTGCAGACGGTCGACGCGGCGGCGCCCAGCCTGAACCCGTCCTCCCTGACGCTTGCCGTGTCGCCGTCGCCGTCCGAGCGACAGACCGGCACCGATGTCGACGTCCAGGGTAGGTACAGCATCAGCGTGAGCATCCCGCTGCTGACGCCCTTGCTCGGAGGAGCCCTTCAGATTTCCAGCCAGTCCGTCATGCGTATGGAGTGATCGCTCATGCGAAGGCATCGTGCCGAGAGCGGTCAGGCCACGGTCCTGTTCGCTCTCGCGGCGGTTGCCCTTCTCTCGGTGGCGTCCCTGTCCCTTGACGCCGGTCGGGCCTACATCAAGACCCAGGAGCTCAAGTCCGCCGCCGACGCGGCGGCGCTGGCCGGCGGACAGGAGTTGCCCGCGGATCCCTCGTCGGCGAAGTCGGTCGCCATCGCGACGGCCGAGCAGAACGGCGTGCCATCCGCCGACGTGCAGGTGCAGGTGAATGCCCAGGACACCGTCGTGACCGTGACGACGCGCGGCGGCATTCCCTACTACTTCGCGTCCCTCTTCGGCATCGACCAGGGAACGTTCCAGGAGACGTCCGCGGTTCAGGTGGGGCCGATCTCCCAGGTGACCGGGGCGATGCCGCTCGGCGTCGTCTGGAACAATTTCGTGTACGGACAGTCCTATGTGCTCAAGGACGGCGGCGGCGAGGGCAGCGACGGCAACTACGGCGGTCTGGCCCTTGGCGGTACGGGCGCGAGCACCTATGAACAGAATCTCGCGGATGGCTACCAGCAGTCCCTGACGGTCGGGCAGACGCTTGAGACCGAGACGGGCAACATGGAGGGGCCGACCCAGCAGGGGCTCGCCGCCCGCGTGGCGGCCGGCTCGGGCTACACCTGGGACACGGTGCCCCTGAGCTCCCCGGCGGTGGTGGACCTGCCCATCATCTCGGCACCAGGCGACGGCCAGTCCGAGGTGACCATTCTCGGCTTCGCCGCCTTCTTCGTGACCGGTGTGGACAGCAGCGGCGACGTGACGGGGGTGTTCCTCGACGCGGTCACGTCGGGGCAGTTCGGCAGCGGCGGCAGCTACGGCCTGCAGGCGGAGAGGCTGATCGAATGACGAGACGCAGGCTCCTGCGGGTGATCGTTCCGCTTCTCGCGGCCTTGCTGGTGACGCTTGTCGTGGCCAAGGCGACCACGAGCCCTGCGGCCAGCCGGGTCCCGCTCGTGATCGCCGCGACCGCGGTGCCGGCGGGTAGCGTCCTCAGTCCATCCGACCTCAAGTTGCAGCAGGTGTCGCCCTCGGCGATCCTGCCCGGCGCTCTCACCACCGTCGGCGCGGCGCAGGGACAGGTGACCAAGGTGGGCCTGAGCGCGGGGGCTCCGGTGCTCAGCGACGAGATCGAGCCTGAGCACGACGCTGGTCTCGCCTATCAGATCCCGCGCGGCGATCGCGCCCTGACCATGTCCGTCAATGGTGTCTCCGGCGTGGCCGGCAACCTCGCGCCCGGGTCGCGTATCGACGTGCTGCTCACGCTGAGCGCGCAGGCGGCCCAGAACGGCCAGCCCGCCACGCCCGCCGAGAGCACCATCATCGTGCCGGACGTGGCCGTCCTGTCGACGGGGCTTGCAGGCAGCAGTTCCAGTTCCGGCTACTCGCTCGTCACCCTCTCCGTGACGCCCGAGCAGGCGGCCACCATCGCCCTTGGCCAGCAACAGGGCTCGCTGCTGCTGCTGTTGCGCCCGCCTGGTGACGGATCGAAACCGGCCGTGCAGATCCGGGTGGGAGGGATCGTGCCATGAGCCAGGAGCGGGAAGCGCGTCTGCTTCTGATGGCCCCGTCGCATCGCAGGGATGCCCTCGCGGAGGTGCTGGGGGACATCGGGGCGGTGCGCGAGGCCGACACGCCGGCGCGCGTGCGATCCTTCGTGCGCCAGGAGCGGCCGGATCTCGTGGTGCTCCACGCCGACGCGGACCCGGCATGCCTCGGGCTCTGCGCCGATCTCGACCAGTCGTACGGCGTGCGGGTGCTGGTCATCGGGCGGGACGCCGGGATGGATGCCCTGCGAGCCGCCATGCAGGCTGGGGCCCGGGACTACCTGGCCGAACCGGTGCAGCCCGGGGAACTCAGGGCCGCGGTGGCGCGGCTCGCCCAGGTGGAGCGCCGCGCGCGTCGCGGACATGTCGTGACGGTATTCGGCACCAAGGGCGGTGTCGGCAAGTCGACGCTCGCTGCGAACCTCGCCGTGGTGCTCTCGGAGCGCCACCACCAGCGCGTGGCGCTCTGCGACCTCGACCTCGAGTTCGGCTGCGCCGCCACCCTCTTCGGCATCCGGCCCACGGCGACGATCGTCGACGTCTGCCGGCACCCAGGGGCGATGACGCTCGCGGCGATCGGCGAGGCGATGAGCCACTCCGACCACAGCCAGGTCGACATTCTGGCCGGCCCGCCCACACCCGACCTGGCGGCGTTCGTCGACGGCGAGGGCAAGCGCGATCCGGAACGCAACTACGTCCAGGAGATCCTGCGCATCCTGCGCACGGCCTACGACTGGGTGATCGTCGACACCGCCGTGGATTTCGGCGAAGGCGTGATCACCGCCCTCGACGAGGCCGAGCGCATCCTCTTCGTCACCACGCCGGACATTCCGGCGCTGCAGAACTCCGCCAAGGGCCTTGACATCCTGCTCGAGCGGCTCGGCTACCCGCAGGAGAAGCTGTCGGTGGTCCTGAACCGCGGCAACGCCGCCATGGGCCTGATGGAGGACGAGATCTCGGCGGCGCTCAGCCACCCCATCCGCCACGCACTGCCCTCCGATGGCGACGCGGCGGTGCGCGCGGCCAACATTGGCATGCCGCTCGTGCTGCTGCGGGGGCGCTCGCCGCTCGCCAGGGCCGTCGGTAGACTCGGCGGCGACCTCGTGCACGACCTCGAGCGTCCGCGGGTGGCGGCGCTCGGCGGGGAGGGGTAACGGATGTCGCTTTACCGGCGCCTGCGGGGCGGCGAAGAGGAAGGGCCGATGTCCGATGTGGCCCCGGAGCCCACCCGGGCCGAGCGGCTGCGTCTGCAGGTGCAGCAGCGCCTGGCGGCGGACATGCCCGACGCCGCGCCGAGCGACGACGTCTGGAAGGCCGAGGTGCGCGAGCGCATCTCCGCCCTCCTGCGCGATGAGCCGGACCTCGGCCCGCTTGAGCGCGAGAACCTGGTGGGGGCGCTCTACGCGCAGATCGTCGGCCTCGGCCCGCTGCAGCCGCTGCTGGAGGACCCCAGCGTGAACGAGATCATGGTCAACGGTCCAGGGCAGGTGTACGTCGAGCGGGCGGGCCGCCTGCAGCGGACGGCGGTGCGCTTCCGCGACGACAGGGAGATCCTAGAGCTGATCGAGCGGATCGTCGCGCCGCTCGGCCGCCGCATCGACGAGTCCAGTCCCATGGTGGACGCGAGACTCAAGGACGGCTCGCGCGTCAACGCGATCATCCCGCCTCTGGCCCTGCGCGGGCCCTCGCTGACCATCCGCAAGTTTCCCGAGCGCGCGCTCACCATGGACGACCTCGAGCAGATCGACACCGTGAGCGGAGGCATGGTGGAGCTCCTGCGCAGCGCCGTGCGCGGCCGGCTCAACATCGTGGTGTCCGGTGGCACCGCGTCGGGCAAGACGACCCTCCTGAACAGCTTGTCGGCCTTCATTCCGTCCGACGAGCGCATCGTCACGATCGAGGACGCGGCGGAGCTCAGGCTGCAGCAGGACCACGTGGTCTCGCTCGAGACCCGTCCCGCCAATCTCGAGGGACGGGGCGAGGTCACGATCCGCCAGCTTGTGCGCAACGCCTTGCGCATGCGTCCCGATCGCATCGTGGTCGGCGAGGTGCGCGCGGGAGAGGCGCTCGACATGCTGCAGGCGATGAACACCGGCCACGACGGCTCGCTCACGACGGTGCACGCCAACGCGCCCAGGGACGTGCTCTCGCGCATCGAGACGATGGTGCTGATGGCAGGCTTCGAGTTGCCGGTGCGCGCCATCCGCGAGCAGATCGCTTCGGCCCTGGATCTCATCGTGCATGCCCAGCGCATGCGGGACGGCTCGCGGCGGGTCACGCACATCACCGAGGTGCAGGGCATGGAAGGGGAAGTGATCGTCCTCCAGGACCTCTTCCGCTACCGCCCTGGCGACGGTTTCACGCCGACCGGGCTCAGACCGCGTTTCCTGGAGCGCCTCGAGGCCTACGGCCACACGGTCGATCCGCGCATCTTCCAGACGGGCGGCGGTCGCGATGCTTAGGCTTCTCGGGCTCCTTGTGGTCTTCGGCCTCACGTTCGCCGGCATCTTCGCCGTGCTGGCCCCCGATCCCCAGATGGTGCGGCGGCTCAGGAGCGTCGTGCACCGGGGCCAGGCGCAGCTGGCCGAGGCGGTGCGGGAGGAGCCTTCGCGCACGCCGCGCGAGCGCATCGTGGCCGCACTTGAGGCTGTGACGGTCCTCCGATCCCTGCTGGACAGCCTTGAAGGGCGCCTAAGGGCCGCGGACCTCGAACTGCGGGCCGGCGAGTTCCTGCTGCTGAGTCTTGGGCTTGGCGCCGTGGGACTCGTGCTGGCCCTCCTGCTCGGCGGCGTCTTCTGGCTGCTGGTTCCGGCTCTGCTGGCGATACCTGCGATCTTCCTCGGCAGCCGCTCGCAGGAGCGGCGCAAGCAGATCGGCCTAGCGCTGCCGGACGCCCTCGGCAGCACCGCCAGCGCCCTTCGGGCGGGATTCTCCCTGCTGCAGGCGCTCGACGCCTGCGCACGGCAGACCAAGGGCCCCCTTGGCCAGGAATTCGAGCGCATGCTCGCGGAGACGCGCGTGGGCGTTCCGGTGGACGAGGCGCTCGAGAATCTGGCCCAGCGGGCCGGCTCGCCCGACCTTTCGCTGATGGTCACGGCGGTGCAGATCCAGCGGCAGGTCGGAGGGAACCTCGCGGAGGTGCTCGACCGGATCCAGCAGACGATCCGCGAGCGGGTGCGCCTGCAGGCCGAGGTGCGCGCGCTCTCGGCGCAGGGCCGCATGTCGTCGGTGATCATCGGGCTCCTGCCGGTCGGTCTCCTGGTGCTGATGGCCCTGATCGCGCCGGCGTTCGTCGGTCCCATGTTCCAGCCCGGCATCGGACGCATGCTGCTCATCCTGGCGGCGACGTTCGAGGTTGTGGGCTTCTTCGTGCTGAGCCGTGTCGTGCGGATCGAGGTCTAGCCATGCAGGTCATCGCCATTATCCTGGCCATTGCGCTCGGCTACAGCCTGGGACTCTACATCGTCGCCCCCGGCACCGTGCAGGAGCTCGAACGGCTTCAGCTCGAGCGTGTTGTCCGGCATCGCGGCGGACAGGGCGCGTCCGCGGATCCGGAGCGCGGCTTTGTCGACCGTTTCGTGCGGCCGCTCTTCGAGGAGTTCTCGCAGGCGCTCCTGCGCTATCTGCCCCAGCGGCAGGGCGAGCTTCTGCAAAGGCGCATCGAACGCGCAGGCAATCCGACGACGCCAGGCGTGCTGCTCGCGAGCCGCTTCCTGCTCGCGGTCGTGGGCCTGCTGCCAGCCCTCTTTGGCGGTGCGGCGATCGTGATCGCTCTCGCGCTGGCCGTCCTCGGCTGGCGGCTGCCGGATTTCTGGCTGGCGCGGCGAGCAACGGCGAGACAGCAGCAGATGGTGCGTCACCTGCCGGACGTCATGGACCTCCTGTCGGTGTCCGTGGAAGCGGGACTCGGCTTCGACGCCGCCCTCGCCCGCGTGACGGGACGCTTCGGCGAGCCGGTCGCCGGGGAGTTCGGCCGCCTCCTGCGCGAGCTGCAGCTGGGCAGGCCGAGGGCCGAGGCCCTCAGGGACCTCGCCCAACGCATGGACCTGCCGGATCTGACGGCGTTCGTCTCGGCGGTGGTCCAGGCGGATGAACTCGGCGTCGGCATCGCTTCCGTGTTGCGGGCGCAGAGCGAGCAGATGCGGGCCCTCAGGCGGCAGCGGGCGCAGGAAGCGGCGCTCAAGGTGCCGATCAAGATGCTCTTTCCGCTGATCTTCCTCGTGTTTCCGGCCATGTTCATCGTGCTGCTCGGCCCGGCGGTGCTATCGTTCGTCCAGGCTCTGCATCACTGAAAGAGTTCTGCGGCGGCGAGCGGGCAGGCCGGGTCGGACGCGAACGGGTCGCCGAACGACGCAAAGGCGCGCGCGCGCGAACCGCCGCAGACGTCACGGTGCTCGCACTGGCCGCAGCGCCCGGCGAACTCGCGGCGGCGGATGCGCCGGAGCAAGGGGTGCGTGCGGTATACCTCGACCAGGTCGTCCTCGCGGACGTTGCCGAGCTCGAGCGGCAGGAAGCCGCCTGGTGAGATGGTGCCGTCGTGCGCGACGAACAGGATGCCATCGCCGTCGAGCGTGCCACGCGTGCCCATGCGCACGGGGCGCCCGGGCGGGCCGGCGACACGCCAGAGGTCCTCGCGCAGCCGGGCGTGGAGCGCTCCGCCCTGCTTGCCGGACTCGCGTTCGCGCAGTACGCGGCGTACGAAGGGCGCCTCGACGATCCGCACGAGCATGTCGTAGCGGGATGTGTCGAGCAGGAAGTGGCAGACGTCGTCCTGTTCCGACGGCGCGAGCGCGTCCTTTTCGCCGGCCCGGCCCGTGACGATGAGGAAGAAGACCTCCCAGATCGGGACGCCCTCCTTGAGCAGCAGCGCGGCGATCTGCGGCAGTGTCTCGAGCGTCGATCGCATCACGACCGTGTTGATCTGGACCTTGAGCCCGACGCCCAGCGCGTGGCGCGTCGCCGCGAGCGTCAGATCGTAGGTGCCCGGGACGCCGCGGATGCCGTCGTGGACTTCGCCTGGCGCGTCGAGGCTCAGCGACACGGACTGGACGCCCGCGTCCTTGAGACGCTGCAGCATCGGACGGTCCAGAAGCGGCGTGGCGGCAGGGGCGGCGGCGACGTGCAGGCCGAGGCGGTCGGCCTCGGCGATCAGGTCGAAGATGTCGTCGCGCAGCACGAGGTCCCCGCCCGTGAAGACGATCACGGGCGCAGGATCGCCGAAGGAGCGGATCGAGCGCAGAAGACGCATGCCCTCCTCCTTGTCGAGCTGCCCCGGCAGCGGGTTCGGCTGCGCGGTCGCGCGACAGTGGCGACAAGCGAGAAGGCAGGCTTTGGTCGTTTCCCAGAACACGAGCATAGGCCGCTCGCCGAATGGCGATCGGATTTCGTTTGGCTGATGGGACATCGGGGCATTCCCCCACGCGAACAGACTGCCCCGAAGCGTAGCACTTCAGGGCGCAGAGGACGAGTTCCGTTCGGACCGAACCACCCGTTTGGTTGCGCAGGACAGACCTGGAGAGAATGCACTTCAAGAGGAAATCGGGCGAACGCATGCGAAATCCGTCGCAGCCGCAAGGCTGCTCTGGAGGGATCCTCACTTGTCGAGCAGGCAGAAGGGCCTCATCGCGACGCTCGCTCTCGGCGTGTTCCTGGGTGCGGCGGACCTTAGTCTCCTGTCGCCGGGACTTCGGCCGATCGCGACGGCGCTTCATCTTCCGACCGCCCTGGCCACGTGGCTCGTGACCCTCTACGGGATCGTCTACGGAGCCGCGTTGCCGATTCTCGGGGTCCTGGGCGACCGCCACGGGCGTCGGACTCTGTTCGCGGCAGGTGGCGTCCTGTTCGCCGCTGGCTCGATCGTCGCCGGCCTCAGTTCCGGCGTCCTTTGGCTGCTCGTTGGTCGGGGCCTGCAGGCGGTCGGTGCCGCCGCCCTGATGCCCCTGGCGAGCGCCGAGATCGGACAGGCCGTCCCGGCCGAACGGCGAGGCTCCATGCTTGGTTTGCTTGGCGGCGTGTACTCCCTCGCCGCGATCGTCGCCCCGCCGATCGGGGGGCTCATCGTAGCGAGCCTGGGCTGGCACTGGCTCTTCCTCGCCACGGCGCCGATCGGGCTTGGTGTGGCCGTGCTGGCGCTCCTCTACGTCTCCAAAGGCACCCACGCGGTACCCGGACCCGCCGATGTGCAGGGAGCTTCCCTGACGGCCTTGCTCGCGGCCGCCGTCCTGCTCGGGTTCGAGATGCTGGAGCGTGGCGCCCTGCCCCTCGGCTGGGCGAGCATCGTCTTCGGCGTGCTCCTCTTGCCCAACCTCATCCTCTGGGAGCGCTCCGCCGCGGCCCCGATCTTCCATGGCGGTGGCCGGCTTGTGCCCGTCTATCTGCTCGGCGGTCTCAGCGCGGCCGCCACGGCAGTGGCGCTCTTCGTGCCGCTCTACGCCATGCGGCTCTTGCACCTGGGCGAGGCCGCGTCCGGCACCGCCCTCCTGCCCATGGCCCTGGCGAGCGCCGCGACGGCCTATTACGGCGGGCGTCTGGCGGACCGTCTGGGCCCCCGCGCGGTGCTTTCGGCGGGCTTTGTCCTGATGGCGGCCGGCGCGGTCATCATGGCCCAGATCGCTGGGCTCAGTGGCATGGTCGGGGGACTTTTGCTGCTGGGGGGCGGAGTGGGCCTTACCATGGGGGCGCCGTTGCAGTATCTTGTTTTGGGGTTCGCACCGAAGGCGCAGGCTGGTTCCGCCCAGGCAGTTCTGGGGACGTTCCGGGCACTCGGCGTGGCGATCGGGTCGGCCGTCTACGGCAGCGTGCTGCCCCAGTTCGGCAGCCTCTACATGATCGCCGCGGTGATCGGCCTCCTCGGCCTGGCGGGCACGATCTGGCTTTGGGGGATGCGGCTGCGCCCCGAACCGGTCTGAGCGTCCATCGCGCACCATATGGGCAGAACGGGCCCATGGGTGGGGGAATCGGGCCGGAGAACGCAGGGACGCGTCGCCAGACGCGATCCGGGTTCGCAGAACCGCAGAACCGTGGAACCTGAAAGGGGGTCGCCCGGGGGCGACCCAGGAGGCATGGGAATGGGAAAGCGGACACCGCTCTACGAGGAGCACCTGGCGCTCGGCGGGCGCATGGTGGACTTCGGCGGCTGGGACATGCCCGTGCAGTACCCGGCCGGGATTCTGGCGGAG
>JAJZVM010000164.1 GCA_021845645.1 Bacillota bacterium
GCCTGATCGAGCGTATCGCCGCACTCGTGCGCGAGAAGAAGATCGACGGCATCACCGACCTGCGCGACGAGTCCGACCGCACCGGCATGCGCATCGCGATCGAGGTGCGCCGCGACCAGAACCCCAACGTGCTGTTGAACCAGCTCTACAAGCACACGCCGCTGCAACAGAATTTTGGCGCCATAATGCTTGCCCTGGTCGACGGGCAGCCGAGACTCCTCAAGCTGAAGGACATCCTCGAGGTTTACGTGCGACACCAGCGCGAGGTGGTCACCAAGCGCTCCCGCTACGAGCTGCGAAAGGCGGAAGAGCGGGCGCACATTCTACTCGGCCTGCGCATCGCCCTCGACCATCTCGACCAGGTCATCGCGCTGATCCGCGCGTCCCGCGACGCCGAGGCGGCGAAGACCGGTCTGATCGAAAGCTTCGACCTCTCGGAGCGCCAGGCGCAGGCCATCCTCGACCTCCGCCTGCAGCGCCTGACACAGCTTGAGCGGTCGAAGATCGACGAGGAGTTCGAGGAGCTACAAAAGACGATTTCTTACCTGAACGCCTTGCTCTCCTCGAACGAGATGCTGCTCGGCGTGATCAAGCAGGAACTCGGCGAGATCCGTCGCAAGTATGCGGACGAGCGCCGCACCCAGATCGTCCAGGCTACTGGCGACCTGCAGGACGAGGACCTCATCGCCGACGAGGCGTGCGTCGTCACCCTGACGCACCAGGGCTACGTCAAGCGCCAGCATATCGACGTCTACCGCGCGCAGCATCGCGGCGGGCGGGGCATCACCGGCACCGGCACGAAGGCGGAGGACTTCGTCGAACGCATCTTCGCAACACGCACCCACAACTGGCTCCTCTTCTTCACGGACCGGGGCCGCGTCTACCGGGTCAAGGTCCACGAGGTGCCGGAAGCCGGGCGTACGGCGCGAGGTACCGCCGCCGTGAACCTTGTCAACCTGGCGAGCGATGAGCAGATCACCGCGACGATCACCCTTTCGGGCGAGCAGGACGAAGGGTACCTCTTCATGATCACCCGTTTCGGGACCGTCAAGAAGACCCCAATCGAGGATTACGCCTCGATCCGCGCCAATGGGCTCATCGCGATCGGCCTCGACGACAAGGATGCGCTGATCGGCGTTCACCACACTACCGGTGACGAGGAAGTCGTCCTCGTCACGCGGCAAGGCATGGCCATCCGCTTCAGCGAGCAGGACGTACGTTCGATGGGCAGGCAGGCGAGAGGGGTGCGCGGCATCCGGCTGGGACCAGACGACCATGTCGTCGGCACGGCCGTGACCGACCAGGGCTCGGATCTCGTCGTGGCCACGAACCGCGGCATGGGCAAGCGCACAGCGTTCCAGCAGTTCCGTGCCATCGGCCGTGGTGGCAAGGGCGTGCGGGCGATCTCGCTGACGCACCGCAACGGCTACGTGGCTGCGGTGCGTTCGGTGAACGACGAAGACCACCTGATGCTCGTATCGGCGCAGGGCATCATCATCCGGCTCAGCGTCGCCGAGCTGCCGCGCTACAGTCGCGCGTCGCAAGGGGTGCAGTTGATGCGCCTCGATTCCGAGGACGAACTTGTCGCGATGGCCCGCCTCTCAGCCGAGGAGGAGGAGCTGCTCGACGAGGACGAGAGCGACTGAAAGCAAGCGCAAGGAGGCTCCCCGCTGGGTGGGGAGCCTTTCTCTGTCGCGGGACATGCGGCGGGGGCCGCCCCGCCGCAGCCCACGCTGCGTTCGGGACGGCCCCGCCTGCTACCGGTCCGGTTCAGTGGCGATGGGTCTGCTCGGGGTTCAGGTCCGGCGCGGCGTATTGCACGCCATTGCGCTGTCCTTCGAAGTTGGCCACTCCGCGCTGCGGGCTCTGGTCGCCGTAGGTCGCGCCGGCGGCCGTCCGACCGTAGCCGGACTGCGTCTGCGCATATCCGCGGCTCTGGAACGAAGCCCCGACTCCTGCCGTTGCACCGGTATAAGCCCTGCCGCTGTCGCGCGACGCGTACGGCGCACTGTACTGCGAGACTCCCTGATGCGTCAGTGGCAGGTGCGTTGAGCGAAGCCACTCCTCCGGGGACTCATGGGGTTTGAGGCTGGGGTACCAGCCGTGCTGCTCCGCGATCTTGTAGAGCTCGAAGGCGGAGTCCAGGTGCTGACGCGCGATGTCGGCGAGGGTGCGGCGCAGCGACGGCAGCGAGGCCTCGGTCGCGACCTTCATGGATGCCACGGCCATCTCCTTGCAATCGACAAGGCAGTCCATGACCATGGTGCGGTCCTCGATGCGACCGGTCGGCTCGGGACGGATCGTCTGCCTGTTCGGCTTCTGACCGCCCTGTGCGCTGTTGTGGCTCATACCGGGCTGCGTGAACGCTGCCTGATGCGTGCTGTTGCCCTGGGCAAAGCCGAGGAGCTCCTGGTACGTCCTCTCGAACATGCGCTCATGCGCATGGAACACGGTCTCCAGCTCGTGGTTCTGCGTCTCGTCGGCGTAGAACGCAAGCTTCTCCACGGTGTTCGCCGTTTCGAGCAGGACTTCATGCAGACCCATCGCCTCGGACACGGTCAGCTCGTGGGAACCGATCAAACGGGCAGCCCCCTCTTTTCGGATCACCCGTCGTCTCCGGCGGGCAAGCCTAGGGTCTGCCGCACTGCACCTGTTATGTTGGAACATGCTGCGGGCTTCGAAAGGCGTTGCCAATCACGGATGGCGGGTGTCAGTAGAGGGCGCGCAACGCCGAAATGAGGTCAGCCACGTCAGGCGAGCCGATGCCCGTCCTTGGGTCGTAGACCTTGCGGTTCGGATTGTTCAGCGCGCCAGGGCCATAGCGCGACGAAGCCACGGTGTAAAGGGCCTGCGAGGCGGCGGGCGCATAGGGCACGGCCGAACGGCACAGCGCCCAGATCGCCGCCCACGCGGGCGCGCCGAGGCTCGTGCCGCCCTCGATGAACCAGCCGCCGTTCATGTAAACGTCGACAGGCGTCTTGGCCGGATTGCCATCGAAGGCGACGTCGGGCACCTGCCGAAGCGGCTGGCCGGTGACGCGCTCCTGCCAGTACGGCGCGGCGTAGGAGGTCGTGCCGAAGGTGGAGGCGTCGGTCGGCTGGTTCCAGTAGGTCTCGAAGAACGTTGCGGGGTTTTTCTCGAAGAGGCTGGTGCCGCCGACCGCCACGGCGCTCGGGTCGACCGCTGGCCAGACAAGCGGCGGGGGTCCGGACAGGTCAAGGTTGTCGCCGCCGGCCGCAAAGAGCGAGAACCCCTCCGCCTGCAGAACGGCAAGGCTCTGGTTCGCGCTCTGGAAGGAAGCGCTGCCCGCCGCGACGCCCCACGAAACGCTGGCGATCTGTGCACCGTTGCGGGCCTGGCCTTGCAGGCTCTGCACGAGATCGTATGGGAAGGCCTGCGCAGAACTGCCGGCGCTGTCCTCGACGACGATCAACTGGCTCAAGGGTGCAAGCGCGTGCGCCCACTCGATGTCCATGGTCGCCTCGATCCCTGGAGACAGGATCTCTCCGGAAAGGCTCTCGATGCGAATACTCGGGGCCGGCAGGCCGAACGCGTTGTCGAACTGTGCGAGGTCCTGGTAGGAGAAGCCCTGGCGCTCGTAGAGCACGATGGCCTGTCCCTGCCCGAAGTCGCCTCCCAGCCACGTGTTGTAAATGTTGTAGGCACGCGCGATCGTCTGCGGCGAGAAGCCGAAGGGCGGCACGGTAAGTCCTGCGGGGGCGGAGCCGCGCAGGTGGATTTCGGCGAAGGACGTGGTGCGCTGGCCTGTCCTTCCATCGGTGACGGTCACGGCGAGGCGGTAGCTGCCGCGGGCTGCGTTGACGCCGAAGGGGATCTGTTCCTGGCGGGCGCCGTTGCCGCCCATCAGCGGAACGAGATTGCCGTATGGGTTGCGCATCGTCCACGTGTAGCCCAGCGGGTCGCTTTGCGGCACTCCACCGATCAGCACCGAGACACCGAGCACGCTGCCCGGCTGCAGGGTCGAGACGGCAAGCGAGATGCGTGCGTAGAGCCCTGTTGGCGTCTTGTGCGGCGGCCATGTGAGCCTCAGGCCGAGCGCCGTCGCCAGGAGGGATGCAGGCATGTACATTGTGCGCATGGTGTAAAGGGCGTCAGGCAGACGCTGCCCGCCGACCTGCAACTGACGTCCGGCGGGCGTCCAGTTCTTCTTGCGCACGACAAGGCGCACCCGTCGCGGCTGCACGGCCACAGGACCGTTGAAGGTCCGGTACTTTGCCCTCGCGCCCATCAGCACACGGGGCGGGCCGCCGCCGATCTCGACCATCTGCAGCTTGCGCGCCCAGCTGATCGACAGGTGCGCGAGTCCTGCAGCGTAGCGCGCGGCGACGTAGAGCCTGCTCCGGTAGACGAGAGAGACTGGTGCCATGTTCGTGCCGTTGAAGAAGGAATCGCCGTTGGGTGCAACGCTTTGCCCAGCCATGAGCAGGGACTGGCTGCCGGCATAGGCTGTCAAATGCCCGGCCGCGAGGGCCGGCACCGCAGCCGCGAGGCAGAGGGCGCCACCGAGGGTGGCGGCGACAAGCTTACGCGTCATGCATTCGAGGCCTCCGGCAGGATGCGGATGACATCCCCAGGTGTGGTCCGGGCCGCCGCTACGGCCCCGAGCGGGAGCTCGAGCACCATGTGGGCTGCTGGAACGATCGGCGAAAGGCGCCAGGGCCTCAGCTGCATCACATGTCGCACGACGCCGCGCCTGTCCACGAACAAGACATCGAGCGGGAAGCGCATGAACGCTGCGTGCACGCTGCGGCAGGGAACGATGACAAGGCCCCCGCCCGGTGGCAGGGCGGACCTGCCCAGGAGACCCCACATGCGCGGAAAGAAGCGGTCCGCGATCTGAGCGCGGGCCGCCAGCTCCGTCGCCTTCGTCTCGTTGAGGATGCGGGCGATCTTCACAGACCACGCCCCCCTGCAATGAGTACGCCGCGGTGGGGACAAAGCCTGCTGGGAACTCGGCGAAACGCACCGCATCCCTCGCGCTCATGCTAGAATGTTTGCGAAGGCAAGAGCGCGCACCCGTGCGTGCACGAAGTTTGCTAAGCCAGGGCCTGCCCCGTGGCAGGCCCTGTAACGTCGAGGAGGGCTTGGAGAATGGAGCGAGAGGTAGGCACCTTCCGGGTGAAGGCGGGCCTTGCCGAGATGCTCAAGGGCGGCGTCATCATGGACGTCACGACCCCCGAGCAGGCGGTGATCGCGGAACGTGCCGGGGCCGTGGCCGTCATGGCGCTCGAGCGCGTGCCGGCGGACATCCGTGCGGCGGGCGGCGTCGCCCGCATGGCGGACCCGCGCATCGTGCGCGAGATCATGGACGCCGTCACGATCCCCGTGATGGCGAAGGCGAGAATCGGCCACTTCGTCGAGGCCCAGATCCTCGAGGCGCTCGGCGTCGACTACATAGACGAGTCCGAGGTGCTGACGCCCGCTGACGAGCAGTACCACATCGACAAGTCGAAGTTCAAGGTGCCGTTCGTGTGCGGGGCCCGCAACCTCGGTGAGGCCCTCCGGCGCATTGCGGAGGGCGCGGCGATGATCCGCACCAAGGGCGAACCCGGCACGGGGAACGTGGTGGAGGCGGTTCGTCACGCGCGCACTGTGAACGCGGAGATCCGGCGTGTGGTTGCGGCACCGGAGGACGAGCTCGGTACCATAGCCAAGGAGTTCGGCGCGCCGTTCGAACTGGTTCGCGAGGTCCACGAACTTGGCCACCTGCCTGTGGTGAACTTCTCCGCGGGCGGCATCGCGACGCCGGCCGACGCCGCGCTCATGATGCAACTGGGTGTCGACGGCATCTTCGTTGGATCGGGCATCTTCAAGTCCCAGGACCCCGAGGCGCGCGCTCGTGCGGTCGTACGCGCGACAACGCACTTCCAGGACCCCGCCGTGCTGGCGGAGGTCTCGGCGGGCCTCGGCGAGGCGATGCCTGGCATCGAGATCTCGCAGATCGCTCCGGCCGAGCGTATGCAGGAGCGGGGCTGGTAGAGTGGCGACGATCGGCGTACTTGCCCTGCAGGGTGCTGTCAGGGAGCACGCTCGCGTGCTTAAGGCCCTAGGCGCCGATGTGCGGTACGTAAAGCGCCGCGACGACCTCGAAGATCTGGACGGCATCGTCCTGCCGGGCGGCGAGTCCACGACCATAGGCATGTTGCTCGAGGAGTACGAGATTGCGCCCGTCCTGCGCAAGGGCGACCTGCCTATCTACGGAACCTGCGCCGGCATGATCCTGATGGCCGACGAGATCGAGGGATCGGACCAGCCTCGCCTCGGCGTGATGCGCATGGCGGTTCGTCGCAACGCCTTCGGACGCCAGAGGGAGAGCTTCGAGGAGGCGATCGATGCCGCGGGGGTAGAGGGCGGCCCGCTGCGCGGCGTCTTCATCCGGGCGCCTTTCGTGACGGAGGTAGGCCCGGACGTCGAGGTGCTCGGTCACGTGGACGGCAAGATCGTGCTCTGCCGGCAGGGCCGATTTCTCGCAAGCTCCTTCCATCCCGAGCTGACAGATGATCGCAGGCTCCACCAGTATTTTCTCGAAAAGGTCGTATCCGGCGCACCGCACCTTGCCTAGGCTGATCCGTGCGGATACAATGATGGACACTACAGCATCGGGCGAGGATGGGGAAAGCAGAGCGCCCTGCGGTGAAGAGAGTCGGCGGCAGGTGCGAGCCGGCACGCGACGCTAAGTGCTTCCGCCCCGGAGTCGCCGGCGACGAGCCGGACGCTTGGCGCACGTGATTGCGCCGTGAGGATGCGCCTGGGGTGCATCGAAGAAGGGTGGCACAGCGGCCGTTCGCCCCTTGGCGACGGTCGTTTCTTTGTCTTGGAGGGAGGCTGCGGCATGCAGGCGGTCGAGTTCCGTGACGGGCGGCTGATCCTCCTGGATCAGCGCGAACTGCCGCATGTGGAAAGATATCTCGAGATCGAAAGCGCCGCCGCTGCCTGTGACGCCATCCGCGACATGGTGGTGCGCGGGGCCCCTGCGATCGGCCTCGCGGCGGCGTTCGCGATGGTGCTGGCGGCAAGGGAGGCGCAGTCCAATGCCGAGCCCGAGGGCATGCTGCGGGCCCGTGCGGAGATGATCGCTGGCGCGCGCCCGACAGCGGTCAACCTGCGGCGCGAGGTGGACGCGGTACTCGCCGTCCTCAAGGGCCCCAAGGAGGAGTGGCCGGAGAAGGCCCTCAGCTACGCCGAGGCGATGCGGCGGCGGCAGAACCAGGAGGACGAACTTATGGCCAAGAACGCCCTGGGTCTGTTTAGGCCGGGCATGCGCGTCCTGACACACTGCAATACGGGGGCACTCGCGACAGGCGGCCTTGGCACGGCGTTTGCGGCCATCGTCGAGGCGCACCGCACCCTGGGCCTCACAGAGGTTCTGGCCGACGAGACGCGCCCGCGACTGCAGGGAGCGCGCCTTACCGCATTCGAGCTCGGCCGCGCCGGGGTACCTCATCGCGTGATCGTCGACGGCGCCGCTGCCCACTTCATGGGCAGCGGCATGGTCGACCTCGTGATTGTCGGAGCGGACCGGATTGGCAGCGACGGGCGCGTGGCGAATAAGATCGGCACGTACGGCCTCGCAGTGCTGGCGCGCCACCATGGGATCCCGTTCGCGGTGGTGGCGCCCCGATCTAGTTGCGACCCTCTCTGGCCCGACGCCAGGGAGGTGGAGATCGAGCAGCGCGATCCGCGCGAGGTGCTGGAGTTCCAGGGGCAGAGAGTCGCTAACGCCGGCAGCGACGCCTACAATCCCGCGTTCGATGTCACCCCGGGCGAGCTTGTTGCGGCGATCGTGCGCGAGGATGGATTGTTCAGACCGCCATACGCTTTCTGACCATCGCGACTGGAGGAGGATCTCAGATGCACGATCCGAGAAAGCTGCGCGAGGAACAGGACGACTATAGGCGCAGGTTGCGCCGGCGTGGCGCCGACCAACTGCTCGACGACGCGCTGAAGGTGGATGAGGAGCGGCTCGGAGTTCTGCGACGCGTCGAGGAGCTCCGCGGCGAGCGCAACCGCGCCAGCGAGCAGATCGCCGGCCTGCGCAAGGCGGGTCGCGACGCGCAGGCGGAGATAGAGCGCATGCGAGGCGTCGGCGAAGAACTGAAAGTGCGCGAGGCGCAATTGAGCGAACTCGAGGCGAAGGTGCACGAGCTCTGGCTGCAGATCCCGAACGTGCCGTCGGACGACATGCCGGACGGCATGGAACCGCGCGAGGAGCGGGTCGTCTTCGAGCGACCGGACTTCCCGTTCGAGCCGAAGCCGCACTGGGAGATCGGCACGGATCTGGGCATTCTGGATTTCGACCGAGCCACGCGCATGTCGGGCTCCCGCTTCGCGCTGCAGCGGGGCGCAGGGGCGAAGCTCGAGCGCGCCCTGATCAACTTCATGCTCGACGTTCACACGTCACGCGGCTACACGGAGATTTTCCCACCGTTCCTCGTGCAGGAGCCCGCCCTCTACGGCACTGGGCAGCTGCCGAAGTTCCGCGAAGAGATGTTCCAGACCCAGACCGGTCACTACCTGATCTCGACGGCCGAGGTACCGGTGACGAACATGCATCGCGAGGAGATCCTCCCCGCTGCCGAGCTGCCCTTGCGCTACTGCGCCTACAGCGCCTGCTTCCGCGCCGAGGCGGGGGCGGCGGGCCGGGACACGCGCGGCCTCATCCGCCTGCACCAGTTCAACAAGGTCGAACTCGTCCACTTTGTCAGGCCGGAGGAGTCGGACCGGGAGCTCGAAACGATCGTCGACGAGGCGGAAGAAATCCTCAGGAGGCTCAGGCTGCACTACCGCGTGGTCACCCTGCCAACCATGGACTTCGGCTTCTCGGCCCACAAGACGTTCGACATCGAGGTATGGCTGCCGTCGCAGAACATGTTCCGGGAGATCTCCTCCGCCACGAACTTCCGCGACTTCCAGGCCCGCCGCGCCAACATCCGCTACCGCGACCAGGACGGCAAGGTGTACTTCGTCCACACCCTGAACGCTTCGGGGCTCGCCGTCGGTCGCACGATGGCCGCGATCCTCGAACAGTATCAAGAGGCGGACGGAGGCGTCCGGATTCCCGACGCACTGCAGCTGTATATGCACGAGGAGCGCCTCAGCCCGGCATGAACCGCATGCTATAATGGCGTGGCGCCGGAGGGGTGGCCGAGCGGTTTAAGGCGGCGGTCTTGAAAACCGCTGAGGTGACGAGCCTCCGTGGGTTCGAATCCCACCCCCTCCGCCATAGTTGTACTTTGCAGGGGGATTGGACGTTGCGCACCGCGGGACAGGGATTGGGTTTCGGCGACGTGCTCGACGCCGGGTTCCAGGTCTTTCGCGCATCGTTCTGGCAATTTGCGCTGGCGCAGGCCATCGTCGCCATACCCGTCGCCGTCATCCAGGCCATATGGATGCCTGACGTCTTGCCCCGAGGACCTGCACAGTCCGCAAGCCTCTTCCTGGCGCACGCACCCGTTTCACTGCTCATCGGTGTGCTCGGCATGTTGCAGACGGCGGCGGTTGTGCTTGTCGCCCATCAGGCGGCGTACGGACGGGAAGCGACCGCCCTGGGCGGCTACGCCCAGGCCATCAGGCGATTTCCCGAGGTGCTCGGCTTCGGTCTCGTCTATGCGGTTGCGATCGGCGTCGGGA
>JAJZVM010000165.1 GCA_021845645.1 Bacillota bacterium
AGCGGCTACCTGATGACGCCGATGATGCTGAGTTTCATCGTCGCGAGCATCGCCGGGGGCCAGCTGATCACGCGCACCGGCAAGTACAAGACGCTCGTCTTCGTCGGCGGCCTTGCCATGGTGCTGGGCTCGCTGCTCTTGACTCGCCTTTCGCTCTCCTCACACTGGTCCGACGTAGTCGTGGACATGGTCGTGCTGGGACTGGGCATCGGCTCGCTGATGCCGGCGATGGGCGTCATCGTGCAGAACATCTTTCCCTACCGTGTCATGGGCGCGGTCAATGCGACCCAGCAGATGGGCAACAGCCTCGGTGGCGCGATAGCCTCGCCGATTCTCGGCACCGTCCTCGCCGCGAGCTTCGCGAGACTCCTGCCCGAGCGCCTCCCTGGCTCCCTCTCCCGCATGTTCGCCACCTTGAGTCCGGCGCAGCGCAAGGCGTTCTCGGACCCACAGGGGATCATCAGCGTGCCGGGCCAGAACGCGATACACCAGCAGTTCAGGGCCCTGGGGCCGCAGGGCGAGGCGCTGTTCAGAACCTTCCTCCACGCGGTTCGCTCGGCGCTCACCTCGTCGATCGTGGAGCTCTTCTGGGTGGGCGTCATCTTTTCGGTGCTCGCCCTCCTGGGCACGTTCCTGATCCGCGAGATCCAGCTGAAGCAGAACGAGTTCTTCCGCGAGGGAAGTGGTGGACCGAAGTGATCGGCGGGGCGCCAGGAGCGTTCCTGGCGCCCTGATGCCGCCACGAAGACGGCTCACCGCTTCCCGCGGAAGCGGTGCCCGCGAGGCACCCTCGGACGCTTTTGCCGGAGGACGTCG
This sequence comes from Bacillota bacterium, assembly GCA_021845645.1. Next base: position 817 of record JAJZVM010000165.1, read on the forward strand.
CCTTGAACGGCTCGAACTTAGCGCATGCGGACCAGGCCGGCCAACGCGCCGGTAGGCGCTGGCGGTGGTACGTTGCGCTCCGTGATCGCGATTGACGCTTGGGCACTCGGGGGCGTACACTATCCGGCAACGAAGCCTAGGACGGAGACGAGTACCCGGCACAGGCCGCTCAGAGAGGCGCCGGAAGGTGCAAGGCGCCGCGGCCAGTCGGCGAAGACCACTCCCGAGGTCCGGCGACACAAGCTGGCGCATGGTGCCCGATAGCGCACCGACGAGCAACGTGGGGTGGAACCGCGGGCATGGAGCCCGCCCCGATGAAGGGCGGGTTTTTTCGCGTCCTCGGCCCCGAATGTCGCAAAGGAGGGCTCACGATGGATGTGCAGGTCGACGGCAAGGAGATCGCGGTCGCCGCCGGCGCAAGCTACGGCGACGCGGCGCGCCTTGCCCAGGTGCAGGAACCGCTGGCGGCCCGCCAGAACGGCGAGATCCGGGAGCTCGGGCAGCCTGTGACGGATGCGGGCCAGGTCGACATTCTGACCTTTGCGGACCCCGACGGGCGCACCGTGTTCCACCACACCTCGACGCACATCATGGCGCAGGCGGTCAGGCGTCTCTACCCGGGCGCGCGCCTGGCGATCGGTCCCGCGGACCCGGACGGGTTCTTCTACGACATGGAGTTGCCGCGCCAGCTCGGGCCGGAGGACTTCGCGGCGATCGAGGCCGAAATGGCCAAGATCGCGGCGGCAGACTACCCGGTGGTGCGCGAGGTGATCTCGCGCCAGGCGGCGATCGAACTGTTCTCCGCCCTCGGCGAGACCTACAAGCTCGAGATCATCGAGCGCCTACCCGAGGACGCGCAGATCTCGATCTACCGCCAGGGAGAGTTCGTCGACCTCTGCCGCGGCCCGCACCTTGCAAGCACGGGGCCCGTCAAGGCGGTCAAGCTGCTTTCGGTGGCGGGCGCCTACTGGGCGGGCGACGAGAGCCGTCCCATGCTGCAGCGCCTTTACGGCACCTCGTTCCCCAGCGAGGCCGGACTCGAGGCGCACCTGCGCCTGCTCGAGGAGGCCAAGCGCCGCGACCATCGCAGGCTGGGGCGTGAACTGGACCTCTTCACCTTCCACGACGTCGCCCCCGGCTTCGCCTTCTGGCAGCCGAACGGCACGATTCTCTACCATGAGCTCGAGCAGTTCTCGCGCGAAGTGCAGCAGCGCTACGGCTACCAGGAGGTCATGACTCCCTGGATCTTCCGCCCGGACCTCTGGCAGACCAGCGGCCACTGGGGCCACTACAAGGAGAACATGTTCGTCGTCGAGTCGGAGGACGAAGTGGTCGCCCTCAAACCGATGAACTGTCCGGGCCACTGTCTGATGTTTTCGGAGAGCGTGCGCTCCTACCGCGACCTGCCGATCAAGTTCGCGGAGTACGGGCCACTCTCGCGCTTCGAGCGCTCCGGTACCCTACATGGGCTTCTCCGGGTGCGCGGCTTCCACCAGGACGACGCGCACATCTTCCTGCGCGAGGACCAGATCGGCGCCGGCATCGCGGAGGTGCTCGAGATCATCTCGGTCATCTACGGCGCCTTCGGCCTGCAGTACCGCGTCGAGCTCTCGACGAGGCCGGAGGAGTTCCTCGGCGAGATCGAGCTCTGGAACCGTGCGGAGGGCGAACTCGCCGCGGCGCTCGACCGCGCGGGGCTGACGTACCGCGTCAACGAAGGCGACGGCGCTTTCTACGGGCCGAAGATCGACGTGCACGTGATCGACGCGCTGGGCCGCAACTGGCAGTGCGCTACGGTGCAGCTCGACTTCCAGTTCCCGCTGCGCTTCGAGCTCGAATACCGGGACCAGGACGGCAAAGCGAAGCGGCCCGTCATGGTGCACCGCGCGATTTTCGGGAGCATCGAGCGCTTCCTTGGCATCCTCGTGGAGCACTTCGCAGGGGCGTTCCCGACCTGGCTCTCGCCGCAGCAGGCGCGCGTGCTGCCGGTGTCGGACCGCCACGCGGCCTACGCGCAGGAGGTCGAGGCGGTACTCAGGGCACGCGGCATCCGCGCCGGCTCCGACCTGCGCGACGAGAAGCTCGGCTACAAGATCCGCGCGGCGCAGACCGACAAGGTGCCGTACCTCCTGGTCGTCGGCGACCGCGAGGCGGCGGACGGCACCGTCTCGGTGCGGGCCAGGGGCGAGCAGGCGAGTCGCACCTTGCCGCAGGCGGCGTTCGGCCAGGCGCTGGAGCAGGAAGTGCGCACGCGAGCGCTCAGGCTCGGTGCGCACCTCCTGGAGGCGTAGCGGCCTAGGTGGGGGAGAGGAGGGAGTGGCGCGCGACCAGGGCCCGTGCCACGGCGCGCAGCGTGTCGTCCAGGGCATCCAGGCCCTGGGGCGCGTCCGCGTCACTGAGACCGAGAGCCTCGGCGGCCTTGGCGCACGTCTCGCAGGGTTCGACAAGGCCGAGGTCGGCCTCGAGCATCAGGTCGTACTGCAGCGTCGCGCTACGCAGGCGCTCCCAGACGAGGTCCTGCGGCGGCAGGGTCTCGCTGCGCAGCTTTGCCGCGAGCTCCTGCAGAGCCCGCGTGCGCTCCTCTAGCCGCTTGAGGGCCGCCATGCGCTCCGCCGGCGGGAAGGGCTGCTCGCGCGTAGCGGATGGAATGCGCTCTTCGCGATAGCGCGACGAGAGGTCCCGCAGGGCGGTCGCGGCGCGGCTCAGCCGGTCCGCTGCCTCGGAGCGCACCAGGAGGTCGTGGTCGCGCAGCTGCGCTGCGCTGTCGAACAGTTTGATCGAGCCGAGACCCAGCAGCCGCGCGAGCCTGGCGGCAGTGTCCGCTGGCATGCTCAGCGCTGGCCTGCGGGTGGCCCGGCGAACGGCATGCCGAACGCGCCGGCGCCGACGTGGAATGCCTCGCCAATGGCGACATTGGGCGCGGAGACGAGGTTGTGCTCGGCCATCATCATCGCGACGTAGTAGCGGACGGCGTCCAGTTCCGAGAGCCCGAAGGCCTTGAGCGAGATCAAGGACTTCATGCGCTCGTCCTTCGGGAACACGAGCACCTTGACGTCGTTCAGCGTAATGCCGTAGGCAGCCAGGAAGGATTGCAGGTGTTCCTTGACGAGCGCGGTGAGGTCGTGGATGTGCTCGTTGATCTGCTCGAGAGGCGTCACCTGCACGAGCTGGTTGATCGCCTGCTCGACGACAGGGCCGGCGTAGCGGTTGAGGTCCTCCCCGTGCAGGAAGTGGCCGTTGTACGGCATGTGCTGCACGAGCTTGAGTGCGTCGTCCTTGTCCTCGACGTGAATGTAGTAGTCGACGTCGTACGCGAGTTCGGCCATCTCGCGCGACAGGGCCGTTCCGGATGCCTTGAGCACGAGTTTGGCCCGGCTGATGTAGAGGACTTCGTACTGCCATGGCGACTGGCCGCCGAAGAAGGCCTGTTGGATGGAGCCGACGATCGGCCTGTCCGGTGTCTGGATCGGGTACTGCCCGGTTTCGTACACGTTGAGGATGGCGCCACGCGACTTGAGCACAGCGAAGTGGTTCGACTCCACCGTCAGGAGCGAGCCGTTCAAGATGTTCGCGTCCGGAAAGTGGAAGAGCAGGACATCGGTGCCCATGATCTCCTTGCCGTCGTCGCTGAGCGTCGAGATGACCTGGCGGATCGGCATAGAAAGCCCTCCTCCCGCATTTGAAGCTGCGCAAGTATGGTAACACTCCGGGACGTTGGCTGCCCAATTTTGGGAGGGTACTGGGTCCGAGCCCCGACGACGCCGTTGCATAACGCCGAAGGTCTCTTGTCGCATATTGGCGAATTAACCTCTAACGGGTTGTGGTTCCCTTGACCCTCCATTGCCCCCAACCCGGCAGGGAGGCGCAAAACAGCCATGCGCACGCTGCGCCACTTGCGGACCAGTCTCTTGACGCAGATGACCCTGGTTGTCATGTTGCTTGTCCTGCTCGCGGTGGCCCAGGGCCTGTACAGCCTCCTGATGCTCGACCGCATCCAGGCTGCCCTGACGGAGACCGTCCAGAGCGCTTTTGTCCTGGTCCGGCAGGTGGATGTTGTCCACGGCGACTTCCTGGCATTCGACGACCAGGCCAACATGTGGGTTGGCCTGCGCCCTTACGGGCTGCAGTCCGCCTACGCCAAGTCGACCCTGACGCAGGCACTCGCGGCCGAGGAGCAACTGGACTTCGGACTGGCGCAACTGCGAGGGCAAAACCTGCCCGCGCCTGAGAAGGCTCTGGTCACGCGCCTGTCTGGCACCATATCCGCCTACGATGGCTACTGGAAGCGCGTCCAGCGTGACGCGTACACGGACCCCGCGCTCTCTGCGCGGCTCATGTACATCGGCAACCATCAGGTTACGAGCAGGGCGCGCAGCGAGTTCCGGTCGCTCAGTTCGGCCTTGGTCGCGCGCGCGCAGAAGCAGGTCGCTGGCGCGCGCGCGACCTCGCGCACGCTCCTGGCCTCGCTCGCCCTGCAGGACCTCGCCATGCTGATCCTCGGCATCCTGGCGGCGCTCATCGTGCGGCGCTCGGTACGGCCGCTCGCGCACGTCGCGGACACCCTCGACCGGATGGCGGCAGGGCAGTTCGACGCGCCGGTCGAGCTATCCCGGCGCCAGGACGAGGTTGGCCGTCTCACAAAGGCCACGGCCGTCCTCGCCGCAGAACTCAGGCGAGGGCGGTCCGGGCAGCAGCAGCGCCAGACCGATCTCGAGCGCCTGGTCGCGTTCAACGCGGTGCTGGCCGAGGCGGGGCGCATCACCCTGAGCGCGGAGGACGAGCAGCAGCTCCTGCGGGGCGTCTGCGCTCTTGCGGTGCAGCGTGCCCCACTGCCCCTCGTCTGGTTCGGCATTCCGGACGATGGCGATCGTCTGCGGGTGCGCGCGTCGGCCGGCGCCACGGACTACCTCAAGGATCTTCTCATCTCGGTCCGGCCCGATATCCCCGAGGGCAGGGGGCCGGCCGGCCACGCCTGGCGGACGGGAGAGACGCAGTATGTCGCTTCCATCGCGGCAAGTCCTGATATGGAACCATGGCGCGAGCGCGCGGCCAGCTTCGGGATCACGGCCACCGTCGTGGTACCCGTGCGGCGCGCCGGCGCCATCTGGGGCCTTTTGAACTTCCACTTGACCGGCGGCCAGGAGTTCAGCCCCGACATCCGCCTGCTTCTGGACGAACTGGCCCGCACAGTCAGTCAGGGGCTCGACCGTCTGGACGCCAGCGCCAGGGCGCGGGAGCTCGCAAAGGTCCAGGCGCTCCTGCTCGATCAGACCTATGCCGGCATCTCGATGGGTCGCGACCGCCAGCTGATCCTGGCCAACAGGCATCTGCTGGAGATGCTCGGCTATGCGCGGGAGGACGAACTGATCGGCCAGTCCGCGCGCGTCCTCTACGCGTCGGAGGAAGAGTACGACCGGGTCGGCGAGATCTACGCCACCCTGCCCGAGAAGGGCGTCGGCGTCGTGCCCAACGTGCGGCTCGCCCGGCGCGACGGCCGTGAACTCGTCGGCGACGTCACCATGAGCCTGACGATCAGCGAAGGTGTCGAGACCGTCATCTGGACCGTGCACGACGTGACCGAGCGCTTCCAGCTCGAAAGGGACCTCGAGGAGAAGGCATACCACGACACCCTGACCCGCCTGCCGAACAAGCGCGCCATGGATGGCGAACTGGCCAAGGCCCTCGAGCGGGCGCAAAGGCATGGGAAGGCCCTCGTCGTCGGCCTGGCCGATCTCGATGGCTTCAAGGCAGTCAACGGCGCACTCGGACACGCCACGGGCGACCGCACCCTGGCCGAGTTCGCCGACCGCCTGCGCCAGGTCGTGCGCAAGTCGGAATTCGTCGCGCGCTTCGGCGGTGACGAATTTGTCATCCTGCTCGAAGACTTCGATCTGCCACTCGATCTGCATATGTTGCAGACCGTCCTCGCCCGCCTGCACGGCGCGGTGGAGCAGCCGTTCGAGCCCCTGGAGGGGCACTCCTTCAACCTCGAGATCAGCCTCGGTCTCGCCGTGTTCCCGGATGACGGTCCCGACGGCGAGACGCTTCTGCGCCGCGCCGACCAGGCGCTCGCGCATCTCAAGGCGCACAAGCACGACCGCGTTCAGTGGTGGCACGTCGTCTCGGATCGCGCGAACGTCGACGCGGGCGGCGATGCGGACATCGACGCCTACGACTCAGGCGCCGAAACGCTTCTCACTGCCAACCGGGCCCTGTTCCGCCAGGCGGCCGAGGACTTCGCACAGGCGTTCCACAAGCGGACTCAGCTCGACGAGCCGAGCCAGGGGCTGTTGGGCAACCTTCCCGGCTCCATCCTGGATGAGCACCAAACAGCCCAGCGCGATCTGATGAACTTTCTGCTCGGGCCGTCCTTGAGCCGAAGCGGCCTGCGGAGCCGTGCCAGGGAGTTGGGTGAGGTCCATGCGCTCGTCGGCGTCGACACCACCATGCTGTCGCGCGCCATAGCCCTCTACCGGGCGGCCCTGACCAATCGCCTCGAGCAGACCCTGCTCTCCGCCAGGCAGAAGTACCGCCTGCTGCTGCTCGCGGAGCGCCGCCTGCAGGACTACCTGGAGGCGGAACTGCGCGCGATGCAGCGCGTCTCATCCGCCTACTTCGATCTGCTCTCGGCGCCCCTGCCGGATCCCCACACGCGCTGGGTGGATGGCCTGCGCATCGAGCTCAATGCCATGGGGCAGCTGCCCGGCATCGCGGCTGCCCTGATGCTGCGGCTCAACCCCGCCGACGGTCTGCTCACGATCGAGCACAGCGCTGGCCCCGCGGCGGAGGCGGCGGAGCGCATGCTCCAGCAGCCGGACGCCCAGCGGGAGCTCGTCCGAGACGTCGGGGACCAGCCCGGCGCGACCGTGCAGGCCTGGCGCGACGGCCAGTCCATCTCGGTGGCCAGCTTCGGGGACTCCGCGCAGCACATCGCGTGGCATGGCTACGCCGCACAGCTCGGCGTTCGCAGCATGTTGGCGGTACCCGTACTCGACCCGAGCGGACATATGGTGGGAGGTGTCTGCCTCTTCGGCCAGCAGGTCTGCCAGTTCGAGTCCCCGGCCATGCGCCAGTTCGCGCAGTCCGTCGCGCAGCGCTGGGCGGAACTCTGGCGCCGCACGGCGCTCCCGGCGGGCAGCGTGGCTGTGCCGCACGCCCTGGCGCGCGCCTACCGCGAGCGGCTGTTCGCGGGCGGCCTCAGCATGTTCATGCAGCCGATCGTCGATCTCAGGACCGGCGAGCTCGTCAAGGTGGAGGCGCTTGCGCGCCTGATCCTGCCCGATGGACGAACACTGGTGCCCAGGGACTTCCTACCGCTGCTCGGCGACGCCGAGCTCGCACGCCTCTTCCGCCAGGGACTCGACCATGCCCTTCACCACCTCGCATCCTGGGTCGGGCAGGGTCTCCAGCTTGGCGTGTCGGTCAACCTCCCACCCTCGACGCTCCTCATCCCCGACTGCGACCGCTGGGTCGCCGAGGCGCTCGAGCGGCACGACGTCCCGCACGACAGGCTTACACTGGAACTTCTGGAGACCACGCTGATCGACGAGGACGCGAGGGACAGCGCCATTGCACGGCTCGCGGGACTCGGCGTCCGCCTGGCCCTCGACGATCTCGGCGCGGGCTACAGCAGCCTGAGGCGGCTCTCGAGCCTGCCCTTCCAGATGATCAAGATCGACCGGGGGCTACTGCGCCGCCTGCGCGACGAACCGGAGTTGACGCTTTCGGTGATGGATGCCCTGATCGAAATGGGCCGCCGTCTTGGCCGGGACGTGGTGGTCGAGGGTCTGGAGGACCGCGGGACGATCGAGGTGGCCTCGCTGCTCGGAGCCGCGCTGGGACAAGGCTATGGACTGGCCCACCCGATGCCCCCTGAGGAACTTCCCGCCTGGCGGGAGCGTTTCCGGCTGCCGATCGAGCCGGGGTCCTCACACACCTACCTCGGCGCCTTGGCGCAACACTGGAAACATGGGCACGCCATGCCCATCGAGCAGTGTCCGGTGACCGCGTTCTTCCGGGAGAAACGTCTGACGGCCACGAAAGCCGCCCGTGCGCACGCCGGGGCGCACGAGGCACCAGGTGACGACACGCCGCAGCGGGACCTCACCGGGTGGTTCCTCGAGCGCATAAAGATGCCGGCGGCGGACGAGGACTGACAGCCGAACGCAGGGCCCCTGGCGCGTCCACTTTGCCCTGCGACCCACGCAACAGGGAGTATGGCAACCGGCGGAAGATCGCCGCGAAGCACTGTGGCGCAAGGCGCCGTCGGACCCCGCGCTGATGAAGGCTGGGGCTGCTTCCGTACGCCCGAAGCTGCTTGGGGCATTGCCGCTTTTTTGAAGAACAGATCAAGGCGATCGACCGGGCATTCGCGGCGCGATTTCGACCCTTCGCTCGACTGGGCAAACCAGCGCAGGCCTCGGACAGGTCCCCCAGCACGGATGCTCGGAACCGGGTCCGATCGACTTCAAAACGATGTGAAACTAGCGAAGTTCGCCGGTCTCGCCTGGCGCAGGTGCCCGCCCTGCAAACTCGAGGCCAAAGACCGGCCGCTCGCTCGCTCCCGCAGCCGGCACCTCCGCTACTGTCTCGTCGAGGCGGCCAACCCCGTTCGAGCGCGCGGTCCCCCTTGTGGTCCGCAACGGCAGAAATGCGAAAAGGACTCAGATCGCCGACATTGGCGGCAGCGTCC
>JAJZVM010000166.1 GCA_021845645.1 Bacillota bacterium
CGCATCGCGCCTTCTGGACTGGTGTCTTGGCCTTTGACTCACACACCTGCGAGCAGGAGGCCGAGGCCGAACGTGATGGCACCCTCGACGGCGCCGACGATGGTCATCTCCATGCCGCTCGAGAACCAGTTGCGCGCGGTTACCTTGGTCTTCGCCGCACCGACGGCGAAGTGCGCGATCAGGGAGATCGCGGCGGCGACGATGATGGCCGCCGTGCCATGCATGAAGAAGAACGGAATGACCGGGATGATCGCGCCGACGGCGGTGGCCAGAGATGAGCTGGTGGCGGAGACGATGGGGTTCGGGGCGCTGTCCTCCGTCAAGCCGAGCTCCTCCTGCACCAGGGTCTTGAGCATGGCGTCGGGGTTCTCGGCCAGACGGTCGACCAGGTCCCGCGCCTCCTCCTCGGAGAGACCTTTGAGCTGGTAGAAGAGGGAGAGCTCCTCGCGTTCCTCTGCGGGGGATTCTTCAAGCTCGCGCTTCTCGCGGGCGATCTCGGCCTGGTGCACCTCGCCCTCGGCCTTGGCGGCGAGGTAGGCGCCGCTGCCCATCGAGAGCGCCGAGGCGACCATGCCGGCGAGGCCCGAAACGACGATCAGGTGGCTCGAGCCGTGCGTGTAGCCGGCTACGCCGGCCACGATGCCGAAAATGGCGCCGAGGCCGTCGTTGGCGCCGTAGATGGCGTCGCCGATCCAGCCGCTCGTCGAGGTCACATGCCAGCGCTCGCGGCCGAGCATGCGCCGCAGGACGTTGCCCGGATCGGTCTTTTGGACGAGCGCCGAGAGGCTTTCGGCGTGCCCGGCCTCCTCGTGCGCCATCATCGCGACAGACTTGCGCACCTCGCCGTGCGGCAGCCAGCGCAGCAGGTCGCGATACTTGCCGACATCCTGCTGCTCGTCCGCCTCGAGGCGCTTTAGCCATTCATCGCCGGACATCGTGTGCCGCGATCGTTTCAACTTGCTTTCGACCTCGCCACGGCTCGGCACCGGGATATCAAGCTCCGCCATGTGCTTTTCCCACATCAGCGCATGGCGCTCCTCGGCTTCCGCCAGGCGGATGAGGATCGAGCGCCGGTGCTGGTCCGGCTCTTCGGCCGCGAGTTCCCGGTAGGTAAAGGCTCCTTCCACTTCGTCGTGCCAGTTGCGCAACATCGCTTCCGTCACGCGCGTATCAGCCAACGATCGCACCTCCCTGTGGCTGGCGCCGAACGCCGCTGCGTGCGGCCCCAGTGCCCATTTCCCCGGCAGATGCGTGCGCTCCTGCCGACTGGGCGAGCATGCCAACGGGCCGCCCCTCTGTGGCGAAGATTCCCGATCTCCGCGCGCTGATGGGCACCTTATGTGCAAAGGATGCACAAAGATTCCGAAATCTCTAGGGAGATAATGAGAACCGTTTATTACGCGCGCTGCGCTGAAACTGTGCGTTTCGTCAGATTTGTCGACCTTTGGCAATATGCCTAGACGGCGGATTGGCAGATGCGGCAGGAGTGCGTTGTATGCACCTGGCGGGCCGCTCATATACTGTGGGCGACCTCCGGGTTGGGGAGCGTGGTGACGATGGATGTCCTTTCAATCGAAGCCTCGCGGCACACCGATGAACTGGTCAGGCTGCTGCACCAGCGCCTGAGGCGCTTCAAGGGCCGCACTGAATTCTCGATCCGCGAGGAGCGCCGGCGCGAGGCGGTTCGCCTCGGCCTGACGTGGCCCGGCGGCGCCGACGACGAGGTCGCCGGCGAAGTCGCCCAGACCCTCGCGCAGCACATTCTCGCGAACCTCGAGCCCGATCTCCTGAACCAGCTCATCCGCAGGCATTATGGCCAGTTCGACGCCGACGAACGCGCCGAGATCCTGGGCAGCGCGCGCGTGGAAGCGCCGCGGCGCGAGCTTACGACGAGTCTCGCGCGCCAGATCGGCGAATACCTCGCCCAGCATCGGGCCGTCAACCTGGAAGGTTTCGTGACGTTCCGGCTCAAGGACTACATGCTGGATCTCGAGCGCAATGTCGACGCTGCTGTCGACGAGTTCCTGATCGATCGCGAATACAGGGAATTCGTCCGCCTCTTGCGTTACTTCGTGGAGGTGCAGTCGCCGAAAATCCCGGAGGTGCACGTGATGCTGCGGCTGGACGGCAGCTTCGAGCTGCGGGACCGCCTGATGCAGCCGCTGCCCGACGAGATGTCGGACGACTTCCGCCTCGAGAGCCAGAGGGCTGAGATCAACCTCGAGGATGTGCTCGTGTCGTCGCTCATCACGCTGGCGCCGGCGCAGGTGACGGTGCACGGCGACGACAGGGCGCAGGATATGCCATCGGTGCGCACGGCGCAGCAGGTCTTCGGCCAGCGCCTGCACTACTGCACCGGCTGCAGCGCCTGCGCTGACCTGAGGCGCGCGCACTTGTAGAAAAGGTGTTTCGGTCGGATGCAGATCAGGCGAGATCGCTTCGCCCCGGCTCCAGCGAACGCGGGTCGGGACTGCGCTCTGCTCTCTGGGCGTTCTCCCGACGTGGGGCAGCCTTGGCCCTTCTGGGCGCATGCACATAGCTTTAACGCCGTCGGCGGACGCTACTGGGGCGGGGAGTGGTGCCAGATAAGTTTTCTGAACACGTTCTCTGTGCTTCTTCTGCCGGTCACGCTATCTGTTGTTTTGTCCGGCTGCACCGCCCGCAGTCCGCTGGCGGAGCCGGCGAAACGGCTGACGCGGAGCGTGGCGCTCGACTCGAGCGTGCAGTCGGCCTTTGCGAAGGGACGCCAAAGGGCTATGACGACCCCGGCCCGCGGGCAGATCCTGCGCCAGAACCTCTTGGAGCAACAGAAGATGTGGGACAGCCGGGCAACGCGGGCAGGCATGGCCAAACTGCTGGTCCACGGGCGGACGGTGGCCACTAGCGACGCGAAGACGCGCCCCGCTGTGCTCGATCAGAATCTCAAGGAGCAGAAACTCATGTGGGCGGATCCCGCGAAAAGTCGCACCATGACGATGCTCGCGGTGGACGGCCGGAAGCTGGCGCTGAAGGATGCCGCGTCCGCCCGATCGATGCTGCAGCAGAACCTGACCGAGCAACGAGCCGCCGTGGCTGCTCCGAACCTTGCGGCGGGCATGTCGGATGTCTCCGTGCGGCTCACGCAAGAGGCGTTGAAGCATCCGGCGCAGGCCAAGACACTGCGCCATGCGACCATGTCGGTGATGGAGGGCATCGCCTCGGACTCCACAGAGCGCCAGCGTCTGCTGGCCCTCATGTCGTCGCTCATGGAGGACCCGACCATGAAGGCCAAGCTCGTGGCCATGATGAAGTCGATGATAGCGGCGAGCGCGTCGGGCGGATCCTCGCACAGCGGGTCGGGTCGGGTGCCAGCTTCGAAGTCTTCCGGCGGACAGCAGCTTCCAGGATCCGCAGCAACTTCGGGTTCGGCAAGCCTGTGACGAATCTCCACCTGGGTTCTTGCTGCTTCCGGAGAAGCCGACCGTGGCTCATGCAACTGGGACGAACATTGGCGTTCTCCACAACGCAACGGGCGTAGGGGATCTCCAGCAAGGTTTAGGCCTGCACCTACCGACCATCAATGTCCCTGTTCGCGAACGTACGCATGCTGTACGGGCGCAGAGCAAGAGCTGTCAGGGGACGGTGTCGACACCGGTCCCTTCCCGTCGCTGACGGACGGCCAGCGACTCAGAGCCGAGCGCCTGGGTGAAGAGCGTGAGCTGCTCGAAGCGTCTGCGCAAGGGCGCGACAGGCCGGTCGAGCCTTAGGGCAGCGCGCCGGGCGGCGGTCGGAGCGAGGACCCGGTCGCGCTCCGCCGAGGGTTTTCGCCCAGCCCCGCTCGAAATGACTGTGTGGCTACGGCGTCAGGACAAGACTCTTTGCAGTCTCGCCTTGGCAGTGTTCCGGGTACGACAAAGGCGGGGGAGGGAAGGCGTATAGGGTCTTGCTTGGCTGGCACTGGGCATTGGGTGCTACTGGAGTTTGTAGAGACGTCAGCGGTGAACCTGTCGGAGCCTTGGATATGACTTTGGATATGGCGGTGTTTACCCTGTCCAGCGCCTTGGCTATGGCACGATTAGATATGCTGCCGAAGTTGGTGTGGGAGAGCGGCTGGAGACTGCTCAAGAACGTGCGGATGACATGCATTTGGCGCGAGGTGACCTTGCCTTCTACCAATTGACCCTCTGCGTATTGCATGTAGTTGGCGACGTTGGGTGCACTACGCACGCCCAAAGCCTCGAGCGCGGAGGAACCCGCAAGCAAAAACGTGACACCCATCGTTGTCCATGTCCGGCCACTCCCCTTGTCGCGGCTCTTCCATGCGCCATTGCCCTGGCGGATGAGGGCATACCCCTCCATGAGGTTGCTCTGAGCGCTGTAGCGGAGTGCCGACCCCGCCGTGGACTGGCAGATCATCAGTCCCAAGAGGAGTCCGACAACGAGCCCTGCTGCAGCGATGCCAAACATCCATTTGTTTGAACGCATGCGACGCACCTCCTGGGCTGGCCGCTCTTGGCGGCAGGCAGGGATCTTGCCGTGATCCCGAAGTGCCAGGGCACCCTGGCGGCGAAGGTCGCCACCGCAGCTTTGCAGCCAACCGCTGCATGATGTGGAGAACTGCACCAGTTGTTTTCAACATTTCTTCCCGCGTCCTCCTGCAACTCCTGCGCCTTGTCGCCTGTGAGGCTCAAGTCGGCGCCTGGTCGTGGCCCTTTCAGACTATGCGGCTCGCCGGGAGCATCTGGGCACGTGCTGCACGCACGCGCTTCGTCACGCCGTACACGTGCGCGGTGCTGGCGACTCAAGGCCGCGCGTCCGGCGTGGCCCCGACGGGAGAGTGAACAGCGTGAACTGCTCGTAACGCCTGGGCAAGGGGGCGAAAGGCCGGTCGAGCCTTTGGGGCGGCGCGCCGTGCGGCGATCGGCGCGAGCCAACGCTCCCTTTCGACCGCAGGGAGCGACTCGCGCGTTCCGTAGAGGCGCTCGACGGCCCGCGCCAGTCGCGCAGACCGGGTGAGAGGCGGAGCGGCTGCACCATGACAGGGGTGGCGCCGACCCCCGCCGAAGCCTCGAGGACCCGCAAGGCCTCGGCGTCGCCGAGCACGGGCACGAGCGGGGCCAGGAAGACGCTTGGCGGGATGCCCGCTCCGCGCAGATCGCGGAGCGCCTCGAGCCGGGCGAGCGGTTTCGGTGTCATGGGCTCCAGCAGGCGCCAGAGATCCTCGCCGAGGACGCTGACGCTCAAATGGACGCGAATGCCGCCATAGGCCGCGAAGCTCTTCAGGAGATCGAGGTCGCGCAGGACGAGCGGCGACTTCGTCGTGATCGTCACCGCCTCTTCAGCCTCGAGCAGCTCGAGGCAGCGGTACGTCAGCCGCTCCCGGGCTTCGAGCGGCTGTAGGGGTCGGTTGCGGTGCCGATCGCGATCTCGCCGACGAGCGGGGTGCGCCGTGCCCTAAGCTCCCGGGCGAGGTGCCAGGGCAGATCCCGCTTGTACCAGTCCCCCGGGTCCTCGAACCCGATGTAGCTGTGGTATATGTGCGCATAGCAGTAGAGCCAGGCGTGCCGGCAGCCACGATAAGGATTGAGGCTCCGGGCGAACGGCATGCCCCTGACGCGCTGCAACGCGGAAGTCACGTCATGGCTTGCGTACTCCATGGCATGAGCATAGAACAACAGTTCGGCACAAGGCATAGGCCGGCAACGTGGTCCGCGGACCCCGCAGAGCCAGCAGGTTTTGCTCGCCACTCGACGCCGCACTGGAAGAAAGGCGAGGCCGGAGCAGAGGTAGCTGAGGTACAGGCGGCAGGCATGCCGGCAGCCAGAACGCCAGGGCGAACGACGTGACTTTATATGCTGCATGCCAAGATAGATCCGTGCGGGACCGACCTGTCGTTCCGCCTCGTACAGACTGCCGCCGCGTCGGTCAGGCGGCAGGGCCCTTGCACGCGGGCGCTGCGGTTGCACGGTCAACCGCCGCATGATACGATTCTGCAGAGAACGTTCGCAAGCGAACGAAGGGCGAGGCGTGTTGCGTGGAGCCGCATCTCGAGGAACTGCTGCTGGAACTGGTGCACACGCTTAACCGGCGCATGATCGAGTGCGTCCAGCCGGTGGCGCGCCTGCACGAACTATCGCATATGGCCATGTTCGTGCTGCGCATCATCCAGTCCTCGCCCGGCGAGACCGTCAGCGATCTTGCGCGCCGCGCGGAGATCGCCAAGTCGCACATCTCCAATACGGTCGACCTGCTGGGCACAAAGGGCTTCGTCGAGAAGCGGCCTGACCTTCAGGACAGGCGCCTCATCCACCTCTATCCGACGGAGAAGGCGCAGGCCTTGGGTGAGACCATTCTGGCAGAGGCGCACCGCAGTCTGTCGGCCGTGCTGGACGAGGTCGACGCCGCGACGGTTGCCGCGCTCGTCGACCAGCTTCGCGTCGTGCTTGACGCTTTCGACCGGCACACCGCCCAGGCGCCAGGCGGGGCGCGCGCCGCAGTTCCATTCCCCGGGGACCACACCAGGAGGTAGGGCCAGAATGCGCAATCCCTTGTCTGCGGCCGGGCGGCAAGCAGGGCGGATCCAGACCACGAACCAGATTTCGGACGACAAGCGATGGATCGCGCTTGTCGCGGTGATGATCGCGATGTTTTTCTCGTCCCTCGACCAGACCGTGGTGTCGACGGCGATGCCGGTCATCATCAGCGAGCTCAAGGGCTTCAACCTGTACGCGTGGGTGTTCACGGGCTACATCCTGGCGACATCGGTGACCGTTCCGCTGTACGGACGCCTCTCCGACATGTACGGCCGCAAGCCGTTCTACATCTTCGGCTTCCTCGTCTTCCTCGTGGGTTCGGCCGTCGCGGGCATGTCGACGTCCATCCAGATGCTGATCTTCGCGCGAGCCTTCCAGGGCGTCGGGGCCGGCGCCATGATGAGCATGCCCAGGGCGACGATCGGTGACATCTTCAACCCGCGTGAGCGCGGGCGCTGGATGGGCATGATCATGGGCGTCTTCGGTCTCTCGACGATCATCGGACCGGCGCTCGGCGGCTGGATCACGGACCACTGGAGCTGGCACTGGGTCTTCTACATCAACATGCCGGTGGCGCTGATCGCACTGGGCATGGTCATGTACGCCCTGCCGACCGTGCGCACGGACCACCGCCACCACATCGACTGGTGGGGCAGCGTCACGCTCGCGGCGTTCCTCGTGCCCGTCCTGCTCGCCGTCACCTGGGGCGGCTCGACGTACGCATGGGGATCCGTGCAGGAGATCGGGCTCTTCGCGTTTTCGGCCGTCATGCTGGTCAGCTTCCTGCTGATCGAGCGAAGTGCCGAGGAGCCGATCATCGCGCTCGAGTTCTTCAAGAACCGGACATTCAGCTCGGCGATGATCGTGACCTTGATGGTCGCGATGTCGATGTTCGCGGTGATGCTGGTGCTGCCGATCTACGTCCAGGGCGTGCTGGGCATGAACGCGGAAAACAGCGGCTACCTGATGACGCCGATGATGCTGAGCTTCATCGTCGCGAGCATCGTCGGGGGTCAGCTGATCACGCGCACCGGCAAGTACAAGGCGCTCGTCTTCATGGGCGGCATTGCCATGGTGCTCGGCTCAGTGCTCCTGACGCGCCTCACGATCTCCTCGCACTGGTCCGACGTCGTCGTCGACATGATCGTGCTGGGACTCGGCATCGGCGCGCTGATGCCGGCGATGGGCGTCATCGTGCAGAACATCTTCCCCTACCGGGTGATGGGCGCGGTCAATGCGACCCAGCAGATGGGCAACAGCCTCGGTGGCGCGATCGCTTCGCCGATTCTCGGCACTGTCCTGGCCGCGAGCTTCGCGAGACTCCTGCCCGAGCGCCTGCCCAGCTCCCTCTCCCGCATGTTCGCCACCTTGAGTCCGGCGCAGCGCAAGGCGTTCTCGGACCCCCAGGGGATCATCAGCGTGCCGGGCCAGAACGCGATCCACCAGCAGTTCAGGGCCCTGGGGCCGCAGGGCGAGGCGCTTTTCAGAACCTTCATCCACGCGGTCCGCTCGGCGCTCACCTCGTCGATCGTGGAGCTCTTCTGGGTGGGCGTCATCTTTTCGGCGCTCGCCCTCCTGGGCACGTTCTTGATCCGCGAGATCCAGCTGAAGCAGAACGAGTTCTTCCGCGAGGGAAGTGGTGGACCGAAGTGATCGGCAGGGCGCCGGGAGCGATCCCGGCGCCCTGATGCCGCCACGAAGACGGCTCGCCGCTTCCTGCGGAAGCGGTACCCGCGAGGCACCCTCTGACGCTCTTGCCGGAAGACGCCGCCTTGAACGGCTCGAACTTGGCGTTTGCCAGTTGTTGTGTGAGCAATAGAGCAGTATCATGGCTCCATGGAGGCGGAGATCGATGGAGAAGGTGCGCAAGCAGCTGTACATCCCGATAGATCTGGATCGCGCCCTAAAGAGGGTCTCCGAGATCGACCGCCTTTCGGAGTCGGAGGTGGTCCGCAAGGCGCTGCGCTATTTCTTCAAGGAAAGGGCTATCAGCGCCGAAGGCAACCCCCTTCTTCTAACCATTGGCCTAGCAGGTCAGGATGGGCCCGGGAACGGTTCGACAGGCCACGATGATATCTATGCGCGCACTGAGTAGCGTCTTCATCGACACGGGTGCGTTCCTTGCTCTCGTCGACCCGAAGGATACCTATTTCGAGGCAGCGAGCGAGTTTTACCGGGGCCTCGGCGCCGCGGTTCGGCAATATACGTCGTGGGCAGTCGTTGCCGAGACCTACACTTGGCTGAGGTACCACCTTGACGCTACCAAGGCGGCACAGTGGCTGGGACGCTTCGAGGACGCTGAGAAGTCAGCTCTGATTCAAGTGATCTACCCAGAGCGTGATCTTGACCTGAGGACCCGCAGACTCCTCTACCAGTTCCATGACCAGGCTCTGTCGTACGCCGACGCCTTCACGCTGAGTGTGCTCGAGTCAAGGCCAGATATCGAGGCTGTCTTTGCGTTTGACCACCACATGGCTCTTGCTGGGGTTACCATCTTGCCTGGCCCTGTAGCATAATCGCATCCATGCGGACCAGGCCGGCCAACGCGCCGATCGCCGAAGAGCGGGAGCCCTCGGGAGCCTGCCACGCTGAGGCTGCATCGGCCTCTTCGCCTTCTCCTGGCCGGGCGTCACTTTTACCGGAAGGCGCCGTAAAGCCCCTGGCTTCAGCCACGGGGATATAAGGCGCCGGATGCCGTCATGTGGTAACCTTTGCCTATGGTGATTCGCCGCGGGTTTCGTTTCAAGCTGAAGGCGCCGCCCAAGATCGAGACCGCCTTTCGCACGATGGCGGGACATGCCCGCTTCGTCTGGAACAAGGCGCT
>JAJZVM010000028.1 GCA_021845645.1 Bacillota bacterium
AACAGATACCCGAGCAACATCATGCGGAACGCCACCGTCGGATCCACCGACGGCCGACCCCGATTGGCGCTGTAGCACCCTTCCGTCGCCGCGTAGATGGCCTTCAGATCCAATACCGCCCGGATCCGTCGCAGCAGGTGATCCTGCGGCACCAGGTCCTCCAGCTGAATGTACTGGAACATCTGCCCCTGCCCGTCCGACTTCGAGAGCACTACCCCCACCTCGGCCTACACCTTCGACACCCGCCGGCTTTATTCCTTGCTTTGCCACTACCTACCATTAGTTTTTCACCGGTCTTCTAGACCCAGAGCCGCTGCCACGCGGGCCTCGAGGTATACGGCATCGATGTTTCCTCGGAGCACGAGCCCAAGGTCGATGTCCGAATCTGGGCGACAGGCACCAAGACAGGAGCCAAAAAGATAGGCACCCGCAACGTCCGTGAAGGCAGGCAAGACCTTGCGGAGCCGTGTCTCCACATCCTCCAGGGACATGCGCACCAGGTCGCGCACCCCACCACCCGCCCCACTCGCGTCCATGGCAGCAATATAACACTGCCGTCATCGGGCGCCTGTTGGGGCACGTCGCCTCGTGCTGCAAACGCCGGCCGGCTGCGGCGCCTGCCGGAAGCCGGCGCAAGTGTCCGTCGAAGGGCCGCCCCCGTAGGGCACCCCATGCCCTCGCGTACAGGACTCCGAGCCTGGAGGTCACATCTTTTGGAGCTACGTCGCCGAGCGGCGTTCCTGGGCCGCGGGACCATCGGTCGGCCTGATGACGCGCAGTGCCGGCTTCGCCAGGCGCTCGGAGCGCGACCACTGGAAGAAGGCCACGAGGAACGCCACGATGTACGCGGTGTGCATCAGGGTGAACATCACCGCCGCGCCGAGCTGCTGGTCTCCGAGCTGCGTCAGGCCGAAGAGGCGCGGCGTGTGATCGTAGTAGGCGTAGATCGGGTGCGTCTGCAGCATGACCATCGCGAGCGGCGCGATCATCGGCAGCGTGTCGAGGAAGATGTAGAGGCAGCGCATGAGCGGCTTCAGGCGCGGCAGGCGGTCGGTCGGGCTCCAGACCGGCCACCACATGGCGATCGACGCCAGCAGCAGGAGCCCATGCACAAGGAAGTGGAGTCCCGCCTGCTCTTCGTAGAGGTTGTAGAAAGGCGGCCAGAGGCTGAGGCTGAAGACGGCGGCGAAGAAGCCGGCGCCCGCCACGGGCCGCGTGAAGAAGCGCATGACGGCGCGGAGGAAGCGATTGTCCAGCACGGGGTCGAGCAGCCAGGACGGCAAGGACACGATCAGGAGCGGCGCCGCCAGCATGGACTCCAGCGTATGCTGCAGCATGTGCGCCGTGAAGAGGTAGCCGTCGGCCAGCACGTCGAGCGGGCCGCCGAAGCTCACGTAGACCGTGAGGATGGCGCCGAGGAACGTCCATACCTGCCATCTGGGCACCGGGCGCGACCCGCGGAAGTGGCGGCGGCCCGCCGGCGACACGGCCCAGAGGTAGGCCGCCGCGAACGGCAGCAGCGACAGGAAGACGTAGGGCTCGAGCCACTGCACGAGGCTCAGACGGAGCAGGCTCTCAGGCATCCGGGCCCCTCCTCCACTGCAGGGACATCAGGAACCTGCCTGCCGGGCCGCCTGCAGGAGTGCTGCGGGCGGGAGCCAGCCGTCGTGGGACCAGACCACCTTGCCGGCAACGTTCGTCAGCGCGTACCAGGGAATGTCCTGCGCGCCGTAGCCGTCGGCCAGCCGCCCCTCCAGGTCGACGGCGAGCGGCAGACCCTGCGCGCCGGACAGCGAGGCGAGCAGCCGCGGCAGGGCCATCGGCGTTGCCTCCGCGTCGCGCACGTCGACGAGCACGAGCGGCGGTAGGCCCCGCGCCTTGGCCCCCGCCTCGTACCCGGCCAGGAGCGGCAGCTGCTGCGCGGCCCCAGGGGCCCAGGCGTCGAGGAAGAGGTAGAGGCGCGGATGCCCCGGACCCACCACGAGCCGTCCGCCCGAGGCGAGCGGCACCTCCAGGCGCCGCCTCGGCGACATCGCGGCCACGTCGCCCGAGGGAGGCGCCACCCGCACATGCCCGGGCAGGAGCGACGCGACCTCCTTCGCCAGCACGTACGCCTCCTGTCCTACGCCCGCGTACTGCGACGCCGTCAGGTAGATCCGCCGCTCGCGTCCTTGACGGTCGATGACGTAGAGGGCTGGCGTATGGTCGATCATGCCGCGGTCGATCTGCACGGCGATGCCGTAGTCCGCCCACACCTTCTCGAGAGCCGGGCGGGAGCCTGTGAGGAAGTGCCAGCTGCGTGGCATGCCGTGCTGCTCCGAGTAGGCGAGGACGTCCTGGACGCGGTTGTGCAGAGGGTTCGCGTCGACGCCGAGGAGCACCACCCGGGCGGCCGCGGGTCCCAGCAGGTGCAGGGCCATGGTCATCGACTGCGTCGTGAGGGGGCAGATCGTCGTGCACTCGTCGTCGACGAAGGCCAGCACGACCACCTTGCCTCGCCACTGCGAGAGGCTCTCCGTGCGACCGAACTGGTCCTCCAGGGTGAAATCGGGGGCAGGCCGGCCACCGAGGTTTGCACCACGGTCGACGAACGCGGCGAGATGCGGCGCGGGCGACGAAGCCGCGCTTTTTGCCCGCAGGGCCACGAACGCCAGGGCCAGCGCGGCGACCGCCAAGGCCGTGGCGAACAGGACGACCAAGCTCCTGCGCATGCAATCCCCCCGCGCAAACGTCCGGTGTCGCCGATTATAGCAAAGAAGGTCCGAACGGATAGGTCATACGGACCCATTTTGGCCGTTCGGACATGCTCTATTTTGGCCAACAGGCCCTGAACTTGCCACGCGGCCGGCGGTCGCCGTCTCCGGACAAGGCAGGGGCCACGCGCCGGCTGGGCACCGGCTGCGATGCTACCGCCCGCCGACGTCCTCCGGCTCCGCAGGACCCTCGGACCAGTCGCGCATCAGCGACGCCAGCGCGTCGAAGTTGCCCATGCCGCTTCCGGGCGGCACCTGCGCCAGATCGGGCAGCGCGTGGAGGACGTCCCAGAGCGGTTTGCCTATTTCCGGCGCCTCACGGGCAAGCCACTCGACGTCATGCAACACGCGCGCCAGCACGTCGCGCACCGGACCCTCCGCCTTGATCAGCCGCCCGCCCGGAATGACCTTGCGGCGCATGGCGACCTCCCCCAGATCTCCCCGTGCCGCTGCGCCGCGAACGCTGCCAGGTTCAAACGCCCGACTGCCGGAACTCGGCCTCTGCGACCGCCTGCGTGGAACGCGAGGGAGCGAACTTCTCGATGGCCCCGACGACCGTCCCCAGGCGATCCCGCACCGGCTCCACGCGCGTCGCGATCCATCGCCGCTCGCCGCTCGCCGTCCGCATGGACACGATCGCGGCGTGCGGCTCACCGCTCCGCATCGTCTCGACGAGCGGGCAGGCGAAGAAGCAGAGACGGACGCCTGACGCATCGCGGTGATCGAGCCCGCTCAGCCAGCAGGTCTTGCCGACGACGCCCTCCCTGCCCGAGAGCGCGGTCGCCTCGCCGCTCCAATGCGTGATGCGCCGGTGGCGGTCGACGGCGTACGCCGCGCCCGCGTTCGGCATCGCCGCGGCGAGGAGCCGCTTCACCTCGTCCTCCGGGACCTGGGACGTATCGAGGATCTTCGCGGGAGCAGGCGTCGGCGCGGGCTTCCCGAGCAGAAAGCCCTGCCCGTACGACACGCCCATCGCCTCGAGCTCGGACCGCTCCGCGTCGGTTTCGATTCCCTCCGCGATCACGGAGATGTCGAGCGCCGAGGCGACGCGCACGATCGAAAGGATGATGGCCTGGCGCCACGCGTCCTTGTCGATCCCCACCACGAGCTGGCGGTCGATCTTCAGGACGTCGGGCCGCACCGCGAGCAGGGCCGTGTGGCCGGCGTAGCCGCTGCCGAAGTCGTCGAGGGCGATGCGATAGCCCTGGGCGCGCCATGCCGCGATCTGCGCCTGGAGCGCCTCGGGCTGGTCAAAGAGCGGCGAGTGCTCGGAGATCTCGAGGATGGTGCGCTCCACGGGCCATGGCTCGCCTTGGGGAGCGACGGGCATGCCGAGATAGCGCGGGTCGGTGTTGATGAAGAGCGTGCTTTCGCCCGGCAGCGCGCGCGCCGCGCTGCGCATCGCCGTGCCGCGCATCTTCTCCTCGAGCGCCTGCTCGCCGTGTTGCAGCCGCGCCAGCTCGAAGAGCGCCGGCGCGCTCTCCCACGGCGACCCTTGCGGCCCGCGCGACAGGGCCTCGTAGCCCCATACCGCGCCGGACCGCAGGTCGTAGATCGGCTGCCAGACGGTTCGGATTTCACACAGAGACTCCTGCCACACCTCTCGACCTCACCTCGCCTGCGATGCGAGATCCCCCGGATCCCCGATATCTAGCGCCGGCCCGGACCCCTCCATAGCAGGAGGCGTCAGCGGCGGATCATCCCGCCGAGCTGCTGGGTGAGCTGCGCGAGCTGCATGGCGGACGACGCCACCTCGCCAGCGGCGATGCGCACCTGCTCGCCGGAGTTCGCGACCTGCTCCATCATGGCCACGACGATGTCGGTCACGGACTTCGCGGTCTGCGCCCGCTCCGCGATGTCGCGGAAGCGGCCCGCAGGCTGCGCCAGGAGCCCGACATTCTCTTCGACCGCCCGCGCCGCGTCGCTCACCGACGCCGACAGAGCCTCGGTGGCCTGCGCCGACTGCGAGAGGCGCTTCTGCGCATCTGACGCCGAGGACTTCGAGCGGTCGGCGAGGCGGCGCACCTCCTGCGCGACGACGGCGAAGCCCCTGCCCGCCTCCCCGGCCCGGGCGGCTTCGATGGCCGCGTTGAGCGACAAGAGGTTGGTCTGCGCGGCGATCTCGCCGATCGTCTGCACGGCGCTCACGACGAACTGGGACTGCGCCGCCATCTCCTGCGCCGCCGTCTCCACGCTGCGGATCGCCTCCATCGCGTGCCCACTGCCGACGGTGACCCCTTCGACCTCGGTCGTGCCCGAGGCGGTCGCGGCGACCACCGCCTCCATCTCCCGCGTAATCCTCAGGCTCTCGCCTGCCAGCCGCCTGAGCGTCTCGGCAGACTCCGACGCGGCGGCGCTCGTCTGCTCGGACATGGCGGAGAGGCTCTCCGCGAGCTGCTGCAAGGTGCCTTGCATGGACGCCAGCTTGCCGGCCGTCTCGAGATCATAGACCAGGATGACGAGGATCATGTCGAGCGTCAGCCGCTTGGCGACGGCGCCTCTCACCTGTTCCCGCAGGGCGGGATCGGGTGTCGTCTCGTCGACGATGGCCCAGGCGGTCTCCCAAAGCAGGCGGTAGGCCCCGAGGTACCAGTCGGTCGAGAGACCGATGCGCGCATGCATCATACCGATGCGGGAAATCCGCTCGCGCGCAGCCTCGAGACGGGGATCCTCGCCCATCTGGCGCGCATACTGGGCCAAGGTGCCGTGCAGGCGCTCGTAGCTCGAGTGCTCGCGCACCAGCCGGTCCAGTTCGGGCACGGCCTGCACCCGCTCGTAGAACGGTCCTGGCACGCGCTGAGCCAACAGCTGCCACGGGAAGCCGGCACAGATCGCCTGATCCTCGTCCCGAAAGTTCACGAACTCGATCACACGCCGCCAGGCCGCCGTCTCCAGCTGCATCCACGCTTCCTCCCCGATGTCCGGCACAGGTTCAGGGACCACTGCGGTTTCGCACGCGAAAGGATCGCGCCTGCGCATCACACGTCCGGTCTTGTCCAAGCCTAGGCAGGTCATGCCCCACCGGTTGCAGTGCGCTCTATCCTTTTTAAGCTAAGTCAGTATAATTTTCAGAGCGCACCTCTGGATCTCCTGCACCTACGTACCCGCCATACGGTCCTGATATTTATCCATCTGGTCCTGTCCGTTTGGCACACTGTGGCCGTTTGGCCCCGGCCGGCTCGCGCGGTCTCATCCCAGCACGAGCGCGGAGCTCTCGCGGTCAAAGGCGATGCATGCCTTGCCCAGGGCCATCTGCGCCCCAAGCTCCTCCCTGACCCGCAGGCGCTCCTCGTAGGCACGTGCGGGCTCCTCCCTGCGCAGGCGCTGGTAGTCGCGCGGCACCAGGACCCGCGCCCCGTCCGGCCTTGGCCGCTCGCCGCGCTCCGCCGCGAGCACGCGCGGGCTCTCGAGCTGCCAGTCGGCCATCAGGCGGTCCGAAGGCAGTCCCTGGTTCAACTTGTCTTCCATCGGGCCGTAGCAGTCGACGATGTAGTCCCTGGCCACGGCCCCGAGCAGGTTCAAATTGAGGTGCGCGTTGCGCGCCTCCAGAGGATCGAACGTCCATGTGATGCGGTGAAAGCCGTGCCTGAGGGCCCACGCCCGCTGCTGCCACTTGAGCATGCGGCCGATGCCCCGTCCGCCGTATTCCGGCAGGGTCGCGAGCATGTGCGAGGCGATCCACGGTTCCTGCCCCTGCACCACGGCCGGGAAGCCGTAGGCGAACGAGACGAGCCGATCGCCGTCGAACGCGCCGAGCACGTGGCCGCCCGTCTTCACGGAGATCACGAGCTGGTTCGCAGGCGTCGCGTCGTTCGGGCCCCAGATCTCGAACTGCAGCCGCACCGCCTCGGCGAGCTCCTGGGGCGTGCGCAGCTCCCGTACCTCGATCGTCGCCAAGCGGAAGTCCCCCCAGTCTGGTGAGACTTCGCCGCCGCCGGCCGTTTCTCCTTACGGCACGCCGACGCCGTGGTCGTAGACGAGGCTGCCGCCCAGGAACCCCGTGTAGCTGATGAGCGCGACGCCCAGCAGCACCACGAGGTAGTAGAGCAGGGCAGCGGGCGCTCTAGGCACGGACTTGCGCAGGGCGAGCACGGTGCGCCAGAGCCACGCGACGCCGAATGTGAAGACCGAGAGCTCCGCGAAGTTCTTGTGCGTCGAGAGGATGTGCAGGCTGGCTGGGGAGATGTGGCTCACGACATAGCTCTCGGAGATCGCCCCCGCGATGCCCGCCGCGACGCCTGCGACCATCGACAGGGTGAGGAGGAGGTAGCCCGCGCGGGCGAGCCAGTCCTTGTGGAACGCGAAGTAGAGGCCCTCGAACAATGCGGTCAGGTAGAAGAGGGTGATCGGGAAGTGGACGATCATCGGGTGGAGCGTCCTGAGCACGGTCGGCCTCCTCGCAGGTCGTGTCTGACACGAGCCTAGCAGCGGATTCTGAGGCTACCCCTAAGGTTTGTGTGCGCTCGGGGGACTGCCGCCGCCCGGACACGCGATCCAGCCGAGCCGATCGCCGCCATGACGACGGCAAATGGGACCCAAACTCGCCGCGCGCACGAGGCCCTCATGCGCGACGGGCTCGAGGAATTCCTGCGTCTGGCACTCATCCACTGGCTCACCTCCCAGGGCATGCCGACAGGTCATTGCGGTTGCCCTGCAGATCAGCCGCAACAAGGTGAAGTCCAGTCCGCAACGTGCTGCACAAGTCGGGATGCGCGAATCGCCGCGAACCGCGCGGCAAAGGCTAGAGCACCCGTCGACTGAAGTGTTCCCCACCGCCCGGCAGAGGTCTCCTGCACCACGGGCCTGGTTACGTCTGGGGACCTTGCGCGTCCAACCCCATGTCGCCTGCTGCCTTCACCAGGGCCCTATCCCACGCCATGAAGCGCACTGCCTCAAAGCCTGCCCGTCTCGTAGAGGCGCCAGACCTGCCGCGCCCACCCCTCGCCATCGTCCGGAATGCCGTACCGGGCGAAGTGGCGCGTCAGGTTCGTCACGTCGCGCCGGAAGAGACGCTCCGCCTCCGGGTGAACCGCCGCGTCCACCGCCTGCGGCACGTCGATGATGTACGGGCTGCCTTCGTGGACGAGCACGTTGTAGGCCGAAAGGTCGCCGTGGATCAAACCCTCTTTAAGACAGCGCTCGACGGCGTCGAGGAGCCCCTCGCGCATCGACTCCGCCTCGCCCCTGGTGAGATCCGTCGCAACGAGCCTTGGCGCAGGGGCCTCGATATCCCCGAGGTATTGCATCAGCACGGCTCCCCTGGTGCAGGCGAGCACCTTGGGCACCGGCACGCCGCACGCCCTCAGGCGGCGCAGCACATCGAACTCGCGCCGCACCCAGATCTCCGAGAGAAGTTCCTTGCCGGCCGCCGAGCGCCGCTCGACGGCACGGGTGACGCTGCTTCGGCGCGCGCGGCCCCGCCGCAGGCTCGCGCGCCCCTCGAGGTATGTCTCCTCGGCGCGGAAACCCCGCTCCGCGCGGGGCCGGTAGACCTTGGCCGCGAGAAGGTCGTGGCCGGTGGCCGGATGCGCCTGGCAGACGAAGACCTGCGCCTCCTTGCCGGACTTGAGCGGTCCGAGCACGTCCGTGATCAAATCACGGGCCAAGAATTCCGCGATGTCATCTTCGAAAATGGGCGATCCCTCCGACGGATAGGATTGGGGGCAAGGGCCCGAGCGTCGGCCGCAGCCGGCACACGGGCATCAAAAAGCCGCAGGCACGCCGGCCTGCGGCACTAAGCCCCCAACCCTTCTCAGGCGGACGGTGGTGCCACGGCCGACTTCGCACGCGCCCAGCGCGTCAGTTCCTTCTCGGCCATGGCCCATACCCCCTCAACGATGGCAAACGTCCTTTGCAGCATAGACCGTGCCTCATGGCCGGTCAAGCAGACGGCAGGCACAGGCATCCTGACCCGCCGGCACCCTTCCTGTCGGTGTCCTGAAGGGATCACCCGGCCGGTGAAGTGGCGAGTCCCTCGCCCATCGCCGCCGCGCGCAGCGCAGCATCGTAGGTGGCCATGGTGAGCTCAGGCAGATCCCGCTGCAGCGTCTTGGCCACCGCCAGGTGCCAAACACCCGCTCCCCGCAGGCGCCAGCGCGCCGCCAATGGGCGGGGCATCATTCAGTCCGGCGCTGCGGACATGCGCCGCCATGGCTGGCGAGCCAACTCTCGTGCGCTGCGGTCACCACAGCGCAGGCCACGGCCCCCATGCGTCGCATCCGGTCGATCACCGCTTGCGTCTCCTCCCATGTCAGGCTCGACATGAGGTGAACCCTGGCGCTTGCCATCTCACGCACCGCTGCGTCCCCGTAGAGGACTGCTTCAGTGCCCGCCATCACGGTCCTCCTGAAGAAGCCGCTGAGCCAGGCCTCGTTCCACGGGAAGCGGCCTTGTGGCATCGATAGGCGCTGCGCCGCCAGGGGGAGGCTCGATGACGCCTCTCTCTTCAAGAATCCTCAGACGCTGGTCTAGCGTGAGAGGTGCGTCGCCAACCGGCACGATCCTGGCTACAGGCTTGCCCCGGTCGGTGATCAGCCACTCCGCTCCGGCCTGCACGTCATGCAGCACGTGACTCAGTCGCGCCTTGGCTTCCCGGATGCCGATCTCTCGCACGTTCATCACCTTTGTAGCCACTGTGTACACAATAGTAATGCAGTCGTTGTGCTCTCGTTAAAGGATGCGGTGCGGTCAGACGTGCCCCGCACCGCTGGTGCAGGTCAGCAACGATGCATCCGCACGTCCGCCTCGCGCTCGTCGCGCGTGACCGTGTGCCGCGCCAGTTCCCGCTGCAGCGTTCTGGCCACGGCCAAGTGCCAGAGATCTGTTCCCCTGAGCCGCCACCACGCCGCCAGTGAGCGAGGCAGCATCCAGCCTTGCGCAGCGGACATGCGCCGCCACGACTGGCGAGCCGGCTTCTCCTGGTCCGCGGACATCACGGCGCCACCTGTCGCCCCTTCCGATCGCACCCGGTCGCTCGCCGCCGGCATCTCCGCCCATGTCAGGCTCGACCTTGCGGGACCGGCCTTCAGATCCCGAAGGAAAGTCTTCCGAAGAAGACCAGCAGGACGAGGACCAGCAGGACGAGCGCAGGCAACATGTGGCTCGCGGTGTCTCGCACGCGCAGGTGCGTTGCGACGGCCCCGACCATGATGATGGTAAGTCCGGCGGCAGCCAGAACGGCGAGGATCGGTGCCCAGTAACCGACGAGCAAGCCTAGGGCGCCGAGCACCTCCATCGCGCCGATGAAGTACATGAGTCCCAGCGGATAGTGGTAGCTGTCCGCAAATGCCTTCCTCTGCATCTCCGATCCGGAAACCTTCGTCCAGCCAGCCATCAGGAACGCAGCGGTGAGCAACCCCTCCACAATAAAGACAAGCCAATGCATCCGCATTTCCTCCCCCGAACAGGCCCGCGACCATGCTCATGCAAAGCATAGTTTCGAAGTAAACTATGTCAGTGTCAAGCACAGTTAACCACAAGCAGAGAGCGGCGCCTGCACACTACCGCGAAGACCGGGGCGAGGCCATGCGCAGCAGGTCTGCGATCGTGTACTTGGACAGAACCTCGGTGAAGTGAGCTTCGCCGAGGCGAATGACCTCTTCGAGCGCTCGGTCGATGGGCAGGTCGCTCGCGCACGACCCTGTGTCCGCCTGCGTCGCGAACGTCCCTTCGCCGAAGTGCCTGGTCGCCTGGTAGATATCGGCAAGCGTGATCTGGTCGGGTGCTCGCCCCAAGGCGTAGCCGCCGATGCGGCCTTCCCGCACTTCCGCCACGCCGCTGCGCACGAGCGGAGCAAACAAGCGACGGAGGAACGTGGCGTGGGCGTGCACGCTGTCGGCGATCAGCGCGCTGGGGCATACGCTGTCTGCCTCGGCAAGCCATGCGATCGCACGCACCGCCAGGAGAAAGCGCGACAAGCTGATGGCACGGCCGTGATCAGCCAGCTTCATGCCTGCAGTCTACGTGAGCGCGAACGGCGTTGTCCATGCGACAGGTTCGGGTGAGCCCGATGCCCGGAAGGGCGTGCCGCACCGCGCTCGCGACGTCCCCTGCCGCAATCGCCTGTGGGCTCCTGGGGACAAGCCTTGCAAGGCGCAGCGTCTTCCGCCCGCGACCGGCTGGGGCAGGTCAGCAAAGATTCATCTCGGGCCTATCGACCACCAACGGGCCAGCGGCTACAATGCATCCGGATCCCAGCAGGTGTTGGCCATTCCAGAATCGAGAAGCGAGGCGATCTGCTTCTTGGACACACGGAGGCCCGTCATTTCCGTGATCATGGCAGGCGGTCCCGGCGAGCGGCTCTGGCCGCTGTCGCGTCCCGGCCACCCGAAGCCTCTCGTCACCATCGAAGGCGAAACGCTTCTGGGCCGCGCCTACCAGCGCGCGCTGCGCATCGCCGACGCTCCCGACCACGTCTATCTGATCGCCGTCGACGTCGACCGCCAGGCGATGCTCGCGGCCCTGCCCGAGCTTGACCAAGGGCAGTTCCTGGGCGAGCCGATGCGCCGCGACACGGGCATGGCCGCGCTCACGGCCGCGCATGCCATCGCTTTGGACTACCCTGACGCCGTGCTCGCCATCCTCCCCGCCGACCACGTCATGCGCGACGAGGACGCCTTCGCCGCCGCCGCCCGGGAGGCCGTGGAGCTGGCCGCGGAAGGCGACGGCATCTGCCTCCTCGGCGCCGTGCCCAGCGGCCCGCGCCAGGAGTTCGGCTACATCGTGCCTGAGGGCGACGAAGCCGGGCCGCGCACCGTGGACCGCTTCGTCGAGAAGCCGGATGCGGCGCTCGCGGAGGAGCTCGTGCAGTCCGGGGCGCTCTGGAACATGGGCGTCTTCATCGGTGACGTCCGCTCGCTCCTGGCGACGGCGGAGATCGTCGCCCCGAGCCTGCACCAGTCCGCGAGGGAGGCGGCCAAGGCCATGCGCGCAGGCGACGCAGGCCTCGCAGAGGCCTACGAGCACGCCGTCCGCATGCCCTTCGACCGGGCGGTGCTGGAGCGCGCCACCGATTTGCGCGTCGTGCCCTGCGACGCCGGCTGGAGCGACCTCGGCAACTGGCCCGAGTTCGTCCGCTACCACCGGAGCAGCCGCGGCAACGAGGCGGCGGTCGGCGCCGCCTTCGAGTGGCGGGAGCCCGGCGCGCCGCCGCTGCAGGTGCTGGGCGCCGAGGACATGATCGTCTGCTCGACGCCCGCGGGCAGCCTTGTGGCGACGCTCGAGGCGTCGGCGCTCGTACGGCCGCCCAAGGTGGACGGAACGCCGTTCATCCCCCAGGACGCCCGTGTCGTCGAGAAGCCCTGGGGCGCGGAGTACATCTGGGCCGAAACGGACCGCTACGCCGGCAAGCTGCTGTTCGTGCGGGCGGGCCACAGCCTCAGCCTCCAGTACCACGAGCGCAAGATGGAGTCGATGTGGGTGCTCGCCGGCGCAGGCACGCTCGAGATCGACGGGCAGCCGCGCGCGATCAGCCCCGGCAGCACCGTCACGATCCTGCCGGGTACCCTGCACCGCCTGACGGCGCAGGTCGACCTGTCGGTGCTCGAGGTGTCGACTCCGGAGCTCGACGACGTCATACGCGTCCAGGACGTCTACGGCAGGGCCTGATCCGATTGCGCCCAGCCCCCATTCAGGCCTCCATCCCGCATGTGGCGGGGTGGAGGCCTTCCCTGTCCAAGCAAGGCAGGCGCCGCTATGCCATTTGACCACTCGACCCATGACAACCGGACGTAGCGTTAAACCAATTAGGTATGCCTCGTATAAAAGGTTTCGGGAGTTGTCCCGGACCTTTACCTTTTGGTGGTTCGGGAGGCACTCGGAGGACTCTCTGCTGGAGATGGCTTGGGGCTACACTCGGTCTCGGGTGAACGCCTGGGGAGAGACTGACATTGCCCGCGTACCGACGAAGTCGGACAACGCTTGGTTAGATTGCCGCCTCGGGACGTGGGACGAAACGACTGACCGCAGATTGTGCCCCCGCCGACGGTCCCTGTCTGAGCACACAGGGGGTGCACTCGCCGCGGTGGGCGAGTTCTGATGAACGAGGACGTCGACCCGCGTCTCCGGGGCATCTCCAGGCAGGAGCCCACCACCCGGGGGAAGTGAGGTGATCAGATGACCGGGAGCATGTTCGTCGGTGTGGACGTCAGCCGTGACGATCATACCATCCAGTTCCTCGGCGTCGATGGCGCTCGTCTCGCGCGCATGCGCGTCGGCAATACACCGCAGGGTGGCAAGTCCCTGATCGAGCGGCTGGTCGATGTCGCCGAGGATCGCGACTGCACTGAGATTCGCGTCGGCATGGAGGCGACGAACCTCTACTGGTGGCATCTCTTCCACCATCTCTACGCAGCGCCGGAGCTCGAGCGCTTCGATCTCAAGGTGGCGTTGATCAACCCCAGCCGGATCAAGGCATTCAAGCAGTCTTTCGGCGACCTGCCGAAGACGGATCGCCTGGACGCCCTGGTGATCGCCGAGTACATGCGCTTCAACCAGCGCATTCCGTTCGCCTTCAAGCCGGACCCACGCTTTGCCGCGCAGCGATCGGCAGTCGGTGGCCCTGCGCGTCACGGATCACCTTCTCTGGCAGCACCGCATCCAGGCGATGATGCAGGGCAAGGTCCGTCTGACGCCGGCGGACGCCGGCAGCCCCGAGGCCTGCCTCCTCGGCAGGTGGCTGCTCGGCGAGGCCGGCCAGAAGTTTGGCGGCCAGCCCGCCTTCCAGGCCATCGACCGGCCCCACCGCGAGGCGCACCGCATCGCCAAGGTTGCGATCGAGGCCTACGAACGCGGCGGTGCGCAGGCGGCGCGTCCCCATGTCGACGCCTTGAAAGACGCGGTGCAGGACGTCATCGCGGCGCTCGAGGCGTTCGGGCACAGCATCTGAGGAAGTCGGCCGCGGCCGACACAGGTCCCTGCAGCATCATGTATCGCTTGGCCGGGGTCCCAGAGGCCGGCCCTGGGTGAGCATGTGTTTGCTCGTCTCAATTGACAACGTGAGACTAGTCTCGTGTAAACTATCCACATGAACCTCAATCGCCTGGTGGCCCTTGGCATCCTCTCGTCCGAAGGTCCGCTGCACGGCCACGCGATCCGGCGTCGCGCCGAAAAGGTGTCGGTGGAGCGCTGGGGCGGCGTCAGCGTCGGCGCCCTGCACCGCGAGCTGCACCTTCTGGAGCGCGATGGCCTGATCGCCGTCGACCGCTGCGAGCAGGCGGGCAAGCGGCCGCTGCGCACCGTCTACCGCATCACGCCGGAGGGCGAGCGCGAACTCGCCATCCTGCGGGAGTCCGCGCTGCGCGACCTGCGCAGCCAGCCAGACCCGCTCGGGGTGGGCCTTCTGTTCGGCGGCAGGGTGGACCCGCGCGAGACGATGGAGCTCCTGCGCCTGAGAGAGCAGCAGATCAGGGCCATGCTGGAGCAGCTGACGTCGGAACGCATGCGCCTGCAGGAGGAGCTGAGTCCCGTGGCCCTGGCGGTGTTCCATCGCCAGGAGACGCTGCTCTCGGCGGAACTGCGCTGGCACGAGGACGCCCTCGGCCTGCTCAGGCAGGCCCCGCCAGCCAAACCCTGACGTCAGACCCTGTTTCCTTTGCAGATATCGCGGCACCCGAGCGGTGCCAAGCCAGGAGGTTTCGCCGTTGCCCGAAGCTCAGCCCAGCACCCGCACGGGAGTCGCCCTCCTCGTCATCATGATCGGCGTGCTGATCGCCGCCGTGGACACGACCATCGTGATCCTGGCCCTGCCCGTGATGCGCCAGGACCTCAACGTCGGCTTCGCCTCCGTCGTCTGCGTCGTGCTCGGATACCTTCTCGTCATCACCCTCCTGGCGACGCAGGTGGGACGGCTCGGGGACATGTTCGGGCGCGTGCGCATGTACGAAGGGGGCTTTCTGATCTTCGTCGTCGGCTCCGCCCTTTGCGCGCTCTCGTGGAACGAAGCCTCGATCGTCGTCTTCCGCCTGCTGCAGGGCGTCGGCGGCGCGTTCATCTCAGCCAACAGCGGCGCGATCATCGCCGACATCTTCCCGCCGAACCAGCGCGGCCGGGCCTACGGCTACACCTCGATCGGCTGGAACGTGGGCGCGGTGCTGGGCATCCTCGCCGGCGGCCTCCTCGTCACCTACCTCTCGTGGCGCTGGATCTTCTGGATCAACGTGCCGATCGGCGCCCTGGCGCTCGTGCTCGCCCTGCGCTCCCTGCCCTCGGACCACGGCTATCAGCACCGCGATCTGGACCTCCCCGGCATGGCGACCCTCGGCGCCGCCCTCTTCTCGCTGCTCTGGGCCATGGTGCAGCTGACGACCGCCGCCTTCGACCTCCACATCGCGCTCTGGCTCGCCGCGGGCGTCCTCCTGCTCCTGCTGTTCGGCTGGATCGAGAGCCGGTCCAAGGACCCGATGGTGCCGCTCTCGCTGTTTCGCGTGCCCACCCTGACGCCGTCCTTCCTCGCAAGCTTCTTCCAGGGCCTCGCCAACTTCGCGGTGCTCTTCCTGATCACGATGTACCTGCAGGGCGTCCGGGGGCTCTCGCCGCTCGACGGCGCCCTCCTCCTGGTGCCGGGCTACCTCGTCGGCAGCGTCACGGGCCCGATCGCCGGCCGCCTCGCCGACCGCCTCGGCCCGGTGATCCCCGCCACCGTCGGCCTCGCGATCCAGGTCGTCGCCATGCTGCTCTACATCGGCCTCGGCCTCACCACACCGCTCTGGGTGGTGAGCGCCATCAGCATCGTCAACGGCCTCGGCAGCGGCGGCTTCTTCCCCGCCAACAACGCCGCCGTCATGAAGGCCGCGCCGAGGAAGGTCTTCGGTGTTGCGTCGGGCATGCTGCGCACGTTCGCGAACGTCGGCATGGTCTTCTCGTTCTCCACGGCCCTGCTGGTGGCGGCGCACGCCCTCTCGCGCGGGCTGGCGTTCGCCATCTTCGTCGGCAACGCGGTGGTCTCCGGACCGGCCGGCGCCGCCTTCCTGCGCGGCATCCACGCCTCCCTCGTGGCCTCGGTGGCCGCGCTCATCGTGGCGGCCGTCCTGTCGGCCCTGCGCGGCGTGGGGCGGCGCCCGCAGGCGGAACACGGCGCCTAGCCCGGGAGACACCCGGGGACAGAAAGGAAGGGACAGGAAGTGCCTTACGAGCTCCTGGTCAACGGACGGCATGAGACCGTGGACGTGCCGGCCGGCACCTCGCTCACCTCGGTCCTGCGCGACGACCTCGGCCTCACCGCGACGCGCCTCGGATGCGGCCACGGCAGCTGCGGCGCCTGCTACGTGCTGCTCGACGGATCGGCCGTCGCGTCCTGCACCATGCCGGTCGACGAGGCGGTGGGCCACCGCATCGTCACGGTCGAGGGGCTCGCGTCGGACGGCAAGCTGCACCCGGTGCAAGAGGCCTTTCTCAAGGAGGACGCCATGCAGTGCGGGGCCTGTACCTCCGGCATGCTGATCTCCGCGGTCGCCCTGCTCGAAGAGAATCCCCACCCGGGCGAGGAGGAGATCCGCGAGGCGCTCTCCGGCCACCTCTGCCGCTGCGGCGTCTACGGCCGCATCGTCCACGCCGTCGAGGAGGCCGCGAAGTGAGCCGCGCAAGGCCTGGAGGCTGGGGCGAGCGCCCGTCGGAGCGCCTTGAGCGTCGCATCGTCATCACGGAGGGCGGTCAGGTCATCGCCCGCTCGGGCAAGGTGGAGTACGGGCAGGGCATCCGCACGGGCTTTCGCCGCATCGTCGCGCACGAGCTGCGCCTGCCGGAGGAAGCCGTGCGGGTGGAACTCGGCGAGACGGACGTCGTGCCTTGGGACATGGGCACCTTCGGCAGCCAGTCTACCGCCACCGATGGAAGCGCGCTGCGCCTCGCGGCCGCCTACGCCTTCCAGTTGCTGCGGGAGAGGGCCGCAGGCCGCCTCGGCGCTCCGGCCGAAGCCCTCGTCGCGGACGGCGGCCTCTTCCGGACACCGGACGGGCGCACCGCCTCGTACAGCGAGCTCGCGGCCGAAGCTCCACTCGCGGGGGAACTGCCCCCCGCAAGCGCTCTCAGCTTCGCACCCGGCCCGGACTTCCCGCCCGAGGCGGACCGCGTCGAGGCGCGGGCGCTCGTGCTCGGCACGGCCCGCTACCCGCACGACGTGCGTCTTGCGGGCATGCTGCGCGGCCATGTGCTGCCGCCCCCCAGGACCGGGGCGCACCTCTTGCGCCTCGACGACGCGGCCGCGCGGACCATCCCCGGCGTCGTGGACGTGTTCCGCCAGGGAGACTTCGTGGGCGTCGTCGCAGAGCGCCGCGAGCAGGCGCTCCAGGCGGTGCAGTCGCTCGAGGCGACATGGAGCGAGCCCGAGGCGGGCGGGGAGCCTCTGCTGCAGGCCGAGCTGCGCAAGGATCCCGGCGTCGACGCGGCCCTCGCCGCCGGCAAGGTGCGCCTCGAGGCCACCTACCACACGCCGCACATCGCGCACGCCTCCATCCTGCCGAGCGCCGCGGCGGCCGACGTGCGCGCGGACGGTGCGGACCTCTACGTCGCGACCCAGCGCCCCTTCGGCCTGCGCGACGAGGCCGCCGCCATCCTCGGACTCGAGGCCAAGGACGTCCACGTCCACCCGCAGCAGATGAGCGGCATGTACGGCGGCGGCGGCTGGGGCATTGCGGCGATCGACGCCGTGCGTCTGTCGCAGGCCGCGAGGCGGCCGGTGCTGGTCGAGTGGACCAGGGCCGAGGAGTTCCAGCGCTCGGCCATGCGGCCGTGGCTCGACTGTAGGCTGGAAGGGGCGGTGGCCCCTGACGGGCGCGTCGTCGCCTACCGCGCCGCGGTGCGCACCAATCCCCACATCTACGGCAGCGGCCGCGTGCCGCCGGAGGTGGCCGGCATGACCTCCGGGCGCAACGCCGTCCCGCCCTACGATCTCGGCGCCATGGCGGTCGACCTCACGGTGGAGCCTGCGGCGATCCAGACCTCCGCCTTCCGCTCGCTCGCCGCGGCGCCGAACGTCTTCGCGAGCGAATCGTTCCTCGACGAGCTGGCCCTGGCCGCGGGGGAGGATCCCCTCGCGCTGCGCCTCAGGCACGCGTCGGACCCGCGCCTGCGCAGGGTGCTCGAGGCGGTCGCCGAGATGTCGCACTGGGCCGACCGGTCGCAGGGCGACGGGCACGGCTTCGGCCTCGCGGCCACGATCTACCACGGCACGTACTGCGCCGAGGTGGCGGAGGTGTTCGTCTCCGCCGGCGGCAAGGTGAAGCTGGGGCGGGTGTTCGCCGCGGTCGACGCCGGCCGCATCGTCCACCCCGACAGCGCCCGGAGCCAGGTCGAGGGCGGCATCGTGCAGGCGATGAGCTGGACGCTCTTCGAGGAGACCAAGGTGGCGGACGGCCGCATCGCGACAGGCGGCTGGCGCGACTACCCGATCGCCACCTTCCGCGACGCTCCGCAGCGCATCGAGGTACAGTTCGTCGGTGCACCCGACACCCCCTCGACCGGCATCGGCGAGCCGGGCTCGGTACCGATCGCCGCCGCGATCGCGAACGCGGTGTGCGCCGCGACCGGCGCGCGCGTGCGCGAGCTTCCCCTCAGGCCGGCGCGCGTGCAGAAGGCGATGACGCGCGACTGACCTCTCTCAAGGGCGACAACTGACCGCGGGAGCTCCCGGAGGCGATACACCCTCCGGGAGCTCCTTGTCTGCGTACGCGGGTGTTCATCAGGTCTTGCATATACGAGGGGATTCCATTTTCTTATCTCTG
Source organism: Bacillota bacterium (assembly GCA_021845645.1). The sequence goes on from JAJZVM010000028.1 coordinate 18,470, forward strand.
TCCGTGCCTCCGCCGTTCTGGTATACGTCTTCCACTATTGATGTCGCCTTCCCTGGCATGCATACTTTTAGAACTATGCCATTCGGCGTATGCCGGATGGCCCTTTCCTTTGACGCATGGTCCAGACGCATGCGCGTGCGATCCGGCAATGGCGACACTTCGTGCCATTCCTTGCCATTGACGATGGTTTGTGAATATTAGTGCATTCTCACCATATGGGAGGTGAACATAGGACCTTTATGGAATTAAGATCATAAGTTTAAAATTCTATACCGCCGACAACCGCACTCCAAGGAGGCAACCCATCATGAGCAGATGGTCGCTCGCCAACCTGCGCATCGGCACCAAGATCCTCGCGCTCGCAGGCCTCTTCCTCGTGATCTTCGTCTCGGTGCTCGTCTACGGCATGGTGTCGAGCCGCTCGGTGGACCAGACCTACAAGAGCTCCCTCACCGTCTCGGTGCCGTTCCAGATCGACACCTTGCGCGTGGACCGCAGCCTCTGGCAGATGGAGGCGGAGGCGCGCGGACAGCTGCTCGACGGCCAGTCCCGCACCTACGCCGCCGCCCTTATGAAGCTCAAGAGCGATCTCGCGGCCGCTGCGCGCCTCGTCCCGCCCGGCAGGGAGCGGCAGAGCTTCGCGGCGATGCGCAAGGCCGTGCTCGCCTCCGTCGCCCTGACGGAGCGGGAAGAAGCCCTTGCGCGGTTAGGGCACGCGAAGCAGGCTCTGAAGCTCATGGAGAGCTCCGCGGGCATCCGCAGCCAGGCCGATGCGGCGATCCAGAGCGTCCTCAACATGGAGAGCCACAGGAACGCCCAGGCGACGCAGCGCAACGACGCGTCGGCCTCGCGCACGCAGCTGCTGCAGCTCGTCCTGGTGATCCTCGCCGCGCTGCTCGCCGCGTTCCTCGGCGTCGCGATCAGCCGGGCCATCGTCGGTCCCCTGAGCCGGGCGGTGGCGGTGTTGGAGCGGGTCGCCGACGGCGATCTCACCGTGCCGCCGCTGCCGGTCACGGGCAGGGACGAGGTGGCATCCCTCTCCAGGGCGAGCAACAAGATGCTGCAGGCCCTGCAAGGTGTGATCGGCGGCATCCACCGCATGAGCGAACAGGTGAACAGCGCGAGCCGCCAGCTCACCGAGGCCGCAGGGCAGACGGCCACCGTCGCCCAGCAGGTCTCGGTGGCGGTCACGCAGGTTGCCCAGGGGGCGGTGCAGCAGGCCGCTCACGCATCCGGCGGCGCGCAGGCGATGCAGGAACTGCGCCAGGCGGTGGACCAGATCGCCAAGGGAGCGCAGGCGCAGGCCCTGGAGACCGAGCAGGCTTCGGATCTGATGGGCGAGGCGAGCCGGCAGGTGTCGGCCATGGTGCAGGACGTCGACGCGGTCGCCGGCCACGCGGATCTCACCCTGCAGGCGGCGGAGAGCGGCGGCCAGGCGATCGGCGAGGCGGTGAAGGCCATGGCCGAGATCCACACCTCCGTGTTCAACGCCACCGAAAAGGTGGGCAGGCTGGGCGAGAGTTCGCGCCAGATCGACGAGATCATCCAGGTCATCAGCGACATCGCCGGGCAGACGAATCTTCTGGCCCTCAACGCAGCGATCGAGGCGGCACGCGCCGGCGACCACGGCAGGGGCTTCGCCGTGGTGGCGGAAGAGGTGCGGGCCCTTGCCGATCGCGTCAAGACGGCGGCCATGGAGATCGAGAGCCTGATCCGCGGCATGCAGCAGGAGACGCACGAGGCCCTCGCCGCCACTGAGGAGGGGGCGCGCGAGGTGGAGCGCGGCAAGGCCCTCGGCGATCGCGCAGGCGCCGCCTTGCGCGAGATCCTGGAGGCGACCGGGCAGACGAGCCAGCAGGTGCGTGAGGTCACGGAGGCCGGGCGCCGGGTGGTGGAGACTGCGAAGCAGGCCGCGGAGCGCATGGTCTCGGTGTCGTCGATCACAGAGGAGAACAGCGCCTCCGCGGAAGAGATGGCCGCCTCGAGCGGCCAGGTCGTCGACGCGGTCTCGCAGGTCGCCGCGATCTCGCAGGAGACGGGTGCTTCGGCCGAGGAGGTGTCGGCGTCCGTCGAGGAGATGTCGGCGTCGGCCGAGGAGATCGCGGCGTCGGCCGACGGTCTCTCAAGGCTCGCAGGCGAGCTTCGGGACGCCGTCGCCCGGTTCAAGGTGGCGTAAGGATCCGCGACACGCCCCGCACCTGCGGGATGCGGCCTTGGCCCTCCCGCGGGTGGGGGACTCGGCGAAACCCGCGACGCGCCGCCTGAGAACCCGCGTTCCACACGTCCACGCAAGATGGGGTGAGCGGGCCATGCGTCAGCCGTTGTCCGCCAGGGTCCAGGAGTTTAGGGTCGGTGCCGTCATCACGGTCTTCATGACCCTCCTCCTCGCGCCAGTGGTCCTGCTGCGCACCCCGCGCCCCGAACTTGTCTACAGCGCCCTGCTGCTGCTCTTCGGCTTCCTAGGGGGCGTGATCGTCTACCGCAGCGGCGGTTTCAGTCCGAGGCGCAACTTCTTCGTCACGATCCTGCCGAGCCTGCTGGTCGTGTTCCTGCTGAACCATCTGACGGGGGCCGCGACGAGCCGCTTCAGCGAGCTCTACTTCGTGGCCGTCGTGTTCGCCCTCGCCTACTCGGGGCTGAGCTACGGCATTGCCGCCGCCGCCATCTCGCTCGCCTTGGAGTTCGTCTCGCTTGACGTCGACGGCATGACCCTGCGGCAATGGGAAGTCTTCTACATCCACGTCGTGGTTCTGGCGGTGCTGGCCGCCATCACGCTCTACTACTCCTGGCGCCAGGCCTTCTTGCGCACGCGGCTCGAGGCGGTGAACGAGATCTGCTACGGCCTGCACCGCGGCGATGAGCCGCAGGACGTCGTCCAGACCGTGATCGACCAGACCGCCAGGATCACGCGGGCCGACGGGATCTTCGTCTACGAGAACGAGCGCCAGGAGCCACGGCTCGTGGCGTCCACGGGGAACCTGGCGTCGGGCTGGTCGGAGCTCCGGGCAAGCCCGCAGGTGCTCCAGATCCGCAGCGAGATCCAGGACCACGTCTACAAGGTCGGGCTCGTCAACCCGCGTTGGGCGGACCAGGACCTCGTCGACAACCTCGGCCGACACGTGACGCTGGCGCTCGAGCGCGCACACGGCCGGCAGGCGAGCTACGAGGAGCTGAAGCGGCGGGGAGACGCCCTGGAGCGCGCCCACTTCGGCACTCTGCACGCGCTCGTCCACATGCTCGAGCACCGCGATCCGTACACCTCCGGCCACTCGCGGCGCGTCGCCGCGATCGCAGGGCACCTCGCGCAGGCGACGGGCGCCCGCGAGGAGGCCGACAATCTGCGCATCGCCGGCATCCTGCACGATGTGGGCAAGATCGCCCTCCCGGACGCAATCCTGCTGAAGCCCGGCCCGCTCACGGAGGACGACTGGGCCGAGATGCGCCGCCACCCCGAGATCGGCGTCTCGGTCATCTCGCAGGTGCCCGGCTACGAGCCCTACGTTCCCGCCGTGCTCCACCACCACGAGCGCTGGGACGGCCTCGGCTACCCGGCGCGGCTCAGCGGTCCGAACATACCGCTCGCCGCAAGGCTGCTGGCCGCCGCGGACGCCTTCGACGCCATGACGACCAACCGCGCCTACCGGCAGGGGCGCAGCACCGGCGAGGCCTGCCACGTCCTGCGGCAGGGCGCAGGCTCCCAGTGGGATCCCGACATCGCCCGCACGCTTGCGGACCTGATGACCGCGACGCCCGTGGACGAGCTCGTCGAGGACCTGGACAGCTACCTCTTGACCTGGAGCGGGGCCGCTCCGGCCGACGAGGTTCCGGCCTCCTAAGCGGGCTCCGCCCCCCGGCAGGCAAGACCCGTGCGGGTCTGCCGCGTCAGGTGTGTATCCCCCCTACACTTTCGCGGACGAATGTGCAGGCATCCATCCATGACAGCGCGAATTCTCCTTTCCCTCGGCCGCCTGACCCCAGACCCCCGAGGAGGAACAGCAATGGTACATCATCGCGCCGAGCGCATCGCAGCCCTCGCCACTGGCCTCGTGGCGGCAGCCGCGGCGGTCCTGCTGCACCAGGCCGTCCCCGCGCACTGGCGAGAGTTCTCGTGGACGCTGCTCCTTGTGCCGGCCGCGCTCCTCGCCTACTTCGGCGGCATCCGCGGCAGCATCGCGGCGGCGATCGCGTCGGCTCTCGTCGTCTACCTCGCGCCCGACGCCCACGGCGGCGTGCGCCTGACCGACCTGGACCTCAGGCTCTTCGTCGCCGCGTTCATCGCCGTGCCGAGCGTATCCATGGGGATCCTGGCGCACCGGCTGCGCTCGGAGCGTCTGACCGTCGTGCGCCTGAACAGGCAGCTCGCCGATCGTTCCGCGCACGACGGTCTCACAGGCCTTTACAACCACACCCAGTTCCACACCGTCCTGCACAGCCTGTGCGGCGATAGCGACGAGCCGTTCTCACTGCTCGTCCTCGACCTGAACGGCTTCAAGCAGGTGAATGACTTGTACGGCCACACGGTGGGCGACATCTGCCTCAGCACCTTGGCCAGGCGCCTCGCGGCCTGCCTCAGAACCCGGGACCTCGCCTTCCGTTACGGCGGCGACGAGTTCGCGGTCCTGCTGCCCGACACGGGCGAGGACGGGGCGGCCGAAGTGGCGGCGAGGATCAGGCAGTCGGTGCAGGCCGAGCCGGTAGCCGAGGATCTCCCCATCTTCCTCTCGCTCTCGATCGGCAGCGTCAGCCATCCGCGTGACGCCCAGACCTGCGATCGCCTGTTCGAGATCGCCGACCAGCGCATGTACCAGGACAAGGAGCGCCAGAGGAGCTCCCTCGCCTGAGGTCCTGTCAGGCGAGGGATCCAGCGGCTCCCCGCCCCATATCAGCTTTTGGGAAGCCTGAAGGCGGATCGCCACGTCAGGCGTGGGCCGCTCTGCATGAGCGCCGTTGCGTAGATCCCGGCCGCGAGCCGCACCTCGGCCCAGACGGGCAGGCGCGGGGCATAAGGATCGGCGCGAAGGGCCGCAGGAGCGAGATGATCTCAAGCACGAGGCTGTTTGGATCAGCGATCATCGCGTAGGTGAGCCCGAATGCGCCGACGAGGACCAGCACAAACGGCAGCACGACGTTCTGCACATCCTCCTGCCGCCCGACGCCCCGCGACGGCGAAGGCGTAGCCTTAGACCGCATAGCCGTAGGGAAGTCGCGGTCGGCGAGCAGGCCCAAGTTGCCCGTTGTCACCGGTGGCGCGTTGGCCGGCCAATGGCAACAGCGATGAGTGCGGGGTTCGGCGTGGGCCTATACCTTGTCGGTGGCGGTCGCCCGCAGGATCCACCTCCCGACCATAATTCCGCCAAATAGACAGTAGAACCCATGCGGGTCGTGTCTCTGAGGTGCTGTAAAAGCGATTAGGCTGCCTCGGACGCAGCGGCGCTCTGGTTTCGGTTCCTGCTTGCCTTCAGGCGGTTGCGGTGTCGGCTCGAGGCCGAGCTGCTGGCGCGAGTGAGTGATCTGGTGCTGTTCAACATCGGTGATGCGGATGCGCTGACACCTGGCAGTCGCGCGGGTCAGGGCGCCGAAGACGAGTGTGAGGGCGCTGTGCTCATCGAAGAACCGGGGAATCGTCTTGGTGCCTCGGCGCTCCTCCTCGAAGCTGCGGTCGATGAGGTTCGTGGTGCTGACGAACTTGCGGTGGGCCGCCGGGAGCTGCAGGTGCACTAAGCTGGCCGGCAAATCGTCGGTGAAGCTGCGCACCGCGGATGGAAACTGGCGCTCGTAGCGGGCGATGAAGACCTCGGCCGCCTTCTTAACCCGGCAACGGGGCGAGGCAGGCCCGCAATCAGCGAACGGGTTCCGCATAACCGCTCGAGAGCAGCTCAATCCTTCCTGTATAGGGATCGAAGATCAGCCCGTGGACGGGCACGCTCCTCGGAATGAGGGGGTTCGCCCGGATCATCTCGGCGACCCGCACGACGTTGGCGGCGGGATCGTGAAACACTCCCAGCCAAACCTTGAGGCTGGGCTCTAGCGCGGCGATCGCCTCCCTTGGAACCCCTCGCTCGATCATCCTCTGTTCGAGGTCCGCATCATCGATCTGGGCCATCCCGCAGTCCCGGTGTCCGACGACGAAGACTTCCTCACACCCGAGCGCGAAGATAGCCACGACGAGGGAGCGAATCACGTCCCCATTCGGGTCGAGCAACGTGTTGCCAGCGTTCTTGACAACCTTTGCATCCCCGCGCCGAATCCCCATGGCCGGCTCCAGGAACTCGACAAGTCGCGTATCCATGCATGTGAAGAGCGCAATCTTCTTCGCAGGGGTCTTCGTGATCTGGCGCCCCTGGTCGAGTACAAATCGTGCGTTCTCTGTGAGGACGTCATCGAGGAGACTCAGGTTGATCCCTCCAAGTTCATAAGGTCCGGGCCTCGTCGATGGGTGTCTTAGCAACCTCATCGTAGCCCGGACCCCAACCTTTTTACATCACGCTGGACACGTCACCTACCCATGCACAGGTCATGCATGGGTTCTTGTGTCCACGGACACGCCGGACATGAAGACGCCATCGAGCCTACAAAGCAGGGGCTGGCTCGCGCGGAACGTGCTGCTAGTATTCCGCCTCATGCGGCTCGAGATAGCCCTCCTTCGCCTCGTCCGGCAGGCCGAGGCGCCTGCGCAGGAGCTCCCGTGCGATGGCTGGGCCGCGGTCCATGCCGAACGTCCCGAGCAGCAGCAGCACACCGCCCGGCCGCAGGCGCTCCACCGCCTCCACGATGGCCCCGGGCAGTTCCGCGTGGCGCGAGAGACCTAGCCCGCCCGCGGCCGCCTCCTCGCTGAAGGCGGCGATCTCCTCGGGGCGCACCGCATAGTCCACCGCGTACTCCCTGAGATCGCTCTGGCTCTCGCTGACGATCAGGGGCGCGTAGCGGAGCTCCGGCTCCCACGCCGCGAGGATGCGTGCGATGCGCGCGTTCACCGCCGCGCCGCGGTTGCCGCGCAGGGCGCAGACCACCACCACCTGCTCGGGCCCGAGGTCGCGCACCGTGCGCAGCACCGCGTGGTAGCTCGCCTCGTTCATGGCCACGTCGTTGTAGATGAGGTACGGCCCGACCTCCTGGCGCTCGAGCCGGCGCGGCGGCGCCTGGAAGCTGGAGAGGGCCTCGGCCGCCGTCGCCGCCGGCACCCCCAGGCGCAAGGCAGTGGCGAACGCCGCAGCCGCGTTGAGGCCGTTGTGCCTGCCCGGCATCGGCAGCAGGAAGTCGAAGGGCCCCTCCTCCGCCAGATCCTCGCGCTGCACGACAAGCGTCCCCCTGAGCCTGCCCTCCTCCTGCGCGAGGTCCCGCAGGCGCACCTGGGCCGCTTTGGCAAAGCCGAAGCTGACGACGTCGGCCGCCACCCCGTCGCCCATGGCCAGCACCCGCGGGTCGTCCGCCGAGAGCACCGCCGCAGCGCCCGCCGGCAGGCGGCGGATGAAATCGCGCTTCGCGTCGTAGTAGTCCTCGACGGTCGGATGGAAGTCGAGGTGGTCCGGCGAGAAGTTCGTCGCGACGCCCACCGCGAAGCGCACCCCGGCGATGCGCTCCTGGCGCACGGCGTGCGACGACACCTCCAGCACCGCGTGGTCGTGCCCGCGGTCAAGGGCCGCGCGCAGGAAGCGCTGCAGCTCGTGTGCCGGCGGCGTGGTCCACTGCGGGCGGAAGGCCGCGTCGGGCAAGCGGACGAGTGTCGTCGTCCAGTAGGCACAGCTCCTGCCCGCCGCCGCGAGGAGGTGCGCGACAAGGAGGGCGGTCGTCGTCTTGCCGTTCGTGCCCGTGACCCCCACCACCGTCATGCGCTGCGCGGGATCGCCGTAAAAGCGCAGGGCCGCCCGGGCGAGCACCGTAAACGGGCGGTCGTGCCAGAGCCCCGCGGAGCCCTCCGGCGGCACGCTGCCTGGCGGCAGCACGAGGGCCGCGGCGCCGCGCCGCTGGGCCTCCTGCGCGTAGAGCCCGCCGTGCGTCGCGCCGCCGGGCAGGCCGACGAAGAGATCGCCGGGATGCGTGCGGCGGGAGTCGATGCTGAAGCCCCGCACCCGGATATCCTGCCAGCTGCCGAACGCCATGCCTTCGCCGCCCGAAAAGAGGTCCTCAAGCGGCATCTCGCGCGGGCTCACGTCGAGGATCCTTCCCGGAAGCAGCGGAAGACGACGTAGGCGTCCTCGCCGTTGCCGAAGAATGCGCGGCACATGCCGATCTCCCGCCAGCCGATCCGCCGCAGCACCTTGCGCTGGGGTTCGTTCGACACCCGCACCTCGCCGAGGAACCAGCGGGCGCCCATGGCTTCGGCCCACGTCTCGGCGTCCTGCAGGATGCGGCCGCCGTAGCCGCGCCGGCGAAAGGCCGGGTCCGTGGCGTTGCTGATCACGTGCGCCGTCGGGCCGCAGACCTGGAAGCCGAAGTATGCGGCGAGGCGCCCCTCCTCGCGGATCGCGAGATAGCATACCGAGGGATCGTGGAAGAGCTTCTCGAGCGACGTCAGGTCCAAGGGTTCCGGAAACACGTCTGCCTCGATGTCCGCCACGCGCCGCAGGTCCCTAAGGGTGAGCTCCGAGAGAACTCCGCCTTCTCCCGCCACGGGCACCCCCTCCTCCGCCCTACCCTATGACGGAGCGGGAAATGCGCCCGCGGCATGGCACCATGCACCGGCACCGCCTTCGCGACATAAGGCTTTCATATGTCGCAGACGGAAGGTGACAACATGGAGGTGCCCCTCTCGCCGCTGGCGCTCGTAGCGCGCGGGCTGCGCCTCTACCCGGAGCGCACGGCGGTCCTGGACGACGGCCGGCAGCTGAGCTACAGCGCCTTCGGCCAGCGCCTCGAGCTCCTCTCGGGGGCTCTCGTGCGGCGCGGCGTGATCCCCGGCGACCGCGTGGCCCTGCTGGCGCCGAACACCCTCGAGTCCCTCGAGTGCTACAGCGCCGTGCCGCGCACAGGTGCCATCCTGGTTCCCCTCAACACCCGGCTCGGCCCGGACGAGTACCGCTACATCCTGAACCACTCGGGCAGCCGCCTGCTTCTCCTGGATCTGAGCTGCCACCCGCGCGTCGCGGAGATCCTGCCGGAGTTCCCGGAGCTCGACGTGATCATCCAGCGCGGCGAGATCGCCGGCTTCCCCAGCTACGACGATCTCCTGGCCAAGGGCCCGGGGCTCCCCTTCGACCCCGAGGCCGTCGCGGAGGACGCCGTGCTGTCGCTCAACTACACGAGCGGCACGACGGCGCGCCCCAAGGGCGTGCGCCTGACGCACCGCAACGCCTTCATCAACACGGTGAACATGCTGCTCGCGATGCAGCCGAGGCCCGAGGACGTCCACCTGCACGTCGCACCGATGTTCCATGCGAACGGCTGGGGCTTCGTCTGGGCCACCCTGGCCGTCGGAGCAGCGAACGTCCCCCTGCCCGCTGTCGAACCCCGCGACGCCCTGCGCAGAATCCGCCTGCACGGCGTCACGATGCTCTGCGCGGCGCCGACGGTGCTGACCATGCTGCTCGCTGCCGCCGGCGAGGAGCCGCCGCCCAAGGGGCTCAGGATCGCCACCGCCGGCGCCGCGCCGCCCGCCGCCGTGATCCGGCGCGTCGAGGACGAGCTCGGCTGGACGGTGCACCACTTCTACGGCCTGACGGAGACGACGGCATTCCTCACCTACAACGAGCCGCCGCAAGGCATCGCGGACTGGCCGCTCCTGGCGCGCGCCAGCTTCAAGGCGCGCCAGGGCGTCGAGCTGCCGCTCGCAGGGCGGGTGCGGGTCGTGCGCGGCGACATGACCGACGTCCGGCCGGACGGCAGGGAGATGGGCGAGGTGGTGGCGCGCGGCAACGTCGTCATGGACGGCTACTACTGCGATCCTGAAGCCACAGGGCTTGCCCTCGCGGGGGGCTGGTTCCACACGGGCGACCTCGCGGTGCGCCACGAGGACGGCTACATCGAGATCAGGGACCGCGCCAAGGACATGATCATCTCGGGCGGCGAGAACATTCCGTCGCTCGAAGTGGAGGGAGCGCTCTACCGGCATCCCGCCGTGGCGCAGGCAGCCGTCGTCGCGGCGCCGCACCCGCACTGGGGCGAGACGCCGGTCGCCTTCGTCGCCCTGCGGCCCGGCCCATCGGTCACGGAGGCGGATCTCCTCGAGCACTGCCGCGGCCTACTGACGCATTTCAAGGTGCCGTCGCGCATCGTGTTCGTCGACGATCTGCCCCGCACCGCGAGCGGCAAGATCCAGAAGTTCCTGCTGCGCGAGCTGGCGCGCCGGCCGGGGCACACGGCGACGGGCGTGCCGGAGGCATGAGCCGCATAGGCTTCGAGCCTGGAGGAACGCTCCTGCTGAAAGGAGTGTTCTCATGCGCACGTTGCGCGGGGCGGCACTCGCCGTCCTCACCTGTGTCCTCTTCCCAAGTCCATCCTTCGCGGCTCCCGTCAAGAACCCGGGGTCCATGGTGGAACGGCAGGCGATGCTCCTCAAGGAGGTCCCGACCCAGGCGAAGCTGATCGCCTTCACCTTCGACGACGGTCCGAACCGCCACTACACGCCGCAGGTGCTCGACCTCCTGCGGCGCTACCACGCCCACGCCACCTTCTTCCTGATCGGCCAGGAAGTCGTGCGGTTCCCCGAGATGGTCAAGAAGATCGAGGCCGCGGGCATGGAGATCGGCAACCACGGCATGCATCACAAGTGGCTGCACAAGCTGACGCCCAGTGAGGTGCAGCAGGAGGTGCTGGGCGGTGCCGCCGCCATCACGGCGGCAGGCGGCAAGAAGCCCTACCTCTACCGCCTGCCCGGCGGCTTCGCGAGCGAGTCCGCGTCGAAGATGCTCGGCAAGCTCGGCTACACGGTGATCGGCTGGAGCGTCGACACCCGCGACTGGCGCATGCGCGCGACGGCCGCGGGCATCGAGCAGATCGTCATGCGCGACGCCGCGCCCGGACGCATCGTGATCATGCACGACGGCGTGATCCGCCGCGAGCCGACCCTGACGGCCCTCGCGCATGTCCTGCCTGCGCTCGAGGCCAAGGGCTACAAGATCGTCAGCGTCGGGGAGCTCCTGCGGCAGAGCAACTACGCCGCCTTGCGCAAGCTGCCGCCGCAGCCGTGCAGGCCGAAGCAGCCTGCGGCCGCGCATCTCCACGAGAAGGCACCATCGCGCAGCTGGCTGCAGCGCCTCATGCCCTCGGCCACGCGCTAGCCGGGGCGATCTCGTAAGAAGCCGCCAGCGTCGCGTCCAAGGAGCCGAAACCGGCCGGCAGGTGCCCGAAAGGCCTGCCGGTCTTCTCAGTCCGGGCAGGCTCCATGCATACTGGGAGGCGACGAAGTCTCCAGGAGGAGGCCGCCCATGCCCGGCGAGATCCATCTCGCGGACAACCTTACCGTGCTGCAGGGACTGCCCGACGCGTACGTCGACCTCATCTACATCGATCCGCCGTTCAACACAGGCAGGATGCAGGCCTACCAGAGGATCCGCACCGTGCGCTCGGAGACGGGAGACCGGAGGGGCTTCGGCGGCCGCCGCTACGAGACGCAGAAGCTCGCGTCGCGCGCCTTCGAAGACGCCTTCGACGACTACCTCGCCTTCCTCGAGCCACGCCTCCTCGAGGCCTGGCGCGTCCTCGGGCCCAGCGGGTCCCTCTACTTCCACATCGACTACCGCGAGGCGCACTACTGCAAGCTGCTGCTCGACGCCATCTTCGGCCGGGAGTGCTTCCTGAACGAGATCATCTGGGCCTACGACTACGGCGCCAGAACGCGGCGCAAGTGGCCGCCCAAGCACGACAACATCCTCTACTACGCCAAGGACCCCGAGCGCTACGTCTTCAACGTGGACGCGATCGAGCGCATCCCCTACATGGCACCGGGCCTGGTCGGCCAGGAGAAGGCCAAGCGGGGCAAGCTCCCGACCGACACCTGGTGGCACACGATCGTGCCGACGCGGGGCCGCGAGCGGACGGGCTACCCGACGCAGAAGCCGCTCGGCATCCTCGAGCGCATCGTCGGCGCCTCCTCGAACCCGGGCGACCTCGTGCTGGACTTCTTCGCAGGCAGCGGCACGACAGGAGCCGCCTGCCAGAAGCTCGACCGGCGCTTCCTCCTGGTCGACGACAATCCCGCGGCGCTCGAGGTGATGGCGGAGCGCTTCCGGGGCGTCCCGGACATCCGCTGGGTTGGCTACGACCCGGGGGCGACCGCCCCGGAGGCGTAGGCACCGTTCGGCCGACGAGCCCTGGCCCAGGCTGCAGGATGTCCAAGGCACGACCGCACGGCGACGCGCCCAGCCGTACCTACGACGCGGGTGCGGCGCGTTGCGCGCCGCACCCGGACCTCCCGCCTGACCTCTGACCCTGGCGGCGGCTCAGGCTTTCTGGAATCCGAGCGCCTTGCCGGCTCCGGGGCGCTGCAGCTCCACCCGCAGCACCGCGTGCCACGGCACGGCGGTCGCCCATCCGTCCTCCGTCTCGATCACGAGACCCGCCTCCGTCTCCTGCGCGACACGGGTCGCCGTGAGCACACCGCCGTCCAGCAGAACGAAGCGAAGCTTGGCCCCCTCGGGCCCCGCCTCCCTGATCGCACGGAACAGCTCCCGCGGAAACGCGGGCCAGCCGGACGCCATCTCTCTCTCCATGCCCGTCCTCCTCCCGACGTTGCAAGCCTTCGCTCCGGGACAGGCCCGACCTTCGCGGCCAGGCAGCTCTGGGGACTATTCCTCGCCGAAGCCCCGGTCGACGACGACGCCTTTGCCGCGGTGCTTGCCTTCATAAAGGCGCCTGTCCGCCAGGCGATAGGCGTCGGCATAGCTCAGGGCCTCGCGCGGCAGCTCCACCACCCCTACGGTGACGCCACTCTCGACATTCTTGAGCGGGCTTGCCGCGATGATGCGCTCCAGGCGCCGACGGGTCTCGTCGCCGCGGTTTGCCTCGTAGAGCACCCAGACGAACTCGTCGCCGCCGATGCGCGCCACCTCGTCCGAAGGCCTGAGCGCAGAGCGGGCGTAGGCCGTGAACTCCTTGAGCAGGCCGTCCGCCGCCTGGTGGCCGAAGCGGTCGTTCACCTGCTTGAGGTCGTCGAGGTCCAGGAGGAGGAACAGCGCCGGGCGGGAGGACTCCGCCTTGAAGTAGGTCTCGAGGCGCTCCTCGAGCGCCCGCCGGTTGAGCGCGCCTGTCAGCGGGTCATGGCGCGAGAGCCGCAGGAGCTGACGCTGGCGCCAGCGGTTCACCGTCGCAAGGCCGGTGAACTCCAGGACCGCCTGCAGCGTCGCGTCGCGCGACGCTCCATCGGCCGGGATGTCGACGAGGAGCGAGGCGATGCCGAGCCGCCCGTCGCGCATGGCGTAGTGGTAGAGCCTGTGGCCGGAGACGGCCAGGGGATGGCCGTCCGGCAGGCGGCCGTCGGGTGGCAGCTCCGCGTCATGGGCGCTCAGGAAGGCGCGGGCGTTCGGCCACCACAGGCCCTGCAGGTTGAGCTCGCGCGCGTCGCAGGTGCCCCAGACGTCGTGCAGGTTCCAGTCCTCGGTTCCGGTCTCGGTGCGCATCATGAGGATGCCGCCCCGGACGCCGGCGATCTCGGGCCAGCGCCGTCGGAAGGAGCGGAATGCCGCGGCGGACGGCGTCTGCATCTCGACGGCGCCGAGGAACGGCTGGTAGTCGAGCGCGAGCGGCGCCGTCTCGAGCATCCAGGAGAAGACCTGGCGGCTCTGCTGCAGCGACGAGAGAAGCTCCTGGTTGGCCATCAGGGCGCCAAGCAAGGGCGCGATCTCCTCGATGGCCTCGATCGCGGGCACCGGCAGGCGGTCCCCCTCGTCGTCGCCGAGCGTCAGCACCCCCTGCACCATACCCTTGTGCATCAGGGGGATGGCTGCGGTGAGACTCACACCCTGCTCGCCCGTGCCCTCGCGTGGGCTGCCGGGCAGGTAGACAAGCCTGCGCTCGTGGAAGGCGCGGCCCACGATGCCGCTCTCCGGCTCCAGCGAGGCGCTACCAGGCCTGCGGCGTGTCGCGTCGATGCCCTTCGCCGCGATGGCGACGCAGCAACTGCCGTCTGCCCGCGGCTGCCAGACGGCGGCCGAGCGGAACGGCAGGGAGTGCACGAAGCGCTCCGCCATGCGCGCGAAGTCCTCGTCGCTCTGCCAGGTGGCGAGCCAGCGCGCGACTTCCTTGCGCCAGAAGAGATGGTGGCTCGCGTCCCGCCTCGGGGCGCCGCGTCTCGCCCCAGAGCCGCCGAGGGCGTCGTTCGGCCGCGGTGCGAGACTGAAGCTCTCCACGGCTCCCAGCACCTTGCCCTCCGGCGAGAGCACCGGCTCCGTGTGCATCTGGACCCAGCGGCGTTCGCCGTCGGCGTCGCGCAGCGAGACGAGGTTGTCGAGCGGCGTCCCGAGCTGGATCGACCGCACCAGAGGGCAGGAGCCGAAGCAGAGCCGGTTGCCGCCGAGGTCCCGGTGGTCCATGCCGCTCAGCCAGCACGGCAGTCCGATCATCTCGGCCGCCTTGCGCCCGGTGATGGCCTCCGCCGTCTCGTCCCACGCGACGATGCGCCTGCTCTGGTCGGCGGCATAGTGGGCGACGCCCTCCGGACCCCCCGCTGCGGCGATCTGGCGTGCCGCCTCGCCGAGCACTTCGGCGGCGGACGGCATGCGCATGAGGCCGAGCCGGCCCGAGGCCGGCTGCCGCGCCGGACGTGCGAGCAGGAATCCCTGCCCCATGACGACGCCAAGGCGCACCAGCTCGTTGAGCTCGGCCTCGGTCTCGATCCCCTCCGCGATCGTCGCGATGCCGAGATCCGAGCACATGTGCAACATGGCCGCGACGATCGTCTGGCGCCAGCGGTCGTGGTCGATGCCATGGACGAGGCGCTGGTCCACCTTGACGATGTCGGGCTTGAGGGCCAGCACCGCGGCCTGCCCGGCAAACCCCGCGCCGAAGTCGTCGAGGGCGATGCGGTATCCCTCGGCGCGCCAGGCCGCGACCTGCGCCTGCAAGGCTTCCGGGTCGTCGAAGAGCGGCGACGCCTCCGTGATCTCGATGATGGTGTGGTCGGCCGGCCAGGTCGCGCCGGGGGGCGCGATCGACAGGCCGAGGAACCTGGGATTCGCATTGACGAACAGCATGCCGGGATGGCTGAGGTCCCGCGCCGCCGACGCGAACGCGAGCCTGCGGCAGGTCTCCTCAAAGGGCTCCTCGATGTGCTCGTTGCGGGCGAGCTCGAAGAGGTCCGCGGGGCTCCTGAAGACGGAATTGCCCGGGCCCCGGATCAGGGCCTCATGTCCCCAGATCGTGCCGGAACGGAGATTGTAGATTGGTTGCCAGGCGATCCAAAGATCCTGGATGAGCTCGTCGAGCACAGAGGTCCCCCAGTGAGCAGTCGTCTGACGTCCCTCTGGCCGAACTGCGCGATCCCGATGTCGGCAGGGACGTCGCTTCCTGGTCAGTTCGCTGACGTCGGCCTCGCGCCCTGCTCTGCCTGAAGGCAAGGGCCTCGGGGGTCGGCTTGACTCTGGGCCATGGACCAGGCGGGCGGTGGAGCCGACAGGGGACCCGCCTGCCGCCCCATCTGGACAGTCCACCAGGCAGGCAGGCCGGGCGAGACGTTCCCTCCCGTCTGCCGTGCCACATGGGCGGGATCGGCGCCCCGACCCGCACGCCGCAAGGCCGAAACTGCGAACCGGTGGGGGGCAGTGGCCGCCGATCGCGGTCCACCTGGCATCTTTTCCCAATACCCACTCTCGGTGGTATATTGACGTTGCCTTGCGCGTCGGCAATTCCCTCTGAAAGGGAGGCAGTTGCTGTGGGCGATCGGGCAGTTTGGCGCTCTTGGCTCGTCGCACTGTTCGGTCTCTGGTTTGTGGTCGACAGCTTCATCTACGCGAGTGCCCGCACGGGGATCACCATCTTCTGGAACTTCCTGCTTGTCGGCGCCCTCATCCTGCTGGGCAGCGCCTGGGTTGCCCTGCAGCACCCCGAAGCACAGGTATGGCGGTCCTGGTTCGTGGCGGTGTTCTGCGGCTGGATGGCGGTCTCCCCGTGGGAACTGCACTTCTGGTCGTACAGCACGGAAACCTGGATCACGCTGGTCGTCGGCCTCCTCGGCGTCGTCTGCAGCCTCTGGGCCGTCCTGACTCCGGCGCATGCGACGTCGGCGCCATCGAGGCCGATGCGGACGGCGTCGTAGTCCTCCACTAGAAAGGTCCCTGCGTAGGCGCGCAAGGCGGGGCGGAGGGCAGGAAACCCTCCGCCCCAGGTCTTTCCCGGCATCCCCCGTGGCTGCCTCAGGCGGAAGAGCCGGAGTGCTGCAGCCCCCGCCGCTACAGTTGGTGACGCCCACCGGCCCTCCTCCGCCGCCGGTGCCCTCGCCGAGGCGGCTGCGCCGAGGCCGCACGCCCGGTCGACGATCAGCCGCGTCATCCTGCCTGGCTCCTCTTCAGCGGCCGCAGGCCCGCCTCAGCTCGCCAGGTGGCGCACGAGGCTCCTCGGCCAGGGAAAGACGATGGTGGTGAGCGGCGGCTCTCCGCTGCCCGAGAGGGCTCCGCGGTACAGCGCCACCTGGAACGGCTGGCTGCCGCTCAGGTTGTCGGCGTAGAGCGCGAATGTCCAGGTGTCACCCTGGTGCGCGATTTCGGAGAGGTGGGCGCCGACGGTCGAACCGAAGGCCTCATAGCTCTGGAACGTGCTGACGTCGGTGATGTCCCTGGGGCAGCTGACCGTGACCTCGACGTCGACCGTGCCGTTCACGCCGTAGTTCGGATCAAGGCTGGCGACAGCCGTCACGTCGAGGCCGTCCCCGACGAAGCGGTCGCCGGACGCGGTGTGGGTGCCGGCAGGGGTGCCGGGCGGGCAGGACACGCTCCCCTGGGTGGCGGCGGGCCCTTGGCCAGGGGTGCTCTGGCCGCCGTTGCAGGCGGCGAGAGCGAGCAGGGCCACGCCGGCGATCAGGCCGAGCGAGATGCGCGAGGGTCTTGGATTCCATCGGGCCTCTGGCAACGCGTGCGCCTCCCCGAGCGATCAGGTTCCTGGATTCTGGCGGATCCGGCAGGCGGGACACCCGGATGGCCCGCTCAGTGCACCTTGAACGAGGCCGCGAATTCGAACATCGGCGCCTGCACCAGCTTCGCGAGGAAGTCGGTCGAGACCCGGGCCCGGTAGCTCCCCGGCGCCAGCCCCTGCTGCACGAGCCAGACATACTGCCAGTCCGGTTGGATATTGGTCCCCACTTCCTGGCGCAGGGTCGCCCAGCGGTGCGTCTTGGGCTGCCAGCGCTGCACCGACCAGTCGAGCGCGTAGGTCTGAAGTCCGTTTGGGTCCGCGACCGACACGAGGAGGTAGAAGACCGTCCTCTTCGGCACGGTCGAGACGGCATCCGGGCACGTCAAGGTGGCCTGGCCGTTCACCTGGACCGTCTTCGGCTGCCGCAGGCAGATCTTCATCGGCAGCGGCTCGCGCGTGGCCGCCGCGGCCGCCGCAGGGGGCAAGGCGGCGAGAAAGGCCATCAGGGACAGGGCGGCGAGTAGAGCCATCGGAAACGGGCGCTGCATCCGCGCCACTCCTTTCGTCTTCCGGTGTCGAGTCCCATGGGCCGTGCATCGGCAAGGTCCTTCGGCTGTCCCGCGGGTCAGCCCTCGACCTCCTCGTGGACCTGCGGCAGATGGCCGAACGAGAAGGCGTGGAGGAACTGCTGGAGGTAGAGCGGCATGCCGATCAGGATGAGACCGCCCGCCTGGAGGTCGTCGGTGTTGATCAGGTCGGCGGTGGGGCCACTCGTTCCGTTCGCGAGCACCGTCGCCCCCACGAGCACCAGCAGGTAGCCGAGGTAGAGCAGGACGCGGGCGTTTCTCGGCAGGCCCTTCGAACCCCGGTTGAGGATGCCGCCGCTCGCCAGGACCTCGTGGCCGATGCCGACGACGAGCAGCAGGGCCTCGGCGGAGAGGAGTCCCCGTGTGAGGCTGTGCATCCAGTCGAAGAGGTTCCAGGTGTCGAGCGCGAGCGAGAGGGCCAGCATCCAGAAGATCGCGAGGAGGGCGCGCTCTGCGGTCAGGCCGCCGCGCAGCCGCAGCCACAGGAGATAGCCTAGGGCCGACAGTGTGACGGCCTCGTTCATGTCGCGCGCACCGATCGCCGGCAGACCCTGGAGGACGGCCCAGACCGGACTGCCCGCCCCGAACGCCATCCCGTTCGCGGCGTTCCAAAGGCCGAACAGCAGGAGAAAGACCACCGCGGCGCGCCATCCCGGCCGCCGCCGCAATGCCGCGAGCAGGGCAGCCGCGGCGGCGAGGGCCAGGAGCGCCGCCCAGCCGAACACGAGGTGGAGTCCCTGTGGCGCGAAGAGCACAGCGATGATCAGGAGCGACGTGAGGAAGGGCAGGAGCTCAGGCGGCTCCTCCTCTTCGGGCCTCAGCGCGCGGACCGCCGCCGCCGCCAGGGCGACGAGCACCAGTGCCGTGAGGAAGCCCAAACGGGTGCCGTGCCAGGTCAGGAGCAGGATGACCAGCTTCAGGCCGGCGATGCCGAGCGCGACCCACCAGACGTGCTCCGCACGCAGGCGCCGGTGCAGGTGCGTCAGCCCGAGGCGCGTCAGGTAGAGGCCCGTCTGGCCGAGGTCGAAGCCAGAGTAGAAGATGACCGGGATGAAGAGGAGGTAGAACACCATGACCTGATTCAGGAACGTCATGGCGACGGCGGCGGCATCGCCCATGAGGATGAGGAGATAGGTGAGGGCGACGAGCAGGCCGGTGACCGCCATGGCTCGCTTGTCGGCCGGTCGCCGGACCGCCGTGTAGACGAGATAGGCGAGCATCAGGAGCATCGGCACGGCCACCAGGAGATCGCCGGGTACGACGAGCCCGAAGAAGAGCAGGAAGGCGAGCGCGATCGGCCAGCGCATCGCGGGACCCGCCATCGCCGCTCCCGAGAGGAGGTACCACCAGCCGGCCGCCTGCAGCACCGCACCGGCCACCAGCACCGCCCACGGCATGCGGATCGCGAGCAGGGAGGTCGCGGCCTGCACGGCGGGCAGGCGGTCAAGCGGCAGCGTGAGCACGAGAAGCCCAAGGAGCACCACGGCCGTGGCCGCGACGGCCATCGTCCGGATCAGGGGGTCGAGCGTGCCGAACCTGAGGAGGTGCCCCGAGTAGCGGAGCCAGTAGGGCGGCGCCTCGGGACGCAGCTCCGCCTTGGCCGGCCCGACGCCGATCTCTGCCACGTGCGATCACCCCGGAGTCTCTAGTCGGAAAAGCTTCAGGACGGGCTTGCCGCGGCTCCCGCGGCGGACGGCGCCGCGGCTGCGGCGGGAGCCTGCCCCACGGCGCTGCCGCAGGTGCCGCAGAACTGCGCCCCGTGGCCCAGCCGCCCGCCGCAGCTCCTGCAGTACCTCGCCATCCTGGACCCCGCGCGCCCCATGGCAGCCGGCTCGCCGCGCTCCTCGCGGTGCGCCGCGAGGATGAGACCCCGCAGGAGGTAGACGTCGACCACCAGGATCACGACGAACAGGACGTCGGATAGAACACCTGTCGAGAGGTCCCACAGCGAATGCATCGCCATCACGAGAAGCGCGGTGCCGACGAGCCTGAGGTCCAGGCGGATCCGACCGCCCGCGGCCTCTCGCCAGGCTGTCCCGGCGATGATTGCGGTCCAGGAGCCGTGCATCCAGGGGCCGAGGAACGAGCGCAACAGAAAGACGCTCATGAGTCCCGCGATCCCCGCGTGGTTGAAGTCGTACTGGAGCGCCGCGAAGGAGTGGACGACTCCTGCCTGCACGGCGTTGGCCGCCGCGGCGATACCGTAGGCCTGGTAGGCGGTGAAGAAGTAGCTCAGGTTCTCCGACGCGGCGAAGCCCATGCCGGCCGCGGCCCCGAAAAGGATGCCGTCCATGATCGAGACGTACTTGCGGCGCCTGAGGAGCCATACGACACCAAGGAACTTGACGGTCTCCTCGATCGGGCCGGCGCCCGCGAGCCCGAACGGCAGGAAGCTGTTCAGGAGGAGCGCGAGCAGGTTGCCGACGAGCGCGACCCCGACGAAGACCTCGATCAGGACGATCGTCGGCGGCTCCTCGGAAAGACCTTCGCTGGCCATGAAGACCACAAAGAGGACGGGAACGAAGAGGGAGCCGAACACAAGGAGCCGGATGCTGATGCCCGGATCGTCGAGCCAGAGGGCGAGCGCTCCCCAGGCAACCATGACGAGCGCCCCGATGATCATGGCGAACCAGAAAGCCCGCCTGCGGTGCGGCGCGGCATGGGGCAGCATGGTCGAGACTAGATCCGGGATGGCCCAGTGCTGGTTCGGCGCGGTCGGAAGGCGCCCGGCACCGGCCCTGACTCCCGAGACGGCTGTCGCGGTCAGCGGATTCCCGCACCGGGTGCAGTGCACGGCGTCATCGCCCATGGCCTCGCCGCAGCTGGGACAGTACACGCTACTCCCCCCTTGCACGGAGAACCCAACAGGGGTCCCGTCACCGGTTCTCGGTCTGCGAGGACCGGTTCGCCGCGCGCTCCATGCGCGTGCGCGTCAGGCGTGCGACGAGGAAGTCGGTCCAGAACCAGACGATCCCTGCCAGGAACAAGGCATAGATGGCATCGCCCCAGCTGCCGGAAAGACCGATCATGACGGCCATGACGGCGGCGAGAATGGCGAGGATGCGACCGGCCCACTTGAGTGCCTTGATGATGTTCACCCCCTCTCGGTCGGGACGACGACCTTCAGCGGCCGCCCCGCCCGGGACAAGGCGAGATGCGGTCACAGGAGATCGGTCCACTGTAGTCCATTGAACCGAGTCTCATGGCGCAGGAGAATCACCCGAAGCGGTGAATGGCCATCACCCATAGGGATGACCAGTACGGTTCCAGGAGGTTCCGCATGATGGACGTGGCCCTGCCGCATGCCACCGACAGGACGTCCACCCGTCTCCTATGGCCCGCTGTCGCCTTCCTTGGCGGCATTTTCGCCTGGCTTGTCTCAGTGCCGCTCTTCGGCCCCACATGGCTGGGGCTCGCCGCTGCGGCACATGTGCAGCCGACCGCGCCCATCTATCTTTTCCTTGGCGGACATGCGCTCGGCCTGGCCGGTGCGGGGCTGATCTCCGACATCTGGGCAGCGTTCCGCAGGGCGGCGCTCGTCTGGTCGGCTCCCGCCGGCCTCCTCTTGACGCTCCTGACCGCCATCGCGCCGCAGACCGCAAGCGTGAGCTTCCCCCTGCTCGGACTCCTGTCGGCGTGGGGCATCGTCGCCTGGGCCCCTGCCTTTCAGGCCGTAGTTCCCTTGCGGCGCCGTGCCATCGCCTTCGCCGGTGTACCGGTGGCCGCGAACGCCTTCAAGTTTCTCTGGTCGCTGGGACTCGGCCGTGTCGCTCCCGAGTGGCTGGTGCTCCTGGCGGCGCTGCCACTGCTCGCGAGTGCCTTCTATGGCCGGAAACTCGCGGCGATGGAAGGGCAGGACCCGCCGTCGGCGGCGACCAGGGCCCTCCCCTTCCTCGACCTGAGACCGCTCTGGCTCCTGGCTCCCTTCCTCTTCGTCGTCTACCTCGCGGCGGGCGTCACCTACACCGCGGTGACGCCAAGCCTCCTCAGGGCCCTGCACTCGCAGGTGGATCCGAGCCTGCTCTCCTACGTGGTGTTCATTCCGCTCTTTGCGCTGGTCGGTGACCGCACCACGCTCAGGAACGTGGCTGTCGCGGGGCCGCTCCTGCTGGGCGCATCGTTCCTCGTCTGGGCGGCCTCGCCCGACTTCGACGGCGCGATGGCAGTGCAGGTGCTGATGGGCGCCGGCTACGCCGCCATGGATCTTCTGACCTGGGTGGCCCTCCTCGAGATCGCGCCGCCGCATGGCACGGCGACCGTCTTCGGCATCGGCCTCAACATGAACGTCCTCCCCATCCTGATCGGCGCCGGACTCCAGGCCCAGGTGCCCCTGCTCGCGCACCTCCCGACCTCGACCCTGGCCGGCGGCATGCTCTTTCTGATGCTGCTCGCGGTGGTGTTCTTCCGGGACACCGCCCTGCTCGTGCGGGGCAAGGCGGCCGGCCGCGCAGCAGCCCCCATCGATCACGAGGAGCCCAGACCCATCTTGGGGGCGGAGCGTCCTCCGTCAGACACTTCCGCCGACCACCTCGCCGCACGCCTCGCCGAGCTTGCGCTGACACCGCTCAGTCCACGCGAACGCGAGGTGGCGTGTCTCGTCATCCAGGGGCGGAGCCTCGGCGAGGTGGCCAGGGAACTGATCGTCAGCGAGAACACGGTGAAGACGCACCTCGCGAGCGTCTACCGCAAGACGCAGACGCGCGGTCGGGCGGATCTCGCGGCAAGGGTCTTCGAAGGGAGCGACACTTGATCGGCGCGCTTCGGTCCGTGACGGATCGCGGTGCAAGGTCAAGTGAACGCTGAATCCCCCACATTCGAGCTCCGGCCGTCCGGGATCGAGCCAACGCCCTTCGCGGAGGCGGATGGGAACACTCTTGCTAGGCGCTTTGCCCCAGGTGCTGCGGAGCATCGACACCAGACGCTCATTTGCAGGGCGATGCTCAGCAGCGTAGAATGTTGCGCCTTGTGCCAACGGTTTCGAACGACCAAGTTGCCTTGACACGGCCTAGATATCCAGTGGGATAAGGTGGTCATAGTCGGTGGAGAAGTCGAAGAGCCCCTTCTATCCCGAAATGCCTGTGCCACCCGAAGAGTTTGTGGGACGGCATGCGATCATCGATCGGATACAACAGCGTGGTCTCAAACAGGTGTCAAGTGGCCGGTCATACTGCTTCTTTCTCGAGGGCGAATCTGGTTTCGGTAAGACATCTCTTGCTCAGTACATAATGAAGCTCGGTAGCTTGAAGAAAGTCGAGGGCATGGATAGTGGTTACGGTCTTCTGCCACTATATGTATCAGTAGGTGGATGTGAGACTAGGGAAGATTTCGCTGAATTTGTACTACGAGCAGCTGCGAGCTTGAGTGGGACTTGGGACGCGCTCCGGAACTTTCTTAGTAAATTTGTTAGCTCCCTAACGCTATTTGGCGTGGTTGAAGTGAACACCTCAGCGATACGTGAGAGTGCACCTGACTTGGCTACTCCTGATGCACTACTCGGGTTTCTGGCAAATCTAAGAAGGAACACAGGAACAAACGGCGTGATTTTGGTCCTCGATGAGATCAACGGCATTGCCAATACCACTTGGTTTCCTCAGTTCATGAAGAGCCTTGTTGATGTCAACGTGGTTAACGGTCATGTTCCCCTTCTACTGATTTTCTGCGGTATCCCTGAACGCAGACAACAGATGATTCAAAACCACAAACCTGTTGAACGTATATGGGATCCGATTCAAGTAGATGCTGTCAATGTCAAGGATATTGAAAGTTATCTCGTCAAGGCGTTCAGTTCTGTACGCATTGAAGTGACTAAGGAAGCTCTTGACTTGATGACGTTCTACAGCGGGGGCCATCCTCGCATAATGCACATCATCGGCGATGTCGCATTTTGGCAGGACAGTGACGAGTATATCGATGAGGATGACACCGAACGAGCGCTTGAAGGGGCCGCAGATGAAGTGGGGGCCAAGTTCGTCGATAGACAGGTGATAGATGAACTTCACAGCACGACGTACAAGCGGATTCTGAAGATTGTTGGCCAGAGGATACTAGAAAACGGATTCGGATTTGGGTTCACACGCAAAGACGTACTGCAACAATTGCGAGATCCTGCGTTGGAGAGGAACCTGGACAACTTCCTGCAGCGCCTGCGGAACTTGGGTGCCATCGATTCGAACGGGAGAGGCGCCTACAAGTTTAGCCTGCCTATCATCGAGGCCTATATCGCCATTCTTTCGGCTCGGAGCGACTAGCGGCCGCGCGTTTGCCTAGGCGGCATGCGTTCGTCTTCAAAGAGGCGAGGTGCTGTGGCGATCGCCGCTCGTCGTGCAGCGACGTGGTCAGCCCGATGCGTAGACAGAGGTGGTCAGGGAACTGATCGTCAGCGAGAACACGGTGAAGACGCACCTCGCGAGCGTCTATCGCAAGACGAAGACGCGCGGTCGGGCTCGAGTTTGAACGCCGCTCACAACGAAACCCGCTCATAGATCGGGTTTCAGCATTCAGAAGAGAATGCTTGGCACTACACCTTCCCGTTGTTGGTGGAGCCTCGGATCACGGCTCGGCCCTGCGAGCACCTTGGCCGGAGGCCTCAGTCCCACAGCGGCGAACGGCTCATAGGCCCGGCCTTCGATCGGCATTCGCGCGTGGTAGGTGCGCTCTCGTGTCCCCAGCGTGCCAACCGCCAGACGGTCGAGATCACCGATAGGTTGCAGCGCAGCGTCTACTGGACGCTGAAGCTCGCCTCGTTCGAGCTCTGGCCGTCCGGGTTCGTGACGACGGCCGTCCAGGACGCGGCCTCGGTCGTCACGTCGACGTACACCTGGATCTCGCCGCTGCCGACGTACTGGGTGCGGCTCGAGGGAATCGGGAAGGTCTGCCCCAGGCTCGCCAAGGTCACGCTCGCTCCCTGCGCGAAGCCGCTGCCGTAGATCGTGACCCACTGGTCGCTGTTGGAGCCTGGCACGGGGTCGGGGCTCACCGAGCTGATCGCAGGCGGCGAGGACGACGCGGCGGGTGCCGTGACCGTGAAGCTGGCGGTGTTCGACTGCGTGCCGTC
>JAJZVM010000029.1 GCA_021845645.1 Bacillota bacterium
AAAGCCTCCAGCGCCAAGGGTACTCGCTCCGAAAGGAGCCGGGAGAGTAGGTCGCCGCCGGGAAACCTTCATGCCCCCCTGCAGCCTCGCTGCAGGGGGGCATTCCTCGTTTCCGGGCGTCGGGCCTGGCCGGCCAGTGTCGTGCCGGTCTCGAGGAGGCTCTTCAGGTCGCTCAGGATCCAGCTCCAGCCGCCGCCGCGCCTGACTCCTCGTGCTCGCCGGCCACCAGTGCGCCCACGTTGGGGGCGCCGGTGACGTCGTGCGTGACGGTAAGCGAGCAGAAGCCGCCTTCGAGCTCCTTGATGTCGTACGTCACCGTCGTGCTCTGGCCTCGACGACTTCGCCGTCCGCCGTGACGTCGGGACATGGGAGGCCCATCGCCTCGGATTGCGTTTTAAAGTCCTCGTTTGGCGTGACGCGATAGCCACCGCCAGGACGAAGGTCATCGTCGGCAGAGCCTGTGTAGCTGCGGCGGTTTGTCCGCTCGGGCTTCGTGATCGTGCCCCAGATCGCCGCGGCTCTGGCTCGTATGTGAACGCGACAGGTCTGGACGGTCTTCGCGCTGCTCCCCTCGGTTGCCATTTGCGCTCCCTCCATCTCATGCTTCAATTCGGCCAGGGGCGTGAGATGGCCCGTGCATACT
The DNA here is from genome assembly GCA_021845645.1 of Bacillota bacterium. Next base: position 644 of record JAJZVM010000029.1, read on the forward strand.
TGTCGATCCATCGGTCGTGAAAGCCGAATCGGCACAGGGTTCAGAAGTGCAGCTTCTCTCGACCCTGGCGCATCAAGACCCTGGAGGTTCCCCTGAGGCTCTGCCCGTTGCGGTCCTGCAGGCTGTCCAGCAGCCGGCGGCGGCTGCGATCGGCCAACGCCTTGAACACTTCGTCCATGCTCCACCGCCAAACATGCAGCCTGCGGATTGGCTATGGAATATTCAGTCTTTTGATTGCATGTAAAGCCCGCTGAATCACTTGAGTTTTCTGCGGCGGGTGTGTTTCCGTGGCCTTCCCCGGCCGCGCCGCAGCGGCCTTCCGCTACATTTTGCCCGTCTCTCTGGGCCTTTCGATCTACCCGCGGTTCGCACTTCCTGTTCTCGTGGGGATCCGCCGCCGCCGGTAGGATGGCTGTGGAGGTGGACACCTTGAGTGTCTTGAGCGTCAACGGGCTTGAAGTGCGCTACGGCAGCCGCGTGGCCGTTCGCGGTATAAGCTTCGGCATTGGTAGCGGCGAGGTCTTCGGTCTGATCGGACCCAACGGTGCCGGCAAGACGAGCACCCTTGCGGCGATCGAAGGCCTGCAGCGCACTGCACGGGGCCAAATCCGCGTCCTTGGCATCGACCCGGCGCGTGAGCCGATGCGCGCGCGCGCCTGCCTTGGGGTGCAGCTGCAATCGACGGCCTTTCAGCCGGATCTCACCGTGCGCGAACTTGTGGCCCTCTACGCAGGACTGTATGGCGCTCGTCTGTCGCGCGCAGAGATCGACAGGCGTCTCGACAGCGTCGGCCTGCTCGACGAGGCTGCGCGCCGCGCGAGCCAACTCTCGGGCGGGCAGCAGCAGCGCCTGACGCTGCTGATCGCGCTCGTCCATGCGCCACCGCTCCTGCTGCTCGACGAACCGACCACAGGCCTGGACCCCCAATCCCGGCGCCAGCTCTGGGCGCACGTCGAGGAGCAGCGTGCCGCGGGCCGAAGCGTGCTACTGACGACCCACTCGATGGAGGAGGCCGCCGCGCTCTCGGATCGCATCGCCATCATGGTGCAGGGCGAGATCGTCGCACTCGACACGCCGCAGGCATTGGTGTCGAAGTACAGCCGCGACCCCCGGGCCACCGAACTGGCGCATGGCGACGTGACGCTCGAGGACGTATTCCTGCTGCTCGCAGGAGAGGAGGTCTCCAAGTGACCAAGGCACCTGCCGCTCCATCTACTGCCGGCACCCTGCTGGCGCTTCTGACAGCCGAGGCGCACGCCCTTGTCCGCAACGGGCGGGCGCTCATCTGGACGCTCGCGCTACCGTTGCTAGTCCTGTTCATCGGGGAGAGTCAGGTGCACAAGGGCGGCCCGCTCGCGGTGCCGACGCTGGAGATCGTCGCACTGGCGCTGACCTTGAGCATCTTCACGCTTGGTCTCTTCGGCTATGCGACGGTCCTCGCCACCTACCGGGAGCGGGGTGTGTTCCAGCGCATGCGCTGCGCTCCAGTACCGGCCTGGCAGATCCTCGGCGCACGCCTTCTGGTGCAGATGCTGGCGGTGCTGCTCCAGGCAGTGCTGCTCTTCGGCATCGCCTGGGCGGTCTATGGCGTTGCGCCAAGCCTTGCGGGCGCTGAATTCGCGCTGCTCATCACGATCCTTGCGGGGCTCGCGTCGCTGGCGATCGGCCAGGTGATCGTCGCCTTCGTCGGCACCGCCGGCGGCGTTTCGGCGGTGGCGCGCGTGCTTCTGATCGTCTTGATGCTGCTGGACGGCTTCTTCTTCCGCTCCTCAGGCTGGCCGTCCTGGCTGCGCAACGCTGCGCAGTGGACGCCGATCCACATCGCCACGCGCCTCATGCAGGACGGCCTTGTCGGCACCCAGTGGGGTGCGGCCGACCTTCACTACCTTCTCGGTCTCGTGGCATGGATCGCCATCCTTGCCTACCTCGGAATCATGCGCTTTCGCTGGCAAGTTGCGTAACGGCCGGCCACTGGGCGGCGTAGCCCAAAGGCGCGCGGGCTGCGCCGCTTGCTATGTGCAGGCGTTGGGCCGCGGTACACTTGGACCATGAGCCAAGTCAACCGCTGGCGCTTCCGCATCATCGCGCTGCTCGCGATGACCCTGGCGATATGGGCAGCATCGAGCCAGCAGCAGAAGCTGCCTGCACCGCATCTCGGGCTCGCTCTCGGCTTCGCAGCGGCATGGGTGGGCACGCTCTTCATGACGACCGGCGTGACCTGGCGGCGCATTGCCGTGATCGCCGGGCTGCTCGTCAGCGCGATCGCGACGTTTCTCGATCCCGGTCTTAGCACCATGCTGGTGGTTTCGGTAGGCTGGGCCGGGGCGCAGATCCCGTGGCGGCGCATGCGCTCTCTCGGCGTCGCAACCGTGCTCTTCGCCTGCGTTGTCACGGTGCTGGCGTCCGGGCGCGTCACCGACTGGGCGACCCTTCTCCAGATCGTGCGCACGGCGCAGTTCTTCAACGTCGTCTTCCTCGCTAGCGTCGTGCTGCTGCTCGGCCGCTTCGCCACCGACAACAGCGTTGCGCGGCGCGAGCAGGGGGAGGCGCTCGCGGAACTGCGGCAGGCGCATGCGGAGCTGCAGCGGCGCGCCGCGGCGGTAGAGGAGCTCGCGACCCTGCGCGAGCGCGCCCGTCTCTCGCGGGAGCTCCATGACACGCTTGGGCATGCGCTGTCCGCGATCACGGTACAGCTCGAGGCTGTGCGACGCCTGATGCCGCAGCAGCCCGACCAGGCGGACGGCCTGCTGCGGGAGGCCCAGGAGGCGGCGCGGGCCGCCATGCGCGACCTGCGGGTCCACCTCTCAGAATTGCGCGAGCCAAGTGCGCCGGAGGACCTCGAGGCGGCTCTGCGCCAGATCGCGGCGAGCGCTGCGACCCTGAATGGATGGAGGATCCGGGTGGACGTAAAGGATGTCGCCGTGTCCGAGCGAGGTCGCAAGGCCTTGTTCCAGGTCGCCAAGGAGGCTCTGGCCAACTGTGAGCACCATGCCAAGGCGCATCAGGTTCTGCTGCGCCTCGAACATGATGGGACGAACGCCACGCTGACCGTCGACGATGACGGCTGCGGCTTTGATCCCGGCAAGATCGCACGCGACCACTTCGGCATCGCCGGCATGCGCGAGCGGCTGGCGGAACTCGGCGGTGAGCTTAAGGTTGAGAGCAGCCCTGGACATGGGACGCGCGTGACCGGCACGCTGCCCTGCCGGCAAGCGGCTCAGGGAGGTGCCTGAGATGGCCGATCCAATCCGGCTCCTGATCGCCGAGGACCAACCCCTCATGCGGCGGGGCCTGCGTACCGTGCTGGACCTCGAGCCCGGCTTCCAGGTGGTCGGGGAGGCACAGGACGGCCGGCAGGCAGTGGCCCAGGCCAGGCTACTCAGGCCCGACGTCGTCCTGATGGACCTGCAGTTGCCCGTGCAGGACGGCGTGCAGGCGACGCGCGAGATCATCCAGGAGGGCCTTGGCCGTGTGCTCATCCTCACGACGTTCGACACGGAGGACTACGTGCTGGACGCTATCCGCGCCGGAGCGGCCGGCTACCTGCTCAAGGACGTCGACGCCACGGAACTGTGCGGCGTGATCCGGCGCATAGCCGCCGGCGAGGCGTTCGTGCAGCCGAGTGTAGCCGCGAAGTACCTGCGGCAGATCGCACAGGCGAGGCGCCCTGAGGTGGAGGAACTGACGCCGCGGGAACTCGACGTGCTGCGCCTCTTGGCTCGTGGCGCGAGCAACCGCGAGATCGCCGAGAAGCTCTTCATTTCCGAAAGCACCGTGAAGAACCACGTCAACAGCATCCTTGGCAAGCTGCAGGTGCCGAACCGCACGAGGGCCGCTCTGCGGGCCCAGGAGTTTCTGCCACCACAGGGCCAGGAGAGATGAAGCGGGCCGTCCCGTACGATGTGCAATCGGTGGTCGGAAAAGCGGCCCCAGTCAGGTTGACAGGGGCCGCTTTGCGGCATCCGCAGGCATCCGCAGGCATCCGAGCGGGGCGCTAGCGGCGCAGCACGTCGCGCAGACGCTGGTAGTCTTCTTCGGAGATCTCGCCCGCGGCGAGTCTGTGCTTCAAGACTTCCTCGTGGTCCTGGAAGCCGCCGGAGCCGTAGCGGCCACCGGGACCCCAGCCGCACCCGCCCCAGCGGCGGAAGAACAGCATGCGCACGAAGAAGCCGATGAAGAGAAGGATGAACAGGAGCCAGACGAACCCGAAACCCCAGCCCCAGCCAGCTGCATGCCACATGTGGAAAACCTCCTTTGCGTGCTCATCCTAGCGGTCCGGGTTGGACTGGGTATGGAGCGGATGTGGAGCTTTTGTGGAGATGGCGCCCTAGAGCTCCGGGCCAAGTTATATTGACCGCAGATAACCATGGTCGACAATGGACGCATGCAAGGCGAAGAGTCTTTGGTGCCGCGGAAGATGGGTCTAAGGGAACGCAAGAAGGCCAAGACCCAGGCATCCATCCTGCATCACGCGCTCCGTCTCTTCCGTGAGCGCGGCTATGAACATACGACCGTCGAGCAGATCGCCGAGGCGACGGAAGTTTCGAAGACGACGTTCTTCCGCTACTTCCGGACAAAGGACGATGTCGTGCTTCATGACGCGTACGACGCACCCTTCCTGGCCCGGCTGCGGGCCCAGCCGCCGCAGCTCGGGCCCTTGGCCGCCCTGCGCAAGACCTTGCGCGAGTTCAGCGCCAGGATCGGTAAGAGCGAGCTTGTGGAGGACTGGCAGCGCCTCGAGGTCATCGTGGCGATACCAGAGCTGCATGCGCGGCTACTCGACCAGTTCGGCCGGTCGATCGGGGAGATTGAAAGGATCATCGCCGAGCGTGCCGGCCGCCCGGTCGACGACGTCGACGTGCTGACGTTCACCGGGGCGGTGATAGGCGCGATGATGACGGTCTGGCTGCACGAGGCCGAGAGGCCGTTCATGCTCCGCCTCGAAGCCATCGAACTGGCCCTCGCGCGCCTGGAGGCTGGCCTGCCGCTCGTCTAGGCCTCCTGGTTCGCCGCGTGCAGGAGAGGCAGGAAGATCTCGTCGACGATCTCCTGCAGCGACTCGACCGGCACGGGCCCGCGCGAGACAAACATCATCTCGTGGCGCGCCAGGTCCACAGGGAGCGACACCACGCGGTCGCTGAGCGGGCGATCGGCGATCTCGCCGCGTTCGGCGGCCCGCCGCAGGATGGCCCGCATGGCAGCTTCACCTGCCACGATCCCCGCCTGGAACACTGCGTTCTGATCACCGCGGAAGTACTCGGCCGCGAGCCCGTACAGGGTCTCGCGGCCTATGTCGCCAAGGCCTGTGGAAACGCGGCCGAGGAGGGCCAGGACATCCTGGCGCAGCGAACCCATGTCCGGCACCTCGCCTGAGAGCAGCGGAGCGTGACCGCGCAGGGCGGCGATCACCAGTTCCGCACGGCTGTGCCAGCGGCGGTACAGGACTGGCTTGCTCGTCTTTGCCCTTGCGGCCACCGCCTCCATGGTGAAGGCGGTGTACCCGACCTGCCTGAGCTCTTCCCATGCTGCCTGCAAGATGGCGTCCTCGAGTGCGGCGCCACGCCGACGGCCATGGTCTGGACGCGACGCGCTGCGCTCTGGCATGGCCATGGCCCTCCTATAAGATACGTTGCGTTTTTCACGGCCGCGGTGTAAGATGCCTGCGTAAGATACGGCAAGTATCTTGCGGTTAGGATGACGCAACATGTCCGGCATCCACCGAGCCGCGGCCGATCGCCTGGATCCTGAACTGCTTCGTCTCTCGCTGATCCTGGCTGCCGGCGGGATAGCGCCCGCGCTCGACACCACGGTCGTCAACGTGGCCCTGGCGACGCTGGGACGAAGCTTGCACGCAACGGTGCCCACGCTGCAATGGGTGACGGCCGGCTATCTGCTGGCCTTGGCGATGGCCATCCCGCTTACAGGGTGGGCCATCGAGCGGCTCGGTGGCAAGCGCCTCTGGCTCACGTCGCTCGGCGTCTTCCTGTTCGGCTCGATGTTGTCCGGGATTGCGTGGAACGCTGACGCCTTGATCGTCTTCCGCGTGCTGCAGGGCGTCGGGGCGGGAGTCCTCATGCCGACGCTGCAGACAATCCTTGCCAGAGCGGCGGGTCCGCGCCGCATTGGCCGGGCGATTACTGTGATCACCTACATCGCTGTTGTGGCGCCCATTCTCGGGCCCCTCGCCGGCGGTCTCGTCCTCAGCCACCTGGGCTGGCGTTGGATCTTCTACCTGAACGTGCCGATCTGCGTCCTCGGGCTCTATCTTGCCTGGCGCGGCCTGCCGGCGGATTCTGGCGGCAGGGCTGCGCCACTCGACGCGATCGGACTCACTCTGCTCTCGCCTGCCCTCGCCGCCGCCATGTACGGGCTGACGCAGGTCGGCGCGCAAGGCAGGCTTGGCGCGACGGCTGCCTGGCTGCCGCTTGCCGCGGGCCTCCTGCTTCTCGGTGCGTTCATCGCGCATGCCTTGCGCCGGGGGGAGACTGCACTCCTGGACCTGGGACTCTTTCGCGAGCGCTCATTCGCGAGCGCGACCGCTCTTCTCTTCCTGTCAGGTCTAGCACTCTATGGCGCGATGCTGCTCCTGCCGCTCTACTACCAGCTCGTGCGCGGCGAAACTGCGCTGGCTGCGGGGCTCCTGCTGGTGCCGCAGGGCGTCGGCTCTCTCCTGACGCGTTGGGCCGGCAGGCTCACCGACCGCATCGGTCCGCGTCCGATCGTGCTCGGCGGCATGTTGGCGGCGGCCCTCGGTACGGTCGCCTACGCGGCGGCGGGTCCCGCCACCAGCCTCTGGCTGCTCGGACTGTCACTCGTGGTGCGTGGAGCGGGGCTCGGTGCCGCGAACATCGCCATCACCGCCGGCGCTTACCAGTCGCTGCGGGCGGAGGTGATACCGCACGCGAGCAGCGCCATGCGCATCCTGCAGCAGATGGGAGGCGCATTCGGCACGGCCGTACTCGCCATGATCCTGGCGGCTCAGCCGGGATTCCATGGCGCCTTCGGTGCTCTGGGTCGTGCCATGGCGTTCGACGCGGCGTTCCGATGGTCCCTCATCTTCACCGCGGCCGGTGCGGCGCTTGCCTTCGTGCTGCCGCGGAGCGGCGTGAAAGCCCAAGCCGGCGAGGTCACCGCCAGCTGACGCCGTTTGTGTCTCTTCTGTGCGGATTGCCCCCGCGGCGCGCCGCCAGGCTCGCGCCACGCAAGGCAGATGCTACAATGCGGAAAGTACCGGAAGGGACATGTGCCTTGGAGGGTTATGCGCGATGGCCGGAGAGCGGATTCTGGTCGTGGAGGACGAGGGCGATCTCCGTGCCCTGATCTCTGCCTATCTGGGCAGTGAGGGATACGCCCTGAGCGTCGCGGCGGACGGGGAGGAAGCGCTCGCGCGCTGGCAGTCCGATCGGCCGGACCTCATCGTGCTCGACTGGATGCTCCCCAGGCGCAGCGGTCTCGACGTTGCGCGCCAGATCCATGCGGCGCGCGCCCAGACTCCGATCATCATGCTGACCGCACGCAACGAGGAGGCTGACGTCGTGCTCGGACTGGAACTGGGCGCCGATGACTACCTCGTGAAGCCTGTCAGCCTGCGCCAGCTCGCGGCCCGCATTCGCGCGGTCTTGCGACGTGCCGGGCCCAAGGCCCACTCCGACGAGCCGATCGAACTCGGCAATCTCGAGATCGATGCCTCGGCGCACGTCGTGCATCTCGCGGGTCAGCCGGTGTCCCTGACAGCCACGGAGTTCAAGATCCTGCTCGTCCTGGCGCAGAACCCGAACCGGGTATTCACGCGCATGCAGCTCATGGAGGCTTCGACCGGCGACTACTTTGAAGGCTACGAGCGCACGATCGACAGCCACATCAGCCACCTGCGCCACAAGCTGCAGGCCGCGGACCTCATCCAGACCGTGCATGGCATCGGCTACAAGCTGGTGCCGCCGGGGCGGTGAGATCCATGCCGCGCGGCACCGACTGCGCCCGGCACCGACCGTACATGCGCAGCCTGCGCGGCAGGCTGGCGCGCGCCTTTGTGTTCACGACCGTCATCACGCTCTTCCTGGCGATCGGCGCAATCCGCTGGGGGCACGTCAACGGCTGGCACGTCTTCTTTATCGCCCTGCCTCTGGCCGCAGTGGTGGGAATCGTCACGGCCAATGTGATCACGGACCGGCTGCGCCGGCTTACCGACGCCGTCGAGAGCATGGATCTCAAGGACCTGACGCGGCGCGTGCCGGTCGAGGGGTCTGACGAGGTGGCGGTGCTGGCCGGCTCACTCAACCGCATGGCCGGACGCATCGAGGCGGAAGAACGCGTGCGCCGTGAGTTCTTCGCCGATGCGGCACACGAGCTGCGCCACCCGATCGCCGTGTTGCAGGCCAGGCTCGAGGCGATCCAGGACGGAGTCTCGCCCCTCGACATGGAGCAGGTGCTGGGGCTGCAGGATCTGACGCTCGTCCTTGCCCGTCTCGTCGGCGACCTGCGCGATCTGTCGCTGGCCGATGTGGGCCAGTTGACCCTCACCCTGGAGCCGATGAGCCTTCTGGAACTCGTCCGGGACCTCGCCGAGACGATGGAGCCCGTTGCGCAGAGCAAGGACATTGCGCTGATCGTGGGGGCTCCGCGGGAGACGCCGCAGGTGTTGGCCGACCGCGGCCGCCTGCGCCAGGTGTTGCTGAATCTGCTTGCGAACGCCCTGCACTACACGCCGCAGGGTGGTCGAGTGGAGATCAGGGTCTATAGCGAAGGGAACGAAGTCCGGGTCCAGGTCTCGGACACGGGTCCGGGCATTGCGCCAGACGAACTCTCCCACGTCTTCGACCGCTTCTACCGCACCGACCGCAGCCGCTCGCGCGAGACCGGAGGGTCTGGACTCGGCCTGGCTATCGCCCGCAGCATCGTCGAGATGCACGGCGGCAACATCCGGGCCGTGTCAACGCGCGGCGAGGGCAGCGCGTTCACGGTGTCGCTGACGGCGGCCCGCGACGCCTCGTCGCCGGCTTCTTAGACGGTTGCGACAGCCGGGTCACGCTTCGCACCTGGCGGAAGGATGGTTCTCGAGCGGCGTACCGAATCAGCATCCATGAGCCTGCTCACGCCGGCGGAATAAGCCGATGGGCCAGAGGATGAACCAGAATCGCGAACGCATGCTGATGCTTCCGATCGTGGTTGGAACATCGCTGCGACTAGCGATCCTGCATGTCGAAGCGGCAAGGAACGTGCGTTACGGTCGGGCTGTGGCTGGCGGGGACCGCAGTCCACATCGGTCTCGACTCCCTGGCCCACGGCGCCGCTGCCACCGATCTTCTGTACCCGGGCCTGACGCTGGGGAACCAGCGCCTGGTGCTGGCCATGCGCGCCAGGCGCCTGATGTCGTGCTCGGCCCCCCGCGGCAGAGCCGCACGAGGTCCTGGTGTCTTTACGGATGTGAGAGGTTCAGAGGCCGGGTGTCAGGCTGACAGCGGAAAACCGCCACCAGTTTGAGGAGGTCAGAACTTCGCCGGTAGCGAGCAGCGGCTTGCCGACGATGACGGCGCGCAGGTGTGTGTTGACGAGTTCCTGCAGAGCCGGTTGCCAGACGAAGAAGGTGTAGCCGCCAGGCAGTGGCGGCGTAACGACGACGGCGTCCGCGCCGCCGAGTCGGCTGCACGCCGTCGGCTTGGCCGTCAGGTGACCTTGCAGGAGTTTCGCGGCCACGGCGGCCCCCTGCGTGTCAGGCAGGCAGCGGGCCGAGATCCAGGGCGTCGTGACCGGTGCTGGCGAGGAGATCGAAACGACCTCAGGGTGCTGCGCCAGCGACAGTTCCACTCCGGGCCGGGCTCCCGGCGGGAGTTCCTGGGCCCAGATCGTGCGGGCGCCTACGGCCCTCGCGTCGCTCGGCCGAGCGGTCACCCAGAGCGCCGGCTCGACAGCCGACGACGAGCCGCCCTGCCACGAGAGGTCGATGCCGAGGATTTCGGTCGGGGCGATCGCCGGAATCCGGCTGAGTTGAATCGTCGCGGGGACGGCACGGGTATAAAAGCCTGGCGTGGCCGTGACCTTGGCCGCCACGGCAATCTTCTTGTCACCGGGGAGGATGAAGGTCACCTGGAGGTCCGGCGGGGTGCCCTGCCAGGGCCAGGCGCGTACCCAGATGACGGGGAGATCCTGCGGCAAGGTGGCGACTGAGCCTTCGACGCTGGGCATGACGTACCCCGAAGAGACGCGGGCGGGCAGCCACCAGATCAGGTAGAGGGCAAGCAACGCGGCGATGACAAAGCCGAGAGCAGCGATGTAATCGAAGCTCTTCTTCGGTTTGGCGTCACCAGGCGGTATGCCTAGCTGTTCTTCCATGCGACCACCATAGCACTTTTCCTCAAAATTCTGCAGGAAGATTCGTCCTTGGACAGGCGACGACACGTATAGACACCAAGGCTCGGGCCAGAGGCTCCAAGTTCATAGCTCATAGGCAAGGATATGACGTCTGTCATCCCTAGTACCTTACACCCTGCACTACGACGGCGGGTGCGTCCGCCCGACACTGGGGTCGACGGGAGGGATCGGGATGGCAGAGAACGCGCTAAGCTTCAGCCACGTGAGCCGGAACTTCGGGGCGATCGAAGCGCTGCGCGATGTATCGTTTACGGTCGCGCGGGGAGAGACGGTCGCACTGCTCGGCCCGAACGGCGCCGGCAAGTCGACCGCGATCTCTCTCCTGCTCGGCCTCAGGTCGCCGAGCGAGGGGCATGTGGAGGTCTTCGGAGCCAATCCGCGCGGCACCGGCGGGAGGTCGGCGATCGGGGCCATGCTGCAGGAGAGTTCCTTGCCGCCGGGGATCAAGGTCTCAGAGCTGCTCGCCTTCCAGCGCAGCCTCTACAGGCGTCCGCTCAGCCTCGCGAGCGTGGCGGAACGGGCGCGGATAGGCGGCCTCATGCAGCAGCGGGTGGAGCGGCTGTCGGGCGGCCAGCGGCGCAGGGTGCTCTTTGCCCTGGCTATTTGCGGCGATCCCGACGTCCTGTTCCTTGATGAGCCGACGGCCGCGATGGACACCGAATCCCGGATGCTTTTCTGGCGACAGATGGACGAACTGGCCGCGAACGGCCGGACGATCCTCTTCACGACCCACTATCTCGAAGAGGCCGACCGCCACGCGAGACGCGTGCTGCTGCTGAAGGGCGGGCGGCTCGCCGCGGATGCGGCTCCTGAGGAGTTGCGCAGGGGCACAGGGCGCAGCACCTTGCGCTTTTCGACGTCGCCCGCGTGGGCCAGCCGCATCGCGCAGCTCCTCCCCGCAGCTCAGGTGCAGGCGCAGGGGCAGGAGGTACGCATCGTGACCGAGGACTCCGAGGGCGCCTTGCGCCTCCTCCTGGCGCAAGGCGTGCCGCTCGAGGGCCTCGAGGTTTCGGCAGGGAGTCTCGAGGCGGCTCTCATGGAACTGAAGGAAGGGGCGGATCCAAGGTGACGGCACTCCTACGGCTCGAGCTGACGCGCCTTTTGCGCAATACGCGCCTTCTCGTCTTCACGCTCGTTTTTCCGGCCGGCTTCTACCTTCTCTATACGCAGATGTACAGCGCTCAGATACGGCTCCAGGGCACGACGTGGGCCAGCTACTACATGGTCTCCATGGCGGTCTTCGGAGCGATCGGCGCGGCTCTCAGCACGCTAGGCACCAGGCTTGCGGCGGAACGCGCGGGAGGCTGGGTACGCCTTCTTCGCACGACGCCGCTCGGGGCGGCGAGCTATGTCGGCGCGAAGCTGATGGCGGCGGTGCTTGCCGCGGTGCCGGCGACCCTGCTGCTGATGTTGCTCGGCGCATGGGTCAACCACGTAGCCCTGACGACCTCGGCCTGGCTTGAGCTCTTCCTGATCGTGGTCGCGTGCTCGATCCCCTTCGCGGCGCTCGGCCTCCTGCTCGGCTACCTCTTCGACTCCGAGTCGGCGCAGGCCGGGCAGGTTCTGATCTGGCTCGTCCTCTCGCTGCTCGGCGGCCTCTGGGCCCCGCTGCAGGCGATGCCGAAGGTGTTCTCCGAGATCGCGCTCTACCTACCCACCTTTCGCGCGGCCGACCTCGCGCGCCTTGCGGTCGGCGCGGCGGCGCAGCCCATCCTACAGGACATCGCGGTGCTGCTCGCGTACACCCTTGTACTAGGTGTCGCTGCATGGTGGCGCTACCAGAGTGACGCACAGCGGGAGTATGCGTGAAGGAGGCGCCTAGGTGACTGCAGGGGACGCAGGCAGGATCCGGGTGCTCCTGGCGGAGGACCAGGCGATGGTGCGCGGGGCGATCTCCGCGCTCCTTCACCTGTCTGCGCCCGACATCGAGGTGGTGGCCGAGGCGGGGGACGGTGAGGAGGCTATCCTCATGGCGCGCACTGAGGCGCCGCAGGTCGCGCTCTTGGACATCGAGATGCCGCGTGTAGACGGGCTCAGGGTGGCCGAAGTCCTGCATGCCGAGTTCCCGCTGCTGCGCATCGTCATCCTCACCACGTTTGCCCGCCCAGGCTACCTTCGGCGGGCCTTGGCTGCCGGCGCCAGCGGGTGCCTGCTCAAGGACGCCCCGGCGATAGAGCTGGCGGCAGCCATCCGCCGCATCGCGCGGGGCGAGCGCGTCGTGCAGCCGGATCTGGCTTTCGAGGCCCTTGCCCTGGGAGACGGTCCCCTCACGGACCGCGAGCGAGAGGTGCTGCGCCTCGCGGACGGGCGCACGGTGCGGGCGATCGCGGCCGAGCTGCACCTGTCCGAGGGAACGGTGCGCAACTACCTTTCCGAGGCGATCCAGAAGCTCGGCGCGGCGACGCGCGTCGAGGCGCGCCGCATCGCGGAGGAGCGGGGGTGGCTATGAACGACGTCCAGTCCTGGCCGACCGGCCGCGTGTTCGGCAGGCGCTACCGCTTCTACGCCCTGATCTGGCTCGCCTACGTCATCTACCCCTTGCTGTCGCTGTTCGGCATGCATTCTCCGATAAAGATCGCCTTGGGCATCGCGGCGATCGTGGCGTTCGTCGCCATCTACGTCGCCTCGTTCACGCTGCAGCCGCCCCCCGACCGTCGCATCCTCTTAGCAGCGGCAACGATCGAGCTGATCGGCCTTGCAGGTGCGGCATTCCTCGGGGTACCGTTCCTCGGCATTGCGGTCTACGTGCCGGTGGTGCTGGCGCACCTGCGCTCAGGGCGCGCGGCCCTGCTGGCGATCGGACTCGCGGTGGCCCTGATGGTGTCGGTCGGCCGGGCGGTTGGGACGCCTTCGGACGAACTTCTGAGCCTCTCGCTCGTGAGCGTGCTCTCGTCGGTGGCCTTGCGAGGCTTTTTGCGCTTCCTGGAGTCCACGCTCGCCCTCAGGCGTGCCCAGGAGGAGATCGCGCAGCTCGCCAAGCTCGAGGAGCGTGGACGGATCGCCCGCGACCTGCATGACATCCTGGGACACTCGCTGTCGGTCGTGGTATTGAAAAGCGAGCTTGCCGAAACCCTGATCGAGCACGGAGACGCACGCGACGCGCAGCGGGAGATCCGGGAGCTGCAAACGGTGGCGCGCGCAGCGCTCGGCGAGGTACGCGAGGCGGTGGCGGGGTACCGCAAGCCGACCCTGACGGCCGAAGTGCTGCGCGCACCGACCACCCTCGCGACGGCCGGCATCCATTGCGATGTCGAGGGGGAGGTTTCGGGCCTCACGGAGGAGCAGGAGGCGACCCTTGCGCTGGTGCTGCGCGAGGCCGTCACCAACGTCGTCCGGCACAGCGCCGCACGCCGCTGCCGCATCCGCCTCTGGCGGGGGGACCGGCAGGTCCATCTTGAAGTGCAGGACGACGGCAGGGCGGGCGAGACTGTGACTCCCGGCAACGGACTCGGCGGCATGGTCGAGCGCGTGGAGGCCCTGGGCGGCGAAGCTTCCTGGAGGGGCGGCGACGGCTTCACCCTCGTCGTCTCCTTGCCGGCACCGGTCTGAAAAGACTCTCTCAGTGAAGTCGTCGCAAGGCCGAGCAGTGGTGCGTAGCCTTAAGCGGTGCTTTCCCGTCGTGCCTTGCGGCAATACTGACCGCTGGGAGAGAGGCAGGAATCACCTTTGGGCGGACCGAATGGCCTGTCCTACAGCGGGAGGTGGGCGACTTGCACGCTGAGCGGACGAAGCTCGAGAACGAGTCCTTGCGGCTATTTGAGTTCGGCGTCGAGGAGGAGTTCCGCAAGCGCGGCAAAGTCGTGCTGGACTCCAGCCTGGGTCTCATGCCGCAGCCACGGCGGACGGCGGGCAAGGCGCGGAAGCGGTCGGGGCAGAAGCACTGAACAGGCGGGAGGATTCCCTCGTGGAACGTTGCCATGTGTGTGGGCGGCCGAACGATGGCAGGGCGCTGTCGGTCGGCGGCAGGCACCTCTGCCCCGTGTGCGAACGCATCACCGTGCGGATCGAGCCGAAACACCCCCTCTATCCCTTCTGGGTCCATATGCTGCACGGGTTTTCAGGGGCTGCCGCAGATTGAGCGATACACCGCTGACGGACGCGGTCAGGCGGTACCGCGCGACGGTGTCGTCGCGACTGCATGTGCCCAGCCACGGCGGCGGGGCAGGCAGTCCAGGGATCGAGGCGCTCTGGGGGGAACTCGTGAGCTGGGACGTGACGGAGCAGCCCGAGCTCGACGACCTCTCGCATCCCGACGGCCCGATTGCAGCGGCGCAGTCTCTCGCCGCGGAGTTCTTCGGCGCGGCGCAGGCGTTCTTCCTAACGGGAGGCGCGACGCTCGGCGTCCAGGCCGCCGTCCTTGCGGCGCTGCAGGGAGGGGGAGCGCTGCTGGCGGCCCGCGACAGCCACCGCAGCCTCCTTGGCGCGACCTTCGCGCAGGGCGCCGATATCCTCTTGCTCGACCCCCTGCGCGATGCCCGCAGCGGTGCGTCGCTCGGCCTTGACCCCGAGGCGGTCTCCCGGGCGATGGACGGCTCTCCCGACATCCGGGCCGTCCTCGTGAACTATCCAAGCTACCTCGGCGTCGTCCCGGACCTGCGGCAGATCGCGCGGCGCGCACACGCGCATGGCGCCCTCGTCATTGCCGACGCCGCGCATGGCGCGCATTTCGGCCTGCATCCGGACCTCCCCGAACCGGCGCTTCGCGCGGGCGCAGACTTCGTGGTCCTCGGCATGCACAAATCCGGCGGCGCCTTGACGCAGTCCGCCATGCTGCTCCTGAGCGCCGCAGCCAGGCACCGGGCAGATGCCGTGCGGGGGGCCGTCAGCCTTCTGGGCACCTCTTCGCCGTCCTACCCGCTCATGGTTTCGCTGGAACAGGCGGTCCACGACATGCGGTCGGTGATCCCGGCGCGTCTCGCCACGGCGATCCGCGCCGCCGAGGAGGTAAAGGGACCGGCGCGCATCAAGGTCCCTGCACCTCAGGACCCCCTGCGGATCGCCTGGCGGTCGCCGCGCGTGTCCGAGATCGTGGAATCCCTTGCTTTGGCGGGCGTTCGCGGCGAATATGTGGACGGTGACACGGCGCTCTACTGCGTCCCCTTCGGGGCGCAGGCCGCCGACGTCGAACCTCTCCGCCTCGAGCTCGCAGGGCTACCCTCTCCGCCTGCCCCGCCTGGGCATCTCCAGCGGGGGCCAGTCAGGATCAGGCCGCGGCCCGCACTGCTCGCTGCACGGCGCAAGGTGCACATCGGGGCAGCCGAGGGTGCGACCGCAGCCGATGTCGTGGCTCCGGTGCCGCCAGGCATCCCGGCCCTCTGGCCGGGCGAGCGGATCTCGGCCGACGTCGCGGGCTATCTTGCTGCGGCGGCGGCGCAAGGTCGACGGATCATGGGACTCGATCACGAACAGCTTTGGGTGGTGGCGGAGTGAGGGGACTCTACGTCGCGCTTGAGGGAGCGGACCGGGTCGGCAAGTCGACCCAGATGCAGAAACTGGTGAAGCGCCTCAAGGCGCTCGAGCTCCAGGTCGTCGAGACGCAGGAGCCGGGCGGCACGGCCTTGGGCCAGGAGCTGCGACGACTCCTCCTCCAAGAGGGAACCAAGTCCCCGATCGCGGAACTGCTGCTCTTCCTCGCCGACCGGGCTGAACACCAGGAGCGGGTCATCGAACCCGCCCTGCGCAAGGGTGCCGTGGTCGTGACCGATCGCAGTGCATATTCTACGTTCGCCTATCAGGGGATCCGCCGCGGCCTCGGCCTCGAGCTGATGCTGCGCCTGCACGAGGAGCTTGGGCTCATGCTTCCCGACATGGCGGTGGTCCTTGACATGCCAGAGGACGGCGAGCGCTGGCAGGATCGCGCACCCGATGCCGTCGAAGTTCAAGGAGACCACGAGGAACTCAGGGACGCCTATCGCGAGATCGCCAGGCGCTTTCCGCAGCGCGTCAAGCTGATCGACGCCGACGGTTCGGCTCGCGACGTTGCTCAGGAGATCTGGCAAGAGGTCTGGCAGACCGTGATGGAATGGAGGGAGAGGCGAGTATGAAGCTGATCGTGGCGATCGTCCAGGACAAGGATGCCGGCCGTATCTTGCAGGCACTCGTGAAGAAGGACTTTCGGGCCACTCGCCTCGCCAGTACCGGAGGCTTCCTGCGAGAGGGCAACACGACGCTGCTGCTCGGCGTCGAGGAGGAACATGTGCAGGAGGTCGTCGATCTCATCGGCGAGCTCGGCTGCTCGCGGGAGAAGCTCGTCACACCTCTGTCCGCAGTGGGCGGGCCGATGGACTCCTACGTGCCGTACCCCGTCGAGGTGACGGTCGGAGGGGCGACCATCTTCGTGCTGCCTGTCGAGCAGTACCACCGCTTCTAGTCATGCTGCACGCCTGGCTGGTGATGGGCCCTGCCGGCCCGGAGCGCGGCGCGGAGAGCAGGCGGCTTGCCGCGGAGCTCATCCATGCCGGCGCGGAGACCGCCCTCGTGCTCGTGGGACGCCATCCGGACGTCCGGGAATATCCCGATCCCTTGCGCATCGACGATGTGCGGGAGATCGGCGCAACGCTGGCACGCCCCCCGCTTCTGGGCGGGGGGCGTGCCCTGCTGCTCCGGGGGCTCGGGCACGCCACGACTGAGGCGCAGAACGCGCTCCTGCGCATGGTTGAGGAGCCCCCGCCCGACCTCTATTTCGTCGCGGAGGCCGAGGTCCCGCAAGGGCTCCTGCCCACCCTGCGCTCCCGCATGGGCGTGCATCCGCTGCCCCGCCTCGCGCCGTCAGAGATCACAGAACGCCTCCTCGCGCAAAGACCCGACGCCCCCAAGGAGATCCTCGACGAGGCTGCCCGCGCGGCGGACGGCTATGTCGACAAGGCGCTTGGGCAGCTTGACGCCCTGGTGATGCTCGATGAGATGCTGCCGGAGGACGACGGCCGGGAGGATTGGTTCGTAAAGGCCGCTTCGGCCGTTGATTCCAAGGCGGGGACATGGCTAAATGGGCTTGCGGGACGCTTTGCCTCACGCTGGCATGCCACGCGGGACTCGAGATATCTCCGGGCATGGCGGAGTGCAGAGGAGACGCGCCTGATCATCGCACGCAATGGCAATCCGCGTCTGGCTGCGGAGGTGCTTTTTTCGGAACTCGCGCATCTGGGAGTGTTGCGCCATGGCGCAAGCAGTGGGGATACGGTTCCGTAGCGCCGGCAAGGTATACGATTTCAGTCCGGCAGGATTCGAGTTGTCGATCGGGGATCCGGTCGTGGTGAGTACCGTGCGCGGCCAGGAGTACGGCATCGTGGCGCGCGAGCTTGGAGAGGTCGACACGCCTGAGAGCCAGATCCGTCCTGTCGTGCGCCTCGCCGATTATACCGACGCCGAGCAGCATGCCCGCATGCGCGACCTCGGCGTCAATGCCTTCGCCGTGGCGCAGACCGCCGTGGAGCGCCTGCATCTCGTCATGGATCTCGTGGAGTGCGAGTACACGTTCGACGGTCACCACGTGACGTGCTTCTTTACGGCAGAGGAGCGCGTCGACTTCCGCGAACTGGTGCGGGACCTGCAGAGTCAACTCGGCTGCCGCGTCGAGATGCGCCAAGTCGGCGTGCGCGACGAGGCGAAGATTCTGGGCGGCCTCGGCCTGTGCGGCAGACCGATGTGCTGCTCAGCATTCCTGACGGAGTTCCAGTCGGTCTCGATCCGTATGGCCAAGGACCAGGGTCTGTCGCTGAACCCGTCGCGCATCACGGGCAACTGCGGGCGCCTGCTCTGCTGCCTGCGCTTCGAACAGGTGGAGACGAGCCGCACAAAGGCGGCGGTCACGAGTGGAGCCTGAGAAACCGCATTACGTCTATCTCCTGCGCTGCGGCGACGGCACCTTGTATTGCGGCTATACGAGCGACATCAAGGCGCGTATCGCTGCCCACCAGGCGGGCAGGGGTGCGCGCTACACGCGTGGGCGGGGACCGTTGGAACTCGTGTACAGTGAAGTCTGCCAAGACCGCTCGAGCGCCCTGCGGCGCGAGGCGGAGATCAAGCGCCAGTCGCGCAGGGAGAAGATCGCACTGATCGGCAAGGACCATGTCGGCTAGACTGCTCGTGATTCCGACGCCGATCGGAAACCTCGGCGACGTTACCGCGCGCGCCCTCGAGTCCCTTCAGGCGGCGGATGTCGTCTACGCGGAGGACACCAGGCGGACCGGGGCGCTGCTGCAGCATTTCGGCATCCACAAGCCCCTGCGCTCCCTGTTCGTGGGCAACGAGAAGGCGCGCAGCCTGGCCGCCATCGGCGAACTGCAGGCGGGTCGGACGGTGGCGCTTGTCTCCGATGCCGGCACCCCGGGCATCTCAGACCCGGGTGCTTTCCTAATCCGCACGGCCCTCGAGCAAGGCTTCGCTGTCGAGGCGCTGCCCGGCCCCCAGGCCATCTTGCCCGCCTTGCTCCTGTCCGGGCTGCCGCCTGCCCCGTTCACCTTCATCGGATTCCTGCCGCGCACCGGGCCGGCACGACGCGCAGCCCTGGACGAGGTCAAGGGCGTTCGCTGGACGCTCGTCTTCTACGAGGCGCCACACCGGCTCGCAGCCATGCTGGCCGATCTGGCGGCCGTGCTGGGTGCGCGCCCCGCCGCGGTGGTGCGGGAGATCAGCAAGCTGCATGAGGAGACGCGCCGGGCGACTTTGGACCAGCTCGCGCTTTGGGCGCGGAACGAGCCCCCGCGCGGCGAGATCGTGGTGGTCGTCGGCGGCCTCGCGGCAGAAGAACCTGGGACACCTGCGGTAGATCTGACAGAGTTCGTCGCGGGGCGTCTCGCGTTGGGTGGTAGCCCTGCCTCCATTGCGAAGGCGGCCCGCGGCGCGGGGTTCGCGCGCCAGGAGGCGTACCGCGAGGCACTGCGCCAGACAGGCAAGGAAGAGGACTAGAGCTTCTTGCGGATTGCCGGCAAGGGCGGCGCAGGGGAGTCCTCTCCGCCGCGCCCCGCCGTCCGCCTTTGGGACGATGAACCCAGGCGCCGCAAGAAGGCCCTGATCATCGTCGCCTTGCGCTTCTGCCACCCATGTGGCGCACCCGGGCCACCGTAGGGACGCGACGTGCGGCCGACGGACTCCCGCCGCCATCACGTGGGCACCCAGCTGGAGGAGTCCGCGGCTTGGCGTTGCAGTCCCAGATCAATTCCCTGTCAGGGCGAGATCAGCGACTTTGCAAAAATATGCTTTGGTCGGCCTTCCAACCGTTGACTTCCTAGGGAGTGTGTCGTTACTATGACATGGTAGCGTGCGAAAGTGTTTCATCGAAGCGAGGTGAACATTCATGATGAAGTCTACCGGTATTGTGCGCAAGGTAGACGACCTCGGGCGTGTCGTTCTGCCGATTGAACTGCGCCGCACTCTGGACATTGCAGAGAAGGACTCGCTCGAGATCTACGTCGACGGTGAGAAGATCATTCTGCGCAAGTACGAGCCGGCTTGCGTCTTCTGCGGCAACGCGGGCGACGTGACCAACTTCCGCGGCAAGAACATCTGCAGCGCCTGCGCGGCAGAGATCGGCGCCCACCAATCGGCGGTCTGAGCCGCACAGGGCCATGTGCGGCCTTTTCTACGGCCGCGGCACTCTGCTTTGCGAAAGTGACTGCACAGAACCTGGCAACCGCTCCTCTGTGGGGCGGTTGCCTTGCGCATACGGGCCGGTGCCCGGGCGTAGGTTCGGACGATGCGGAAGACAGTCTGGACAATCCTGCCGCGACCCGAGGGATACCGCCGCCTGATTGGCTTTGCCCTGCTCGGCCTGCTGGCGGTGGGGATCGCGTCGGTCCTGCGCAGTCCGGCGCAGCAGGACCTCTGGCCGCTTGAGGTGCGTGCCGCCGCCCGCTACGGCCTCCCACCAGCCCTGGTCGCGGCCGTTGTGGAGGTGGAGAGCGGCGGCAACCGCTTTGCCGTCAGCCGGAAGGGCGCACTCGGGCTGATGCAGGCGACACGCGACAAGTTCGGGCCCAGGCAGAACCCGTTCGATCCCGCAACCAATCTCGACGTGGGCGCCCGCTACCTCGCCGACCAGCTGCGAACGTTCCACGGCGATCTCAGTCTGGCCCTTGCGGCGTACAACGCGGGCCCTGCAGCGGTCATGCGCTACCATGGCGTGCCCCCGTACCCGGAGACGCGCGCCTATGTCCGGCGGGTCCTGGCGCTCTATCGACGCTGGCGACACAGGTCGTACTAGTCTTGCGTCCAGAGCGCCATCCGGTCGGTGCCTGCGACGGTGACACTGGCGGAGAGCGTCTGCGTCCGGCCGCCCTCTGTCCAGACGACGGACAGGGTGTAGCTGCCGTTTGCGGGACTCGTCATCGTCCAAGGCACCCAGACCGTGGTGGTAAGAGTACCTCCCTGCATCGTGAAGCTGCCGCGGTTGATCTTGGCGTAGTCGATGTCGCCTGTGGGCAGTGCCACCTCCTGGAGGAAGGCTGCCGGCAGCAGCAGGCGGGGATTCTCCGCTCCGGGGGCGTTCACCAGAGTGACGTCGATCGCGTCCCCGCGCTGCACGCGCGTCTCGGAGAGCAGGAGCGTCGCCGTCGGCAGCGTGGGTGGAGGCGGCGGTGGTGGGGGTGGGGTCGCGACGGCGGAGATGGTGTGGCTTACGCTGGCCATGAGACCGCGGTCGTCCTGCACGACGAGCGTTACCGGATAGCTCCCAGGGGTTTGGAAGGAGCTCTGCCGGCCGATCCATATCTCAAGCGTGATGTGGTGGCCGGGCGCCGGATCGTAGGACTGGTCGACGTAGGCAACCGGTGCACCGGTGCGTACGGTGACGGGCGCCGAGAAGGCCGCGACCGGTCCGGGAGCTGACGCGGCGATAAGTGCGAGCGTCAGTGCGGCAACCACCCGATCGCCTCCTCCGCGCGGATGGGGAAGGTGACTGGACCGAGCAGGGCAGGCATGGGGACCGTTACGGCGAGCGTCGCGGCGATGGATGCCGGCGGCCCAGTCTGTACGCTGGGTGGATTGCTCCAGCGGTACGTGATCTGCCCGGGCAGAGCCGAGCCGAGGACAGAGTCCGCCGTCGCCTCGGCGATGGGCGTGTCGAGTCGTGGGGCTGCGGAGGTCACGGAAGCCGGATCCAAGTCGTGTGCCGCGCTGCGCAGGGCCGAGTCGAGCGCCGCCTGGACGTCGGTGTGCGCACTTGCAGCGGCGGTGAAGTCCAGGGCGAGTGCGAGTGCCGCGAGAACCACGGCCGTGGTGCCTGCAGCAGCCAGAACGCCCCAGACCCCTTCTTCATGTGCCGCTCGGCGGAAGATTGCTGGCACCACAGAAGGTCCCTCCCAGATTGACGACGATGGTGGAGCCGGGCCAACGGACAGGAACAGGGGCATCGATGACAAGGCATACCTGGCTGCCCCATGGTTGGCCGGGGGCAGTGCCCTGCACGCTGACGCCGCGCGTGCCGGCCCATCCGTCGAGGGTCGCCTCGAGGGACTGGGAGATGGCGGGCGTGACGCCACCTGCCATCTCCGCACTGCGCAGGCTGGAATATGCCTGCCCTACGACAAGTGAGCGCAGCCCCATCAAGTGCACGGTTTCGGCACCGCCGAAGGCCAGGAGGAGGAGTAGCGGCAGCAGCATCGCCACAGCCACAAACGCACTCAGGTCTCCGCGCTCCCCTGTCAGCTGCTGATAGGAACGGCAAGCCACTGATTGACGATGTCGCTCAGCTTCGAGCCGGCGCCGGTGAAGGCGACCATCACGACGCCCGTCAGGGAGAGCGCGGCGAGTGCGAGGATCCCCTGGGCGAGGTACGTCGAGAGGTCCCCACGCTCGTCCTTGAGCAGTGCGGCGAGCTTGACGCGCAGATAGGTGTACCACATGCGATTCACCTCCCTCTGTCGCCTTGGTGCGACGGGAAGAGGTTCGCTTGTGGGAATCCATATCCTACCAACGGATGTTCCGGAGCAATAGTTCTTTGGGCTCCAACGTCGCGGGACTTGATCCGTCCTGTGATCCACGTGATGCTGTGAGTACAAGAATCAGATGGCAGAGAGGCACTTGCATGATGGGCGACATCCAGTGGGATGCGGTTGCGTCACTCTACGATTCGTACGTTACGGCGACATTCGACGTGCCGTTCTTTCTGGCAGAAACAAAGGCTACTCCAGTGCCTGTGCTGGAGCTGATGGCTGGTACAGGCCGAGTATCTCTTCCCCTCGTCGAGGCTGGCGTCCCCCTGACGTGCGTGGACGCCTCTGGGGCGATGTTGTCCCGTCTGCGTGAGAAATTGTTGGCACGCGGTCTGAGCGCGACGGTCGTGCAGGCGGATGTGCGCACCTTGAAGTTGCCACACATGTTTGCCCTGGCCATCCTGCCCTTCCACTCGTTCTCGGAGCTCTTACAGTCGTCTGACCAGGAGATGGTCCTCGCCAGCGTCTACCGTCATCTGCATGCCGGCGGGAAGTTTATCTGCACCCTCCACAACCCCAACGTACGGCGCCAGTCAATCGATGGCCAAACACGACTCATCGGAAAGTACTCTCTCGACGAGGGCACACTGCTGCTCTGGAGCACCTTGCAGTACTCCGCGGACGAGGGGGCGGTGGAAGGGGTTCAGGTGTACGAGGAATACGACGCCGACGGTATTTTGAGGCAGCAGCGCATGCTAGACATGCGATTTGCGTTGATCGAAAGACAGGACTTCGAGCAGCGAGCCATCCGGGCGGGTTTTCGCGTCGCTGAACTCTATGGTGACTACGACCGCTCGCCATTTCTTCCGGACGTTAGTCCATATATGATCTGGATCTTGCAGCGCTGAAGGTCACAACGCCACGCCAGGCCCGAAACAGCGGGATTATACTTTGGCTTTCGCGACGGCGCACGGACCATAGGGTGGCGTCAATGGCCCTCTACCGGCAAACCGGCTCTCGATGCCGCCTCCAGCAGGCGTTGATCCCACGCAGCAAAGTTCAACCGGCCCGGCTGCTGCTCTTGTAGCCAGAGGGCCGTTGCCAGATGCACCGCATCCATGCCCCGCAAGGCATGAAGTTCGGCAAGGTCGCCGGCCAGTTTGGCTATCACGAGGGTGACGGGGACCACGAAGAGTCTCTGCCAGTCATCGAGAAGCGCCGACTTGATCTGGGACATCGCTGACGGTCCCAAGACGCCTTCTCTATGCCTGCGGGCCAGCGCGGCGCGCGTCTCGGCGTAGGCGATAGAACTTGTGGCGCACGCGTCTGCGCGAAGGACGAGGTCGTGAGTAATCTCAGTGCCGGGTTCCTGAACGTACATCTTCACCAGCGCGCTGGTGTCGAGGTAGAGGATCATCACGAGTCGCGGTCCTCTTCGATCGCTCGGGAGAGAGAGGTGGAGTCCGTCAGGTGCACCCTCGCCGACGGTTCGACCCCTACCGGCTTCTCTCCCTGCCAGCCGTTGTTCAGCTGACTTGCCAGAGTGCGCAGAGCTTCGGCCGCGTCATCCTGCATAGGGGTCAACTTCGCGATGGGAACACCGTGGTCGGTCACGATGATCACCCGCCCTTTACGTGCCTGAGCCAGGTACTCGCTCAGGTGATCCTTGAGGTGCCGCACGCCGACGCGCTCCAACAGGCCACACCCCCGTGTGGCCTCAACATACCACAAATGTAGCCTCAACCGCGTTCAGCTACGTAGTCGAAAAAGGATCGGCGGTTAGGCGCAGCGTATCGCGCCCCTTCGATCCAGTCCCAGTGAAGGCGACCATCACGACGCCCGTCAGGGAGAGTGCGGCGAGGGCGAGGATCCCCTGGGCGAGATAGGTCGAGAGGTCTCCCCGCTCGTCCTTGAGCAGCACGGCGAGCTTGACGCGCAGATAGGTGTACCACATGCGATTCACCTCCTTCTGTCGCCTTGGTGCGACAGGGAAGGGTTCGTCCGCGGGAATCCATATTCTACCAAAAGATGTTCCGGAGCAATAGTTCTTTCACTCGGTGCCCCGATGCAGGCGGGTTACAAATTGTTGCGCGCTGAACGCCCTGGTACAGGGCATCTGGGCACAGCGTCAAGTGAGTTATGTGCACCTCTTGCCGCCGTTCCGATGCTCAGCGCCGGGTGACCCGTGTGGAGTAGATCTCTGGGTACCGGTCGATCCCAGCGTTGCGGACTGCGTACTCGTCTGGCGGGAGTAGCCGCTCCATGAACGGGAGACCAGGAGCGTAGATGAAACTTCCTCCCGGCCGGAGCGCATGGAGGATCCTTCTGTAGAGACGCGCATACGGCAGCGGTCTGCCGTCCGTTCGGTAGTGGTGGTGCAGAAAGTGGTTGGAGAAGGCCATATGCGAGAGAATGGTGCCCCACTCGCCAGTTCCCAGAGGGGAGGCCGCCCAATCCGCTTCGATGAGATAGGAGCTTGGTGTCACGTCCCTGTCGATCCCCGTCGCCTGAAAGCCCAGGTCCCGAAGGTGCCTGACCAAGGTGCCGCTCTTGCCGCAGCCTATGTCCAGGATTGGCTCCTTCAGTGTGTGTAGCCGCGAGAGACCTAGAATGTGCAACTGCAGCGCAGGAGAGTATTCGGCGCACACTGGGTGGAATGGAGTATCGGCTATCAGCTTCGCGTCTCGTATGGTCGTGAGTTGATGGAGCAGTCGCGACGAGTGATCCCGTACCACCGCGCCCATCTCATAGCCAAACAATTCGAACGCATCGGCGGTCTTAAGGCAACGGGCGGACGCCAAGATCAGCCGCGCGTATAGGTGACGTAAAGCAAAGTCCTCTTCAACAGAGAAGTCCACGTACTGATTGAGATCATATACGCTTCTCTTGGTTTGTGACGTCATGTAATCAATAATGTTCTGGCGGTGCTGCTGATCGTCATCTAGAACCCTAACGATATCGGCTCGGCTTTCATATGCTTGTCTGAGTAAATCGATGTTGGAGCTAAGGTGCAAGCTGAGATGAACAACCGATGGCAATTGTGTTGCCGTGTTGGTCGCATACTGCGCGTCAATCAATGAATTGATAATTTGCTCTGCTGTGCTCAAAGGCTCATCCTAGATGCCGACAATGTACTCTCGGAACGTTGGCATGATTGCAAGATCAAGACGCAAGAGGGCGTGACTGCGGTCGTTTCCTTTCCCCAAAGGGCTAATGTCATCGGCAGATCAAGCCGAGACTGCGGTGTATGGCAAGATCCACTTCAGCCAGCTTCGCATCGGACAGCCGCCCAACGCGACTGGTGAGTCTAGTCACGTCGATTGTCAAGATTTGTTCACACTTAATAATGCTGTCTTCAGGCAAACTGCATTCTGCAGAGGAGATTAGAACCTGAAAGGGATACGCTCTGGGTGGAATCTTGGTGCTGATGGCAGCGACAATCGTTGTGGAGCTGTACTGGTTTCCGATGTCGTTTTGAATGATCAACGCTGGCCGAAGGCCGACCTGCTCGCTCCCTCGACCGGGCGACCAATCGATCCAGTAGACTTCGCCGCGTCTAGTCACGCAGTACGACCTCGGCTTGCGCGTTGAAAGTGGTCTGTGCCTCCGCCGCCTGTTCCCTTGCAAGAGCCGCATAGCCTTCTGCCATCGCGAGGTCGAGTTGTCGTGCACAATGGTCATCGATTAACCGGGCAACTGCCCCACTGGACGTAGTGCCCCAGCGAGCGGCCAGGTCCCTGAGTTCCTTAACGTCCTTCTCCGGAAGACTAAGCGTGATCCGTGCCACGGACATGCTCACCCCTCCTCATACCGTTCCTCTTACAACAGATCATATGCTGTGTGTGCAGCGTTGTAAACCCGAGGAAATGAACGTCGAGGTGGTCTGGCACTGGGTCTGGCCGACTCGGCGGTCCACGAGCGAGCCAGAACGAGATGCTGCCGCGTTACTTCGGAGGGAGCGGCGGCTAGGCGTAGCGTATCAAGCTCCTTCGATCCGGCCCCAGTAAAGGCGACCATCACGACGCCCGTCAGGGAGAGCGCGGCGAGCGCGAGGATTCCCTGGGCGAGGTAAGTGGAGGTCTCCCCTGTGGTCGTTCAAGAGAACTGCGAGTTTGACGCGAAGGAACGTGTACCACATTCGGACTTCCCCTTTCTTGTCGCTTGGGCGACAGCAGGGGAGTTCGAGCGGGAAAAGGGAAAACTTACCAATAGATGTTCCGGAGCGATAGTTCTTTGAAGCATGCCTTTGAGAAGCGGAGGCCACTGGTTCGTTCGCGAATAAACCGGCTTTGACGGGCCTCACCGTCGGATGGCAGGCTTGGGCGGCGTCACGGTCCCTCTACCTCCAACCTAGCCTGTGCCGCTGCAGCCGCCAAGCGAGTATCCCATGCGCTAAGCGTCAGCTGGGTGGAGCAGACAAGCGGCAATCCGCCGCTGTCTGCTCGCCATTGCTGAGACATGCAGTGCTGTGACGAGGAACCGGCCTCGCGGGGACGAACATAGTTCGAGGGGCGTGAGGTTCCACGCAGGGCATTGCCAGTCTTGCCAGCGTGTTCTGGCGACGGGCCTGGCCTCGAGGACAGTGCTCAGCATGCTAGGCCCGGGCGGTGTCTCTGGGAAATAGTGTGGCTCGACGAGGGTGTGCGCTTGTACTGCCGGTAGGTTCTGACGGTGGGACCCGGGCGATTCTTGCGATGTGAGGTGGAGCCCCATGCGCCGAATGAGACTCGGTTCCCAAGCCATAGGCCATGAATTGGCGGCAGCTCCACAAGACGAGAACGGGTTCCCGGTTGCACCTGCTGGCACCCAGATCACGGAAGAATTGATGGAGCGTCTACGAGCTGCCGGGGTCGAGATCATTCATGTGCAAGACCCTGCTTTCGCTGACATGGCGTTTGAGCTTGGGGTTTCTGCGGAGACGCTGCAAATGGCGACAACACTCTTTCAGGAAACGCGGTCGGGCATCGGGCAGGATCCGAACATGACGTTGGACTACCGTTCTTTCGCGAGGCTCGTGCGGGCCGTCGAACGCGATGTAGACGACGTGTCCTTGGATCAGGCATTGATGCTGTATCCCGAAAACGAGGCTCAACGTGATCTTGTCCACGCGCTCAACCGCGCAAGCCTCGCCATTCGCATGGCTATGGCGCTGGATATGCGGAGATACCGCTTCGACCTTGGCCTCGCGGGTCTGATCGCGGATGCGGGCATGTGGCTTGTACCAGCGAATATCCTAGAGAAACGAGAGCATCTGGATACATCAGAACGGGCTGTGATCGAGGGGCATGTGCAGGATACGCTGCGCCTGCTCTCGTCGGAGGGCGGATGGAGCGCGATGACTCGCATCGCCGTCACACAGCACCATGAGCGTATTGACGGAAGCGGCTATCCCAAGGGCTTGAAAGGCGCCGACATTCACCGTAACGGCCAGATCCTAGCCGTCTGCGACGTGTATACTGCAATAACCTTGGAGCGTCCAGGGCGTAGACTGTATACACCCGCTGAGGCGCTTGAATTCATTGTGGGTGGCGGGGCGACACTCTTTGACTTCGACTTGGTATCCTCGTTTCATCGACTGGTGCCACCTTATCCTGTCGGGACGGAAGTGGAACTGTCGAGTGGCGAGCAGGCGGTCATCAAGGAGGTTCATGGGCCGATCAAGTCGCGGCCGATTGTTCGTGTCTTCGCAGACGCCCAAGGCAGGCGACTGAGCGAGTGTTATGAGATCGATCTCTCTGACCGGCGGCACCATCATCTGACGATCATGGGCGCCGTCGGATAGAGGGCGTGTGGCGTTGCGCGGAAGGCCGAGATCGCAAGGGTCGGTGTTCCTGGCAACGCTGCGGAGCGAGCAGCGTGAGGTCGTCCTAACCTGCTTGACAGGTGTACGCATGAGCTGTGTCCTCTAACCACGGTCATTACGACGCGAACACCTTGGCTGACTGCCTGGTGACACCAAGGGCTCTCCCGTGTGCCCTTCTCCCCGTCATGCATGTCCAGGCCTTTGCTTGGAAGCCCTGCTGGCCGTCCGCGGCCAGGGCAGGGGAGCGAGGCTTTTCGCCTGCGGTGGGGCCACCAGGGCCTGTAGAGGTCGGTCAAGCCTCGCTCTCATGCGTGCAAGGCACCAAGGCGCAGGGGATCTTCTCCAGGTGCGGGATATGGACAGGCAGCAGGAGGGCGTAGGACATGCGACGAGCGGGTACGCCGTGTGGCAAGCCCGCTCGCCTATGCGACGCCAGGGAGGCGGATGTCCTTCAGGCGCCCTTCTGGACGCCAGCCTCGGCGGCCGCTGCTGGCGTAGTGGCGGTGTGCCTCGGCATGAACGGGCGCAAGAGATAGTCGTAGAAGTAGGCTCCGGCAATCGCTCCGAACGTGGGCGCGATCGTTGTGGTCCACCAGCCGCTTCGCGGACCAGGGAACGCCATGTGTCCCCAGCCGGTGAGCCATAAGAAGATGCGTGGCCCCAGGTCACGCGCGGCGTTAAGGGAGACCATGCTGATCGGGCCTTCCACCACGACAAGCATCGTGACGGCGATCGCGAGCCCAAGCGGGAAGAACCACCCGACCGGCGCGTTGACGCTGCGCTCCTCGAGCAGGACCAGAATGAACACCATCAGCAGGCCTGTTGCGATAAATTCGCCAAGCGCCCCTTGCCACAGCGCCACCCGGCTCCAGCCGTCCGCAACGTGAAGGTGGGCCGCCACGGCGGCAGGACCGATGCCGACCATCCCCGGATTCGGCGTGTAGGGGACGAAGATCATCGATACGAGCTGGCTTCCCGGCGCGCCCTTGACGAGTCCCAGCGCTGCCAGCTTGGCGTCGATGATGCCGTAGAAGAGCATGTAGAGGACGGCCGCCGCGATGAAGCCGCCGACGATCTGGGCAATGATGTAGGGCAGGACATGCTTCCAGGGAAACTGTCGCCGCAGGGCCATCGCCAGGGTGACGCCGGGGTTGAAGTGGGCTCCTGAGATCGAGGCGTTGGCCCAGACCGCGAGGGCGACCGCCAAGCCCCAGCCGAGACCAATTGTGATGAGGTCGGGCGCCACTCCGAGCAGCACTGCGACGAACACCACTCCGCAGCCAAAGAGCACGATCAGGAAGACGCCAAACGCCTCGCCGATATACTTGCCGAACCAGCGCTCATTGCCAGTCATCCTTATCCCTCCCGCCGTGAACGGAACGGGTGTCGACGCGCCTGCTCGTATCGGCGCGTCGACACCCTCCACGGGATGTCGCGGCCTCCCCGGCCAGGCAGCGTTACGGCACGAGTACCGCCCGCCCGATGATGCGCCCTTGATCCAGTTCGTTCAGGACGTCGGCCGCATCCGACAGCGGGAAGGTGGAGCTGTGGATGGTGACCTTGCCTTGGTGGTTCAGTTCCATCAACTCGGCGAGATCGTTGTACGTGCCGACGATGCTGCCGAGGATGTTGAGCTCGCGATTGATCATGTCGAGGGTAGTGGGCGCCACAATTCCGCCGTAGCCGATGATGCAGTAG
Source organism: Bacillota bacterium (assembly GCA_021845645.1). The sequence goes on from JAJZVM010000029.1 coordinate 30,383, forward strand.
GTGCCGCCCTTGCGCACCATCTTGAGCGCGTAGTCCGGCGTGCCGTGCTCGCCGACGAAGTCCAGGATCACATCGGCACCGACGCCGTTTGTGTAGTCGAGAACGCCCTGCACACCGCCGTCGTCCGCGGCCAGGATGCCGTGGTCCGCGCCGAGGCTGCGGGCCAAGGCCAGCCGGTCTTCCCGCGTGTCGATCGCGACAACCTTGGCGGTGGTCATGACCTTCAGCAGCTGGATGCCGAAGTGGCCCAGGCCGCCGACGCCGATGACTACGGCGACGCTGCCGGGGTAGATGTACGGCGTGACCTTTTGGACGGCGTGGTACGCGGTGATGCCGGCATCAGCGAAGGGTGCAAGAGGCACGGGATCGGTACCAGGAGCAAGCTTGATCACGGAACGCGCGCTCGTCTTGAGGTATTCGGCGTAACCGCCATCCGTGCCGTCGAGACCAGGGAAGACCCCACTCTGGCAGTGCATGTCGTCGCCTGCCCGACAGGATCGGCAATGGCCGCAGGTGCCGAGAGGGTGCAAGATCACGGGGTCGCCCTTCTTGAGCCCGGTGACGGCGGATCCGACCTCCTCAATCCAGCCGGCGTTCTCGTGGCCGATCGTGTAGGGCAGCTTCGGATTCCCAAGGGCGTCGCGCCAGACCGCCTCCACGAGATGCAGGTCGGTTCGGCAGACACCGGCGCCGCCGATCTTGACGATCACGTCGAAGGGGCTCTCGATTTTCGGGTCGGGGACTTCCATCATCTGAACGGGGTGGTTGTATTCGACTAAGCGAACGGCTCTCATGCACGATCGGCTCCTTTCCGAATTCGCCCTTGCCCTGTTCCCTGACGTCCGCCTCGGTTCCCAACCGCACCTCCTCGGCCGTTCGAGCGCGTCCGTGAACCGAACGCGCCTCTGGCCAGAACGTAGAACCGGGCAGGGGGCCCGTCAAAGACAGCAAGACGATCGGCCCCGTACCTCCGATGGGTGGTACGGGGCCGACGATGAGTGGTCAGGAAGCTCAGAGTCCGAGCAATCGGAAGAGTTCGGCGGCACGCCGCCTGGCGACGGGAACCTCAGTGCGCTCGCTGTCGGCGAGCACCAGAATCAGCGTGCGGTTGAACATGGGCTGGATCTCGCGCACCCAGTGCAGGTTGACGAGATATCTGCGGTCGGTGCGAAAGAAGTTGCGTCCTACGAGTCACGCTTCGATAGCGCTCAAACTGCCGGCGTCCACGAGGAATACGCCCTGATCCGTGAACGCTCGCAGGAGCGGTCCCTCCGCCTGTAGGTAATAGACGTGGTCTGCCTGCAGCAGCACGCGCCGCTGGCCGCGCCTAGCGGCCAGGAGACCGGATGTCAGGGGTGCGGGCGGCGGCACGACGAAGTGGCGATCAGGCTCGTGCAGCCTTGCCAAGGCGATCTCGCCGTCGAGGCTGTGTGCGCGGGCCAGACGGTCGGGAGTCATGGCGCGCCCCGGCCGCGACTTGGCGAGTGTATCCTCGATGACCCGGCCGAGGCGGGTCGCCAGGGCCAGAGCCTGGTGCGGACGCGAGACGGTACGGTAGCTGCTGACGTCGATGCTGCCGATCACCGCACCGGTTTTCGGGGCACGAATGGGCACGGCGGCGCATGTCCAGTCGGTAAGGGCATCACAGTAGTGCTCTGCGTGCGCGTAGTGTGCGGCGCGCCCGAGCCTGAGGCTCGTTCCGATGGCGTTGTTGCCCGCGAAAGCCTCTGCCAGGCTGGCACCGGGGACGCAGCCGATCCGCTCCGCGGCCCGCGCAAGTGGCCGGTCGCCAGCGAAGTCGAGCACAACTCCGGCGGCATCTGTCAGTATCACGCCATAGTTGGTTCCGCGCAGGAACTCGCCGGCCGTCGAGACGACCGGAGCACCCGTGCGTAGCAGCTCATCCGCCACGTCGTCGGCGACGGGCGCATAGGGACGTACGATCGGAAACTCCTTGAGACCCGGATCAATACCGACATCGCGCGACCAGTGCCACGCCAGGAGAACGGCGCGGCGAACGCGCGGAACCGTACCGCTACCACGCAGGAAGGTGTCTCGTGCCGACAGCAGAGCAAGCACCCTGTCATCCGAGGCAGGATGCGCAGAAAACAACAGACGCTCTTCCTCCACCTGAACCACCCGCACTTCCGCAAGAGCGAGGTGTGGGGCTGAGGCACGTCAGAGGGTACAAGGCACTGTTACGTTCTCGTTGCTGCAGGGGATTCCTGCGACATGTCGATGCGGCAGGGCAAGGTGCTGGACACCATGCATGCGCCGTACGCCGGCACGGGCATGCAGAGCGGGGTACCCCTTGGCTGTTGTCGGCGATCGTCTCTGGCACCCTTGCGTCGAGCGCCGAAACACCGACGCCAAGGGCGAGGTTGCCCTATTTGTGTCGCGGTCCTTACCGGGTGAGCCGCCGGTGCTTGTGGGCGAGCACGGGGAGCCGCTAGGCTTGGCCCATGTCCTCCAGTATGAGTTCGTAGAAGTGCACGTCCTGCCACGTGCCGAATTTGCGCCCGACTTCCCGCAACTGGCCGACGTGCCGGAAGCCGAGCGCGATGTGCAGCCGCGCGCTCGCCTCGTTGCCTCCGGTAATGCCGGCGAGCACCGCATGAAAGCCCCCGGCGGAGGCTCGTCGCAGGGCCCCCCGCATGAGTTCCCTGCCGATGCCCTGTCCGTGAAAGGCCGAATCCACGTAGACGGACGACTCAACGGTAAGGCTGTAGGCGGGTTTGGAGCGGTACGGTGAGAGTGTGGAATACCCGACGACACGACCATCTTTCTCCGCTACGATAAGAGGGTATTTACCGCCGTGATGGTCGAACCATAAACGGTGCTGCTCTGGCGACTGCTCGTCAATATCAAATGTCGCGGTTGTAGCCAAAACTGCCTGATTATATATCTGGGTGAGAGCGGGCAGGTCCGTAATGGTTGCATCCCTGATCACCAATGTGTACCACCGTCCATGTTCGCGTTCTTGGGCACAACATAGCAATCCCGATCTCGCGCGGTCAATGATTTGTCAGGTATATACGGGAATCTCGCAACGTACAGCACATGGTTGTCCTATGGCCATAGGCTCGCCACGACACCAGTTGCATCTGAAGGCGGAACGTCGGGCACCGGACCGGAGGGGAAGGTGTTCGCCGAACAGCAAGGGCAGCAAAGACTGCCAGGTCATCGAACGGCTATCCTCTGGACGCGAAGGAGGTGAAGCGTGGACTGCGAGGAGATCATGCACCGGACACTACGCCTCATCGAGGCGAACCTCACCGAGCCTCTCGACCTCTCGCGCGTCGCCGCAGCAGTGCACCTCTCTCCCTACCACTTCCACCGCGTGTTCAGCGCCTGGGCCGGCGAACCTCTGATGGCCTACGCCCCCATGCGCAGGTTGGCCCTTGCGGCGCAGCTGCTGAGGGATCCGAGCTGTGGCATCAAGGACATCGCCTTGGACTGAGTTCTCCTCTCGGGCCACCTTCACGCGGGCATTCCGGCAGGCATACTGACGCCCGGCAGGTACCGCCGGACCGCTGCGTCGCCGCCTGCGCTCCAGGCCTTCGCGATTGCGGCAAGAGGGGGATTGCCGTGTCGCGCATCGTGGAGGGACTCGAGTTTTCCTTCGTCGGCCTGCAGCTTCGCGATCTTGTGACGGACGAGCCGAACTCGCCCCGGATCCAGGCCCTGTGGCGAGACCTCAAGCCCCGGTTGCGGGAGTTCGCGCGCATCGAGGGCGCCTACGGCGTGTGCATTCCCGGTGCCGGCGAACGATTCTCCTACATGGCGGCCGTCGCGGTGGATCAAGCGGCGGCGGTGCCGCCCGGCATGGTCCGGTACGCCGTGGCACCGCAGACATACGCCGCGTTCCCCCATGATGTGGCGATCTCGACGTATGATGAGGCCTTGTGCCGGATCTGGGCGACGGATCTGCCGGCGACCGGGCGGGAATACAAGGAGGGGGGTTCGGAGCTCGAGGTCTATCCGGAACTCAAGGAGGGGCTCATGCAGGCCGGGATCTGGATTCCTGTCGTCTAACCTGCGACTCGCCCACCTGACCGCAACCAGGGTGCCGTGACGAGGAGACGCCGGACCCGAGGCCGCCTGGAGGCCATGTGCTGCAGGACGAAGGGAAGGATCTGCCGCCTGGGTCCTTCCCTTTCTGCGCTGACGGCACCACATGACGAGGGAGGGCCCCCATGTGGGGGGCTGGTTCCAGTCCTTCTTGGCCGTTCCTCCTCGCAGTGTGCGGAACGACGGCCATCTTCACCGCGTCTTTCCTACATGGTCACAGGTCTCGGGCTCTCTCCCGGACGATCAGCTGGCACGTGCGTGCTGCCGGGCAGATCTAGGCTCTGGGGTCTTCGCGGGCCTGTGTGAGCTCTCCCCAGGCAATGACCTGGAGCTGCGACGTGCCGTTGCCCGTGTGCTGCAGTTGGCACACGTAGACGGCCGTCGGCCATCCGCTGGCGGGGAAGAGGGTCTGGCCCGCATTGCGAGGGGCGAGAACGACCTCTTCAAAGGTCGCGGAACCGATCGGGCCCGGGATTGCAGGCGCGACTATCGCGCGTACGAGGTCGTCGCGCCCGATCGCTGAGACACGGCCGACCATGCGGCAGGCGGACTGGATGCCATTGCAGAGCAGGAAGAAGTCAGGGGGGGACTCCATAACCGTCCTCCTTCGGGTGCCGGTTTCGCCGCCGTGACCTATTCCGATCTACGCACGGCTCGCGCGGCGGGTGAGGCCGGCCGCAGGACGTCGCCGCCTCGTGTCGGTCGTCTGGCTGGCCATCCAGGCATTGGCCGCGAGTCCAATCCTCGCCGGGCTTGCAGGCCCGGGCGTCGACCGTGGGGAAGAACAGACCTGTTGCGCGCGGGATTGCCTTAGGCTGCCGGCACGCCGGGGCGTGCGGGACCCGAATGCGGGCAGGGGCTTGCGGCGCAGCGGCAAGGAGTGACGCACCATGGAGGGGACCGGAGCCCTTTTCGATGCGGCGGCCAAGGGCGCCGCGAGGAGCCGTTGGGTGTCCATGTCGCGTGCGAGCGGGCTCGCGATCATGGCGATGGGACCGACGGTCGAGATCCGCCAGGACCCGCCGCGCGAAGGCACGGTGGTGCGCGAGGTGCAGGGCGGCGTTCAGCGTGAGTGGGCCGTGCCCGGCTGGCAGGAGGCCTGGGCGCCTCATGGCGCAGGGCCGGAGACCTTCGACTGGACGGGCCTGAGGCCGGTGGACCGGGTGCCGCTCGAGGAGAAGCTCGACGTCGTGACGCGGCTGCGGGACCGCCTCCAGGGGAAGGATCCGCGCGTCGTGCAGGTCATGGTGCGCTACCAGGAGACGGTGGAGGAGAACCGGGTCTCCACCGATGCCTTCGACCGGCGCAGCCGCGTCGGACGGGTGCATTTCCTCGCGCATCTCGTGGTGCACCAAAGCGGAACGAGCGAGTACGAGTACATCGGCAGGGGAGCGATCGGCGGATTCGAGCTTGCCCAGCTGCCCGAAGAGCAGGTCGAGCGCATGGTGGAGCAGGCCCTGCGGCTGCTCGAGGCCAAGCCGATCGAGCCTGGCACCTATACGGTCGTGACGCATCCGGAAGTCTCGGGCGTGCTGGCCCATGAGGCGTTCGGGCACGGCGTCGAGATGGATCTCTTCCTCTCCGACCGCGCGCGCTCGCAGCGCTACATCGGGCAGCGCGTCGGCAGCGACCTTGCCACCATCATCGACGATCCTGGCGTCCCCGGCGGATTCGGCGGCTACCCCTTCGACGACGACGGCGTGCTGGCGGGTCCGCACGTGATCCTGGACCGCGGTATCCTGGTCGGCGGACTTGCGGATCAGGACGCGGCCACGGCCCTGCACGCCTCCGGCGGCAACGGCCGGCGCCAGGACTACAGCCGCAAGGTGTATCCCCGGATGTCCAACACCTACTTCAAGACGGGCGAGAGCACCCCGGACCAGCTCATCGAGGGCGTGGAGAGGGGCGTCTACCTGCAGCGCGTCGAGTCGGGCATGGAGGATCCCCGCAACTGGGGGCTGCAGATCACCTGCCACTACGGCCAGGAGATCCGCGGCGGGCGGCTTACGGGAAAGCTCTACCGGACGCTCGGCATGACGGGATACGTCCCGGACGTTCTGCACAGCATCGACGGGGCAGCCAGCGACTTTGAGATGTGGCCGGGCCACTGCGGGAAGGGGTGGAAGGAATGGGTGACCAATGGCACGGGCGGGCCGCACCTGCGCATGACGGCGAGGCTCGGATGAGCCTGCCATTGCCCGTGGAGGTGCAGGCGGCCTCCGAATGGGTGCTGACAAGCCAGGAGACCGACGAGACCCAGCTCTACTGGCGGCTTTCTGAGCTGCACGCGGAGCGCAGGGCGGAGACGGTGAACCACGAGCTGGTGCTCTACCGGGACCTTGATGGCCAGCGCGGCGCGGCGTCCGCGTATCTGACAGGCGACGAGGGCGACGGCAGACGGGTGCAGACCGCCCTCACGGCGGCGGCGCTCGCCTTGAACCCTCCCTACCGCCTGCCCGAGGGCCCGGCCGGGTATCCAGAGATAGCGCTTTGCGCCGACCACCTGCCCGATCGGGAAGCACTCTTGGCTTGGCAGGCGGGGGTCATGGCCGAGATCGCGGGCGCCGGCGCCAAGGCGTCGCACCTCGAACTGTTCGCCGGCCGGCAGACGACCAGCATCCGCGCGTCGAACGGACGCGACCACGCCTGGCAGGGCGACCAGTTCCTCATGGACCTCGTCGTCGCTGCGGGTGAGGGCGACGAATCCGCCGAGTTCCGCCTGATGCGGCAGTCGAGGCTGCTTGCGCGGCTTTTGCCCCAAACGGTCCTGGAACGCGCGCTGCGCGCAGTGCGGGATCGTGGCCGGGCTGTCCTGCCGCCGACGGGCCGCATGCCCGTCGTGCTGCCCGCGAGCGAGCTCGCGACGCTCCTCTCCGCGGTGGATGTGCACACCAACGGCCAGTTCCTCGTCACGGGCATGCTGCAGAAGAAGGCGGGAGATGCGCTGATCGAGGCGGAGGGCGACCCGGTCACCATCGCCTGCGACCCGGCGCTGCCGTACGCGGTCGCGTCCGCCCCGACCGACAGCTCCACCGTGCCGGCCGGGCGCCTGCAGCTGCTCGAGGGCGGCATCATCCGCAACATGCATGTCGATCCGCAGTTCGGCGCCTATCTCGGGACTGCGCCGACAGGCCCCGTCGGCACGTTCGTCTGGGAGCCGGGCACAACGGCCACGGCGGATCTCTTCGCAGATGGCCCGGTGCTTGAGGTGCTGGCGTTCTCCGCCAATATGCCGGATCCCATGACGGGGGCATTCGCAGCCGAGATCAAGATGGGCTACCTGCATCGGGGCGGCGAGCGGATTCCCGTGGCCCAGGGCAGTGTCACGGGCAATGTCTTCGAGGCCCTGGCGCGCTGCCGCCTCTCCCGAGAGACGGAAGAGGACAAAGGCTACTTCGGCCCTGCGCTGGTGCGCTTCGAGGAGCTGCAGGTAGCGGGGGCCTGAGTCCCTTCCGCCGGCAGCGGCGGCCGGATTCCGCTGGAGAGGTTTCGGCCAGAGATTGCGAAAAGAGTATAGGTGAAGGCTTCCTTGGGCCGCCGGGCCGCCGCGAGGGAGCGTCCGTCCTCGCGGCGTTCAGGCCGCCGGGAGAGGGGGATGGACATGCGCAGGAGGGGGAGGCAGACCGGCGTCTGCCATGCTATCCATGTGACGCCTGGGACGCCGCACAGCGCCAGGATCGGCGAGGAGCCGTGCTTTGCGCCTGGGGAGGGCGAGATCGCTCTCAAGGTGCTGCGCTGCGGCATCTGCGGCACCGACACCGAGATCGCGCAGGGCCTCTACGGTGCATCACCGCCCGGCGAGGACCATCTTGTCCCAGGTCACGAGTCGCTCTGCGAAGTGGAGGACATAGGGCCGGGTGTCACCGGGATCTCGCCCGGTGACCTTGTCGTGCCGATCGTGCGGCGGCCGTGTCCCGAAGCCTGCGATCCCTGCAGCCGCGGCCGCTGGGACATGTGCCTGACGGGCCACTATGCCGAGCGTGGCATCTCGCGCCTTCACGGCATGCTGCGCGAACGCCTGACCGATGATGCCGAGCACTGTGTCGTCCTGCCGGCCCGGCTTCGGGAGGTCGGCGTCCTCCTCGAACCCCTCAGCATCGTGGAGAAGGCGATCGAGGAGACGATGCGGATTCAGACGCGCACAGGCGTGCCCCTGCGGCGCGCACTCGTCACGGGAGCCGGGCCGATCGGCCTCCTGGCGGCGCTCGCGCTGCGAAGCCGCGGCCTGGACGTGGCCGTCCTGGACCAACGCCCCGACGGCAGTCCCAAGGCACGCATCGCACAGGCCGCTGGCGCCAGGTATATCGACGACACCAACCAGCCGCTTGAGCGGGCGGCCGCCGGCATGGCCTTCGACCTCGTGCTCGAGGCGGGCGGCTACGCTCCGCTCGTGTTCCGGGCCCTTCGCCGACTCGGCCGAAACGGTGCCATGGTGCTCACGGGCGTGACGGCGGGCCATCATACGATCGAACTCGACGTCGCCGCCCTGAACCAGGAGATGGTGCTCGAGAACCAGGTGCTGATTGGATCGGTCAACGCCGCGAGGCAGCACTACGAAGCCGCCGTGCGGGACCTCAGCGCCTGGCAGGACAGCCTTCCTGGACTTGCGGAGAGGCTCATCACGGCGCAATACCCGCTCGCGTCGTTCGAGGACGCGCTCAAGAAGGACCCTGACGGCATCAAATCGGTGGTGGAGGTGGCTGGGCCATGAAGTTCTACGGCTTCATCTCCAACGGCAGCACGGCGGCGCTCATCGACCCCGTGGGCTCGGTGGACTGGCTGCCGCTGCCGCGCTTTGACAGCCCGTCCGTCTTCACGCGCATCCTCGGAGGCGATGAGGCCGGCTTCTTCGCGATCGCGCCGCAACTGCCCTGTTCCGCGCACCAGGCGTACGTCGAAGGCACCAACATCCTGCGCACGACCTTGACGTGCTCCGCGGGACGCCTTGAGATCACCGACTTCCTCTCGATCGGCCGGTCGGAGCTGCGCCGCCTCGTGGTGAGTGACCTGCCGTTCGAGGTACGCCTTCGGCCCCGGTTCGGCTATGGGCTCGTGTCGCCTGCGGTGTCGTCGGACGGGAAGGGCGTGCTCTTGCGCAATCCGCTTGGCGAGGAGGCGCTCCTCTTCACCATCGGCGGGCACGACGGGGCCGGAATGGCGGTGCACGATCCTCTCTCGGGCGTCTGGAGTCTGCCTGGAGGCCGCTACGACATCATCCTGCGCTACGTCGGCGACAGCCGCCGCGACCTCACGGAGACGGCCACGGCCGTGGCCGAGGAGGCATTGCAGGCCGAGCGGGAGATCGCGTCGGAGGAGGGGCACCGCACCTACCGGCACAATGTGCAGTACTGGCGCCGCAGCCTCAGGTCCGCCTATCGCGGACCGTATCGCGAGGCGGTGGAGCGCTCGCTCCTCGTGCTGCGCGGCCTGACCTACCGCACCACGGGGGCTCTGATCGCCGCTCCCACCACCTCGCTGCCGGAGCTGCCGGGCGGCACACGCCAGTGGGACTACCGCTTCTCCTGGATCCGCGACGGCGCCTACAGCGCGGAAGCCCTGCTCGCGTCAGGCGACCGCGTGGCCGCCCGGCGGTTCATCGAGTTCATGCTGGAGTGCGTCGATCTCCAGGGCAAGCCGTTCCAGGCTCCCTTCTTCCATGTCGACGGCACGCTGATCCGCGGAGAGCGCGACCTCGACTGGCTGCGCGGCTTCCTGGACTCGCGCCCCTGCCGCGAGGGCAACGCAGCGACCGGTCAGCTGCAGCTCGATATCGAAGGCGACTTCCTCTGGGTCGTCTACCGCTATCTCAAGGAGACGGGAGACCAGGAGAGCCTCGCCTCCTGGTGGCAGCTTCTCGAGGCCATCGTCAACTGGGTGGAGGTAAACTGGCGTGCGGCCGACGCGAGCCTGTGGGAGTTCCGGGGCAAGGATGCCCAGTACACCCATTCGAAGCTGATGTGCTGGGTCGCGCTGAACTACGGCGCGGAGCTCGCCGGCATGCTGTCCGAGACCGCCTGTGCAAGGCGCTGGCGGGCTGAGGCGGAGTTGGTGCGCAAGGCGATCGAGGAGCATGGCTTCGACCAGCGGGCGGGCCATTACACGCAGGCGTTCGACGACGGCGGAAAGCTCGACGCGGCGCTTCTCACGCTGCCGCTCTATGGGTACTGCGCAGCCGGCGACGAGCGCTTCTCCTCGACGCTGTCGGCCATCGAGCGCGATCTCGTGCACGGCCACTGGGTCTACCGCTACGCCTCCGACATGCTCGGGGCGGCCGCGTTCCCCTTCGTGCTCTCCACCTCGCACCTCGCGAGGGTGCACATCCTCAGGGGCGAATTCGCGCGCGCGGAGCAACTGCTGCTGGGTCTCGTGCGCAGTGCCACCGATCTCGGCCTTCTCGGCGAGCATTGCGACATGGATTCCGGGAGCCCGCGCGGGAATTTCCCGCAGGCCTTCTCGCACCTCGGCATCGTGCTTGCGGCCGTGGAACTCGAGGCGGCAAAACAACAGCGCTAGGCAATGCATGCAGTTTGTCCGCACATTGCACCGGTAGTGCTGCCAGCATCTGCGTCTTTCCATAATCAGGTGCGGTTCGTATACTGTAATCGCTTTTCATGCGATCCTAGGAAACGTGGCTTAGCATGAGCGGTAGTTCTGAGGAACGCCGCCTCGGCGGCAATACGCGCAAAGGCGGGAAGTCGTTGCCGAGGCATCTCACCCGACGCAGGCGGCGCGTTCGTCCGCTGCGCCTGGTCATCGTTCTGGCCGTCCTGGTGGTTCTGAGCGCTCTGCTCCTGAGACCGACCCTGCCCGCCGCAAGCGCGGCAAGTGTTGACCCGACGCTGCCGCGGGCGGTCCAGGCCGTATTGCCGAAGGACGTGCATCTCCTGCGCCAGAACAGCAGGCCGCTCGTTGTGTCCCTCGGGACCGGCCGGCAGCCGCGGTCGGCGCTGATGGACGCGAGCGTCAAGGGCGCCGCGCCCCGCATCTACCCGCTCGCATTGACTTGGAGCGGCCCGACGCTGGCATCGCTGCAGATCGGCAAGGCCCTCGCCGAGGCCCAGGGCGCGTCCGACTACGGCCTGGGTGCGGCTGGCGGCTTCGCGTACTACGCCACGGCGGTGGCGGGCCAGTTCCAGACCGTGACCCTCACGCAGAGTGGCGCGACGCGCTGGCTGTTCGCATTGAGCGCGCCTGCCGACGCGCTCAGACTGACGCCCGGCGGCACGCGTATCTGGGTTGCGTACCGCGTGCACGGCAGCTGGCGCCAGGGGGCGATCAGGCTGAGCCAGGTGGCGCCGCGCAGCACGTCGTCGGCCTTGACGGCCGTCTCCGCAGGCGTACAAGACGGCAACTCCCTCTTCATCCGCATCGTCGAGGGCGTGCGCCAGTACTTCGGCAACGGCATCGTGGCGGCGATCGAGGATGCCTATTACAATCTGGCGGATACGGTGCAGCGCATCTACTACCATGCGACAGGGCAGCACGCCGTCACGCCGAGCCTCGCGGTGGTGCCGCACCGATCGGTCGGGGGCTACGTGGCCACCACGGCGCTGCCCAAGAACATCACCCTGCCGCAGGGCTGGCCAGCATCCCCGGGCGAGGGCGTCTGGCAGCCTGTCGGGCCGCTCGTCGGCGGTCACCCGGCGATGGAGGAGACGTTCCTTCACCCCGATCCGCAGCGGCCGTGGGCGACCTCCTATCTCGTGTGGATCGACCCGTCGGCGCTGCAGGTGCACTACCAGACGGGTCTGAGCGAGCCTGTGACCGCTTCCGGCATCCACGGCAGCGGGCTCTTGCCGCAGGACCCGGCCGTCGCCAGCCACGTGGTGGCCGCGTTCAATGCCGGGTTCAAGAGCGAGAGCACGGCCTTCGGTGCCATGCAGGACGGGGAGATGCTCGATCCGCCGGTACCCGGCGTGGCGACGTTCGCCATGTACCAGGGCGGACGGGTCGCCCTGGGAGCGTGGGGCAGCGCCTCCGTGCCTCAGAAGGGCCTCGTGTCCTTGCGGCAGAACCTGCCCTTGATCGTGGACCACGGCAGTTTGAGTCCGCTTCTTGGCGTGCCGAAGGCATGGGGTGTCGTCGTGGGGAATTCCACCTATGTCTGGCGGTCCGGCCTCGGCATCACGCCGTCGGGTGACCTCATCTATGTCGCCGGAAATCCACTCTCCGCCTACACCCTGGCGCACACCCTGGTGGCCGCCGACGCGGTGCGTGCCATGCAGCTCGACATCAACTCCTACTGGGTGACCTTCAACTTCTACCAGTGGGTGCCACAGGGCAGCGGCGGCCACCTCGTCGGCACCAAGCTCACGCCGGCGATCGAGCGGCCCGCGAACCGCTACCTGACGCCGGACACGCGGGACTTCTTCTATCTGACAACGCCTTGAGGCCCCTCTACCTGCGAAGGAAAGCGGTGCAGAACGTTGGCGGTGCATGAGGCGGGGCGGACCCTCGAGATCGCGGGTTGGGGACATGCCGTACGCGAGCGGGCGGAGGTGGTGCGGCCGGAGCTGCAGGACCGCCTCCGGGGAGCGCTCGGCGGCACGGGCATCGCGCGGGGCCTTGGCCGGGCCTA
>JAJZVM010000167.1:0-5007 GCA_021845645.1 Bacillota bacterium
AGGTTGCCCGCGGCCCCGGTGCAGCGTCGGGCGGCAGGATTCAGAAGACGAGACTGCGGCGCCTTTAGGCTACGCCGGGCTATGGTGGCGCAAAGGCATCCTCGCCCGCGCGCCGGTCCCTTGTTCGTACGCGTAGGCGAATTGTACCAGCTGCGCTTCCGCGAAGGCGGTGCCGCAGAAGGTGAGGGCGAACGGCTCGCCCTGGCTCGTCGTGCCCGCCGGCACGCAGATCGACGGATAGCCGGCACGAGCAGCGATGTCGGCACCGTAATTGTTGGGGAAGAGGAGAGCGTCGAGGTTGTGCGCGCTGAGGGTGTGGTCGATGCCTTCCTGGCGAGCCCAGATCAGGTCGCGACGCCGGGCCCTGAGATAGGCGGGATCGGCGAGCGTGCCGCTCGTGGCTTCGGCCTGGAGCAGCAAGGTCTGGCCGTAGCGCAGGAGTAGCCGGCGGTTGCGCTCGTTGAAGAAGATCAATTCACGCAGGCTGTGCACCGGTACGTCTGACCCCGTGTGGCCAAGATAGGCGTTCAGGTCCGCCTTGAATTCGTAGAACAGCACCTCGTCTCCCCACTCCCGGCCGGCGGAGGGGATGGGAGCCGGATCCACCAGAGTGGCGCCCAGTTGTCGCAGTTCATCTAGCGCAACCTCGAATCCGGTTGCGAGCGGCTCCGGCAGATCGACCAGGTAGTTTCGCGGGACTCCAAATCTGGCCCCCTTGAGGGCGTCGGGACGCAGATCGTCCGGCAGAGGCAGAGGGTGCGAATCGCCAAGGCAGGTGATCGGATCGTGGCGGTCTCCGCCCGTCAGCGCACGCAGAAGGGTGAGGGCATCGCGCACCGTGCGGGCGATCGGGCCGGCCGTGTCCTGACTGTGCGCGATGGGGATGACGCCCTGGCGGCTGACGTAGCCCAGAGTCGGCTTGATGCCCACGACTCCCTGCTGGCTGGCAGGGCTCAAAATGGACCCCGACGTCTCGGTGCCCACGGCCAGAGGAGTCAGTTCGCCCGACACGGCCGAGGCGGAGCCGGAACTGGAACCGCCGGCGTCGAACGGGCCACAGGCGTTGAGCACCTGCCCGCCGCGTGAGGAGTAGCCATTCGGCATGCCTTCGGTCATGAAGTTGGCCCACTCGGTCATCCCCGCCTTGCCGAGAATGACGGCGCCGGCCTGGCGCAGACGCCGCACGAGATGGGCGTCGCGGGCTGCATAGTGTGCCGCAAGGGCCAGGGAGCCCGCACTTGTGTGCATGTGATCCCCGGTATCGATGTTGTCCTTCAGGATGACAGGAACGCCATGCAGGGGCCCGCGCACGCGGCCAGACTTGCGCTCCTCGTCCAGAACGGCTGCGATGGCCGGTGCATCCGGATTGATCTCCATGATCGCGTTGAGACCCTGCGGCCCGCCGTTGCGCTCCGCAATCGAATCAAGACAGATATAGACGATTTCCTGCGAGCTCAGGCTGCCATCCCGCATCAGGGACTGCAGGTTCTCGAGGGTCACTTCGGCCGGGAGATGGTCGATCGGCATGTCGTTACCTCCTGCGACAACGTTTCACATGCCACGTGAAGCATCTGGCGAGAGGCTTCTCCCCAGACGCTTCGCCATGATCACCCTTTCGTCGGCGGCGCGCACGAGACCTTCGATGCTGTCACCGTCTTCCGGTGCGGAGGCGACTCCGACACGGGCGCCCACGTACACTTCCCTGCTCTGCCGCAGGAGTACAGGTGCCTTGCGCACGGCGTCAAGGTAACGACCGGCGGCCTGCAGGGATTGCGACAGGTCGGCGTGGGTCAGAAGGATGCAGAATTCGTCGCCGCCCCAGCGGAAGACCGTGTCACCATCACGCCGCACAGCGTTGAGGGCTCCGGCGACCGCAATCAGAGCTTCGTCTCCGCTCAGGTGACCATACTGGTCGTTGATCGCCTTGAAGCCCTGCAGGTCCATGATGACCAGCGAGAGCGGCTGCTGATAACGCTTGGCTTCCGCCCAGGCGGTGCTCATGCGCTCGTCGAAGTCCCTGCGGTTGCCGAGCCCCGTGAGCGCATCCGTGCGTGCTGCGACGCGCAGCGCGCTGAGGTGCCTGCCTTGTGCCAGAAGCACCGCGAGTTGGAGTCCGAACATGCCCGACAGCGACAGCGCCTCCTGGGAAAAGGCTTCCGCCTGCGTGAGGTTGTCGACGCTGAGGAGTCCGATGAGCTCTCCGTGCAGCACCAGAGGGACGCAGATGCAGGATGGGGCCTCCGTTTCGCCCTGGGCATGCAGCCCTAGGTTGTCGCCACGCCCGCTGATACGCGGCAGTCCCTGCAGGAAGCTGCTGGCGTCGTCACCGTAGTGGCCGACGGCATCCTCGATGCTCTGAGGCTCCCAGTATCTCGCCGGGCCGGCATCGTCATAACCTGCGGCTGCCTCCAGTTCCAGGTATGAGCCGCTGGCAAGCCAGAGGGTGGCGGCGTCGGCTCCTGGAATGAGCCGGAGCGCTGCCTCGATGGCCTGGCGGCTGAGCTCATGGATGTCGCCGATGGTACCCAAGGCATGGAGGGCCGCCAGAAGCTCCGTCAGGCGAGATGTGGCGAGAATACCCTGGAGTGCGAGGTGAAGCCGGTCCGCAGCTCGCTGCAGAGCGTGCCGGGTGCTTTCGGTGAACGAGGTCGGGGTGTTGTAGAAGAGTAGTTCCAGAACAGCTTCGGGCCGCCCGTCGGGTTCAAGCAGCGGCAGGATGACGAACGACTGGAGTCCCGACTCCAGCTGGCGCGCGGGGGCATAGGGCGATGTCAACGCAGAGGCCACCCAGAGTGGCTGACGCGGCATATGACTGCGGAAGCTGATCTGAAAGGGAGAAGGAAGTTGCGGCGGGCTGAAGCCCCTCACGCTGCGGTGTGCCAAAAGGTGCGGCGACGTTCCACCGGGCAACCAGATGGAACCCGAATCCGCCGACGTGAACGGCAGCAGCAGTTGAAGGGCGCGTTGGCCCACGGATTGCGGCGTACCGGGCTGTGTGATCTGCCGCGAGAAGTCCAGCAGGAAGTTTTGCAGGCGCGATGTCTCCTGGGAGGCCGTGAGACGGCCGAGTCGCCAGACGGCGTCACCCACGGCCCGTGCCAGGGCTGCCAAGGTTTCAAGCTCGTCCGGGAGGAAGGCACCGGGACTCGCGCGTTCGATGTTGAGCACGGCAGCGACGCGGTCGCCTGCGACGATAGGCAGCGCGACTTCGCTGTGCGTCGCGGCGATGCCGACGCCCTGCACGAAGTCGGGGTCCGCCCCGGTGTCCGGAACATGTTGGATCGACCGCGTGCTCAGGGCTCTGCCCGTGATCGACTTGAGCGGCAAGGTCACGCCCGGCGGCGGCGTCCAGCCAAGGGTGCACTGGACCAGCAGGCGCTGTCCGTCCGGACTTGGCACGAGCACGTCGGCGTGCGTGAAGCCGAGGATCTCCTGCAGGAGCATGGGCAATTCGCGGTATATGGAATCTGCCGATTCGAGTTCTGGCAGACGCAAAAGAGCCTGCGCGAGGAGGCGGGCGCGGAGCGCGGCTCGCTGCGCCGAACTTCGCACACGTCGGAAACGGAATCCTATGGCGCTTCCCATCGCAACTGCCGCTAGAGGGATGAGGACCAGGGCGACAGCCTGGCTCGGCGCGGAAGGTTTCTGTTCAAATAGGGCGACCAGGACGACGACGACGGCTACGATGGGTCCGAAGGGCGGACCGAAGTCGAGACCGATGACCATGAGCAGGATGGCGAGCACCGGCAAGAGCCAGTGCACAGGCAGGCCAGTCAGCGGCAAGACGCCAGTCAACACCAACCAGACCGCACCTCTCACGGTGCGGCGGAGCGGGCCAACATCGAGCCAGCCGGAATCGCCGGAGGACGCTGCGGGCTTCCGCAGACCCGCCGCCCCCCACTCCGCCAAATGTCTCGCCTCTCACAGGGAAGATTGTCGATTGCAAAGGTACAAGATTCCAGGAAGCGATTTCGTCATCAGCCGGGACGTTCCCTGCTTATCCTCTTGGCAGGACTCGAAGGCATGTCTGGCGGAACTCACTTCGGACATCTTTGGAGGTGCAAGCATGGACCATTCCTGCCGCATCCGGCTCAGGGTGCGCTACGGTGAAGCCGATCGCATGGGCATCGCCTACTATGCCCACTACTTCGACTGGTTTACGGAGGGACGGACCGAGCTCCTGCGGCAGATTGGCGGCAACTACCGGCAGATCGAGGATGAGGGTCTCCTGTTGCCTGTCATTCGGACAGGCGCCCGCTACCATCGTACCTGCAGCTACGATGACGAGATCGAACTCGTGACGACCGCCTGCGCATCACCTACGAGGCTCCGCTTCGACTATCGCGTCGAGCTGGCGGGCAGCCTCCTGGCGGAGGGATTCACGGAGCACGCCTTTGTGCGCAAAGGCGACATGCGCCCCCTCAACGCGCGGCGCGCGTTCCCTGCGGTCTACGCCCATCTAGAGCATCTGCCGCCCTATTCCCCGCCCTCCGACTGACTTGGACGCAGATCCCGAAAGTGTACCAGGAGCATATCGCCCAGCGCAGGCAGCGGCCGCTGCTGCGGCAGATCCGCTGCGAAGCTCGTTCCATCCTCTGCGCGCAGGTCGAGGCGCCAGCCGAAATCTCGCGGCAGTGCCCGCTGCACCACACCCCGGACGGGGACGAGCCCTGGTGCCTCGTGCCATAAGGCTTGCGCAGGATGTACGGCGAGCCCGTCCGAAAGCAGGTGGTAACCCAGGAGCGAGGCAGCCCGCCGGTTCGGGGGGGTGCGCAGGAGATCTTCTGTCGGGCCCTCCGCGACCATGCTGCCGTTCGCAATCAGGCAGAGCCTGTCACCGAGTCGTTGCACCTCGTGCAGGTCATGGGTCGCGAGAAGCGCGCATGCGTTCTCGGTCGTGAGACGCTCGCGCAGGAGGTCGCCCATGTCGAGTCGCGCACGCGCGTCGAGGGCCGAGAACGGCTCGTCCAGGAGCACGAGAGGCCGATGGGTGAACACGGCGCGGCC
>JAJZVM010000167.1:5107-9041 GCA_021845645.1 Bacillota bacterium
AGCCCTGTCGGGTGGTAGGCGAGCACGATCGGTGCCCCGAATGCGCCGATGGTGCGCGCCCAGGCCATGGCGCTCGCCACGGCGAGACCAGGAGCGGCCAGGGGCAGCGCCACCAGTCGGAACGTTTGGGCTGGCGGCATGGACGAGAGCCAGGCGGCTTCGAGCACATCGCGATCGAGCGCGCCGAAGGCGGCCCAGGCCGCGTAGACGAAATAAGGTGCCGCCTCATAGAAGCCGGCGAGCGTCAGGCCGAGAAAACTGTTCGTAGCGCCGATGCCGAGTGACATGAGCCACTGGCCGAAACCCGCGGTCGGACCAAAGACGTACGCGAGCACCAGACCCAGCACCAGGGGCGGCATCAGCAGGGGTACGGCGAGCAGCAGTTCGAGGACGCGCTGGCTGCGCTGATCGGCGGAGGCGGCCCACCAGGCGAGCGGCAGACCGACGACAAAGGTCAGTGCCAGCGCGACGAGCGACGATGCGAGACTGGTCGCCGTTGCCGCAGCGCTCCCCGGCGGGAGATGAGAGAATGTGGTGCCGGCGTGCAGCAGGAGGGCCCAGAGCGGCAGGGTGACGATGCCGAGCAGGGGCCAGAGGAAAAGACGGCGCGCAGATAGGAAGCGGCCGTGCCGTGCTCGTATGCGACTCATGGGCATAGAGCCCCGCCGAGGCGACCCTTCATGAGCTCCCCACCTTGCGCCAGACCCCGTACGCGCCGTAGCTTGCGCGCGCGGGACCGAGAACGTTCGGATCGACCAGCACGCGCTGCCACTTGCGGCTGGCATCGAGTTCGACGGCCACGGGCGACCGCATCTGCCAGAGCACGTAGCGTGCCGACGGATCGAAACGCTTGAGGTATGCGGTCACCGGCATAGCGCCGCCGGTTACGTCGAGGAACCGGGGCCACCACGAGCGCTGCAGCCAGAGGTTGTCCCGACTGTCAAGGTACGGCTCCACGCCGTAGAGCTCTAGCGAGGAGCCGATCTGATAGGCTGCGAAGACATCGCTGGCATGGTGACGGACGAGATATGCGATCGCCTTCATTGGAGCGCGCTGCGGGAAGACGGGACGAGAGAAGAACATCACTCCGAGGAAGAGTGCGATGAGGGCGCTGAGCAGCAGTGACCGGCCGCCGGCTCGCGCAATCTCTTGCGGCGCCGCGATGCGCCAGCTCTGAGGCACGTATGGCAGGGCGAGCAAGGCCACGGTCAGGATGAAGTAGGGCAGAAAGCGGGCCGCGTAGAGAAGCGCAGCGGCGGAACCGACGAGCAGGATCAGGTCCGCCCAGCGCCTGCGCCGCCAGAGCTCCGGCATCAGAAGGCCAATGGCGGCCAAGAGCACGAGGGCCGCAGCCATGGCCCAGGGCTCGTGGAAGTTGGGCGACGCCCACTCGGCGATCACGTTCGTGTTGCCGCCGCTGCCGACGTTGACGAGATTGCGCAGAACTGCGAGCGGACCGCCTGGTCGGACGAAGAGCAGCAGGAGCGACGTCAGGAACGGTGCCACTATGCGGCGCCGTGGCAACTCCTGCGACGGCAGCAGCCAGTTGAGCCCGAGCACCAGGGGCAGGAGCAGCACGGAGCCGTGCACCTGCACCCACAGGAGCGCGCTCAGGGAGGTCAGCCAGAGGTGCAATGTGCGGCCGCGCCGGGCGGCGCCGATCGCGGCGACCGCATAGGCGAAGAGAAGAAACGACAGAAGCTGGGGCCGTGGCGACATCACCGGCAGGATGGCCACGGCTGTGGCGAGCGGCCAAAGGGTGCGCCAGTAGGGACCAAGTCCCCTCGCCGCCCAGGCGAGCAGAACCGCGATGCCTGCCAAAAGGGGCAGGAGTCCGACGAAGACGGCGACAGATCCGCCCCAGGTGTAGAGCCACGCCGTATAGAGGCCGAAGAGCCACTCCTCGTTGGACCAGTAGGCGCCGGACATGGCGGACGTGAGATGGTTCGCCAGCGGAATGTAGCCGTGCTGCATGATCCAGCGGCCGTTTGCGATGTCGAAGCCGATGTCTCCGATCAGTCCGTGCTGCGAGAGCGCCAGGGCCAGCGTCAGGAACGCCGGCAGAGCCGCGAGAATGAGCGCGGCCCAGCCTCCACGGGCAGTGGGCCGCGCAGACCGGGCAGCGGACACGTCAGGCCTGCAGCAGCTGCTCGCGGACCGCACGGCGCAGCACCTTGCCGGTCGCTCCGATGGGAAGCTCCGGCCATACGAAGATGCGGCGCGGGCGCTTGTAGTCGGCGAGCAGGCGCGAGCAGATTTCCTGGAGCTCCTCGACCATCACTTCCTGACCCTCGCGAGGCGACACGACGGCGACGACCTCCTCGCCGCGGCGGTCGTCATGCAGGCCCACCACCGCAGCCATGGCCACGGCCGGGTGTTGGGTGAGCACCTCCTCCACCTCGGTGGGGTACACGTTCTCGCCCATGGTGATGATCATGTCGGTCTTGCGGTCCACGAGGTAGATGTAGCCCTCGGGTGTCCGGCGTGCCAGGTCGCCGACAGCGAGATAAGGGCCGCGGAAGGCCTGAGCCGTTGCTTCAGGATCCTTGTAGTAGCCGTCCATCAGGGTGGGGCCGGCGCAGTAGAGCTCCCCCACCTCGTCCGGCGGTGCCTCGTCTCCGTCTTCGGCCAGGATACGCACATCCTGCCCGAGGGCCTGCAGGCCGATCGAGCCAATGACGCTGCCGGGGCCATGGCGGATCCAGGTGACGGCGCCGAGTTCCGTCGCGCCGTAGATGTCGATGAGGCGCGCGTTGGGGAAGTCCGCCACGATGCGGTCGCGCAGCGTCGTCGAAAGCGGCGAGGAACTCGTGATAATGATGCGGAGCTGGCCGGGGTCGAGTGTCCCCTTCTCCGCCGCGTCGGCGAGGAAGGTCAGGAGGGAAGGCACGAACATGGAGTAGGTCGCGCCATGCCGCTTGATTTCCTCGATCACGCGCACCGGGTGGAAGGTCTTCTGGTGATAGATGGACATCGTCGTGCCGAGGCAAAGCGAGAGCGAGACGAGCCACAGGCCGTTCACGTGGAACATCGGCAGCAGCGAGAGGCCGATGTCGTCGGACGAGATGCCGAACTCCGCGGCCAGCAGCAGGGCGATCATCAGGTTGCTCCGATGCGACCGCATGGCGCCCTTCGGCTTGCCGGTGGTACCAGAGGTGTAGACGAGGACCCAGGGATCGTCCGCAGCGACGTCGACGATGACCGGCGCGTCGCTCTGGGCGTCCCGCAGTTCTTCGTAGGAGGGCAGGAAGTCGGGGCCGGGGCCCACGCGGACGATCTTCTCGAGCGAACCGCCCTCTGGACGCATACCCGCTTCCAGAGCGCCGGCGAGCAGCTGGCCGTCTCCAATCAGGACGCGGCTGTCCGAGTGGCCAAGCACGTAGGCCATCTCGGCAGGTGCAAGGCGAAGGTTGATCGGCACCGCCACCGCTCCGGTGCGGGCGCAGGCGAAATAGAGTTCCACGTACTCGATCGAGTTCATCAGCAGAAGCGCCACGTGGTCGCCCTTGCCGATGCCCAAGCTCTGCAGCGCACGCGCAGCCTTGTTGACGCGCCGGTCAAGCTCGCCGTAGGTGACCTTGATGTCGTCGTACCAAAGGGCCACCTTGTCGCGGTAGCGCCGGCCGTTGGTGGCCAGGGCATCTCCCATCGTCAGCATCGCCAGTCTCCTTCTGCCGCCACATTACGGTCGTTTCCGGTATGGACCACTTGGGGTTCGCCGTACGGACATGGATCACCTGTTGCATATACAGCAGGCGGCAGCCCGAAGGCTGCCGCCTGCACCGCTCAGATCAGATCCGCTCGGCCACGCACTTCATCTGGGTGAAGAGGAGGAGGTAGTCCGGGCTGCCGGTCTTGGAGTCGGTGCCGGACATGTTGAAGCCGCCGAAGGGGTGGGCGCCGACGACGGCGCCGGTGCACTTGCGGTTGAGGT
>JAJZVM010000030.1 GCA_021845645.1 Bacillota bacterium
ATTGCCGCTAAACCCGACGTGGCACTGGCACCACTTCTTCCTTGGCACCGACGCTTCCGGCCGCGACGAGATGAGCATGCTGCTCTACGGCACGCAGGTGTCCATGGAGGTCGGCTTCATGGCCACGTTGATCACGCTGGTGATCGGCGTCGTGATCGGCCTTGTCTCGGGCTATGTCGGCGGAGCGCTCGACAACGTCCTGATGCGCATCACCGACGTCGTGCTGGCGTTTCCGCTCTTCCTCTTCGTCATCCTCCTTCGCTCGGTCGTCGCCCACCCCACGGTGGCCACGGTCTACGAGGTGATCGGCATCCTGGGCTGGGCGGGTATCGCCCGTATCACGCGCGGCCAGACGCTCGCGGCCCGCAAGCTCGAATACGTGGAGTCGGCCCGCGCCGTCGGTGTGCGCACGCCGATCATCCTCTTCAAGCACATCTTCCCGAACATCATGGGCCCGATCGTGGTGTATGGAACGCTCCTGATCGCGAGCAACATCCTCCTCGAATCGGCACTCTCGTTCCTTTCCATCGGAGTGCCGGATCCCACGGTTTCCTGGGGCAAGATGATCAACCTCGGCCTCAGCTGGTACCAGACGGACCCCTGGCTTATCGTCTGGCCCGGCATCGCGATCGCTTTGGCGACGCTCGGCTTCAACCTGCTGGGTGACGGCCTGAGCGACGCATTGAACCCGCGCGCAGGCGAGTAGGTGTGGATGCGCACATTGGGAGGTGATCAGTCGGCGTAAGCGCAACGGGTTGACAGGCAGAATCCTGGACCGCTTTTCTGCGAGGAGGTCGAAGAATGGCGAACGCATCCTGGAAGCGATGGTCCATGGGCTTGGCCGGGGTAGCGACACTGGCCCTGACAGCGTCCATGGTCGCGCCGGGGGTTTCCACGGCGAGCACCGCCAACGTGCTGCACTTCTCGTTCTCCAGCAACATCGAGACCCTGGACCCGACCCAGTGGACCGACATGACGTCGATGTACCCGATGCAGGAGATCTACGACACCCTCGTCGAGTACAACAATGTCACGGCCAAGATCGTTCCCGGCATTGCCACGTACACCGTGTCGAAGAACGGCCTCGTGTACACCTTCACGCTGAAGAAGGGCGTCAAGTTCTCGAACGGTGACCCGGTGACGGCCCAGGACGTCGTCTACTCGCTGAACCGTGTGACCCGCGGCGACGCCAACTCCAGCGGCGCGGCCCCCTACGGCTTCGCCTATTCGGACATCGTTGGCTACAACCAGTGGTTCAACAAGGGCAACCCGCCGCCCGCCGGCATGACGGGCATGAGCGGCCTCAAGGCGCTTTCGCCCTCCGTGGTGCAGATCACCCTGCAGACGCCGCAGGCCTTCTTCCTCAACGAGATGGCCCTGATGTCGGCGGCGATCGTCGACCCGGCGGTCGTCAACAAGTATGGTGCCAACTACCAGCTCCACGCGATCGGTAGCGGTCCATACAAGCTGAAGAGCTGGAACCAGGGCCACCAGATGATCCTGGTGCCGAACCCGACGAGCTGGCGCTACACCAAGGGTGAGCCGACGGTCGTCATGGACGAGAACGTCAACCCGGACCTCGCGCTGCTTCGGTACCAGCAAGGGCAGTACGCCTTCGACTTCGGTCCTCTGCCGTCCGAGGTCTACGCCAAGGTCCTGAGCTCGCCGACGCTGAAGAAGCAGTACCACAACGTCGTCGAGAACGGCGTGGTGTACCTCGCCTTCAACACGACGAAGGCGCCGTTCAACAACGTGTACATGCGTCAGGCCGTCAACTACGCCATCGACAAGAACCTGATCCTCAAGGACATCACCAACGGCCGCACGCAGATCATGACTCAGCCGCTGCCTCCGGGCATCCCCGGCTACAACAAGTCGATCAAGAACCCATACCCGTACAACCCGAAGCTCGCCAAGACCCTGCTGAAGAAGGCGGGCTACAAGGGCCAGCCGATCACCTTCATCTTCCCGTCCAACAACACGGACCACATCCGCACGGCTGAGATCATCCAGACGGAGCTCCGCGCCGTCGGCATGAAGGTCTCGATCTCGGGTACGAGCCAGATCGGCAACTACTGGCCGCTCGAGGACAACGCCAGCGGCAACTGGAACATCGCCTGGACCGACTGGTTCCAGGACTACCCGGACGCCCAGGACTTCCTGTTCAACCTGCTGAGCACCCAGGCATTCGGCGCCACCAACGTCGGCAACTGGACCGACCCGACGTTCCAGTCGCTCGTCACCCAGGCGGACGAACTGCCGGCCAGCGCGCAGTACCAGCGTAACCTCGACTACTCGAAGGCCGAGTCGATCGCTGTCAAGCAGGCGGCGTGGGCCTTCCTGTACAACGAGTGGAACGACGCGCTGATCCAGCCGTGGGTCAAGCCGCAGGGCACATACCAGGACCTGATGCTGTACCTGCACCCGGTCAAGACGCCGCAGTTCCAGTACATGCACGTAGCGCCCCACTGAGCCGTCGTCTCGCGAGTCGGGGCCGGCTGAGGCCGGCCCCGGCATCCTCGGCCATGAAAGCTTGGGTGATACACTTTGGGGTCCTACCTGGTCCGGCGCCTATTTTGGACGATCGTCACGATCTGGGCGATCCTGACGGTGACGTACTTTATCGCGTATCTCGTTCCGTCTGACCCGGCGCGCCTGATCGCGGGGCAGCACGCGAGTGCGGCGACTCTGGCGTCGATCCGCCGTGCTCTCGGCCTCAACCGACCCCTTTGGTACCGCTACCTCGTGTTCGCGAATCAGTTCATCCATGGCAACCTGGGGTATGACTTCATCATGCGACGCACCGTCGCAGGCCAAGTCCTGCAAGCCGCGCCGCTGACGTTTTATCTGGCTGTGGTCGCCGTATGCTTCGAACTCATCATCGGCATCCCCATCGGCATCATCGCCGCGGTCAAGCGCTACTCCTTCGTCGACAACTTCCTGCGCTTCCTCTCGATCCTCGGCATCTCCATGCCGACCTATTGGGTTGGGTCGATGCTGCTGTTGCTGGTGGCATTCAAGCTTGGCTGGCTGCCGCTAGGCGGAGTCTCAGCCTCGGGCGTCATCCTGCCCGCCCTTTCCGTGGGCATCACGGGTTCCGCCTTTTACGCCCGCATCCTGCGCTCATCGACCCTCGAGACGATGCGCATGGATTACGTACGCACCGCCCGGGCCAAGGGCGCGAAGGAATCCCTCGTGCTCTTCAAGCACACGATCCGCAACTCCCTGATTCCGGTCATTACCTACCTCGGTCTGGACCTGGGAGCCCTGCTCGGGGGCCTCATCGTGACCGAGACCATTTTTAACTGGAGCGGTCTTGGCTTTCTGCTCAACCAGGCCATCGGCAATGACGACGGCTCGCTGATCATGGGCGTCACGCTTTTCTCCGCAAGCGCCATCGTCATCATGAACCTCGTCGTGGACATCGTATACGCGTTCCTGGATCCGCGCGTGTCCTACAGTTGATTCCGCTCTAGTTTCATGCAGTTCCTACCCCCATTTACAGTGCGCCAAGGCGGAACCGGTCCGGAGGGATCGGTTCCGTTTTGGTTCTGCGCGACGGCTTAGCAGAAGACAGCGCGCCCCACCCCCCTATTCCAGCGGTCCCGCCCAATCGCCGGTATGATCTGGCCAAGCTGAGGGCCGAACTGTTGCGCAGCGCACCAGATGCACGCCGAACGATCGCCTACGCTCGTGTGTCCAGCCATGACCAGAAGAACGACCTGAGAGAGGCAGCAGTGAGGTGGGCCCTTGAGAGGGTGCCGCCTCGCCGCTGTTCGCGTGGGGCCCGGCAGCCGCGGGTACCCTCATAGAATAGAGGCGCCCCACGCGATATCTTGGTGACATCGGCGCGCAGGAAAGGAGTCCGCGTTGGCGCTACGGCGTGTGTTCGGAGTACTGGCGGCGGTGATCGTGGCCTTCGGGCTCGCGCTGGTGGCCGTGCGAGGCGTCGGCCCGAAGCCCAACCCCGCCAAGGCCACGTCGGTCGTGCGCGCCCAGGAGGCGGCGAAGGCCATGCTGGCCTGGTACTACCTTCCGGACCGGGGGCTCCTGACGAGCTATGCACCCTCGGGCACATCCCAGCTCGCCAGGATTTGGGGTTACTCCTGGGCTCTCAAGGCGGTTGAGGATGTCGCCGCCCTGCCTGGTGGCCGGCGCTTCATGCCGGTGGTCCGAAGACTGGCGGACGATCTCGACCAGTACTGGGACACAGAGGCTGGCGTGCCCGCTTATGCCCCCACCGTCGAGCCGGGTCCCGCGGCCGTCAAGTATTTCGACGACAACGCCTGGGTCGGTCTCGATCTGGTCGAGGCCTTCGACCTTACCACGGACGAGAGCTACCTGCGTGAGGCGGAGGCGGTCTTCCTGTATGAGGAGGCCGGCTGGAACAACCGGCTGGGCGGGATCTACTGGAACGACGACCACGACACGCGCAACACGGTGTCGAACGCCCCGGTCGCCGAACTGGCCGCACGCCTCTATCTGGCGACGGGACGATCCACGTACCTTGCCTGGGCAAAGAAGATCTACCGCTGGCAGGTGCGCACGCTCGTCAACCCGCGCACCGGACAGGTCTGGGGAAACATCGACGGCACGGGCAACATCTCAAAGAGCGACTGGACCTACAACCAGGGCACCGTGATCGGCGCCGCGGTGCTGCTCTACCGGATCACGCACCAAGCCTCATACCTTAGGCAGGCCCGCAAAACGGCCGGGTTCGTGCTGCGCAAACTGGTCAGACCGGACGGCACCATCGATCCGCCGGCGGAGTTCGGCGGGGTGCTGGTGGACAACCTGCTGCTTCTCTACGACGAGACCGGCGACGGGGCCATCGCGCGGGTGATCTCGTCGAGCGCCGCTTCCGCCTGGAAGCATGCGCGCAACGGCAGCGGCCTCTTTGCGAACGACTGGCAGGGTCCCCCGCCCAAGACGGCCGGGCATCCGCTGCTCACGCAAAGCGGTGCCCTGCGGCTCTTGGCCGTAGACGCCGCGATCAAGACGCATGCGCCCGCCCCTTGGGCGGGGTACGGCCGGGTGGCCGGACCATGACCGTCCCCTAAGCCTGTGGGGGCTGGCGGTGCCGCAGCGGCATCGCCGCCCTCGCGCGCGTCGCCTGCTCGTAGGCGTAGCCGAAACGCACGAGCTGCGCCTCCGCGAAGGCCGTGCCGCAGAACGTGAGCGCGAACGGCTCGCCTTCGCTGGTCACGCCCGCAGGCACGCAGATCGAGGGGTAGCCGGCGCGCGCGGCGATGTCCGCACCATAGTTGTTCGGGAAGACTAGGGCATCCAGGCGGCTGGCCGCGAGCGCGTGATCGATGCCCTCCTGCCGCGACCAAAGGAGATCGCGCCGGCGCGCCCTGAGATACGAGGAGTCGCTCAGCGTGCCCGACGTCGCCTCGGACTGCAAGAGCAAGGTCTGGCCGTAACGCAAGAGCAGACGCCGGTTGCGCTCGTTGAAGAAGATGAGCTCGCGCAGGCTGTGCACGGGGACATCGGGTCCCGTGTGGCCGAGATAGGCGTTGAGGTCCGCCTTGAACTCGTAGAACAGGACCTCCTCCCCCCACTCCCTGCCGGCGGACGGGATCGGAGCCGGGTCGACCACGGTCGCCCCGAGAGTCTCGAGGGCTCTCAGCGCGGACTCGAAGCCCGCCGCAAGAGGCGCGGGCAGTTCGCCGAGGTAGTCGCGCGGCACGCCGAATCGCCTGCCCTGGAGCGCCCCCTCCTCAAGCTCCTCCGGCCGCGGCAGAGGATGGGACTCGCCGAGGTACGAGACGGGATCCCGCCGGTCCCCGCCCACCATGGCCCGGAAAAGGATCAGGGCGTCGCGCACGCTGCGCGCGATCGGCCCTGCCGTGTCCTGGCTGTGGGCGATGGGAATGACGCCGCTGCGGCTGACGTAGCCGAGGGTGGGCTTCAGCCCGACCACCCCTTGCTGGCTGGCAGGGCTCAGGATCGAGCCGGAGGTTTCGGTGCCGACGGCGAGCGGCGCAAGTTCGCCCGAGACGGCGGAGGCGGATCCGGAACTCGAGCCGCCGGCATCGAACGGGCCGCATGCATTGAGCACCTGGCCGCCGCGCGAGGAGTAGCCGTTGGGCATGGCTTCGGTCATGAAGTTCGCCCACTCGGTCATGCCGGCCTTGCCGAGAATGACCGCCCCAGCGTGGCGCAGCCTGCGCACGAGGTGCGCGTCGCGGGCCGCGTAGTGGGCCGCGAGCGCGAGGGAGCCCGCGCTGGTGTGTTGATGGTCGCCGGTGTCGATGTTGTCCTTGAGCACGACCGGGATGCCGTGCAGGGGGCCGCGTACCCGGCCCGCCTTGCGCTCCTGGTCCAGCACAGCCGCGATCGCCGCGGCGTCCGGATTGACCTCGATGATCGCGTTCAGGCCCTGGGGTCCCCCGCTTCGCTCCGCGACGGCGTCGAGGCACTGGTAGACGAGCTCTTCCGAGGTGAGGGCGCCTTCGCCCATCAGGGATTGAAGCTCATCCAGCGTGACGTCGGCCGGCAAGCGTTCGATCATGTTCTTGTACCTCCAGAGGAACGGCTAGCTGCGGGGCGGGTCGCCGGCCCAGAGACTCTGTCCCAGGCGTTTTGCCATGATCACTCGTTCGTCGGCCGCTCGCACGAGACCTTCGATCGAGTCGGCGTCCTCCGGTGCCGAGGCGACACCCACCCTTGCCCCGACGTAGACGTCCCGGCCCTGGCGCACGAGCACAGGGCCCTGGCGCACGGCGTCCAGGTAGCGCCTCGCGGCCTGCAGCGCCTGCCCGTGGTCCGCGTGGGTCAGCAGGATGGCGAATTCGTCGCCGCCCCAGCGGAAGACGGTATCGCCCTCGCGGCGCACACCGTCGAGAGCACGCGCGACGGCCGTGAGGGCCTCGTCCCCGCTCAGGTGCCCGAACTGGTCGTTGATCGCCTTGAAACCCTGCAGGTCCATGATCACGAGGGCCAGCGGCTCACGGTAGCGCACGGCCTCCGACCACGTGGAGACCATCCGCTCCTCGAAGGCGCGGCGGTTGCCGAGGTCGGTCAGGGTATCGGTTCTCGCGGCGACACGCAAGGCGCTGAGGTGGCGGCCTTGGGCCAGCAGCACAGCGAGCTGGAGCCCGAACATCCCCGCGAGCGAGAGGGCCTCCTGCGAAAACGCGTCGGGCTCGGACAGGTTGTCGATGCCGAGGAGCCCCACGACATCCCCGTGCAGCACAAGCGGTACGAAGATGCTCGCCGCCGACCCGCGCGGCAGGCCCTCCTCCGTCGCCGACCCGGGTCGCGTCACGATGCGTGGCAAGCCGTTCAGGAAGGCGCTCCGCTCTCCACCATAGACGGCGATGGCCCCGTCGACATCCGGCAAGCACCAGTGTGCCTGCGTCGAGGGCTCGTCGTAGCCCGCGGATGCCCGCAGATCGAGACGGGTGCCGCTCGCGAGCCAGAGGGTGGCCGCGTCGGCGGCCGGGATCAGGCGGATCGCCTCGGCAAGCGCCTCGTAGCACAGGGCCTGCATGTCCCCGATCGCGCCGAGCGCGTGGAGGCTCGCAAGGAGGTCCGTGAGACGCGACGTTGCGAGGGTGCCCTGCAGTGCGATGCGTAGCCGGTCGGCGGCGCGCTCCAGGGCCTGGCGCTCACCAGCGCCGAAACCCGCGGAGGTGCGGTAGAAGAGAAACTCAAGGGCTGCTTGCGGGCGGCCGTCAGGCTCCACCAGGGGCAGGATGGCAAACGACTGCAGGCCGAGGTCCAGCTGCCGCGCTGTGGTGTACGGCGATGTCACGGCGGACGCCACCCAGAACGGCTGGCGCGGAATCTGCCCGCGCAAGCTGGTCTCCATGGGCGACGCGGCCGCCGGCGCCTCGAAGTCGCCAAGGCTCTGGCGGGCCAGAAGATGGAGCCCTTCGCCGCCAGGCAGCCACAGCGATCCGACGTCGGCGGCGGCGAATGGCACCAGAAGCTGCAGGGCGCGCTGGGCCACGCCTTGCGGTGTGGGCAGCTGCGTGATCTGGCGCGAGAAGTCCAGGAGGAAGTTCTGCAGTCGCGTTGTCTCCTGCGTCGCGCTCAGGCGGCCGAGGCGCCAGACGGCGTCGCCGCCGGCGCGGACCAGGGCCTCCAGCGTCTCCACCTCGTCGGGCAGAAAGGCGCCGGGATTGGCACGTTCGACGTTGAGCACAGCGACCGCCTGGTCACCGGACAGGATCGGCAAAGCGAGTTCGCTGTGGGTGGCCGTGATGCCGACTCCTTGGACAAACTCCGGGTCCGCCTGTGTGTTCGGCACGTGCTGCGAGCGCCTGGTGCGCAGCGCCCTGCCTGTGATCGACTGCAGCGGCACCAGCACGCCCGGTGGAGGCGTCCAGCCCAGGGTGGTGTGGACCTGGAGATGCTGGCCGTCCTGCGCCGGTACCAGGACGTCGGCGTGGCTGAAGCCAAGAATCTCCTGCAGCAGGTGCGGCAGTTCGCGGAACACGTCGTCGGCGGTCTCGAGCCGCGGCAGGCGCAAGAGAGCCTCCGACAGCAGTCGTGCGCGCCGGGCGGCCCCCATGGCCGCCAGCCGCACCCGCCGCACCCGGAAGCCGACGGCGCTGCCGGCGACCGCCGCCAGCAGCGGCACGAGGGCGAGCGCGAGGGCCAGGCTCGGGCTCGCCGGGCGGTGCACCAGCAGGGCGGCCACGCCCGCGACGACGGCGAACAGCAGACTCGGCACGGGACCGACGTCGAGGCCGGCCACGAAGAGCACCACGGCGGCCGCGGGAAGCAGCCAGTCAGGTGGCAGATGCGTGGCCGGAAGGGCTCCGGCCAGTAAAAGCAGTACCGCGCCTCGCACGATGCGCCGCGGCAGGCCGCCCGAGAGCCAGCCCCAGTCGGCGGAGGACTCGGCGGGCTCCGTGAAACCCGTCGCTCCCCACTCGGCCAAATATCTCGCCTCGCAGATGCTGGGTTTCGCCGGGAGAGAGGTAAGGGATGCCAGTTGGACATTCGGCGCGGTACCCTGCGTCCCCTCCTTGGCAGGACCAGGCGGACCGCCACGGAGAACCCAGCAGACATTGCGGAGGTGCACGACATGGAGGATTCCTGCCGCATTCGGCTGCGGGTGCGCTACGGCGAGGCGGATCGCATGGGCATCGCGTACTACGCCAACTACTTCGACTGGTTCACGGAAGGTCGCACGGAACTTCTGCGGCAACTGGGCGGCGAATACCGCCGCATCGAGGACGATGGGCTGCTGTTGCCGGTGTTGCGCACCGGTGCCCGCTACCTTCGCCCTTGCCGGTACGACGACGTGGTCGAACTGGAGACGACCGTGCGCGTTTCGCCGACCAGGCTGCGCTTCGACTATCGGCTCGAGATGGAGAAGTCGCTTCTGGCCGAGGGATTCACGGAGCACGCCTATGTGCGCAAGGGCGACATGCGGCCGCTGAATGTCCGCCGGGCCTTTCCGGAAGTCTACGCCCTGCTGGCCGACCTGCCCGCCTACACCCCTTCGCCCGACTGATCGAGGCGCAGATCCGGGAAGTAGACCCGCAGTTCGTCGCCAGGGGCGGGCAGACCGGGCGCGTCGAACAGGTCCGCGCTGAACGGCCGTCCGTCGTGCGTGCGGAGCTCGAGCCGCCAGCCGAAGTCCTGCGGCACGGCCCGCACCACCACCCCCTGCACCTCGATGAGGCCGGGCCCCGGCCGCAAGGCCGCCTGGCCGGGATGCACGACGAGGCCGCCTGGGAGCGGGCGGTAGCCTAGGAGCTCCGCTGATCGGAGGTTCGGCGGCTGGCGCAGCGTGGTCTCCACCGGACCCTCGGCGAGCATCTGGCCGGAGGAGATCAGGCAGATCCGATCGCCGAGCCGCTGCACCTCGCGCAGGTCGTGGCTGGCGAGGAGGGCCATGGTACCCGCCGCGGAGAGCTGTTCGCGCAAGAGGTCCCCCATCTCGAGCCGGGCCCTGGCGTCCAGGGCGGAAAAGGGCTCGTCGAGCAGGAGGAGTGGCCGTCCGGCGAAGATGGCTCGTCCCAGAGCCAGCCGCTGGCGCTCGCCGAACGAGAGCTCTCGCACCGGCCGCGCCCGCAGCCGCTGCAGATGAAGGCGCCGGAGCGCCTCTTCGAGCTCTACGGCAAGATGCGGTCCCATGGCCGCCAGGTGCTGCTCGGGTGTCCAGTGCGGCACGAGACCCTGGCGCTGGGGCACCCAGCCGATCGGCCGCTGCCAGACGGGCAGACGCCTGAAGTCCCACCCATCGAGTTCGACCTCGCCCTCCGCCGGCAGTAGGCCCGCCACGGCGCGCAGGAGCGTCGTCTTGCCCGCGCCGGAGGGTCCGTGCAGCGCGAGGACCTGACCCGCCGCGAGCTCGAAGGCCGCCTGGACGCGCACGTGGCCGCCGGCCACCACCTTCAGGTCAACGCGCAGCACGTCGGGCCACCCCCATGGCCACAAGCGGCAGCGGCAGGGCGATCGCGACCAGGATGAGCGCGAGCTGCAGCGCCGGGGCGAGGCCGAACTCGCTCAAGGCGATCCAGATCCCGACCGGC
The DNA here is from genome assembly GCA_021845645.1 of Bacillota bacterium. The sequence goes on from JAJZVM010000030.1 coordinate 10,500, forward strand.
AGGCCTGTCGGATGGTACGCGAGGACGATCGGAGCGCCGAAGGCGCCGATCGTCCTCGCCCACGCCATGGCGCCGGCGACGGCGAGGCCTGGCGCCGCGAGCGGCAGCGCGACGCGACGGAAGGCCGTCGCGGGCCGCATGCCGGCGAGCCAGGACGCCTCGAGGATGTCGCGGTCGAGGGCGCTGAACGCCGCCCAGGCCGCGTAGACGAAGTACGGCACCGCCTCGTAGAAGCCGGCGAGCGTCAGGCCGAGCATGCTGTTCGTGGCGCCGATGCCGAGGTTGAGGAGCCACTGGCCGAAAGCGGTGGTCGGACCAAAGACGTAGGCCAGCACGAGGCCTAGCACCAAGGGCGGCAGGAGGAGCGGTACCGCGAGCAGCAGCTCGAGCACCTGCTGGCTGCGCTGCCCCGCGGACGCGGCCCACCAGGAGAGCGGCAGGCCGACGATCAGGGTCAGAACGAGCGCCGAGAGCGACGAGGTGACGCTCGTCAGGGTCGCGCTGCCGCTGCCGGGCGGCAGCTGCGAGAACGTCGTGCCGGCGTGCAGCAGGAGCGCCCAAAGCGGCAGCGTGACGATGGCGACCAGCGGCCAGAGCAGCAGGTGGCGCGCCGTAATCCGGCTGCCCTGGGCGGATCCGGCCTTCATCGGCAGGCCCCCTCGGCAAGCGGCAAACGCGTCATGGCTTGCCCACCTTGCGCCAGACGGCATAGGGCCCGTAGTTCGCGCCGGAGGGAGCGAGGCGGTTCCGGTCGACCAGGACGCGGCGCCAGGCACGGCTCTGATCGAGCTCGATCGCGACCGGGGAGCGCGTCGGCCAGAGCACGTAGCGCGCCCGCGGGTCGTAGAGCTCGAGGTAGCGCGTCACGGACACGCTGCCGAGGGTGACGTCCAGGAAGCGTGGCCACCAGGGGCGCTGCAGCCACAGGTTGTCGCGACTGTCGAGGTACGGCTGCACGCCGTAGAGCTCGAGCGAGGCGCCGATCTGGTAGGCGGCAAAGACATCTGACGCCCGCTGGTGGACGAGGTAGCTAATCGCCTTTAGGGGCGCCCGCGGCGGGAAGAGAGGGCGCGTCAGCAAGGTGCCGCCGAGGAAGAGGGTCACGAGGACGGTCAGGAGGAGCGAGCGGCGCGAGGCCGACACGATCTGGTCCCGTCCGGCGAGTCGCCAGTGTTGCGGCACATAGGACGCACCGAGCAGGGCGGCCGAAAGGATGAAGTATGGGAGGAAGCGCGAGGCGTAGAGGAGCGCCGCGGCGGTCCCGAGCAGCAGGATGAGATCCGCCCAGCGGCGGCGACGGCGAAGTTCGGGGGCCAGTAGGCCGATGGCGACCAGCAGCACGAGGCCCGCGGCGATCGCCCACGGCTCGTGGAAGTTCGGCGACGCCCATTCGGAGATGACGTTCGTGTTGCCGCCACTGCCCACGTTCAAGGCGTTGCGCAGCAGGGCCAAGGGGCCGCCTGGCCGCACGAGCAGCAGGAGAACTGACAGCACGAACGGGCCCCAGACCTTGCGGCGCGGCAACGCCGCGGTCGGCAGCAAGAGATTGAGGCCGAGCACCAGCGGCAGGAGCAGCACCGAGCCGTGCACCTGCACCCAGACGACGGTGCTGAGTGCCGCGAGCCAGAGGTGGAGATGGCGTCCCTGGCGGGCGGCCAGCACGGCCGCAAGGGTGTACGCGAAGAGCAGGAACGAGAGCAGCTGGGGCCTGGGCGACATCACCGGCATGATCGCCACCGCGGCCGCCAGGGCCCAGAGCGTCTGCCAGTATGGGCCAAGGCTGCGGGCGGCGCGCGCCACCACGAGCGCGACGCCCGCAAGCAGCGGCAAGAGGCCCAGGTAGACCGGGAGACCGCCGCCCAGGCCGTAGAGCCAGGCGGTGTAGACGCCGAAGAGCCACTCCTCGTTCGACCAGTAGGCGCCGTGCATGGCGTAGGTGAGGTGGTTCGCGAGCGGGATGTAGCCATGGCTCAGGATCCAGCGCCCGTTCGCGATGTCGAAGCCGATATCCCCGATCAGCCCGTGCTGCGAAAGCGCGAGCGCCAGCGTCAGGAACGCGGGCAAGGCCGCGAGAAGGAGCGCGGCCCAGCCCTGTCGGGCAGTGGGCCGCGCAGTCTCCCCGAGCGACACGTCAGGCCTGGCTCAGCTGCTCGCGGACGGCGCGGCGAAGAACCTTGCCGGTAGCCCCGATCGGCAGCTCTGGCCACACGAAGATGCGGCGTGGCCGCTTGTAGTCGGCGAGCAGGCGAGCGCAGAGGTCCTGCAGCTCTTCCACCTTGACGTCGTGGCCCTCGCGCGGCGATACGACCGCGACGACCTCCTCGCCGCGGCGGTCGTCGTGCAGCCCGACGACCGCCGCCATGGCGACGGAAGGGTGCTGCGTCAGCACTTCCTCCACCTCGGTTGGGTAGACGTTCTCGCCCATCGTGATGATCATGTCCGTCTTGCGGTCCACGAGGTAGATGTAGCCATCGGCGCTGCGCCGCGCGAGGTCCCCGACGGCGAGATAGCGGCCACGGAAGGCCTGCGCCGTAGCCTCGGGGTTCTTGAAGTAGCCGTCCATCAGGGTCGGGCCGCCGCAGTACAGCTCCCCCACCTCGTCGACATCCGCATCGCTGCCGTCCTCGCGCAGGATGCGCACGTCCTGCGCCAAGGCCGGCAGGCCGATCGAGCCGATCACGCTGCCGGGGCCGTGGCGGATCCAGGTGACCGCGCCGAGCTCCGTGGCGCCGTAGATGTCGATCAGGTGGGCGTTCGGGAAGTCCGCCACGATGCGGTCCCTGAGGGTCGTCGAAAGCGGCGAGGAACTCGTGATCATGACCCGGAGCTGGCCCGGATCGAGGGTGCCGCGCTCCGCCGCGTCGGCGAGGAACGTCAGAAGCGACGGGACGAACATCGAGTAGGTCGCGCCATGGCGCTTGATCTCCTCGATCACCCGCACCGGATGGAAGTTCCTCTGGTGGTAGATCGACATGGTCGTGCCGAGGCAAAGCGAGAGTGAAACGAGCCAGAGGCCGTTGACGTGGAACATGGGCAGAAGGGAGAGCCCGACGTCGTCCGACGAGATGCCGAACTCCGCCGCCAGCAGGAGGGCGATCATCAGGTTGCTCTTGTGCGAGCGCAGGGCGCCCTTCGGCTTGCCGGTGGTGCCTGAGGTGTACACGAGCACCCAGGGATCGTTCTCGTCCACGTCCGCCACGACGGGGGTGTCGCTCTGGGCGTCCCGGAGCGCCTCGTAGGAGGGCAGGAAGTCGGGCCCTGGCCCCACGCGGACGATCTTCTCGAGCGCGCCGCCATCCGGCCGCATGCCGGCCTCGAGCGCGCCCTGGAGCAGCTGGCCGTCGCCGATCAGGACGCGGCTTTCGGAGTGGCCGAGCACGTAGGCCATCTCGGCGGGCGCCAGGCGAAGGTTGACCGGCACGGCCACCGCGCCGGTGCGGGCGCAGGCGAAGTAGAGTTCGACGTACTCGATCGAGTTCATCAGCAGCAGCGCGACGCGGTCGCCCTTGCCGATGCCAAGGCTCTGCAGGGCCCGCGAGGCCTGGTTGACCCGCCGGTCGAGCTCGCTGTACGTGACCTTCACGTCGTCGAACCACAGGGCCACCTTGTCCCGATAGCGCCGGCCGTTGGTGGCCAGGGCCTCACCCATCGTCAGCATTTCGCGTCTCCTTCTGCCGCCCGTCTGCGTGCCGTTCGGACTTTGGACGAATTGTGCTTCGCCGCTTGCGAAAGGATCCCCTGTTCGAGGTACGTACAGGCGGCAGCCTGGAAGGCTGCCGCCTGCGAAGAACGATCAGATGCGCTCAGCGACGCACTTCATCTGGGTGAACAGGAGGAGGTAGTCCGGGCTGCCGGTCTTGGAATCGGTGCCGGACATGTTGAAGCCGCCGAACGGGTGCGCGCCGACCACGGCGCCGGTGCACTTGCGGTTCAGGTAGAGGTTGCCGACGTGGAAGTCGAGGCGGGCCCGCTCGAGGCGCTCGCGTTCCGTCGAGTAGAGGGAGCCGGTGAGGCCGAACTCGGTGCCGTTCGCGATCTCGATCGCCTGGTCGTAGTCGCGTGCGCGGATCATCGAGAGCACAGGTCCGAAGATCTCCTCCTGCGCCAGTTCGGAGTCCGGGGCCACGTCGCCGAACACGGTCGGGGCGATGAAGTGGCCCCCGTCCCCTGCCTTCTCGCCGCCCGCGAGAAGCTTCGCGGTGCTCTTGCCCTTCTCGATGTAGCCGAGGATCTTGGTCTCGGAGCCCTGGTCGATCACCGGGCCGACCGCGTTCGCCGGATCCATCGCCATGCCGAGCGTCAACTTCTTGGTGCGCTCCGCTACGAGCCGCGCCACCTCGTCGTAGACCGCGTCGACCACGATTGCGCGCGAGCAGGCCGAGCACTTCTGGCCCTGGAAGCCGAACGCCGAGGTGACGATGTCGGCCGCGGCCTGCTCGAGGTCCGCCGTCTCGTCCACGACGATGGCGTCCTTGCCACCCATCTCGGCGACGACGCGCTTGATCCAGAGCTGGCCCTGCTGGTGCTTCGCCGCGAGCTCGTTGATGTGCAGGCCGACCTCGCGCGAGCCGGTGAAGCTGATGAAGCGCGTGCGCGGGTGCCCTACCATGTAATCGCCGATGTCCCGGCTGTCGCCGGGAACGAAGTTGACGACGCCCTTGGGCAGGCCGCTCTGCTCCAGGAGGTTCACGAACCAGGCGCCGATCACCGGTGTCACGCTCGACGGCTTCAGCAGCACGGTGTTGCCCGCCACGATCGCCCCTGTGGTCATGCCGCAGAGAATGGCGAGCGGGAAGTTCCAGGGCGGGATGATGACGCCGACGCCGAGCGGGATGTAGAAGGACTCGTCCTCCTCGCCCGGCAGGTTGATCGTCGGCACCGGCTGCGCCAGGCGCACCGCCTGGCGGGCGTAATATTCCATGAAATCGATGGCTTCCGCGACGTCCCCGTCCGCCTCCGGCCACGTCTTGCCCGCCTCGTAGATCTCGAGCGCGGTGAAGAGGGCCTTCTGGCGGCGCAGTTCGGCGGCCGCCTTCAAAAGTACCCTGGCGCGGAAGGCCGCGCCGGCGCGGCTCCAGGTCTTGAAGGCCTGCTCCGCCGCCGCGATGGCGTCCTCGACGTCCTGCCTGGTCGCCTTCGAGACGGTGCCGACCGTCTCGTCGAGACGCGAGGGGTTGTAGGAACGCAGGCGGTTGTCGCGCTCGCGGCGCTCGCCGCCCACCACGATCGGATAGTGGCGGCCAAGCTCAGCGCCGACCTCTTTCAAGGCCGCCTCGAGGGTCGCCCGGTTCGCGGGATTCTGGAAGTCGACAAGCGGTTCGGGACGGTAGGAATCGATCACGTATTACGCCGACCTGCCTCCCTGTGGCCCATGGCCACGGTCGGCTCGCCTGCCCTTCTTCTGGATTGCCTTGCTTGGCCAGACTGGAGGCAATTGCCGTAGGACATTGTACCATGCGCGACCGGGCTTGGCCGAATGAGGGAAGGCGGCGCGCCTCATGTTAAGCCGACGGGAGGCGGTTCGGATGCGGCGGCTGGTCATTCTTGGCGCTGGATACGCCGGCGTGCGCGCGGCGCAGACTCTGACGGCGCGGCTCGAGGAGCTGGAGGTCTTGCTGATCGATCGCCACCGGGGCCACGAGATCCTGAGCGAGATGTACAAGGTGGCGGCCGGGCACCGCGAGCCTGCTCGCGTCGAGATACCTTTCCACCGCCTGCTGCCGCACCACCGCCACCTGAGCATCGTGCAAGCGGACATCGAGCGCCTCGACTGGCGCCGGCGGGAAGTGCTGACGAGCCGGGGTGCGATCGCCTACGAGAGCTTGCTCGTCTGCCTCGGCGCGACACCGGAGTACGACGCCGTCCCGGGCGCCAGGGAGCACGCCCTGACCCTGCAGTACCTCGACTCGGCCGTGCGCGTGCGGCGTCGCCTGGAACGTCTCGTCCGCCGCGGCGGCGGGCATGTGGTCATCGTCGGCGGCGGCCTCACCGGCGTCGAGCTGGCGAGCGAGATCGCGAGCGGCCATCCCGGCCGGTTCCGCCTGACGCTGGCGCAGGCGGCGGACTCCATCCTGCCGGACGAGGACCCGGAGCTTGCGGCGTATGCCGAAGAGGTGCTCGAGCGGGCCGACATCGACGTGCGACGCGGCGAGAGCGTGCGGCGCGTCGGGGAGCGCGGCGTGCAGCTCAGTTCGGGCGCCCTGTTGCCGGCCGATCTCGTGATCTGGACCGGAGGCGTGAAGGGCAACCCCCTGCCGAAGGAGGCGGGCCTGCCGGTGGACGAGCGCGGCCGCCTGCGGGTGCTCGGGACGCTCGAGGTGGACGGCTGCCCCGGCATCTTCGCGGCCGGCGATGTCGCGGCCGTACCCGGCTCCGACGGTCACGCCCTGCCGCCCACGGCGCAGTTGGCCGTGCAGGAGGGTGTCAGGGCGGCGCGCAACATCGAGCGGGCCATGCGGGGGCGGGAGCTCCAGCCTTTTCGCCCACGCATCCTCGGCATGACGGCCTCGCTCGGAAGAGGACGCGGCATCGCCCACCTCGGCCACCTTCGTCTCAAGGGGCGGCCAGGCCAGATCGTGCACGAGCTGGCTCTCCTGCGCTATCTCTACGGCATCGGCGGCCTCGGCCTCCTTCGCCGCGAAGACTATCTGAGCTGGACCAGCCCGCCCGCCGTGACGCCGCCCGCCAAGGCGCGGGACGACCGCAAGCGGTCGGAGGCCTGAGGCATTACGCCCGTACAGCCACCCAGACGGCCGTCGCGAGGGTGTTGAGGAGGGCCGTCGGCAGCAGCACCTTCCAGCCGAAGGCCATCAGTCGGTCGTAGCGCAGCCGCGGCAGCGTCGCGCGCAGCCAGATGAAAAAGTACATGAAGAACGCCACCTTGATCAGGAACCAGAGCTCGGGCGGCAGGAGAGGCCCGTGCCAGCCGCCCAGGAAGAGCGTCGTCGCGAGCGCGGACACGGTGATCATGTTGATGTACTCCGCCATCATGTACATCGCCCACTTGAGGCCCGTGTACTCGGTGTGGTAGCCCGCGACCAGCTCGTTCTCGGCCTCCGGCAGGTCGAAGGGCGTGCGGTTCGTCTCCGCGACCATCGTGATCACGTAGATGATGAACCCCAGGATCTGCGGCACGATGAACCAGAGGTGGTACTGGCGCTGCACGATGGTGTTGAGGTCCGCCGATCCTGCCGCGATCAGCACCCCCGTCACCGCCAGCCCCATGGCGAGCTCGTAGGAGATGATCTGGGCCGTGGAGCGCAGCCCGCCGAGCAGGCTGTATTTGTTCGCGGACGCCCAGCCGCCGAGGATGAGGCCGTAGACGCCCAGCGAGGTCACGGCGAACACGAAGAGGATGCCAATGTTGGGCGCCGCGATCTGCATGGCGACCCTTTGGCCGAAGATGTGGATCGGCGGTCCCCAGGGGATCACCGCGAAGGCAATCAGGGCGGCGGTCAGCGACACGAAGGGCGCGAGGAGATAGATCTTGCGGTCCGCGGCCTTCGGGATGATCTCCTCCTTTAGGGCCAGCTTGAGGCCATCGGCCATGAATTGCATCACGCCGCCGGGACCGAGCCGGTTCGGCCCGGGCCGGAACTGGAAGCGCGCCAGCACCTTGCGTTCGAGCCAGGTCATGATGCCGAAGGCGGAAAGCAGCAGCACGGCCGTGATCAGGCTCTTCACGATCAGGATCGCCAGGAGCAGCACCCTACTTCACCTTCCCCACGAGCCCGGGGCCGGCGGCCAGCCGGTCGACCGCCTTGCCGGCACCTTCGAGACCGATGCGCCACATGACGCTGCCCGCTGGGAGCTCGGGCGAGATGCCCACCTCGGCCTTGCCGGGCTCAAGATCGAGGATGTGCCCTTCCCTCAAAGCCAGGGCCTCGGCGCGGTCCGGCGCCAGGAAGACCCTTGGCGGCGGCACGATCGCCTGGACGAGGGGATCCGGCAGGACGCCCTTGTGGAAGATGCTCGCCCCGACGATGACGCCGGGTGGCTCCACGTAGCCGCCGTGCGGCGGCGGGCCGCCGGTGCGGCGGTCGGCGGCGAAGAGATCCGGCAGGTCGCGCCGGACCGCCTCCAGGACATGATCGTAGTCCCACTCGTAGTCGAGCAGATGGGCGAAGAGCCGCCAGTCCTCCCAGACCTCGCCGGGGCGCGAGGCGCCGGCGAAGTAGCGCTGCGCGCGGCCCTCCATGTTGACGAAGTGTCCGTCCGCCTCCACCCAGGCCGCAAGCGGCAGCACGACGTCGGCCTCTACCGTTAGGTCGCTCTGCAAAAACCCGGCCACGGCGAGGAAGGGCACGCGGCTGAGGGCCGCCTGCAGCAGTGCCTGGTCCGGGAAGTCGCGCCGGTCCTGCGCAACCAGCAGCAGGCCGTCGAGCTCGCCCTGGGCGGCAGCCTCCAGCATGCCGCGGGTGTCGAGTCCCGACGGCCCCGGCACAAGGCCGGCCGCCTCGGCGCCGTACGAGTTGCCGAGACTGCCGACGACCATCGCGTAGGTGTCGCCGGGGCGCCGGCGCTGGGCTTCGGCGATCGCGTCGCCGATCTCGCGCCCTCGGCCGTTCCAGAGGATCAGCACCTTCCCCGCGTGCAGGAAGGTCTCCCCGAACTCGCCTCCGCCCCGCACGAGGTCGAGCAGGGCCTTCGCCACGTCCTGGGTCTCGATGTCGTCGTGCGGCATGTCGAGCAGGCCCTTGCGCCTCGAGATGCCGACGAGCTTGTGTCCGGCCTCGACGGAGTGGCGCAGGCGGATGGCGAGCACCGGCGCCTCCTGCAGCAGATCGACCTCCAGCGCGAGGATGAGGTCCGCGTGGTCGATGTCGCCGATGCGCCCGACCTGGCCTGGGGGGATTGCAGCCGTCAGCGGCTGGACGCGGTGGTCGACATGGTCCGTGCCGACCCCTTCGCGCAGCCAGCGGCGCAGCAGATACTGCGCCTCGAGCGAGATGCGGGCGCCCCCGAGGGCGCCGACCGTCCCCGTGAGACCCTTCCTGAGCGCGGCGATGGCCTCCGGCCAGTCGGCGGGTCCCAGCTGCCCGCCCCGGCGCACCAGCGGTCGCGTCAGGCGTGGGCCCTGGTGCACAAAGCCGTAGCCGTAGCGGCCGCGATCGCAGAGCCAGGCCCAGTTGACGTCGTCGCTGTCCCGGGACTGGATCCGGAGAACGTCGCCGTGGCGCAGCGAGAGCGACATATGGCAGCCGACGGGGCAGTGCGGGCAGATGGAATCGACCATGTCGAGGTCCCAGGGCCGGGCCTTGAAGCGGTACGGGCGTGACGTCAAGGCCCCGACCGGGCAGATCTGGACCGTGTTGCCGGCGAAGATCGAGTCGAACGTGCGCCCCTCGGCAACGTCGACCACCGTGTCGTTGCCGCGTTCGTGCAGGGTGAGCGCGGGGTCGCCCACCTCCTCGCGCATGAAGCGGATGCAGCGCAGGCAGAGGATGCAGCGCTCCTGGTCGAGCTCCACCATCGGGCCGAGCTCCGTCGCCTTCTTGAGGTGGCGCTTCGGCTCGGCGAAGCTGGACTCGTTCGAGCCGTAGCGCATGGCGTTGTCCTGCAGCTCGCACTCGCCGCCCGCGTCGCAGATCGGGCAGTCCAGCGGATGCGTGCTCAGCAGGAAGTCCATGACGCCTTCGTGGGACTGCAGCACGTCGTCCGTGTCGGTACGCACCACCATGCCTTCGGCGACCGGCGTGGTGCAGGCCGGCACGAGCTTCGGCATCTTGTCGACGCGCACGAGGCACATGCGACAGGCGCCGACCGGGGCAAGCCGCGGATGGTAGCAGAAGACCGGGATCTCGATTCCCGCCTGCCTGGCCGCGTTGAGGATCAGGGTGCCGGGCTCCACCTGAACGTGGCGGCCGTCGATCGTCAGGGAGATCACCGCGCCACCTCCTCGAGCTGGCGCTGCGGCGTCGCGATGCGCTCCTCGAACTCGCCGCGGAAGAGGCGCAGGGCCGAGCCCAGCGCGGCGATCGCGGCGTCGCCCAGGGGGCAGAAGGTCTGGCCGTCGATGTGGGCGATCAGACCCTCGATCGTCTTCAGGTCGCCCTGGCGGCCCTCGCCGGCGTCGATCCGCCCGAGGGCCTGCTCGAGCCACATGGTGCCCTCGCGGCACGGAGTGCACTTGCCGCAGGACTCGTGGCGGTAGAACTCCATGAGGCGCAGGGAGGCGTCGACGATCGAGGCCTGGTCGTCGAGCACGATCACGCCACCGGAGCCGAGCATGGTGCCGGCCGCCCGCATGGACTCGTAGTCGAGAGGGGTGTCGAACTTGTCGGGCGGCAGGAACGGCACCGACGAGCCGCCGGGAATGACCGCCTTGAAGCGCCGCCCTTCAGGCGGCCCGCCGGCGAGGTCATGGAGGAGCTCGCCGATGGTCACCTTGCCCAGCTCCACCTCGTAGTTGCCGGGCCTGCGGACGTTGCCGGAGACCGAGAAGAGCTTGGTGCCGGCGCTCTCCTTGGTGCCGAGCTTCGCGTACGCCTCCCCACCCATCTCGACGATCGGCACGACCGCCGCGAGGGTCTCCACGTTGTTGACGACCGTCGGCATGCCGTAGAGGCCAGCCGTGGCCGGGAAGGGCGGCTTGAGGCGCGGCATGCCGCGCCGGCCCTCGAGGCTCTCGAGCTGAGCGGTCTCCTCGCCGCAGATGTAGGCGCCCGCACCGAGGTAGAGTCTGATGTCGAGCCTGCGCCCGCTGCCGAGAACGTCGTCGCCGAGGTAGCCCTTGGCCCTGGCCTCGGCGATGGCGCGCCGGAGCGTGAGGTAGCCGTCCTTGAACTCGCCGCGCAGGTAGATGAAGGCCTGCTCGGCTCCGATCGCATAGGCGCTCGTGAGCACTCCCTCGATCAGCAGGTGCGGATGGCGGTAGATGATCTCCTGGTCCTTGCAGGTGCCGGGCTCGGACTCGTCGCCGTTGCAGACGAGATAGCGCGTGCGGCCGTCCTTCGGCAGGAAGCTCCACTTGCGGCCCGTGGGGAAGCCGGCGCCGCCCCTGCCCCGGAGGTTCGAGGTCATGACCTCCTGCGCGACGTCGTCGGGGGACATCTTTGTGATCGCCTTGCGCAGCGACAGGTAGCCGCCTTCGCGCTCGTAGACGTCGATCCCCTCGATGCCGGGCACGTCGATGTGCTTGAAGAGCAGCCGGGTCTCAGGCATGCCGAGCCACCCCCCGCCGGTGCTCGGCGATCAGCCGCCCGAGCTCCTCTTCGGTCGCCCGCGGCCGGTAGGCGAGGTTGACCTGCACCACCGGCGCGTCCTTGCAGAGCGCCAAGCACTCGACCTCCTCGACGGTGAAGAGCCCGTCGTCGGTCGTGCCGCCGCGCTCCACCCCCAGTTCCTCGTAGAGGAAGCGCGCCAGCTGGTCGGCGCCGTTGAGGTGGCAACTAAGGCCGCGGCAGACCTGGATGAGATACGTGCCGGTCGGCTGGCGGTGGAAGAGCGTGTAGAACGAGAGCACGGCCTCCACGTAGGCGGCGGTGACGCCCATCAGGCCGGCGACCACCTCCACCTCCTCCTGCGGGATGTAGCCGAACTCGTCCTCCACGAGGTGCAGGATCGGGATCAGGGCCGACGATTTGCCGGGAAAGGCCGTCAGCAGGCTCTTCGCCTCCGCGAGGTGTTCCTCGTTCATCGGTCCACCTCCCCGAGCACGATGTCGAGCGAGCCGATCGCGGCGACGATGTCGGCCAGCATGCCGCCCTTGATCATGGCCGGCAGGGCCTGCAGGTTGTAGAACGAGGGGCCGCGGATGTGGACGCGGTGGGGCCTCGACGATCCATCGCTGACGACGTAGCAGCCGAGCACGCCCTTCGGTCCCTCCACGGCGCTGAAGACGTCGCCAGGCGGGACCATGAAGCCTTCCGAGAAGAGCTTGAAGTGGTAGATCAGGGCTTCCATGCTCTGGCGGATCTCCGTCTTCTCGGGCGGGTAGATCTTCTCGTCGGCGACGCGCCAGGGACCGTCCGGCATGTTGTCCATGGCCTGGCGCACGATCTTGAGGCTCTCCGCCATCTCACGCATGCGTACCTTGTAACGGGCGTAGACGTCGCCCTCGGTCTCGGTGGGGACGTCGAAGTCGAAGTCCTCGTAGGACGAGTACGGGTTCGTCTTGCGCAGGTCGAACGGCACGCCGAGCGCCCGGATCAGCGGCCCGGTCCAGCCGTAGTCCAGCGCCTGCTCGAGGCTGATCCTGGCGGTGTGCTGCAAGCGCTCGATCCAGATCGGATTGCGGTCCAAGAGCTCGTGGTACTCCTCGAGCCAGTGCGGGAAGCCGTCCAGAAAGGCGTAGAGCTTCTCCGGGAAGCCCGGTGGCAGGTCCCCCATCAATCCCCCGACGCGGAAGTAGCTCGGGTTCATGCGGTAGCCCGCGGCCATCTCGTTGAGGTCCAGGATCAGCTCGCGCTGCTGCATGGTGTAGAAGAAGGGCGACATCGCGCCCATGTCCATGGCGCTCGTACCGAGCCAGACGAGGTGGCTCGCGATGCGCGAGAGCTCCGCGAACAGCACGCGGATGTACTGCGTGCGCTTCGGCACCTCGATGCCGAGGAGCTTCTCCACCCCGAGCACCCAGCAGAGGTTGTTGATGATCGGCGAGACGTAGTCCGCCCGCGGCGCCAGCATGCAGCCCTGCTGGTACATGAGGTCCTCGAAGGTCTTCTCGATGCCGGTGTGGAGGTAGCCGATGACCGGCTCGCTGCGCACCACCTGCTCGCCGTCGAGCTCCACCTTGACCCGCAACACGCCGTGGGTGCTGGGGTGCTGCGGGCCGAGGTTCAGCACCATGTTGCCGCCACGGCCCGGCTCCGCGTCCATCTGGCTGGCGATCTGCTCCTGGGTGTAGGCCATCTGCTCTCCCCTCCTTCACTCGCGCACGAGCGGCGGCAACGGACCGAGCCCCGTCAGCGGATAGCCCTTGCGCAGCGGGTGGCCGATCCAGTCGTCGGGCATCATGATGCGCCTGAGGTCCGGATGGCCCGAGAACCTGACACCGAACAGGTCGTAGATCTCGCGTTCCGCCCAGTTCGCCGCCGAGAAGAGCCCGGTCAGGCTGGGCAGCTCCGGCTCCTCCCCGCCGACCTGCACGACCAGGCGCACGAGGTCGTGCAGCTGCAGGTGGTAAAGGTGGTAGACGACATCGAAACGCGGGTCGCGCTCGAGACGGTCCACCCCGGTGATGTCGAGCAGGATGGAAAAGCCGTGCTCCTTGAGAAAGCGCACGACGTCGACGATGTCGTCCTTCGGCAGGGTGAGCACCGTCTGGCCGATGTGTTGCGCCACCGCCACCTTCTCGCCGAAGGCCTCGCGCAGGGCGTCGAGGATCTCGCTCATGCCTCGGCCACCTCGGTCGCCGGCGGCATCGGCGGCAAGACCGGCCTGCCGCCCTCGCGGATCTTCTTCTGCAGCCGCATCACGCCCTCGATCAGACCCTCCGGCGAGGGCGGGCAGCCTGGAATGTAGATGTCGACCGGCACGACGCGGTCCACGCCCTGGACCACGGCGTAGTTCGCGAAGACGCCGCCGCAGGACGCGCAGGCGCCCATCGCGATCACCCACTTCGGCTCGGGCATCTGGTCGTAGAGCTCGCGCACCACCGGGGCCATCTTCTGGCAGACGCGGCCGGCGACGATCATGACGTCGGCCTGGCGCGGCGACGCCCGCATCACCTCGGCGCCGAAGCGGGAGAGATCGAAGCGCGAGGCGGCGGTGGCCATCATCTCGATGGCGCAGCAGGCGAGGCCGAACTGCGCGGGCCAGAGCGAATTGGAGCGCGCCCATGCAGAGAGCTTCTTGACGCTCGTGAAGAGGACCGGCCGGTCGTCGTCTACGGTTGCCACTGGAACCCACCCCGCTTCCAGACGTAGGCGTAACCGGTCGCCAGCACGATCACGAACAGCACCATCTCGCTCAGACCGAAGGTGGCCATCCGCCTCAGGAGGATCGCCCAGGGATAGAACGATACCGCCTCGACGTCGAAGATCATGAACAGCATCGCGACCAGGTAGAACTTGACCGAGAAGCGTGGTCCGACCGTGCTCTCGGGCGTGATGCCGCATTCGTAGGTCTCGAGCTTCTTCTCGGTCGGGTGTCTGGGTCCCAAGAGGCGCGATAGGCCGAGCACGCCTGTGGCGATGAGGAGGGCGATCGCGATATAGATGACGAGCGGGAAGTATTGCGCGAGCATAAGCCCACTCCTGAACCGTGCTTGGTCGGGGACGCTCCCTCGAACCTGCGGTCCCCGCCGTTGCGCATCCGCGCCGCCCTGGGGCGGCCGGCCGCGTCACGCGACAGGATACCCAATGCGGACCCCTGTATCACGGGCCACGCGTGGGGCTGGACGGCATGGCCAGCGGAGTCTGGCAAATGGGGAAAGCTCGCCCGGCCAATTCCAGAAGCAGGCGACGCCACAAGAGCCTTCGGACGTCCTCGATTTCGGCGCCTTGACGGCGCGCATACTAATCCGGCCTGCCATGGGCTCAGGCCCGAGGCCGCCGGGAGGATGGCGAAGGAGGTTCCGAGATGGCCGCAGAGCATTGGCCGCGCAGCAGCACGGGCGGTAACATGCCGCGCTCCGCGCTCGTGCAGGGCGCGTGCCAGACCTGGATCGCCCGACTTGACGACTTGGCGAGCCGGAGCAGTCTCGTGCGCTTTCGGGCCGCGGAGGAAGACGCCCTAGAGCTCGGCGAGATCGACCGTGACGCGCTGCGGGCTCTCCTGCACGGCAGGCCGGTCGCTTTCGCGGACCTGTTGCGCCCGCGTGGCGAACCGGAGCCGCGGATCCTGCGCATGCTCCAGGACCGTGCGCTCGAGAGCCGCGAGGAATATGGCGCCCACACGCTGCACCTCGGTCTCGGGCTCGCGACGTGGCGCAGGGACGAGCAGGAACCGCCCCTGGCACCCGCCCTGCTGCTGCCGGTGGAGATCGCTGTCCAGGCCGCGCACGGCGTCCTGCGACGCCGCGGCCGACTGGACTGGAACCCGATGCTGATCGAGCTGCTCGAGCGCGAGCACGGGCCGGCCTTCGCGCCGCTCGGCGACAGGGCGGATCTTGCGCCGGACGGCGATCTCCCGGAGGATCCCTGGGCGCCGCTGCGCGCGGCTGCCGTCCGGGTGCCGGAGTTCGCGCTGCGGGAAGAGAGCGTGCTCGGCCACTTCTTCCCCCACCACGCCCACCTTTTGCGTGACCTTCGCCGCCAGGCATCCCGCCTCGGAGGGCACGACGTCCTGGCGGCCCTGGCGGGCGACCAGCAGGCGAGGCGCAAGCTCGGGAGCGCCGCCGCGGCCGGGGAGATGCCGCCTTTGCGCATCGTGCTGCCGGCCGACGAGACGCAGCTGCGGGCGGTCGACGCCGTGCGCCGCGGGGGGAGCTGCGTCGTCGAGGGCGCGCCGGGCAGCGGCAAGAGCCAGACCGTCGCCAACATCGCCGCCGCCTTGATCGGCGACGGCCAGCGGGTGCTCGTCGTGGCGCAGAAGCTTCAGGCGCTCATGGACGTGAAGCGGCGCCTCGCGGAGCGCGGGCTCGGCGAACTTGTCCTCGACCTCGCCCTGGCGGAGAACGAGGATGGCGAGGTGCGCCGGCGCATCGTGGCTGCGGCCAGGGACGCCGCGCCGCCGGCCGGGGATTTCTACGACGAGGAGACCCTCAGGCTGCGCCGGAAGAACATCGAAGGCCAGATCGCCGCGCTGCACCGCATGCGCAGCCCGAGCGACGTGAGCCTCTTCGACATGCAGAGCCGCCTCCTCAGAGTTCCCAAGGAGATCTCCGAGGCGGGTCTTCCGCCGAGGCAGGAGCTCGCAAAGATGGATGCCGCCAGCGTCCGCCACGTCCAACTGCTCTTGGCGGACGCCTCGGACCTCGGCGACCTCTTGGCCGGGCGGTCGGCGTCGCCCTGGGCGAATGCCAGACTGCCGGATCCAGAGGCGGCGAGGGACGCCGTGGGCCAGAGCCTCCAGGCCAGCCGGCTCTGGGGGGAGTTCACCGCGGCGCTCGAAGATCTTCGTGCGCTCGTGCCGACCTGGCGTCCCGAGAGCTTCACGGACGCCGAAGGGGTGGCGCGGCTGCTTGCGGGCGTCAACGCGTCCTACCGGCGCTACGGCAGGGAGGTCTGGACGGCCGAGGTGGCGGTCCTCGCGCAGGAGGCGCCGCGGGGTCCCCGCACGGCGTGGCACCGCGCCCACCGGGCGGCCCAGCTGCGGCTGCGCGCCTTGCGAGGCGATCCGCGGGTCCGTGTCGGGACCTTGCAGCAGGACGTGCGGGCCATGCTGCGCCAGACCGCGGCGTGGAAGTCCCTGAGCGGCCAGGACTCCCCACCGCCCGAGCTGCCGGAGGCGGACCGGCTGCTCGAACGGGTCGAGGCCCTCAGGGCCCCGCTGCTCAAACTTTCGTCGATGCTCGGTCCCCGGCTCCTGGAGGGCCGTTCGCTCGCGAGCCTCGGCGACCTGATCGCGGGACTCGCGCGCGATCAGGTGACACCGCACCGCCTGCCGGTCGCGCTGACGATCGGCGAGGAACTCGAAAAGCACGGGGCGCTCGAAATCGCCCGCGACATCATCGGGCGCAAGATCGACCCGGCGATCTGGCCGCAGGCCTTCGAGTTCCTCTGGCTGCAGGCGTGCCTCGACCAGGCGAAAGCCGAGGAGCCGGAACTGAGCGGGCTCTACGGGCGCGATCTCGACCGCCTGCGCCAGAGCCTCCTCGATCTCGAGCGCGAGGAGATGAAGGTGGCCACCCAAGCGGTGGCGCTCGGCCAGCGGCGGCGGGCGGCGCTGGCCGTGGCGGAGCATCCAGAGCAGGCCAGGCTGCTGCGCGAGGAGGCTTCCCGCTCGGACCTGCCGCTGACAGCCCTGCTGGCGGCCGCGCCCGACGTGCTCCTGGCCCTCTTCCCGTGCTGGCTCGTAAGTCCCTGGGCCGTGAGCCAGGTGGTGGCCGGCGAGCGCCGACCGTTCGACGTCGTGCTCTGCGACGAAGCGGGGCAGTTGCCGCTCGAGCCCACCATCGGGGCGATCAGCCGGGGCTCGCGGCTGGTGCTTGCGGGCGATCGGCGCCAGCTGCCGCCTTCTGGCACGACGGCCCCGTCGCTCGGCCTTATGGAAGCCTTCGCCTTCCTGCCGAGCTACCGGCTCGGCTGGCATTACAGAAGTCTCGACGAGGCCCTCTTCGCGTTCGCGGACCGGAACGTCTACGCTGGCGCCGTCCGTACGTTTCCGGGCCGCCTCGGCCACGGCGCGGGCCTCGCCCACGTCCTGCTGGCGGGGCCGGGCGGCGAAGAGCGCCGGGATGCCCCGATGCAAGACCTCGCGCCGCTCCTCGAACTCATCCTGCGGCAGGCCGAAACCCACCCAGACGAATCGCTCGGGGTGGTCGCGCTGACGCCCGCGCAAGCGAGGCGCATCGATGCCGCCCTGCACGAACGGTTGCAGGCGAGGCCGGACCTCCAGCCCATCTTCAGCCAGGATCGGCCGGAGCGCTTCTTCGTCAAGCCGGTGGATCTCGTCCAGGGCGACGAGCGCGACGGCGTGATCCTGGCGATCGGCCTGGACGATCCCGCGCGCGAGTTCGCGCTGCTCTGGGGACCGACCGGCCTCGGCCGCCTCAACGTCGCCACCACCCGCGCCAGGCGGCGCATGACAGTCGCCTCGCGGCTGCGGCGCGAGGATGTCCCCGACATCGGGCCAGGCAGCGGCGTGGCGCTCCTGCGGGAGTTGCTGCAGTTCGTCGAGATGCGCCACGAAGGCGCCATGGCGGCGGAGCTGACGGACGAGCCGGTGAATCCCCTCGAGGAGGAGCTCGAGTTCTTTCCCGAGCAGGTCTACTTCGCGCTGCGCGAGCATGGCCTCGACGTGGTGCCGCAGTATGGCGCCACGCGCCACCTGGTGGACCTCGCGGTGCGCCATCCCGAGCGTCCCGGGGAGTATATCCTGGCCATCGCCTGCGACGCCCAGGAACGCCATCCGGCGCCGACCAGGCGCGAGGACGACAGGCAGCGCCAGCTCGAGCGGCTCGGCTGGCGCCTGCACAGGATGTGGGCCGGGGATTGGGCGGCGGACCGCGACGGCGAGATCGCGCGGCTGCTCGCGGCCTACCGCGCCGCGGCGCGCCAGGCGCAGGACATGGTCTAGACGGCGCCCCCCGGCACCATGATCGCGTCCACCATGCCGTGGATGATCTTCTTGTCCTGCGGGCAGATCGTCGCCAGCACGCCACCGAGCTCGACGCCGTCACCCTGGCGGAAGTAGTACGGACATAGCCGGACGCGGCCGGACATCGTCACGACCTCGCCCTGGCTGAAGTCGTAGTAGTCGTGGCGCAGCACCTTGGCCTTGTGGTAGCGCTGCAGGATCCAGCGCGTCTGGGCGAACGCGCCCAAGGCCTCGTCCACCGCTTCCTGCCAGGCTTCCTGGGGGGTGTCCTCGCCGATGTGGACGCCGCGGCTGCCCCAGGCGATCTCGGAGAAGCCGGACGGCTTGAGGACCCAGTCGGCGCGCTCGCGCTTGCCCATCTCGCCCAGGCGCCGCATGTCCTGCAGCGGGTGGCCGCACGCCGTGAGCCCCGCCACCACCGCGTGCGGCGGTACGGGGCGCGGGTCGATGAGGTAGGTCTCCGGAATCAGGGCCCTCAGGCGCGCGAGCCGCTCTTGGCCCAGCTGCGCGGTCCAGGTCGGCTCGAGCACCGGATGGTGCAAAAGGGCAAACCAGAGCTTCTCCTCGAACTGCGGCCGGATCGGCGGCGTGATGCGCACGAGATCCTTGCGCTGGGCGTAGAGGAACAGGTCCGCCTTCGGCACGTTGCGCAGATCGAAAAGCTCGAAGAAGCGGTAGAGCACGTCGATTCGCCTGCCCTCGACGTAGAGGCCGTCCTCCTGGAAGAGGATGTCGCGCGGCGGCACGCAGTAGACCGCGTGGCCGCGCCCCCGCAAGGCCAGGGCGACATGTTCCATCTCGGGCCGGTAGTCCTCGGACTCCTGCGAAACGACGATCGCCACCACGGGATCGTCCTTGCCCGCCGTGAGGGCCATGGCCCGCATGAAGCCGTCCAGCACGCCGGTCGGACCACCGATGACGTCCTGGCCCAAGGCGGCGTAGACGTCCTGAAGCGCCGCGAGCTCTCCGAACCCGCCTGGGACAGAGTCGATCTCGGTGGCGATGAAGTCGTCGCCGGGGACCAGGAGGAGATCCGGCCGGATGAAGGCCGGGAGCTGGCGTCGCAGCCGTTTCATCTGGCTGAAGCGCACCACGTCCTCCGGTTTGCCCAGATCGAGATACTCGGCGACGAACTGCAGCTCAGGCCGTTGCAAGGCCTGGTGATAGACTTCCTGCTGCGCCTGGGCGAACGCCCAGAGATCCTCCCCGATCTGCCGCAGGCGCTGCCGCTGTCCTTGACTCAGCGGCATGACGCTCGTGCCGATCCGCCAGCTGACGCGCTGTCCGGGCGGTGCAGGGCGCCGCCGGCTCTGAAAGAGGTGCTCCTGTGCGAGCACGTCCTCGAGCCAGGTCGCCTCCGTCGCCTGGGACAATTGACCGCCTCCCCGTTCTGTCGACGCTTGCTAAAGAAAGGGCGCCACCGCTGGCGCGGGGACGCCCTGGCTTACCTTAGGTTAGCGCATGAACGCGGTCGACACAATGCGGCTCAGGCGTCGATCTGCGCCCTCTGCAGCTGGCCGCTGAAGTCGACATAGACGGACTTCCACTCGCTGAAGAAGTCGAGCGCCGCGACGCCCGCCTCGCGGTGGCCGTTGCCGGTGCCCTTGACGCCGCCGAACGGTAGGTGGATCTCCGCGCCGGTGGTGCCGGCGTTGACGTAGAGGAGGCCGCTCTCGAGGTCGCGGATGGCGCGGAAGACGCGGTTGACGTCCTGCGTGAAGATCGAGGAGCTGAGACCGTAGGTGACGCCGTTGTTGACGGCGATGGCCTCGTCGAAGTCCTTGACCTTGATCACGGACAGCACCGGTCCGAAGATCTCTTCCTTGGCGATGCGCATGTCGGGGCGCACGCCGGTGAAGAGCGTCGGGCGGTAGAAGCTGCCCTTCGCGAGATCGCCCTCGGTGGCGATGCCGCCGCCCACCACCATCTGCGCCCCTTCGGCCTTGCCGATCTCTACGTAGCGGTCGATGGACTCCGCGGCGCCATGGTTGATCACGGGACCGACATCGGTCGTCTCCAGAAGGCCGTCGCCGAGGCGCAGGGTCTTGACGCGTGCGGCGAGGCGCTCCACGAGTTCGTCGTGGATGGCTTCGTGCGCGATGACGCGCGAGCAGGCGGTGCAGCGCTGGCCGGATGTGCCGTAGGCGCTCCAGATGATGCCGTCCAGGGCGAGCTCGAGGTTCGCGTCGTCCATGACGAGGACGGCGTTCTTGCCGCCCAGCTCGAGCGAAACGCGCTTGAGGCCCTTGCCGGCCTCCTGCGCGACGTGGCGTCCGACCTCGTTCGAACCGGTGAACGAGATCAGGCGCACGCGGTCGTCCTGGAGCAGCACCTCGCCGGCCACGGAGCCGGAGCCGAACACGAGGTTCATGACGCCCGGCGGCAGGCCCGCCTCCTCGAAGATCTTGACGAGCTCGAGGGCGAGCATCGGCGTGTCGGTGGCAGGCTTGAAGACGACGGTGTTGCCGAGCACGATCGCGGGGAACGTCTTCCAGGTCGGGATCGCCATCGGGAAGTTCCACGGCGTGATGATGCCGGCGACGCCGATCGGGTCGCGCACGGCCATCGCAAACTTGTTCGGCAGCTCGGACGGCGTCGTGTGGCCGAAGGCGCGCCGGCCCTCGCCGGCCATGTAGAAGGCCATGTCGATGCCTTCCTGGACATCGCCGCGCGCCTCGACGAGCACCTTGCCCATCTCGCGCGTCATCTTGCGCGCCAGGTCCTCCTTGCGCTCGCGCAGGAGCGTGCCGACGCGGAACATGATCTCGGCTCGCTTCGGCGCCGGAACCTTGCGCCAGTGTTCGAACGTCTTGTGCGCGACGTCGATCGCGTGCTGCACGTCGGCCGCCGACGACTGCGGCACGCTGGCGATGACCTCGCCCGTGGCCGGGTTCACGTCGTCGATGCGACGGTTGCCCTCCGCGTCCACCCACTTGCCGCCGATGTAATTGCGCAGTTCGACCATGTTCGCCGGGCTTCTCGGTCCGCACCGCGGGATGCGGCCCTCCCGGACTCCCACCTTTCCACAAGTGATTTGCGACCGGTCGCGCTCAGTCGTCCGTCTTCCCGCCGCTCCAGGGTTCGGTTTCGTAAACGGTCAGAAGGAATCCGTCACCTTGGCGCGCGACGCCGAAGATGAGTCCACGCCGTTTGAGCGCGCGATTGAGAAACGTCACCAGGACGTGCGGCTCGATGGGATCGCCCAGTTCGGTCCTGGCGATCTCCGGCAGACTTTGCGGGCTCATGCGGCGATGGCGCCGACGACCATGCGCTCAACCTCCATAGCGAGCATAGGTGGACGGAAGGCGGCGGTCAACGGCCGAGCAGGCAGGCCCTCCCTCCGCTGTCCACGCAGAACGGCTTGCCGCTTCAAGCTCGGGTTGGTGTTCGCGGCGCGATCTGGTCGACATAACGCGACGCCCGCACGACGAAACTAGCATCGGGAGGTGACGTGGCTTGGCGCAGTGGACAAAGGGACCGGCACTGCCGCGCGAGCAGCTCGACCGCTTCAAGTTCGAGATCGCCGAGGATCTCGGCATCCCGCTCACCAAGGGATACAACGGCGACATGACGACGCGCGAGGCCGGCCGCATCGGGGGACGGATCGGCGGCAACATGGTCAAGGTGATGATCCGCATGGCCGAGGAGGCCATGGCGCGCGGCGAGGGTTAGCTCCTTTCATCGTGGCCGGCGGGTTTCCCCCGCCGGCTTCTTCATGGCTTCTAAGCTGCGCGGTGCCAACCCGAGAAAAAATTAACGCTCGTCGAAGAGCGATCCAATGGATGCCGGGGATACTCGGGGCAGGTCGGACGATCCGACCGGAAAGGGGCATCGCGATGCAAAGGAAGCATCTTCTGATCGGCGCCCTGATCGGCGTGCCGATCCTGCTTGGCGGTGGCGCCATGGCGTTCGCGGCTTCGGGGGGAACCGCGGGCTCGCCCGCTCAGACGTTCATCGCGGACGTCGCGAGCCATCTCGGCATCTCCACGGGCACGCTCGAGAGCGCCATGCAGCAGGCGCGCCTCGATCAGGTCCAGCAGATGCTGGGCCAGGGCAAGATCACGTCGGCCCAGGCAACGCAGATGGAGAACGCGATCAAGTCGGGCAAGCTCGGCTTCGGTCGTGGCTTCGGCGGCATGCGCGGACCGGGCGGCCGGATGATGGGCGGCGGCCCCGGTGCGATGCAGGCGGCGGCCACCTACCTCGGCCTGACACCGGCGCAGCTGCGCACGGACATCCGGTCCGGCAAGTCGCTGACCGACATCGCGTCCTCGACCAGCGGCAAGACGGTGCAGGGGCTCGAGGCCGCCATCACGACCGCCATGCAGCAGGAGCTCGAGAAGGCGGTCAGCGCCGGCAAGCTGACGCAGTCCCAGGCGACCGCACGCCAGCAGCAGCTGCAGACCTTCGTGCAGCAGTTCGTGACGCGCAAGGGTGGCGCCCTGGGGCATGGTCCGTGGGGCCCGCCGCCAGGCGCGGGGCAGCCGCAAGGTACGCCGCCGGCCACCAACTAGGCCTTCCCCACCGCCAACCGCCCCGCAGGCTCACCCTGCGGGGCGGTTTCGTGCTCTCCCGGCTAGGCGTCCTCGCCCGGTGCGGCGTGCGCGTCCGATGGCAGGAGGTAGGCCTGGGGCACCGGTCGCAAGGGGCGCAGGAGCCAGCGCGGGCGGCGCAGTCCCTGCGCGCCGGCGGGCTTCGCCAGCCTCAGCCAGTCCCTGTAGACGGCGTGCGATCGCGCAAGGTCGACCTCGATGTCGCCGAAGGCGTCCCCCGGCTCGGCCTTCGTCACCGTGACCGCCTGATGCCACGCGTGGGCACCGGAGACGGGATCCGGGTGGACCGGGAAGATGAGGTTCTGGTGCACGCCGGAGTCCTGCCACCAGGCGCGTTCGCCGTCGCCTTGGCGGCCCGGCCCCCTCCCGCCTTCGCCGACGCGCCGCATCCGCCACTTGCCAGGCGCGATCTCCTCGAGCGATACGGTCGAGGAGGTCCAGGCGCCCGGGGCGCCGGTCGGGAGCCGCCATCGGCCGAGATGGTGCGAGCAGGCGACGACGCCCGGCCGCATGCCTTCCGTGATCCAGACGCGGTTGACGAAGTAGCCGATCTTCGAGCGGACGCGCACGAGATCGCCGCGCTCGAGGCCAAGGCGCGCGGCATCCTGCGGGTGCATCCAGACCGGGTTGCCGTGCGAGATCTCGTTCAGCCACTTGGCGTTGCCGGAGCGCGTGTGCACGAGCGTCGGCAGGCGGAACGTCGAGATGAGCACGAACTGCCCCTCGCCAAGGTTCTGCCGTCGCACGTGACTCGGAATGTAGGTCGGGATCGCGTAGATGCCCCAGCCCCACGCCTTGAGCGTCGGCGAGAAGAATTCGAGCCTGCCCGAGGGCGTCGGGAAGCCGCGCACCGCCTTGTCCCCCACCATCACCCCGACCGGCCGCCCGAGCGGCCCCGGCTCGGGCGCGGGCAAGGGTTTGACGTCCAGACGCGGCACTGGCGCCGCCGTCGTGTAGACCCGCCCCGTCGCCTCATCCACCCGGGCTTCGCCAAGTTCCTCCGGCGGCACGGGCTCGAGATGCTGGGCGAACGCGTTCCCGCGCACGACAAAGGCGGAGTAGCGGCGCATGTACTGCATCGGCGTCAGCCCTTCCCGAGCCGCCGCTTCGGGCAGGCCAGGCACGCTGTGCTCGAAGATCCAGCTGTAGTACTCCTCGATCGTGATCTTCTCGCCCGGGCGCCCCGGCGACTCGAAGTTGCGCCGGATGCCCATCCTGCCGTCCGGGTCGATGCGCCAGGAGAGCTCGATCCAGAACTCGTTCTCCTCCCACACCTCGCCCGGGTTGGTCTCGTAGGTGAGGGCCGACGGCTCGCCGATCCGCTCGCTGTAGGCGCGCCCCACCGGCTGGCGGAAGGCGATCCACTGCTGGCCGTGCGTCTCGTAGGAGATGAGGTCGTGGCGCTCCGGCCCGAGCCCCATCGGCAGGACGTAGTCCGCGAACTGCGCCGTCTCGCTCCACGTCGGGCTGAGGCAGACGTGCAGGCCCACCTTGCGCTCGTCCTTGAACTGCTCGACCCAGGTGAGGCCGTCCGGGTTGGTCCAGACAGGGTTGTAGACGCGGGAGAAGTAGACGTCGAGCCGTCCCCTGCCCTCCTTGAGGAAGTGCGGCAGGAGGAAGCTCATCTCGTTGTGGGCCAGGGGGTACTCGCGCGGCCAGGTGAGTTCGTTCCAGCCCTTTACGGGCGGCGGCTCGACCGGCGGGTGCGGCACGTACTTGGCCCAGGCGTTCGGCAGGGTGCCTCCCTCGGTGCCGACGGAACCGGTCAAGACGTTCAGGAAGAAGAGAGCGCGCGCCACCATCCAGCCGCCGAGGTTGCCCGCGGCGGCCGAGCGCCAGATGTGGGCGGCGAAGCGGCTGCCCGCGCGGCCGATCTCGCGTGCCACCTCACGGATCTGCCCGGCCGGAACGCCGCTCTCGCCCTCCGCGAACTCCGGCGTGTAGCGGGCGTAGGTCTCTTTCAGGATCGCGAGGAAGCGATCGAAGGAGGGCGGCTCCTGCGGGTGTTCCTCCACGAGGTACTCCCGCCAGTTGACCCAGTCCTCGACGAAAGGGCGGTCGTAGAGGTTCTCCTGCAGCAGGACGTTCGCGATGGCGAGCAGGATGGCGGCCTCGGAACCCGGCCAGGCCGGCCACCACCAGCTGGCGTGCGACGCCGTGTTCGAGAGGCGCGGATCGATCACGAGGATCTTCGCGCCGTGCATCTTGGCTTCGATGATGCGCTGGGCGTGCGGGTTGAAGTAATGGCCGCTCTCGAGATGCGAGGAGAGCAGCAGGATGAAGCGGGCGCTGGCGAAGTCCGGCGCCGGCCGATCGATGCCCATCCAGAAGGCGTAGCCGGTGCGTGCGCCGGAGGAGCAGATGTTGGTGTGGCTGTTGTGGCCGTCGACGCCCCATGCGGCCAAGACGCGCTCGGTGAAGCCGTCCTCGCCTGGTCGGCCGACATGGTACATGATCTCCTGGTTGCGGCCCTCCTGAAGCGCCTTGCGCACGCGCCCCGCGATATCGTCGAGCGCTTCGTCCCAGGAGACGCGCTCCCACTCCCCGGAGCCGCGCTCGCCCTTGCGGCGCAGCGGGTGGAGGATGCGGTCGGGGTCCTTGACCTGGTTGATCGTCGCAGGCCCCTTGGCGCAGTTGCGCCCGCGGCTCGCGGGATGCGTGGGGTTGCCGACGAACTTCGCGATCTCGCGCGTCTCCTTGTCGACGTACGCCAGAAGCCCGCACGCCGCCTCGCAATTGAAGCAGATGGTCGGCACGAGAGCGTAGTGGCGCGCGAGCCTTTTCGGCCATGCCTTCGCGTCGTACTCGACGTGGTCGTCCCACTGCTCGGGCGAGGGATAGGCCTTTAGCCCGCTCGTCTCCTTGCCGCCGAAGGACGGTTCCCAGACGTGACTTTCCGACATGTCGTCGCCTCCTCTAGGTCAAGGGCACGATCTGGCCGGCCTGCACCCAGACGTGCTCGTAGGCCGCGAGACCGAAGAGGGCCAGGACCGCCGCGAAGGGCAACGTGGCGGCGCCGTGCGCGAGGACCGCGACCGCCGCCAGCGCGAGCGGCAGCAAGAGCCCCGGCACGACCGCCGCACCCCAGAAGGTGCGGCGCAGCGCGCCGCGGGTGACGGCGTGGGCCGCGAGCTCCACCTCGCGCGAGGGATGCGGCAGCACGAATTCGGCCGCGGTGAAAAGGCCGTGCAGCAGCAGGAGGCTGAGGAGGGCGTACGCGAGCGGCCAGAGGGCGTGGGAACCCGTGACGCTCGTCTCGATCAGACCCAGGGCCGCCCCCGCGATTCCCGCCTGCACGAGGAGATGCCAGAAGACGAGCGGGTTCTGCCAGAAGTCCCGGCCCTCCGCCTGCCCGAACAGGAAGGCGCTGTAGGCCGCGGCCGCAGCACCGAGCAAGACGAGGAGAAGGGCAACGGCCGCGCCGGGGACACCGGAGAGCAGAGACGCCGCCAGCCAGATGGTGGTGACGAGACCGAACGCGGTCAGGATGTAGCCGCCCCAGACGAGCCAGGAGGTGAGGTGTGGACGCAGCAGGAGGCGCCAGAAACGCTCCGGCCGCTTGAGGTCGCCAACGAGCAGCAGGAAGGTCAGGCCAAGGAAGACGAGGGCGACGAGCGGATTGAGGACGCCTGTGAGCCAGCGCGGCAGGCCGCCGCCCAGGAGGGCCGAGATGCCCGCGAGGATCGCGGCGCCGGCCGACAGGGACTTCGTCCAGAGGTAGGCCGAGACCATCCAGCCCCACGGCCGGCGCAGATGCGGCGCGTCGTAGACCTTCACGGCCTGGGCGTGGTCCCGGGCCGGCTCCTCGAGCCCCGCGGCGGGCGCGTCCGGCTGGTCTGCCCACATGTAGGCGCCGACCGACACGGACCCGAGAGGGTCCAGCGTCGCTTCGTCGGCGCCGATGTAGAAGACGTGCGGCCTGGTACCCTGCTCGGGCTTGCGCACCTGCACGGGCTCGCGGGCGACGAGCTGCGCGATCAGCGTCGAGGGATCGTCGAGGTCCCCGGTGACGATCGCCTCCTCCGGGCAGACGACGACGCAGGCGGGCAGGAGTCCCTCCTCGACGCGGTGGGCGCAGAAGTTGCACTTTGCCGCCGTGTGCTCCTGGGGGTCGATGTAGATCGCGTCGTAGGGGCACGCCTCCATGCAGGCCTTGCAGCCGATGCACTTCGAGTTGTCGAAGTCCACGATGCCGTTCTCGCGCTTGAACAGCGCGCCTGTCGGGCAGATCGCGACGCACGGAGCATTGTCGCAGTGGTTGCAGCGGTTCACCTGAAAGAAGCGGCGCGTATTGGGAAACGCGCCGCGCTCGACGTATTGGACCCACGTCCGGTTCACGCCCAGCGGCACGTCATGTTCCGCCTTGCACGCCACGGTGCAGGCGTGGCAGCCGATGCACTTGCGCTGGTCGATGAGGAAGCCAAGTCGCACCCGTGGAGCCCTCCCCCTGGGAAACTTGAGCTCCATTCTAAGGTTTAAGGCGCGGCGCGGCGTTTCGGGAATCGCAATGGCCGTTCGTGCCGGCATGCACAAGCGCGGGTGCGGCCCGCAAGGGCCCGCTGGCACGAGAACAGACCGCCGCGGCCGTGGACGCCCCGGCGGCCTTGCCCCAAAGGCGTCAGATCGCCATGTCCGCCTGGTCTGACCGGCGTCGCAGGAAGTGGTAGGCGGCCTGCGCCGCGGAGCTGGCGAAGGGCTCCGAGCGGTGCACCAGCAGGAACCAGCGGCGCAGGCTCATCCCGGCTGCGGGCCGCGTCACGAGTGTCCCGAGGGACAGTTCGCGCTCGACGCAGCGATCCGAGAGGAACGCGATCGCCGTGCCGGCCTCGACCCAGCGCTTGATCGCCTCGGTGCTCCCCACCTCGATCGTCGCGAGGTCCCTGAGCTCCTCCTGGCCGAACTCGGCCTCCAGCACCGCTCGCGTACCCGAACCGCCCTCGCGCAGCACGAGCGGCACGCCATGGAGGTCCTCGCGCTGCAGCACGTCTTTTGCCGCGAGCGGGTGAGCTGGATGCATGACGAGCACGAGACGGTCCTCCATCCAGCGCCGGCGCAGCAGGCGGCCCACGTCCGGCGTCTCGACGAGACCGAAGTCCAGATGGCCATGGTCGACGCCGGCCAGGACGTCGTGGCTGTTGTGGATCTCAAGCCGCAAGGACACCTTCGGGTACGCCGCCCGGAAGGTTTCGAGCAGACCTGGCAGCACGTAGCCGCCCACCGTCTGGGAGGCACCGATCGCGACCTCGCCCTCGACGCGGCCGGCCAGCTGGTCCGCGAGGCTCGAGACCTCGCGGACCCGCGCCAGGATCGCCTCGTAGTGCGGCAGCAGCGCCTCGCCGGTCGGGGTCAGGGATACCTCCGGCTCGCGGTTAAGGAGCCTGAGGCCGCACTCATCCTCGAGCGCCTTCAGCCGGACGCTGATCGCGGAAGGAGAGACATGCAGCAGGCGCGCGGCCTTGCCGAAGCTTCGTTCGCGCGCGACGGTGACAAACGCCTCACAGGCGTCTAGGTTCACGCGACGTCCCCCTGTCGCAGACCTGGACACTTGACGCCCCCGCCGGGCCGGACGCCCCGGCGGCGGTCATGCTGCAATTCGCAGACAGGGCGCGCCACTCCTCCCTTGGGGTGGCGGGATTAAACGTGGCGGTGCCGCGGTCGCTCGCGCTCCGCCCACTCCTCCCGGGAGATCGCGAAGACGTGATGCGGAAAGCCCGCCTTGACGAGGCTCGAGACGGGTCGCATGCCGTTGCGCTCCGCCACCCGGATGGAGGGCAGATTCTCATCGCGGATGAGGGACACGACGCGCGGGACGGCGAGGTGCGTGAACGCCCAGTCCCGACACGCCCGGGCTGCCTCGCTGGCGTAGCCATGGCCCCAGAACCGCCGCGCGAAAAGATAGGCCACTTCCACCTCCGTCGTCCCGTGCACGTCCTGCGCAAGCAGCCCGCACTGGCCGAGGAAGCGGCCGCCCTCCCTGTGCTCGACGATCCAGAAGCCATGTCCGTGCTGCCGGTAGCTCGCCTGTGCCCGCTCCACCCAGGCCAGCGCGCCATCGCGGTCGATGGTGCTCGGGTAGTGTCGCATGGCGATCGGGTCCTGGAAGATCTCGAGCAGAAGGTCGGCGTCCGCCGGCGTCATCTCGCGCAGGCGGAGGCGGTCGGTCTCGAGGATGGGCATGCGCGGCACCTCCCGGGATGGCTTCGCTGGCAGCTCCCCCACGCGCGGATCAGCGCTCCAGCCGGTGTCCAGCCTGCCCGCCCGGCGCAATCCACGCGGCCAGGCGATCGGCCTCGTCGCGGAGTTCCTCCATCCGGCTGTGCGCGATGGTCCGCAGGGGTGTGAGCACCACGGTGCAGTCGTGGGCGGTCTCCTCGACGTCCCAAACGCCGGCCACCTCCCCGTCCACGAGAAACGTCGCGAGCACGCGGCCGTCCCGCATGATCACCTGGTCCCGCAGCTCGGGGGCCAGCACGCGGCTGCGGTCCTGGTAGGCAAGAAGGAGGTTGTCCCAGCGTGGCAGGAAGCGCACGGGCGGATCGGTGTCCGGCGTCTGGGGCGGCCGGGCGAGGTCCAGAAGCAGTCCGCCATCGGACGCAAGCTCCCGCAGTCGGTCGCCGAGGCGCCCCCGCACGGCCTGGGCCGTTGCTACGCCGAGGCCGGACCACTGGGCGAAGTCCTGCGCGGTCGCGGGCCCGAAAGCGGCCAGGTAGCGCACTAGGAGATCCTCCTGGGCCGTCCGTGGATCTGTCTCGGAGGGGACGGCCGCCCAGCCGTATTGCGGAGAGCCCGTGCCGTGCCACAGGCCCGCCGGCGGCAACTGGACGACCGGGGCCAAGGCCTTGGCGGCGAAGGAGAGGCTAGCGGCCGGTGCCTCGGGAAAGAGAGGCTGCAGGATGCGTTCGAACTCCCGGAACGCCACCGCGTGGCGCTGGCGCAGGGCCTCGGCCACGTTGTCCCGGACAAGACCCTCGTCGACAGCGCCAGCGACGCGCGGGAAGAACCCGTGGAAAGCCCGCCGCCGCGCCTCGGCGAGTGCCGTGAAATAGCGCGGGTACTCGTCGGCCGCGACGAGATGCAACGTACCGCGCATCAGGGTGGCCTTGTAGGCCTTGCCCTGCGCGAGGGCTTGTTCGAGATCCTGGCGCCGAAAATGGCCAAGGCGGCTCCAGAGCGCGATGTACGGCGATCTGCGATGCTGGGCGTTGAGCCCCCCGAGCTGACGCATGGCATCGAGGGAGGGCATGTCGGCGCGACCGAGCAGCAGCTGGCGGCCGAGCGTCAGGCGTCGCACCTCGCCGGGATCAAGACGTTCGCTCAAAGGTCGTCGGCGCAGCAGCAGGCGACCGTTGCCGCGCTGGCCAGGCGAAGCTCCTCGCCGGAGGTGGCGAAGAGCGCCCTCGGCCCGCCAGCGGCGGCGTAGAGCCGCTCGTCCTTGGCGAGGCAGGCGTCGAGCACGGTGCGCAGAGGCCTCAGGTGACCGAACGGCGGCACGCCGCCGATGGCGTAGCCGGTCTCGTCGTAGACGCGGTCCGGGTCGGCCCTGCGCACCCTGCCGGCACCGAGCACAGCCCGCAGGCGCTCCGGATCGACCTTGCGGTCGCCGCGCTGCAGCACGACGACCGCCTCATCATCCGCCAGAAACACGAGCGACTTGACGATCTGACGCTGCAGGCAGCCGACGGCCCGCGCCGCGTCCTCCGCGGTGCGGGTCGACGCGGCGAGCTCCTGCACGTCAGGACGCAAACCCCCGCTTGCGGCGCGACGCAGGAAGTCTTGAGGTCCCACGCTCGTCCCCCCCGCGGCACGCTTCGCCGGGAATGCCCCGGCACCCTGCCTAGGGCAGCGGTGACGCGAGCCGGTAGCCGGCCTTCTGGAGGCCCTGCGCGAGTGTCTGCAAGGCCTGAAGGTCGCTGTCCTTGACGGGCACGGCCAGCACCTGGCCGCCGCTCGCCCTCGCGAGTGCCTGGGAGGGTGTTTCCTCGTTTGCCACGACGACGCTCACCCGCTGCGCCGCGAGAGTCGTGAGCGCCGTCGCCGACAGCGCCCCTTGCCAGAGCACCGCCTGCGCTCCGGTGCGCTCGACGTCCTTGAGGCTCTGCGTCGCGAGCAGCACCTTGTCGCTGCCGCCCAGGCTGTAGAGCGACGTCGGCAAGGCGAGCAGCATGCCCGCCGGCATGCCCTTGCGCAGGGCCAGGGCACTCGCCTGGTCTTGGGCGACAACCACCACGGCGAGCTGCGGCGTGCCCGCCCCGCCCCACTGCGCCAAGGTGCGGCCCGGGATCACCTGGCCGCCGCCAGGATTCTTCGCGCCGGACTTGCCGCCCTGGCCGGACGGCGGCTGCGAGGCGCCCGACCCGTTCGCGACCGCTGCGGTGGCGGGCGGCGGGTTTGTGCCCGTCGCGGGTACGCCCGCGTACGGCAGCTCAAGTTTCTGGCCGGCGAGGATCAGGCTGTTCCCGCCGTTCGCGGCGAGCAGATTTGCGGCAGGCAGGCCATACGCCTGGGCGATGCCGTCGATCGTCTGGCCCGGCTGGACGCTGTAGCTGCGCTCGAAGAGCGCATCCCAGGTGGCGGGGCCGACGACGCCGTCGACGCCGATGCCGCGCGCGGCCTGCAGCTGGCGCACGGCCGCCGCGGTGGCGCTGCCGAAGACACCGTCCGCCTGCACCTTGACCCC
>JAJZVM010000031.1 GCA_021845645.1 Bacillota bacterium
GGCGCGACGAAGCCCTACCTGTACCTGCGGCGCCTCGGCGAGATCTTTCTTTGGCGCGAGGAGCGCAAGGTGACCAAGAGGGGCGAGGTTTCCTTAGGCGGCAATCACTACGCTGTGCCCGATGACCTTGTTGGCTTGCGCGTGACCGTCGCCTTCCACCCGTTCGACCTCAGGGAGGCCTACGTGGAGCTTCAAGGCCAGACGATCACCGTGAGGCCCGCCCTGCCCGTGGCGCATCTCGCCCTGCCCAAGCTCACAGAGCCTGTGCGGCGCCCGCGCAAGGCGCCAGGCGGCTACCTGCAGGCCCTGCCCGTGCGGCCGGGACAGCCCCCCGTGCCGCCGCCGGCCTTCGCCCTCACCGATGTTTCGCTCGCCGCGCTGCTGCAGGCGGCCCTCGGCCGCGAGTTGCACGTCGAGGAGCTCGATCTCGTGCGCCGCACCCTCGAGCGGCCGGGCCTGCCTCTACCCGCCGAGGCCGACCTGCGTCTTGGGTCTTTCATCCGCCGCTTCGGACGGGACATGCACCTCAGCCGCTACTTGGCAGCGATTTTGAAGGAGCGTGACATCTGATGACAACCGCGACGCTGGATCTTCTCCTCTCCCAGGGCCGCCAAGATCTCGAGAGCCGCCTGCACTACTTCCTCGCCGTCGGCGGCATCGCCCTCGTCAGCGGCGAGCCCGGCGTCGGCAAGACGCTCGCTGTGCAGGCCTTCGTCCGTGTCCTCGACCCGCGCAGCATCGTCACCGTGCCGCTCTCGGCGCCCCTGCAGAGCCTGCGGGCCTTCCTGCGGGCGCTCGTGCTCGCCCTGGGCGAGCACCCCGCCTGGACGACCGCGGAACTGCTCGCCCAGATCCACGCCATCGTTGGCCCCTGGCACGAGGCCGGCAAGCTCCTTCTCATCTCCGTCGACGAGGCGCAGGATCTGCCGCAGGAGGTGCTCGCCGGCATGAGGAGCCTGCTCGCAACGCCGCTCGGCGAGCCTCTGTCCGTGCGCATCTTGCTCGTCGGCACGGGCTCTCTGCCGGCACATCTCCGCTCGCAGGCCATGGAACCCATTGCCCAGCGCGTCTCGGTGCGGGTACGCCTCTACGGCTTCACCCGCACGGAGACCGCCGAGTTCCTGCAAAGCCTCGGCGACTTCGCCCCCGAGGCCCAGGAGCTCCTCTTCCAACGCTCCCGGGCCATTCCCCGCATCCTCGCGGCGCTCGCCCGCATCGCCCTGCGTGCCGCGCAGCAACACGGCGGCGCCGTGACTGCTCAGGACGTCCAGGCCGCCGTCGAGGAGTTCGACCTCCGGTGAGCGGCGAGCCAACTGGCGAAGAGACCCTTTCGACCATCGCGCAGGCTCTCGGCCTCACGCCGCGCGCCTGCGCCCAGATCCTTCGCGAGGAGACGGCCGGCCTCCCGACGCCCAGGAGGCCCTGCGCCGCATCCTGCGCCACAGAGCCTACCGCGCCGACGCCATCCGCTCCCCAGGTGCCTTCTTCCGTGGTGTGCTCCGCCGCGTACAGGATGATCGTGCGGCGACCGTTCCCCCGCGAGCGGCGCCCTCACCACCGCCTGCAGCAAAACAAAGCGCGCAGCCCGCGTCACCGCTCGGCCGCGCCTATCTTCGCGCCTACCACCTGCTCGCTTCAGGCACCAGCCCCGCGGACGCTTCTGCCGCCCTCCGTCAGGACTTCCCCGATGCCCCCGCGGACCTCCTTGACCGGGCCCTCACCTGGGCCAATGACCTCCGCAGCCCCGAACGCTCGCAATTACCGTGAGCAACGCTGTCCCAGATAGCGCGGGCGATTACAGGTACGGTACATTCTTGGCTGCTCGCTGTTTCAAGTGGTGAGATATGGGGGCAGAAAGCGTGGTACAGAAGAGCGAGATAGCCGATGATGCCGAGGTACCATTGAAGCGGCGGCGACACGCCAGCCGCATCGTAGGTGTTTCTGCTAGTCCTCGTATAAATCAGCCATTCTATGGTGGCGACTTTGACTTGACTGGTGTAGGCTTGCCAAGGGAGCCCAACGGAGCCTGGTGCAGGAAGGAGTCCAGCCATGTCCACCGTAGTCGCGCCGCCAGTGAGAAGAATCCCGGTCCGAAATACCTTGTTGGTTGTCTTGGGCATCGCCGCCTACCTCGTTCTCGTCTACCTCGCGAATGCGCAATACTACTTCGGTCTGCAGCCGCTTTGGCAGTCCGAGCTCTGGGACTATGGGTTTGGCGCCGTCGCCATGGGGCTCATCTACCTTGCGACGCGGCGCGTCACAAGGCCGCGACCGCAGCTTCCGGCTGATGCCACCTCGCTTGCGTGGCTGATCGCTATCTTCGTTCTTTATGCTGGACTCCTCACATTGTTTTGGGTTGCAATCTTGGGACCATGGCAACCGCTCGTCCGCATCATCGGCATGGATCACTGGCTCGGTACTCGGCTTCATCTGCCGGGGTCTGTCGTGAGCCGTCTCGACAACGTTATGGTTGGCGGTCTCCCACTAACGGCGGTGGCCGTCGGCCTCGCCGTATGGCGCGTCCGCCGGTTCGGAGCGATCGGCTACTACTTCGCATGGCTCGACTGGCTCCTTGGCTTCGCCCTGATTCTCCTTGCAACCGCGGGCTCCTTTATCACGAACAGGATGCTCTGGAACTCTCAGCCTCTGAGCAGCATAGTCCCTCTATCGCTCTGGGCCATCCCCATGTTCCTGCTACAGGCCCTTGTCAACGGCATCATGGAGGAGACACTTGACCGCGGCTACCTGATGTCTCAGCTTAGCGCGTTCTTTCATAGGCCTTGGCTTGTCATGCTGGTAATGATCGTCGTCTTCGACTTGTCGCATCTGCCGCGGGACTTGATATATTTGCATCAACCTTTGCTGCCCACGTTGTGGCAGATGATCTTTCCGCTACAGCCCTTTGGCCTCGTCGTAGGTTACTCGTACTGGCGCAGTCGCAGCGTTGTTCCAGGGATCCTCTTTCACACGTATACGACTCTCTGGGCCTTCCCGTTCCTCTAGGACAGGACTTGAATCGGTGTGGTTGCGGAGGGGCGCCGTCTGGCTCTGGTCGTACGGCCGTAGGGCCGAGCGGCTGGCAGTCTTGTCAGGTCAGGCCGCACCGGTGCAGACCTACTACGGTGCACCAACTTCGCCCAGAGCTTCGCCTGCCACCTGCCGTAGCGCAAGGCTACGGGCGGACCCGCGCCATCTCGATCTCCTGCCGCCAGGCGGAGCGTCGATGCCCCTGAGCAGGGGCCGCGAACGCGAGGGAGCCGCATGGCTCCCTCAACCGCGGGCTTCGTCCACGAAGCGCCTCAGGAAGGCCTCCATGATGCGGAACGATGCGAGTTTCTGCTCGATGTCGGCCGAACCGTGCCCCTGCGCCGAAAGCTCATGATACGCGAAGTCCTGCCCTTCACGCCGGCCGAGGGCGAGCAGCCGATCGCGAAAGGTACGAGCCTGGCTGATCGGACAGCGCGGGTCGGTCTGGCCGTGGATGATGAGAATGGGGGCCTTGAGGCGCTCCGCCTCCTCGATCGGCGACGCGGCCCGGTAGAGATTCCCCACCTCTCCCGGCGTGGCACCGAAGAGCTGCACGAGGTAGTGCTTGAAGTGCTCCATCGACTCCTCGTAGAGCCGGGTCCAGTCGGTGATCCCGACCCACGCGATGCCTCCCGCCCAGAGCTCCGGGAAGTGGGTCAGCTGGCGATAGGTCATGTATCCGCCATAGGAGCCGCCGCCACAGAGGATGCGCTGCGGGTCGATGTCCGGGTCGCCGGCGAGGAATCTGGCACCCGCGGCCACGTCCCGCGCGTCGCCGCCGCCAATGTCGAACCGGTTGGCCTCCTGGAATGGCCGCCCATACCCTGTGGAGCCGCGGTAGTTCACCTCGAGGACGGCGAAGCCGAGGCTGCAGAGGAACTGGACGTATGGGCTGAAGGCCTCCACGTCCTGGCCGGTCGGGCCGCCGTGGACCCAGACGATGGCCGGCAGCCGCCGTCCCGCGGCGCGTACGGGCTTGTAGAGGAGGCCGTGGATCGTGTACTCGTCCGAGGGGAACGCGACCGGCTGCGCCGCGACGAAGTCGTCTGGCGAAAGGCTGCCGTAGTCGGCATCGAGCAGCACCTGAACGGCGCCGTCCTCAAGGGCGATGAGGCGCGTGCGGTGGGTCGTATCCGCATGGGCGGCCATGATGCGCTCCCCGTCCAGCCACTCGGGCTGCCAGACGAGACCTGCCGGGGTGCTCAACCGGGTTCGCCGGCCGGTGACGGTGTCCACGGAGAAAAGCCTGGAGCGGGTGCCCGCCAGCTCGAAGGTCAGCAGCTTCCGGCCGTCGGGCGACCAGGGACCAGCATGCTCGTCCGTCCCGCCGCCGCCCACCCACCGCACGTCCAGCGTCTCGAGGTCGAGAATGCCCGGTTGGTAGTAGTCGCTTTGGTTGCTCGTGACGGCGAGCCAGCGCCCGTCGGGGGAGACACGTCCGGCCGTGTCCGCATTGCCCTCGCCCGAGGTGAAGATGCGCCTGAGGTCCGAGCCATCGCGCCGGACCCTGTAGATGTCCTCGTTCCGCGGGTCGCCGGACTCGCTGCCCGTGAGATAGACAAAGCGCCCGTCCGGCGACCAGTCCGCCGGCTCCGTCGGCGCAGGAAAGGCCGTCAGGGCCCGCACGTCCATCGTCTGCAGGTCGAGCACATAGGCGTTCATCTGCCCGATGCGGTCGGAAGCCAGCAGCATCTCGCGACCGTCCGGGGAGACGCGCCCGGGGTGGTGCTGGCCCGGGCCGAAGGTCAGCTGCGTCACCTGGCGGCTCGACAGGTCCAGGGAATAAAGCTGGTGCTGCTCGTCGCCGTCGCGGTCCTTGGCGAAGATGATGGAACTGCCGTCCGCGGACCAGCGGAAGCCGGACATCGGCGAGCGCGGCACCTCGCCGCGACTGACCTGCACGGGACTGGCGCCCTCGGCGATCTCCATGCTGTAGAGCTCGATGCGGCCCGATCTGTCCCAGTAGAAAGCGACGCGGGAGCGGCTCGCGTCGAGAAGCGGATGATAGAACTCAGGCAGGCGCACAAGCTCCTCAAGGTCTACCGGTCGCGGCATGTTCCTACCTCCCGACGCGAGATGCGTGCGAAGCACTCCTTCGCGCCCGGCTGCCAACGTCCTTCCAGCTGCCCGCAGGCCGCAAAGCATCGCCTCTTGGCGTCTGGCGCGATGTGACGCGGCCCGGCATGCGCGGTGGCAGGGATCTGGCCGCAGCCGCGGAAGCCATATCCTGGAGATAAGGTGTCGCGATGCTGCCACTCGCCGCCTGCTATGCCGTCGTCAGGCGCACCCGCGGCGCCAGCGTGCAGGCCCTCGACCTCCTGCTCGGGCTCACCCTCGCGTGGATAAGCAGGGAGGTGACGTCGCTGCTGACCGTCTTCTGGCCTGCAGGCCGCACCCAGCCCTTTGGGAACCAGGCAGGCGGTCGCCCTCAGCTTCCTCATGGTGATCCCCTACGTCAGCCTGAACGCTCTGGCGATCCACTGGCGCAGAGCCCATGGCGATGCGCGGGCGGCCACTATGTCGCTTGGACTCGGCTTGGCGCTCGCCAACCTGATGCAGCTTCTTCTGAGCGGATTCGACGTCCGCCTGCTCGTCTTCGCCGAAGTGCTGCGCGCGGTCGCGCCGCTGCTGCTCGCTGTTTTCGTCCCGATGGCCATCTCGCTGCTGCTCGCCGTTGGCGACAGGCGTCACAGGCTCCCCATGTACGCCGTCGCGAGCGCCCTCCTGCTGACGCTGAACCTCTCGGCAGACCGCACGCTGCTCCTGACGCGTGCATTCAGCGCCTACGAGACGGCGGCCGTGATCCTGGCGGCAGGACTTCTTGGCTGGACGCTGCGCCGCCTCGGGGGAGGCCAGGCAGGCAACCCTCCGGCCGCAGGCGTCGGCGGGAGGGCTTGAACGCCGTGAAGGCATCCGGAGGAGGGTCAGGACCCGCAGGCGATCAGGCCGCCGCCCCGCCGGCAGGTGCCGCGGGCCCGTGGCGCAGGTACTTGCGAAAAAACGTCAGCCAGATCCAGTTCGAGGCGCCGGCAAACAGCATGGCCGCCAGCGAGAGCAGTCCGGACACCTTGCCATAGGCGAGGAACATCAGCAACAGGGAGATGGCGTTGAGCCCCGTGAACGTCACTGCGGTCGGCAGTCCCTTCTTCTCGAGGATGAGCGCGATCGACGAGAAGCCGCCGGACGAGTAGCCGCAGGACAGGAGCAGGGCAGAAGGCATGTAGGAGAAGAGCAGGATCATCGGAAATGCGACCAGGAGCGGCAGCGGCTGGAACGGCACCAGTTCCGCGAGATAGATCAGAAGCGAGCCTAGGGTGGCGGAGACGATCGTCCAGAGGAGCTGGCGCTTCCCCTGCACGCGCCAGACGAGCACCAGGATGAGGATCTTCACGACGAAGGTCCAGAATCCGAGGGGCAGCTGCGTCCAGTGGTAGAGGGCCAGCGATACGCCCGAAGCACCTCCGGAGCTGATGCTGGATGCCTTCTCGAGAAAGCGCAGTTCGCACGCGAGCGCCGCCGACGAAAGCCAGAAGCGAAGCGGGGGCCAACGCCATGGCTGCAGGTTCACCTTCGTGGGATGCCCCACCCCTTTGCCCGCCGAGAGCAATGCATGGCACCAGGCGCCGTGCCGGTCCCGGGGCCTCCTTCGCGGGCTAGGGGACCGGCCGTGCCCTTTGTGCCCACATTGCCACAATGTGCCCTTCCGTGCATGGGTCAGAAGGTCAGGCCACGCGCACGCCACATGGCGCCATCGCCTGCGTGCCGTGGCTGCATATCGCCACCGCGTGTCGGCGGTCGCCAGGATGCGCCTGTTAGAGGCAATACCGTTTACTTAGTCTGCTTAAGGCGTACCATCTGGGCAGCAGTCCTGGTGGGTTGAGGCCAGGTGCGATGGCGGGAGCGCTTGCGGGCAAAGTTCGACATCTTGCGTTTGACGACGCGCGGGTTAGCGCGCAGGCGTCGTGGGGGCAGTCGGATAGCGAGGATCTCGGCCATCACCCGCTGGTGTAGGACGGCCAGCTGCTCAGGGGGAAAAGGACTTGGCTCCATCGATGTTCCGGCGTACAACGCGCAGCGTCCTGATGAACGAGAGCCGGTCTGGATCCTCGTCGGCGAGCACCGCGGCTTTGTGCATCAAGGCACGTATCGCGTAGTGGGTGAGCAGGTAACCATACATCTCCTGGATCACACCCTCAGGCGTCTTGCTGCGGAGGACCACCCGTGGGCCGCGCTGATGGGTCTTCAGCTCATCGAGCGCGGTCTCGATCTCCCAACGTTCGCAGTATAGGGCGGCGAGCTCCTCGGCTGGCGCGGTAGCCGGGTCGAGGATGGTGCAGACGAGACGGTAAACAGTATCGGTCTGGGGCCGGCCGGGGTCTTCGAGGGTGTATTCGATCACGCGCACCGCGCTGCCGTTTCGGTCATGCTGGCGGTCGGAATCGGATGCGTACACGCGGCTGATGTAGCTGCCGTCCGGGAGTTCCTGAACAACCGGGAAGATCAGATGCTTCGCCACCCGCCACAGCAGGTCGGCCTCGGTCCTGACCGCCTCCTGCCATAGCGCATAGCTGAAGAAACCACGATCCGCGAGACAGAGCATGCCGGCATGCAGGGACGGCAGGAGTTGCCGCGTCAGCTTCGATTCACTCGTTCCGTAATGCCCCATGGCCGCATCGATGATGGCATGCGTGCCGTTCTCGGCCAGGGCGGCGAGCCGGAGCTGCGGGAAGGCACTGCGCTCGCCTCCCCGGCTGTGGCCCGGCCTGCCGAAGTGTGCATCGTTCTCCGGCGTGTCGGCGACATCCAAGGTGCTGCCGTCGATGCTCATCAGCCGCCAGCCGCGATACCACACCCCTCGGCTGCCAGGTGTCCCGAGCGGCTTCACTACCGCCCTGAACAGCGCCAGGAGCGGATCCGGCCCGAGCCGCGCCCGTCCCTTGAAGATGGCGGCTTTCGTCGGCACCGTCCAGCGGGTCCGCCAGGCCGCGAGCCACGAGAGCCCGTCCATGAGGCGACGCATCACCTCCTCGTAGGCATCCTCGCTGAACAGCGCCATCGCCATGACGTAGTACATCACCACACGTGCCGGCAACAGCCGATGCCGACGCTCATGCTTCCCCGTCTGCGCGATCGCCGCGTCGACCACCGCTGGCGGGTACACATGGGTGAGCACACCGATGGAGATGTGATCGGACAGTCGCTCGCCAGTCTCGGGCTTGCGCCAACCAGCACGGGGCACGGCACCACCCCCAGCACTTCCTGGGGCTATGATGCCACTCTTATCTCACTAAGTGAACGGTATTGCTGTTAGAGGTGGAACCCTGACTCGAGCAGAGCGATGCCCTTGTCCATGCGCTCGACGAACGAAGGCGACAGCGCGTCGTCGTCGTTCGCAAACCATGCGGCCAAACCGACGCCGATCACGGCACCGGCCAGGATCTGCAGCGTGTCGTCGTCGGTCGGCTGGCCAGAGCGCTCCGCCAGGAGCTCCACCATGACGCGCATCGTGCGGGCGAACTCCTCGATCATGGCCGCGCGCAGCTCGGGCACGGTGCGCAGCAGTCGCTCGCGCTCGAGTTGGACTTCGATATCGGTTCGGACGAGCTCTCCAAACACTTGCCGCATCGCCTGCCGCATCGCCTGCAAGCCACCGATGTCGGCGGGCACCGCACGAAACGCTTCGAGCAACTGATCGTCCATGGCGTCGTACATTACGAGATCGGCCTTCGTCGGGAAGTAGTGGAAGACCGTCGAGGGCGACACCTCGGCCGCCTCGGCGATCTGCTCCACGGATGTCTCTTTGTATCCCTGCTCGCGAAACAGGCGGAGGGCGTGAGACTGGATCAGCTGCCGGGTCTTGGCCTTCTTGCGTTCGCGCAGGCCGAGGCGTTCGCCCTCAGGCGTCCGGGCCACTGCCCTCTTCCTCCTCCACGCGGCTCCTAGCGAAAGCATACCGCGCAAACGAAGATCCGGCACGGACCTCTCCCGCGGAGAGCCATCAGGCAGCGGACCCCCATCACTTCGCCTGCTCTGCGGCCGGCGCGGCAAGCGGCCGCCGTGCAGGAAGGAACGCGAGCGCAAGGATGATCGCGGCTGCCGCGATGCCGGCCGTGGCCAGCACCGAGTGGTCCATGCCTGCGACGAACGCGGTGCGGACCGACGCGAGCAGGGACTGCGAGCCGAGCTGCCGAGCCACGGCGATACCGCCAAAAACGCTGGCCTTGACTGCCTGGGCGGCCACCGGCGGCAGTCCGGGCACATGCACCTGCGCCTGGTAGGTCGAGTTCATGACACTGCCGAGAATGGAGGAGCCGAAGGCGGGTCCGAGCTTGACCACCGCCTGGAGCAGAGCGGAGCCGATGCCGCTGCTTTCCTGAGAGAGTTCGACAAGGGCGGCCGATGCGGCGGTGGCGAAGCCGAGACCGGCGCCGAGTCCCACGACGAACGTCCAGAGCGCTATGTAGGCATCGCCGCTGGCAATGGTCATCGCACTCCCGAGGGCCGATCCGATGACCACCAGGGCAAATCCCGCGGCAACCGTGAACCTGGCCCCGATCTTCGCCGCAACCCTGTCCGCAGGAACCGCGCCCACGATCATGCCCACGACGACGGGCAAAAGCCGCACGCCCGAGGCCTCCGGACCCACGCCTTCGATCGCCTGGAGAAATTGGGGCAGCCCGAACAGCACGCCGAAGAGCCCGAGCGTGCCGAAGGCGGTGAGAATGACCCCCCAGGTGAAACTGCGAGACCGGAACAGGCTCAAATCCACGAGGGGCTGGCCCCCTGGCATCCGGGCGAGACGGCTCTCCCAAAGCCCGAACAGGACGAGCAGCACGAGTCCCGCGACAACCGGCACGAGAGCGTGTACGCTCCCCCAGCCGCTGGTTCCCGCCTCGATCACGCCGTACATCAGCACCACGAGCCCGGCGCTCGAGAGCAGGAGGCCAAGGAGGTCGAAGCCAGGCGTCCTCCCGGCCTTTGCCGAGGGGACGAGCAGGACCACGGCGATCAGGGCAAGGACCGCCACCGGCAGGTTCATGAGGAAGATCCAGCCCCACCAGGCGTGTGAAAGGATCCAGCCGCCGATGATCGGACCGAGCGGCAGGCCGAGGAAGTTGGCGGCGCCCCAGATGCCCACGGCCCGCGGCCTCTCCTCTTCGCTGAACAGCAGCGTGAGCACCGAAAGTGCCACCACGATGGCCGCCGCGCCCGCGAGGGCGACAGCTATCCTGGCAGCGATGAACACCGCGGCATCCGGCGCGTACGCGCACCCGAGCGAGCCCACCGCGAAGAGCAGGAGCGCCGCCACCATCACCGCCTTCTGACCGAAACGATCGCCCAGGAGGCCGGCCGGCAGCATGCCGGCGACGAGCGCCAGCGTATACGCTGTGACAAACCACTGCAACTGGGATTCCGACGCCTTGAAGACACCCGCGAGGGTGGGAAGGGCGAGGCTCAGCACCGTCACGTCGAGGGTGATCGCCAGCACGGCGAGACTTATGGCGCCAAGAGCCCACCAGCGGCGTGTGTCGCGCATCATCATGTCAAAGTCTCCCTTCACTGGGTTCGGTCGCACCTTAATGTCACACTATTAATACAGTCACTTTTACTTTTAAGCAACATCATCTTCGTCAGACGCTCGAATCCGGCCGCCCCAGACCTCTTGCCCCGGCGCGCAGCGTCAAAAAGCGGCAACGAAGAAGCCCGCCCTTTGCCAGGGCGGGCTCGTTGCACCTGCAGGGTGGAAGGGCGGCATGCAGCCGTGGACGGCCGGTCCGCTTCAGGAAAGGCGCACGAGGGCTGAGAGGAGGTCAGGGCGCCAATCGCGGTGGAACTTCTGCCGCCAGCGCGACCGGTGCGAGGCCGAGAGGTCGATGTCCGCCACGATGAGTTCCTCTTTCCCGCCCTCCGCCGCCAAGGCGATGAAGTTTCCGTCCGCGTCGCAGACGTGCGATGCGACGCCGAAGCGGGCC
Source organism: Bacillota bacterium (assembly GCA_021845645.1). The sequence continues at coordinate 11,001 of JAJZVM010000031.1, forward strand.
ACCGCCTGCTCACCGCGGAAGGTGTAGGGCTCCTCGCCGCCGCGGTTGCAGAACGCGATCGCCGTACCGGTATCGAAGGCATGCACACGCGTGGTGAGCGGCGTGATGTCGTCCTCGTGCTTCGTCTTGATGCGCGGGGAGTTGCTGATCTGCACGACGAGGTCCGCACCCTGCAGGGCCAGGGCCCGCACGAACTCGCCATAAACGGCGTCCTGGCAGATGAGGATGCCGATGCGGCCGATGGCTGTCGAGAAGACGGGCATGGCATCGCCGCGCCGGAAGATCTCCGCCTCCTCGCAGACGCCCTCGCCGAGGTCGTTGCCATGAAGGTAGAGCGGTGTCACCGCCTTGTCGTAGACGCCGATCACGCCCTGGGGCCCCACGAACAGCGCCGAGTTGTAGACGAGACCGGACGGTGCGAGCCGTGGCATGCCGCCGATGATGTGGACGCCCCGGCGCGTAGCGATCGTCGACCAGAGCCCGCTCGTCTCACCGGGGATCCCCTCCGCAAGCCCTGAGAACGCCTCGCTCAAGGTGTATCCGGTCGTCGCGAGCTCTGGAAGCAGCACGAGCTCGGCGCCTGCATCCGCGGCGCGGTGGATCCACTCACCGGTCCGGCGCCGGTTTTCCGGCACGTCTCCCTTGGCCAGGTCCATCTGACAGAGCGCGATCCGCAACTGAAACACCCTTCCTTGTGACGCCGGTCGGCGTGGGGCTGCCGCCGGGCAGGGCCGCGCAGGGCTTCGCTGCCCGCGCGGCAATCGCCTTCCTGGCCTTTGCCCAGACCCGCCGCAGGCGGCCTCTGAGCCATGCCTCGTCCTCTGGATCGGGCGGCAAGGTGACGGCGATTTCAGCAAGGAGCGGTGGCAAGTCGACACCACCGCATAGTACGTCCAGTACTTCTGGCGCCGCTCGGTAAGAAGGCCTGCCTAACGCAGCTTGCGCAGGTGCTGCGAGACCGCCGGCTGGCTGATGGGCAGTCGCGTGACGAGCTCGCAGACGCATGCCTCGCGTAGGCGCAGCAAGGCGAGGATGCTCAGCCGTGTCGGTTCCCCGAGCGTCTGGTAGACCTCTGCCGCGTTCTCGTACAAGCGCATCACTCTATTACGATTCACTTATATGTTCCGAACTGATATGGTGTCAAGGGAACGTCAGCGCCCGAGTACCTCAAGGAGGCTCCGTCACATGGCCCACGCCCTGCTTGCCCTGCTCCTCTTCGCCGTCGTTCTCGTGCTCGTCATCTGGCAGCCGCGTGGCCTCTCGATCGGCTGGCCCGCCGCCGCCGGCGGCCTCCTGGCCGTTCTGCTCGGCGTCGTCTCCCTCGCCGACGTCCGGACGGTCGTCGGCATCGTCTGGGACGCGACCCTCGCCTTCGTGGGCATCATTCTCATCTCGCTCGTGCTCGATGCGATCGGCTTCTTCGAGTGGGCTGCCTTGCACATGGCAAGGCTCGCACGGGGCAACGGCACCCGACTCTTCGTCTACACGCTGATCCTCGGGGCACTCGTGGCGGCGTTCTTCGCCAACGACGGCGCGGCGCTCATCCTCACGCCGATCGTCTACGAGCAGGTCAAGGCCCTGCGCCTCAGGCCCGCGGCGATCCTCGCCTTCGTGATGGCCGGGGGCTTCATCGCGGACACGACCTCCCTGCCGCTGGTCGTGTCGAACCTCGTGAACATCGTCTCTGCGGACTTCTTCCACATCGGCTTCGTCAGCTACGCGGTGCGGATGGTCCCGGTGGACATCTTCGCCTTGGCGGCAAGCCTGGTAGCCCTCTATCTTTTCTTCCGCCGCGACCTACCTGGGACCGTCCCCGCGACGGGCATCAAGGCGCCTCGCGACGCCATTCGGGACCCGCGCCTGTTCCGCGCGTCCTGGTTTGTCCTCGGCCTCCTCTTGCTCGGCTACCTCTTCAGCGAGGCCCTGCACATCCCGGTCTCGTTCGTCGCCGGAGCGGCGGCCATCATCCTCCTGCTGCTGGCGCGGCAAAGTCCCGCCATCAGCGTGCGGCAGCTGCTCCTCGAGGCGCCGTGGAAGATCGTCGTCTTCTCGATCGGTATGTACGTGGTGGTCTTCGGGCTCAGGGACGCCGGCCTCACGGCCATCCTGGCACGCTCGATGGTCTGGGCGACGCGGCACGGTCTTGCGGCCAGCGTGTTCTACACGGGATATCTTGCGGCGGCGCTGTCGTCCGTCATGAACAACATGCCGACGGTGATGATCAACGCGCTTGCCGTGCACGCGTCGGGCGCGCATGGCGCCTTGCGGCTCGCGATGGCCCTTGCCAACGTAATCGGCAGCGACCTCGGACCGAAGATCACGCCGATCGGCTCGCTCGCGACGCTGCTCTGGCTGCACGTGCTGGAGCGCCGCGGCATGAAGATCGGCTGGGGCTACTACTTCCGCGTGGGCATCACTCTGACGGTACCGGTGCTGGCCGTCACGCTTCTCGCCCTCGTGGGCGTCGTGCTGGTGCACGCCTGAGATACCGTCGCCGGCCCCTGACCGCGGCCCTCAAAACTCGAGGGCTCGTCCGGCTACGATCTGTGCCGCTCGATGGCCGCTGCAAGATCGGAGCGGCGCCTTGCGCGCGGACCAGCGCTCTGCCCGCGGTGACCTCTCAGAGGATCTACCATGGCAGATGTCCCCGAGGCGGCTCGACCGGGGTGCTGCTCGCAAGGCCAGCCCGTCGCTTGCCCGGGACCGCCACAGCCGTTGCGCACGCAGTGCCGCCGGCCTGCATGATCGTACTGCGCCCGAAGCGGCAATGCCGTGCGCAGGGCCGTGACCGGCATGGGAAGGATCCGCGAGACGTCCGGGCGCGCATCCGACCGTGTGCGGGCCCTGCGCGCGTCCTCGGAGAAGATCGGCGAGACCCTTGGCATGATCAGCGGCATCACGGACCAGACCAACCTTCTGGCGCTCAACGCAGCCATCGGGGTGCGCGGGCCGGCGAGCACGGCCGGGGGGCGCCGTGGTGGCCGACGAGGTGCGCAAGCTGGCGGAGCACGCGAGCCGCGCGAAAGGCGAGATCGCCGACCTCGTCGCCGCGATCCGCGAAGAGGTCGAAGCGACCGCGGATGCCATGGCCGCCGGCGTGACGCAAGTGAAAGGCGGCGTGCATCTCACGGACAGCGCGAGACGGGCCTTGGAGCGCATCCTGGCGTCGATGCGCCGCACGCACGGCTACGTCAAGTCCATCTCCGCGGCGGCTGAGGAGGTTGCCGCAAGCGCCTCGACCGCTGTGCACTCTATCGGCCAGGTGACGGAGGTCGCCGAGGGGAACTCGGCCGCGAGCGAGGAGATGCTGGCGTCGAGCGACTAGGTCGCGGGACACATCCACGGCGTCGCCTCGTTGTCGGGCGAGACGGCCGCTTCGGCGGAGGAGGTCAGCGCCACTACGGAGGAAGTCGGAGCCTCGGTCGAGGAGATCAGCGCGAGTGCGCGCGACCTTGCGGCGACGGCGAGCGAGCTGAGGCGTGTTGTGGCGCAATTCGAGCTGTAGTCGCCGTCCGTCGTCGAACGCCTGCGCACTGGCATGACGGCATGAGACCGGTGCCACGGGTTGCGACGGGGAAACCATCGCCGAATCGTAGAGAAACCCGCTCTGGAAGCGGGTTTCTCTGTGCATCGGCTGATGCCGCCGCTCCACGATGGACCTGTCGACGTCGAGATCGCAGGCGTAGGACGGCAACGCCATCTGCCGCGAGCGGTGGCTCCGCATGGCTGCTCTCCCTGCTCCGCACCCTACGTTCCAGGGGGGGGCTCGCAACGGACATCGGAGCCATCGAACGCCAGGGAGGGCGCATCCTGGGCCTGATCTCCCGTCTCGACAACCGGCTCGCGCCTGACGAGATCAAGGCGACGCACCCGGAGGTCTCGGAGCTGGACGTCACGCGGCCAAACGGCGAGAGGGTCCGCGTGCTGCAGCTGCCGGCCATGGTGGACGGCCAGCGCCTGCAGACGGAGCTCCTCTCCGCGCTCGCAGGGTCTATCACGCCCGTCCCCGCGCTGCTGGCGCGCGGGGCGAGGGTGATGACGCGCGAAGACGCCGACAGGCATCTTCTCGACGGGGCTGCGCTCGTCTTCTATGGAAGATCTGTGTACGCGCTGCAGCTGCGGTCGATCCCGACGCGCAGCGTGGAGGAGCCCACGACAGAACGCGCCGTATTCGGGCCCAAGGATGCATTCGTCGAGTCCATGGAGATGAACATCGCACTCATCCGCAGCCACCTGCGGGATCCGCTCCTCATCGCCCAGCGCATCACCCTCGGGACGGAGGCGCCGACGCAGCTCGCGGTCCTCTACAGGGAAGGCGCCGCCGACCCGAGCCAGTTGGACGACATTCTCACGCGCCTAAGCCGCTACCGCCCGCCGCGGGTCGGCTTCGTGAGCTCGCTGCTGCGCCCGCTCTACGGCAGCCTCTGGTCGCCCTTCCTGCCGGCGGACTTCACCGAGCGCCCGTACCGGGCGGCAGACCTCCTCTTTCGCGGGCGCTTCGTCATCCTCGTCGACGGATCGCCGTACGCCATGCTGCTGCCGGTCTCGTTCTTCGACCTCTTCATCGACGAGGAGGAGTACCTCCAGGCGTCGGGCACGCGCTACTTCGTGCGTCTGCTGCGCTTCCTCGCGTTCGCCATCGCCATCTTCGGCCCGGGGCTCTACGTCGCCGTCCTGAGCGTGAACACGACCGTGATGCCCGGCCTCCTCGCCATCGCCGTCGCATCGAACCGCCAGTCCCTCGCCTTCCCGATCCTGACGGAGACGATCCTCATGCTGGTCGTCCTCGACGTCATGGCGGAGGCGACGACGGCGATGAAAGGCGTGCTCGGACCCGCCATCTCGATCGTCGGCAGCCTGATCGTCGGCCAGGCGGCGGTCCGCGCGAACCTCGCAAGCAATCTCGGCGTCATCCTCCTGGCGCTCACCGCGCTCGCGACGTTCATCACGCCGCGTTACCAGCTGACCTACGCGACCCGCGTCTGGAAGTACGTCTTCCTGTTCGTGTCCGGCGTGCTGGGCCTCGTCGGCTGGTCCGCAGGGGTCCTCTGGCTTGCCATCAATCTCTCTGCGACGCGGGAGCTCGGTACCCACTACCTCGCACCGCTCGCGCCGCTGCTGCCGGGCGCCTGGGACACGACATCCGCCTTGCAGCGCCGAATGCCCAGCGTACCGGCGTACGTGCGGCGCACGCCACGGCGGTCATGACCCGCTCCCCCGCCATCGCTCCCTGGACCATCGCCGGGGTCAGCTTCCTCGTCACGGTCTGCATGACACCCGTCAGCCTCGGGCGCCCCGTGTTCCAGGCGGCGGGCTACGGCACCTTGCTCTGGATGCTGCTCGCGTTCGGAGCGGCCATGCTGGGCACGCACCTGGCGCTCGCCTTGAACAGGGCCACGTTCGTCCCCTGGGCGGACAGGGCGCGTTCCCTCCTCCGCTTCCTGCGAGTGCCCTTCTATCTGTCGGCCGCTGCGACGATGCTCCATGTCTGGCTCGACATCCTCGCCAGGACGGAACTGCCCAGCACGCCGCGCCTCGTGGTGGCTCTGCTGACGATGGGCCTTGGCGTCTACGCGATCCGGCAGGGGATCGAGACCGTGGGCCGCACGATCGGCCTGCTCGCCGTGGCTACGATCGTGCCGCTCTTCATCCTGGCCTTCGGCGCGTTTCCGAACGTGGAGCTCACCCGGCTCATGCCATACCCCTTCGGCACCGGCGCCATCCCCTGGCTCTGGCCGACGATCCTCTTTGCGCCGCGCGGCTATGACATCCTCCCGGTATTCGGCCCCCTCGCGAAGGGCGATCCGCGCAAGCCGGTCTTCGTCGGCATGGCCTTAGGGGCCCTCTACCTCCTGCTCACCATGGTGGAACCGCAGGTCGTCTTCGGCCTCACCTCGGCGAGCCAGCTGCCGAGCCCCTTCCTCAGCGTGGTAGAGACGATTACGTCGTCGTTCCTGCCGTTCCAGCGCATCGCCTTCCTTTCGGTCATCCTCTGGCAGATGGTCGTCTTCTCGATCGTCACGTCGTAATCCACCGCAGGCATCGCGAGCCTGGGCGTCCGCGTCTTCCCGCTGACGCCCTGGGCCGCTCTCGTGCCCTGGGTTCTGCTGGTGATCGCACTTGCCGTTCCGATCCTGCCGGAAGACATCTTCACGGTGATCAAGAATGCCTGGTCGATGTACGGCATCCTGCTCTACTTCGTGCTGCCGTCCATCCTCCTCGCCTTCGGGCGTGCCCAGGCAGCGCGGCGGGAGGTCGCGGCGTGAGGGCCTGCAGGGCGGGTCTTCTCACGCTGCTGCTCCTGTTGATGCCGCTCATGGCCGGATGCTGGGACATGCACGACATCAGCGACCGGACGCCGATCATCGCGATAGGCTTCGACCACTTCCGGAGCGGCGACTGGCGCGTGACGATCTCAGACGCGGTGCTCGCCCAAGGCGGCGCTTCGAGCTACACCGGGGCGATCCACTGGGGCGACGGGCCGACGCTCACCGAGGCGATCGAGGACCTGCGCACGCACCTCGCCCGCCGCTTCTACCTCGGCTCGTGCAAGATCTACGTGTTCGGACTCGGCGTGCTGGAGGGGCATTCCACGGAGGTCCTGCGCATGCTGCTGCGGCGCGCGGGGGTGGACCAGACGGGGTTCGTGGTCGGCACCCGCGCGACGGCGCAGGCCCTGCTCGCGAAGCCGGACGGCGTCATGGGGCTGACGGGCGTGCGGCTGCTGAAGGAGTTCGAGTCGGAGATGGAGTCTCGCGATGGCCACATCAAGGAGCCGATCTGGAAGACGGTGCGGGGGGCGCTCGACACGGGGGACACACTGCGCATACCGATGTTCGACCAGCTGCCGGCCACCAGCGTCAAAGCGTCGGGCACGGCCCTCATCTCCCGGGGCAGGCTGGGCACGTTCCTCGACCGCGAGGAGAGCGTGACCTTGCGCTGGCTCCTGAACCTGCCCGGCCGCAACGTGCTGCCGCTCGATCCCCCGTACGGGCAGTACGAACTCAAGACGACCAACGTGCACACGTCCACGACCTACGACGGCAAGGCGCGTCACATCGCCGTACGCATCTCCGCGGCCCTCGAAGTCTACACCGCGCCGTCGATGGAGCTGCCCTCGGCGGTGGCGAAGGAACTGGGGCAGGCGGCGGCGACGACGATGGTGCGGCGCATCACCACCCTGACGCGCAAGATGCAGGCGGCCGACACCGATGGCGCGCTCTGGCACAGCATCGCGGAGTACGCGGGCCACTTCGACTTCGACCTCAAGCGGACGACGGTCTCGGTGCAGGTAGAGACGCACATCGCCCCGCACTTCTCGCCGAGCGTCTAGCGCCAAAAAACATAGCTCTTTGCCGCCCCGCGCGACGGTCACCGTGACCTCCTTCGCCCCGTGGCCCCGCCTCGCGTAGACGCGTCTGGGTCCGCTGCATGCGCAGGGCGTCTACGAACAGGCCCTCGGGAGGCGACGGTCAGCCGTCCGCGCCATGGCGGACAGGCACCGCGTGCGCCGTGAGGCGGTGGCCGTCGAAGACGAGGCAGTTGAGCTGCTGCCCGTGCCCCGCGCCGCCGTCGATGCCGACCTTGCCGGCGCCGAAGTAGGCGTCGGCGAAGCCGTGCAGGCGCTGGCAGGGGGTATGGCCGAAGATCACCGTGCGCGGGTCCCTGGGCAGGCGCGAGAGAAAGGGCTCGCGGATCGTGGTGAACTCCTCCCGCGTCGACGTGCGCCAGTCCGCGAGATCCGGGTTGAATCCGGCATGGACGGCGATGAACGTCTCGTCCTCGTACCAGAGCGGCAGGCCGCACAGGAAGGCCGCAAGGTCCGGATGGTCCCGCCCGATCTCGGCGGCGAGCTCCCCGACGTAGCTGAAGATCGCGGGCAGCGGCCTTGACGGCCCAGCTCCCTGTCCCAGCTGATCGCAGAGCGCCAGGTCGTGGTTGCCGAGCAGCGCGGTGGCATGGCCGGCCGCGCAGAGGCCTTGGATCGTCCGCAGGCAGGAAACGTTCTCACCCTGTGCCCCCACGTAATCCCCGAGCAGGATCAGGCGGTCCTCTTGCGGTGTGTAGCGCACCGCGGCCAGCAGGCGCTGCAGGGCGTCGACCCGGCCGTGGATGTCGCTGATGAAGAGGCGCCGCATGGTGACCATCCTGGCCTCCTTCGCTAGAAGAGGTCCCCGCCGCGCTCCCGGGCGCCCCCGCTCCACCACTGCACGGCGCCCAGCAGCAGCACGGTGACGAGCAGCGTCACGACGGCGAGCGCGGTGGCGTCGGGCAGGCTTCCCTGCGTGTACTGCCCGTAGATGTAGGTCGAGACCAGGGTGCTGTTCGGCGGACTCAGCAGCATCGGCACCACGAGGTCGCGCACGGAGACCGCGAAGACCATCATCCAACCGGCGACGAGCCCCGGAGCGAGCAGGGGCAGCACGATGCGGCGGGCGATATGCCAGGTCCCGCCCTGGTGGACGCGCCCCGCCTCCCAGACCGTGGGAGACAGCCGGAAGAGCGCTGCGCGCACGTACGTGAAGCAGAACGGGAAGAGGACGGTCACGAACCCCACCACCAGCATGGCATTCGTGTCGTACGGCGTGAAGGGCAGCCAGCGGGCGTTCCAGAAGAGGATCAGCCCGATCGCCAGCAGCACGTCGGGGATGGCGTTCGGCAGGAGGCCAAGCCACTCGGTCCACTGCGCGAGGCGCGACGGCAGAAAGCGGGCCGTCACCGCCAGGAGGAGCGAGAGCGCGAGCGCCCCTGTCGCGGCGAGCGCTGCGAGGCGCAGGCTGCCGAGGAGCGCCGCGCCGGCCCCCCCGCCCGCGGTGAAGATGTGGAGGTAGTGCACGAGCGAGAGGTTCGAGAGCATAAGGCCGTCCCCCTCGATGCGCAGGAGCGATGTCGCGACAAGACTGCCCACAGGGATCACGAGGCTGAGGATGGCGACGACGGCCACGACCGCCCCTGCGAGCCGGCGCGTTGCGATGGGCGGGCGGGCAAGGCTGTGCGACCCGCCGCCGCCGTCGTGCACGAGCCGTGTGCGCCGCTGGTAGGCGTCGTTGCCCAGCCACAAAAGGAACACGATCAGGAGCAGCAACGTGGAGAGCTGGGCCGCCACGCCGAAGTCGATCGGCCAGTTGGACATCTTGAGGTAGATCGCCGTCGTGAGTACCGGGAAATGCACCATGCTGCCGAAGACGAGCGGCGCACCGAACTCCCCGATGGTCTTGACGAACACCAGCACCGTCGCGCCAAGCAGCACAGGCGCCGTGACCGGCAGCCAGATCCGCACGACGCGATACCAGAGCGGCGCGCCGTGAACGGTCGCCGCCGGGTCGTAGCGGGTTCGCACCGTCTCCATGGCCTGCAGCGTCGCGAGCAGGGAGATGGGAAAGAGGTGCAGCGTCATGATCAGGACGAGGCCCCAGAGCGAGAAGAACACCGAGCCCAGCCCCGCTAGCGCCGGCGCGAGGTGGTCGAGGTAGCCGTTCGGCTCCATGAACATGATCCAGCCCATGGACATGAGGTATGGAGGGCCCATGAAGGGGATCAGGCTCGCGGTGCGCAGGAGCGGGTTCTGGGCAATCCCGAGCGCCGACATGGCCCAGGCGAGGACGAACGCGATCACCGCGCTCAAGGCGGACACGAAGAGGCCCAGTTCAAGCGTATTTCCCAGCGCCTGCAAGACGTCCGGCGTGAAGAGGAACGCCCAATGCCGCAAGAGAGGGACGGCCTGCGCCAGGACGGCGAGCACGGGCAGGCCCATCAGGACCAGGAACACGGCCAGCAGCCCGGGCTGCCCCAGCGCGCGCAGGGCGGGTCCGTGGCCGCCCTGCCGCGCCGGCGGGAATGTACGGCCAGGCGCGAGGCTACTGGAGGGCGTTGTCAATGCTCTGGATATAGGAGGCCTTGTGCCTGGCGAGATCGCCCCAGTTCACGGTCCAGGCGTCGATGCCGGATAGCCCGACCCTGGCCGGGTTTGCCGGGTATCCCTTGATTCCCGGCAGGAGGTAGTTCTTCGCCACGATCGCCTGCGCCGCGTCGGACATCACGAAGTCTTCGAAGAGGCGCGCAGCCCGCAGATTGTGCGCGGACTTCAGGATCATGACAGGGCGCGGGTTCACGACCGTGCCTTCCTTGGGATAGACGATGCCGAGCGGCTCGCCCTTCGCGATGTCCGCGTACGCCATGTAGTCCACGCCCGCCAGGACCATATCCTTGGCGCCGGTGATCACCTCGTTCAGGGCGTCCGCGTTCGCGCCCTGGACCACTGCGCCGTACTTGCCGAGGTCCTGGAAGTAGTACATGCCGAGCACCTGATTCTGCAGGTAGCCGCCGACGAAGTCTACGGCCGAGCCGGACTGCGCAGGGTCCGGCATGACGATCTTGCCCTCCCACTGCGGGTTCAGCGCCGCGAGCCAGGTCGTCGGTGGGTTCTTGACGAGGTTCGTGTTGTAGGTGATGCCGAGGGCCGATGCGCTGTAGGCGTAGTACATGCCCTTGGGACCCTTCCAGATGGCGTTCTGCCCGTTCGTCGGGTAGAAGGGCTGGAGCATGCCCTCCTGCTGCAGGGCTGCGCCGGCGGACCAGTCCGCAAGCATGACGAGGTCGGCATGGGGGTTGCTCTTCTCGGCTTGCAGGCGGCCGAGCACCTTGCCGGTCGTACTCTGGTAGATCTGCACCTGGATGCCGGTGCGCTGTTGGAAAGCCTGGACAAGATCATTGGCAAGTCCCGCAGGGCCCGCGCTATACACGACGAGGGTCCCGCTCTGCGCGCTGGCGCCCGCCGGATACGCGGACAGCGCGAGGATCCCGAGCATGCCCGCGGCCGATGCGGCGACGGCCTTCAGTCTCTGATGCATGGCAGGTTCAGCCTCCTCGAGGTACGTCACCAGGGTCGTCGAACACGAGGTGCGGGCGATCGAGACGCAGGCCTAGGCGGACCACCTCCCCCACGGGTAGCGCGCGGTCGTGGTAGAGCGAGACCTCCCCGAGATCGCGCACCGCGACGCGGAGCTCGTGGCGACCCAGCACGAACTGGTGTCTCGTGATCCGGCCCTCCCACTGCGGGGCGCCTGCCGTCTGCGGCCCCTCGCGCACCGCGACCGCCTCCGGCCGCAGCACGAGATGGCCCGCTGACCCCAGGGGCACCTGGGTGCCAGGGAGGCGGGGAAGCTCCGTCCCGTCGGACAGCAGGAGAGCCCCCAGGCCACGGCCGGAGAAGGGCAGCAGGTTCGCGCGGCCGACGAATGACGCCACCCGGATGTCCCGGGGCCGCTCGTACAGCTCGGACGGCGTGTCGTATTGAAGCCCGCGCCCGGCGTACAGGACGAGGATGCGGTCGGAGACCGCCATCGCCTCCTCCTGGTCGTGGGTGACGCTGAGCACGGTCATCTCGCTCTCGCGCAGAATGCCGACGAGTTCCCCGCGCACACCGGCGCGCAACGCGGGGTCAAGCCCGCTGAACGCTTCATCGAGGAGGACGAGCGCCGGGCGCGCAGCGATCGCACGCGCGAACGCGGTGCGCTGCTGCTGACCGCCCGAAAGCTCGTGGGGCCTGCGGTGGCCGAGTTCCTCCATGCGGAAGAGGCGCAGGGTATCGTGGACCCGGTCCAGGATCTCCTGGCGGGACCAGCGCACGAGGCCGCGGCGCCGGCGGCTCCACAGCGGGAAGGCGACGTGCTCCAGCACGCTGAGGTGTGGCCAGAGGCCGAAATCCTGGAACACCATGCCGATGTCCCGGTCCTCCACCCGCCGCCGTATGCGCTGCGCGCTGGAGACGAAGAGCTCGTCGCCGCAGGAGATCTCCCCGGTGTCCGGGTCCTCGAGGCCTGCGACGATGCGCAGGAGTGTGCTCTTCCCGGCGCCCGAAGGGCCGAGGATCGAAACGAACTCCCCCCTGCGCACATCGAGATCAATGCCGCTCAGGATCACCTGACCGCCAATCGCTTTGCCGATGTTCCGCACGGCGATATATGTGGACTGCATTCTGCCTCCTGCTGCGGGCAGTCTGCAGAAGTCGTGTGAAGATTGCGTTGGTGTTTGACTGCGATTCCATTGCGCAGGGAGCTGAGGGCACCGGCTCGCTGCAGACGTCACCTCCGCCGGGCAGCTGGTCGGTGCCCAGGGGCGCCAGGGTTCAGCTGCTGGACCTTCGGCTGCCTTGCACACGGTCGTCCGCCTGCAGGCCGGCCCGGACGGCAGGCCTGTTAGGATTGTGCGAAGCACGAGGTCGCGGGGGGCGTCGCGGCAAATCCCTGCAGCGATGGCCGAGACGGCGAGAGGGGTGCGTCCTTGGGCAAGGAGTTCGTGCTAGACACCAACGTCCTCTTGCACGATCCACAGTCCCTCCTGATGTTCGGCGAAGGGAACGAGGTGATCATCCCGATCGTCACGATCGAGGAACTGGACAGGTTCCAGGGACATCTCGACGGGATCGGGGCGAACGCGCGCCAGGCCATCCGCATCATGGACCAGCTTTCGGCAGAAGGGGACATCGTCGCAGGGGTGAAGCTGCCCTCCGGCGGTACGGTGCGCATCGAACTGAACCATCAACAGGCTGATCTGCTGCCGCCCGGTCTCGACATCGCGAGGTCGGACCACCGCATCCTGGCCGTCGCGGCGGCGCTGAGGGCTGCCGATCCCAAGGGACACGTCGTGCTGGTCTCGAACGACCTGAACCTGCGGGTGAAGGCGCGCGGCATGGGAATCCGCTCGGAGGCTTACCGAAACGATCAGGTAGGTCCCGTCATCCATACCGGCATCGTGCGCCTCACGGTGACGCGGGCGCTGTTTGATGAGGTGGAGGCGAAGGGCGTCCCCCTGGAGCAAATGCCCTTGCCCGCTGGCGATCTGAAAGCGAGCGACTACCTGCTCGCCTCCCTGGCGGAACGATGCGAGCGCTGCGGCGCAAGCCTGAGCCGCGAGGTGGTGTACTACGGCGATCCCCCGCAGACGGCCTGGTTCTGCGCGTCCTGCCTCGCGCAGGAGGTGCCGCGCCTTGCGGCGGAGGACATCCAACAGCTCTTCCAGGGGCACGGGAAGGCGGAGCTCGGCTTCGGCTACGGGCACGTGGCCGTGCAGCAGAAGGGCTACTGGGAGGTCGTGGGCAACAAGGTGCGGCCCATCTCCTCCTATCGTCGGGGTCAGAAGGTCTACGGCAGCCTCGAAGCCCGAAACGACGAGCAGGTGTTCGCACTGGACGCCCTGCTCAATCCGCGCAAGGCCCTCGTGACGCTTCTCGGGCCGCAGGGCTCCGGCAAGACCCTGCTCGCCATCGCGGTCGGCATGGATCTTGCCGAGCGTCAAGAGTACGAGAAGGTGATCTACACACGGGAAATCGTCCCGATGGGCCGGGATCTCGGCGCCCTGCCGGGTACCGAGTCGGAGAAGATGCGCGAGTGGGTCATGCCGGCCTATGACGCCCTGGAAGCTCTGTTCGAGCGTCCCCGGCACGGCAGGCACGGCGGCAGGGTGGAGCGGGAGACGCTCGACGACCGGGTCGAGTACTTGAAGCGCATGGGACAGATCGAGTTCAAGTCCATGTCGTTCTTCCGGGGCCGCAGCTTCTCGCAGCGCTTCCTCATCCTCGACGAGGCGCAGAACGTCACGCCCCACCAGGCGGCGATCACGGTGAAGCGCGCCGGCAAAGGGACCAAGGTGGTGCTGATCGGAGACCCCGAGCAGATCGACAGCCCCTATCTCAGCCAGGGCGCCGACGGCCTGAGCTTCATCGCCGAGAAGATGCGGGGCCAGGACCTCTTCTCGTGCGTCGGCCTGCAATCGGCGGAGCGCTCGCCGCTTGCCGAACGCTGCCGCCAGCTCGGTCTCTGACAGCCGGGAACCGCTTCGTCGTCTCGCGCCGGAGCCCAGGTCCGACATGCATGGCCCAATACGGGTGAGATCGGCCGGGCGGCTCACGTCAGAGAGCCAGGTCAGAGACGCGCATGCGGCCATGTCGACCGCCGGTCCCCGGCATCGTCGGAGCGAGAGCGTGGAGTCTCCCGGTCAGGGCGGCCTGCAAGCGCCCTGACCGGGAGACAGCCGCGATGCCAAGCGCTGCCCATCGGGCGATGCTGGCCCGTCGCTGAGGCGCGGCGTGCCTTCTGCGTCGCGTGTGGCAGCATACGCCTCGGCGCCGTTTCCCTCTCCTCCGCTGTCATGGGCAGGCCTTGGCTGCACGTGGTGATGGGCCCTTGGACCCGTCCGCATCCCTGTCTTCACACCGGGCGCGAACCAGTCGGTGGGCGCATCCTCGGTGAGGGACACGGCGGCTTCGGCTGCGGGGGGCGCTGTCACGAGGACGTCACACGGACGGACTCGGCTTCGATCCGTGCGTCGTCAAGCCCCGAGGAGCCTATAGGACGACGGATGCCAGCCTGCAGCGACCAGCGCGGCGGCGAAGACCAAGACGCCCGGAGGCCGTGCGCGACGTCGCTGAGCGGGGCGGGGCCTCCCGGCAGCGCTGACCGGACGAGACCCTCGCGGTCTGTGGGGGCGGTGGCGAACCCGGCGCGGCGAGGTCCTTGGCAAGCCTCTGCTTCCGCATGGACCCATTCGCACGCGCCCGGCCAAGTGGACATTTGGTATCTGCTACATTCAGCCCTGTCGAGTCCCAGAACTACCGCGCATGCTCAGGCCTGCTGGGACACCGAGCGTAGCCACACCCCTTGCAAGACCCCATCCCTGGCGGTGCGCACCGGCCAGTTTGCATCAAGATCTCTCGGGACGGAGGGAGCGGCTTGGCACAGCAGGCGCATGTCGTCGACGTTCGCGATGAGCGTCACGCAAGCTTGGGTGCCGGCACGAGGTCCAAGGGCCTGCCAGCGCCCCTCTGGCAGAAGTTCAGCGTGCTGTTCGTCGCGCTTTCGGTAGTCCTGGGCAGCGCGTCCCTGACCGAGGTCAGCCGCCTGCAGGCGGCCGACGCTGCTCAGGTTGCTCTCATGCGGGCGAACCTGCAGACGATTCAGAAGGTCGGTACGCTTTGGGGCAGCTTCAACCGCTATGACAGCGAGCTGCAGACGTTCACCACCGCCGCGCTGACGGGCCAGGCTGCCGCGCGGCGGCAATCCTTGAGGGAGCTCACATCTGACCGCGATGAGATCCAGAGAGCACTTCCTTCGCTCGGGAAGAGCGGACTCATGGCAGCGCTGCGCCCGAAGCTCGATCGGTACTTTGCCGCATCGGACGCCGCAAGGACGTATGTTCTCCAGGGCAAGCCGGCCGCGGCCCTCCAGCTCGAGGCATCGCGTGTCGGCTACCTCTCGGACCAGGTGGCCGCCGCCTTGCAGAACGTCCGCGCCGGGGCCGAAGAGGGCGCTATGGCGGCGGAGACGAAGGAGCAGGAATCGGCGCACGCGCTGGATCTGCAGATCGTGATGACGATCCTGTTCGCCATCGCCCTGACCGCGATGGCCGCCGTGGTTGCCGCGCGGTACCTGACGCGAAGGCTGGCGGCGCTGACGACGCAGGCTGCCGCCGTGAGCCGCGGCGAAGGCGACATCCAGCTCGCGGCAGTACGCTTCCCGGACGAAATCGACACGCTGACGCAGGCCCTGGTAACCATGACCGACCATCTGCGGGAACGAGCCGACGAGGTGCGCGCCACGCAGTGGCAGGTCCTCGAAGAGCTCGTCTCTGCGCTCGAGCAGAGAGATGCCTATTCGGCCGGCCACTCGCGCCGCGTCATGGTCTACGCGGTCCACCTCGCCCGCCGACTCGGCCTGCCAGCCCACGAGGTGGAGGTATTGCGGCGGGCGGCCCTGGTCCACGACATCGGCAAGATCGCCCTGCCGGGAGGATTTCTCGACAGTTCCGGCGCGCTCACCGACGAACAATGGGTCGTCATGCGCAGACACTGCCAGGTCGGTGTGGCGATCCTGGAGCATGTCCCCTGGCTAACGGACATCCTGCCGGCGGTGCGCGGCCACCATGAGCGGTGGGACGGGTTCGGCTATCCCGACGGCCTAGCCTATGAGGCCATTCCGCGTCTCGCCCGCATCCTCGCGGTCGCGGACGCCTACGACGCCATGACGACGACGCGATCGTACCGCAACGCGCGCAGTCCCCAGCAGGCGTTGGAGATCCTCCGGCAGGGTGCGGGATCGCAATGGGATCCGGACTGCGTCCGTGAGATGGCAGCAATGATCGGGACAGGCCCCAAGCCGTTCGTCGCCGACCCGCCGCTGCTGTGCGATGACGCGGCCGCAGGCGCTGACGACCGGGCGCACGCGCCGTCCGCCTGAAGGGCGCGAAGCCGGGCACATGCGCACGCGCGCGGGGCGGTCGTCACAGAAATGGGTCCGGGTACTGGGCCTGGCGAAGGTGCCCTGTCCCGGGCCGAGATGCGGTGAGCGCCACGCCAGCCGGGCGAGTCTACGGCGCGGTCGCCCCCCAGCCATGCGACGGCCACCCGACGTACAGGTCCCGCGCACGGATCTAGCCGACGAGGTCCTGGCCAAAGTTCCGGTGCCTCTCTCTCGATCGGGTCCGCCTGCAGGTTGGGCAGGCGACGCGGCTGGCTATTCATTGCCTACGTCAAGCATTGGACTGTCATTTGGTCAAAGCGCGGCTGCGAAGGGCCCGCTCCTGCGCCGGCCCTTCAGGTCTGTGCACCATCTCGGCCCCGCCAGTTGGCCATCCCCCCTGCCTTTGCACAAGGTCTTGCAATAGAGTCAGGGTGATGTCATAGTGACGTCATGAAGCTGTCAAATGTGACGCAGGGTCTCCTCTCCGACCTGCTAGACGTCGTTCGCAACGTCGATCCGGCACTTGGCGAGCAGATGGCGAGGCTGCTCCCTCTGAGCGCCGGCGTGGTCTCCGTACGGCTGCTCGGCCTTGTCACCGATCTCGCGGCGGACCTGTCGCGGGTACTGCCCTCAGGCAGGGTGGAAGTGCGCCTGACCTCGGCCGAGGCGCCGGAGCTGGTCTACGTCGACCAAGAGCCGGCGGCGGCGCCCGCCGCGGATGACGGCGGGCAGGCCCGTCTTACGGTGCGGCTGCCCTTGGGCCTGAAGGAACAGGCCGAGCGGGCGTCCGAGGCTGCGGGCATGTCCCTCAACGCCTGGATCGTCAACCAGGTGGGCGAGGCCGTAAGCCGCCGTCCGCGGGAGGCCGGGCGGCACCTCAGAGGCTTCGGCAAGGCCTGAATTCGGCAACGTGGAGGTGCTATGAGCGTGCATCAGTTTGAGACGCCGGGGCCGGTGCGGCTGCAGGTGCGCAACGAGGCCGGCGAGGTGCGGATCGAGACGCAGGCGGCGGCCCGTACCGATGTGGAGGTGCGGGCACTGACGGGCGGATCGCAGCAGCAGGCGGACCTTACCCGTGTGGAATGCCATGAGGAGTCCGGCGGCTACCGCGTAATAGTGGAGGTCCCCTCTCCCCGCCACAGCTTTCTGCTGGACAGCTATGGCGTCGAGGTGCGGATCCGCGTGCCAGAGGGCGCGTTCCTCGAGATCACGTCCGCCTCGGCGGACGTCGCGGCCGACGGGCAGTATGGCGGTGGATCGATCCGCACCTCCTCCGGCGACGTGCAGTGGGGGCGGGCCACGGGCGACGTGGACATCGCCACCGCCAGTGGCGATACGACGGTGCAGGAGGCACTTGCCGCCCTCCAGGTGCGCAGCGCCTCCGGTGACATCCTGGTGGGACGGGCCTGCGGCGAGTTGAGGCTCGCAGCCGAGTCCGGGGACATCACTGTGCGGACAGCGGAAGGCAGCGCCAGACTGCGAGGATCCTCCAGCGGCGTCGAGGTGGGGACGGCGGCGGGATCACTTGACGTTCAGACGTCCTCCGGCGACGTCACGGTCCAGGAGGCCTACGCCGACTGCTCCCTGTCGACGCGCTCGGGCGACGTCGATCTCCTCACGGCCCTGGCTGGGAAGGTCACGATCGAGACCATGTCGGGCGACGTCCAGGTGGGCATCGCACCAGGCTCGAGGGTAGCTGTGGACACCCAGACGCGGAGCGGTGATCTGCACTCGGACATCGCGCTCGCCGAGGAGGCGGATACCCGGTCGGACGCCGGGCCCCTCGTAATCCTCGAGGTGCGCACCTTGTCAGGGGACATCCAGCTCAAGCGAGGCCACACGCCCAGGCAGCTGGGCTAAGAGGTCAGCGCGGAAAGGGACTGGGTCCGCTACGGCCCGGTGTGTCGTCCCCTGGTTGCGGCAGTGGTCTGCAGGGACGCATGACGCGCTCTGAACCGTACCGCCTCGATGCATGCCTGCAAGCGGGCAGCCTGCGCCTGCTGATCTTGTGGCTGCGCGGGATGGCTGTACGCACGCGGGCACAGGAGCGACCTCGCGGGGCGCCCGGAAGCGGGCGCCCCGTCTGTCGCGCTGCGAGGTGGACGTCCCCTCGATTCCCGATCGGAGCGACACGTCGCACGGGCGATCCCCCGGATTGGCCTACTTCGAAGCGGCTTGCCGCTGCCGTGGGCGGCGGATCAGCGCGGCGTTGCGGCGTGCCAGGCCGCGAGGAGCGCCCGCTCCCGTTCGGGGGAGATGCCGGCTCGCCACGCGAGCTGCCGCGGTCGCGTCCTTTCCCACGCCAGGGTGTCGCGGACGGTCTCGCGAAGGGGCCGGAAACGCAGCCCGGCCCCGAGCGCCTTGGCGATGGATACGGACTCCATGCCGATCGCGTCGGGATCGCTCTCCGGGACGAAGAGCGGCATCTCCGACCACGGCGCGACCCCCTGCCCTGCGAGAAACTCCTCGGACACCCAGGTGATCGGCCCGGAGCCTCTTCCGATCTCCTGGCAGACGGCAAGCACCTCACCGAGCGTCAACGGGTGCTCAGGTCCGGCGGCGTTGTATGTGCCATGGGCGCTGCGCTCCACCATGGCAAGCGTCCAGGCGGCCAGGTCGCGCACGTCGATCACTTGCACGGGGTGTCCCGGGCGGCCCGGTGCCAGGACTTCCCCGTCTCGATCGAGCCGTGCGACCCAGTAGGTGAAGCGGTCGCTCGGATCGTCCGGACCGACGATCAGTCCAGGGCGGATCTGGAGGTGGCGGTCGGGAAAGCTCTCGCGCACTACATCCTCGCAGCGCGCCTTGAGGGCGCCGTACCACTCGCCGATGTTCTCCTCGGTGTCGGCGGGAAGCTCCGCGAGGGGGGCGTCCTCCGTCAGACCGAGCGTCACGAAGGAGCGATAGGCCGAGATGCTCGATATGAAGGTATAGTGGCTTGCCACATGCGCAAGCTGCTCGGCAGACTGCCGCACGACGCGCGGCAGGTATCCCGACATGTCGATGACCGCATCGAACCGCCGCCCCTTCAGGGCGTCGAGCCCCCCGTCGCGGTCACCGAGCACGCGTTCTGCGTCCGGAAAGAGCTCGGCACCGTGGATGCCACGATGGAACAGGGTGACGTCGTGTCCGGAGGCGAGCGCCGCCTTTGCTATGTGCTTTCCAAGGAATACGGTACCGCCCAACAGCAGCAGCTTCATGCGTCCTGCCTCCCACAGTGGTCCTCGCTCTGGCGCCGTGCCCACATCTCCTGCTCTGCGCGCCACGTCCGGCCTTCGTCTGGACACACGTGTCCGCTCCACGGACGCGTCGCTCTTGATGTCCGTGAACATCCACTCGAAGAGTCTGTCACGGTCGCGCCCGAGGAGGCGAATGCTGCCGTCCCCTCGCCACCATGGAGAACGGCTATGGTGCCCGATGTCGCGCCGAGCCAGATGACGTCCCATTCGTCACGTTCAGGGTCATACCGGCGAAGGAATGTCCCGGTGTTGCGGACGCCAGGCATGCGCTGCTCGCGGCAGTGTACGTCCACGAGCCGTATGTCTCCCTGCACGAGATAACCCACCCGAGGCAGACGGCAACCCCTCCCGCGCGAAATCACACCGTTGGTTTACGCGCACCGACATCGCATTTCCTGTGCGACACGCCAGGTGACGCCGTCGCCCGAGACGGGCCCGCTCTGCCGCCGAGGGATCCATGCGAGGTACCACCCGGCGGCCACAGCTGGCTGGTGGTGACCGTCATTCGGCGGGGTATCGCGATCACCCGCGAACTGCCAACACCCAACCGGTTCTCTATATAGCACCGGGACGGCCTGGGCGGCGTGTGGACCTCCTCTGAGATTGAGGCAAGCAGAAGTCCATAGCATGGCCACCTCCCTCCTGCGTGGTGGCCATCACGTAGCTCACCGTGTGGAACGGTATCTTGCATCGTTTTGCGCGGCCATCGGGCGACGGACGTGGCGCAGCAAAACGGGGACTTCTGGCACGCCAGAGAACAGGTGGGTGCACGCAGCGCATTCCGGACAGCGCGCGGTGGACACTATGTTGCATCGGTCCAAAGCAGCAAGGCGCACCGCCACAAGGATGGCAGTTTTGCCAAATGTTCATCACCGTCTGCACCGCGGTGGCGTCCGCATGGCCACCGGCCAAGTTTCCCTTCAGTTTGACTCGAAGGGCCCTATGGATCCCCAGTTGTCAGGGCTATGGTTCCGTATGGTCCTGGGCACTGCGAGAAGGAGGTCTCTCGATTGGCAACCAAATCAGGCGGGGGCAAGGCGGAGGCGGCACGCGCGAAGGCGGCACCGTTCACACCGAACGCCTGGGCGGGACTCGTTCTCACTCCTGCGCGCTGGATCGCGGGCTTCATGTTCCTTTCCGCGTTCATCCGTCGCGTGATCAGTCAGCCGGTCAAGATGGACCCCACGGCGAAGGAGTACGTCGGGCACAGCTTCGCGCACTTTCTGCCCCACTCGATCGTAATCACGCCGTTCATCGACTACCTCGTCCAGCATCCGCACATCCTCTACCCCTTCCTGCTGATATTCACCACGCTCGAGGGCCTCGTCGGCCTCTTGCTGATCCTCGGCCTTGTGACACGGCTGTCGAGCGTCGGCAGCGGGCTGCTCTCGCTCGGCATCCTGCTGGGATCGGGCTGGCTCGGATCCACCTGCGTCGACGAGTGGCAGATCGGCGCCCTCCTCGTCGGCCTCGCAGGCGTCATCGCGTTGAGCGGCGGCGGCCCGATCTCGCTCGACGCACTGCTTGCAAGACGCTGGACGTCTCTTGAGGGCAAGGGCTGGTTCCGGCTGCTCTTCAGTGGCGACAACCGGGAGCGCACGGACGGCAAGGGCTTGCGCACGAGCGTGATCGTCACCGGGGTCGTGACGGCCGTCATCATGCTCGCGACGTACCAGGCCTTCCACAACGGCCTCTGGGGCAAGCTCTACAACGACTCCAAGCTCCCCCAGGTGGCGATTTCCGGCCAGTCCGTCGCGACAGACGGCGCCCTGCACCTGACGCTCTACCGCAGCGGCGGGCCGGACACCTACGGGGCGTTCATCGTCGCGATCAAGGTGCTGTCGCAGGGCAAGAGCGTCGAGGTGTACACGCCGAAGCAGCTCTCTGCACTGCCCAAGTCCGCCATCAAGAACGACCTGAATCTCTCGCAGGCGAAGGTGAACCATTTCGCGCTCGTGCTGCCGCTGGCGGCCAAGGCCGCCATCTCGCTGCCGCCCGCTGCGCCGAACCTTGCGCTCGGTGCCGGGCAGAAGCTGACCGTGATCGTGTACGACGTAAGCGGCCAGAAGTGGTCCGCGCCAGCCGTCGTACGCTGAGTCTCGGCCCGGGCTTCTGGCCAGCGCCGCTGCGGGCGGCGAATCAAGAGTTATGCCGGGGCGAGTCCCGGGTCACCCTTGCACGCCGTCCTTGCGACGGGGCACCTGCCACGTGGAGTGGCGAGTGCCCCGTCGCCTGCGCTCCCTGGGTCGCGGTGTGGGTGACGACGGCATGCATCGATACGGTTGCGGCTCACGTGGCCGCCTACTGGACTTTGAAGATACGCCTGTACAGGTCCTCGCCGTGGCTGGTGGGCAGTGGCGCGCCTTCGAGCAGCCTGAACGTGCGTCGACCGTCCGCCAGCCTCTCGGCCCGCAGAAAGAGCGCGATGTCCGACCCTTGGCTGCAGAAGCCGTCTGCCAGTTCGAAGAGATGGGTGACCAAGAGCACCCGAACGTGCACGTCGAGGAGGGCCTGGACGATCTGACGTGCGATCTCAGACCCCTCTCTCTCGTTGGTCGACGAGAAGGACTCGTTGAAGAGGACGACCGCTTCCGGCGTGACCAGGTTCGCAATCTCGCTCATCCGCCGAAGCTCCTCATCCAGCTTGCCGCTCTGCAGGGCCGGGTCCTCTGGTCGCTTGAAGTGCGTGTACACGCCATCGCAAAGAGCCGCGGCGAACGCCTCGGCCGCTACGAACATGCCACACTGCATCATCAGGAAGGCGAGACCCACGCTGCGCAGGAAGGTCGACTTGCCACCCTGGTTCGCACCGGTGATGACGACCAGCATCCTGCCGTCGCCCGCGAGATCGTTGCCGACGGCCCTGCCCTCAACCCTCAGCGCCAGGCAGGCATCGTAGAGGCCTCTTGTGGCGAGCGCGCCGCTGCCCATCGCCATCGGCACCGGGATGCAGGTCGGCTCTCCCTTGCGGGTGTAGGTCTCGTGCAGGTTCAGACAGCCGACGTAGAAGCCGAGCTCGCCGCGCAGCATGGCGAAAAAGCTCAGGATGTGGTCCGTCGACTGGGCGAGCGCGTTGGCAACCATGTGGACGCCCCTGCCCCGCAGCTCCGCGAGCGCCTGGTGCCCACTTTCGTCGCGGTCGGCGATCTCGAAGCTGTACTCCGGCCTGCCGCCGCCGAAGACCCGTCCGAGCCAACCGGTGCGCCGGCCGTCGAGGGCTCGGTGCAGCACGTAGCGGTCGCCCTTGCAGCCCTGCCCGAGCTGGGCGCTCATGAAGACGCCGCTCGGGAACCGCAGCTGCCCCAGGTGCTCGCGCACAGCCTCGAAGTAGGCGTCGTCCAGTTCGGACCTGAGCATGGCGAAGAGCCTCCTGAAGCCATCCGAACGGAAGCTTGCACCGCGCGTCTCGGCCACGACGTGCAGCGTCCTCAGCTGGCCGGTCAGAAACTCGAGCACGTTGATCGACCGCGCCAGGACGGACTCCGGAGAGCGGGCGAAGAAGAACGAGCCATGGACCCTCTTGTGCCCCTGGATCGTCTCCACCGTGAGGCTGTAGAGCTCGCGGACGACGTCCGGGTGCTCAAGACTGTCGCGCAGGATCTCCTGGCGGTACAGGATCTCTTCGGCGTCGGTGAGACTCGAGAGCACGGCCTTCATGGCCACGTCGCGCAGGAACCTGTCGCCGAGGGACATGGCGTCGAAGAGCAGAGCGAGGTCCAGGTCCAGGGCGAGATCGTCAGCCTGCGGCGGCAGGTCGGCAGCGAGGTCGAAGTCTCGATCCCGGTGCATGAGCCAGGCTTTCATCGCCCGAGCCGCCTCCTCAGGGCCGCATAGGTCACGCGGTGCTTCTCCGCGAGGGCGATGGCGTAGGCGAGGCCGTTTGCAGGCCCGCGCACTACCTTGAACGTCCGCGTGGCGGGATCCTCCGGCAGCACGGTGCTCACCATGCTCACGATGTTGTCGCCCAGCGAAGCGAGCTCGTCGATGAAAGTGACATAGACGCAGAGCATTTCCCGCTCGGTCACCCTCGCTAGGACCTCCCGGCCCAGGAAGCGCGCATCCTTCACCGTCGTCGAGGCGAAGCTCTCGTTCATGACGACGATGCTTCTCCCGGTCGCCTGCTCCAGGATGGCGTGGATCCTCAGGAGTTCGTCCTGGAGCTTCCCCTGCAGGTTCTCCACCTGCTCCGGCTTCTCGAAATGCGTGAAGATGCGGTCGCACAGGTAGAGCCGGGCTGCGCTGCCCGGCACCGGCCAGCCGAGCCGCGCCAGGTAATGCAGCTGTCCGAACGTTCTGGCGAAGGTCGTCTTGCCGCCTTGGTTCGGGCCGGAAACGACGAAGATGCGCTCAGGATCCTTGAGGGAGAAGTCGTTGCAGACGACGGGTCCCCGCTCGGGCAGGAGCGTTCTCGCCAGGGCCAGGTCGAACGTCTCGGAGGCCTCCACCTCCTTGGACTTGTCCGAGATCTGCGGGTAGCAGAAGGGAAGGCCGGCATCCCGGATCTCCGTGATGAACTGCAGGTATCCGAGATAGAACTGCACTTCCCGATCGAAGCGGGCCAGCGTCTCGTCGAGATGGTTGCTGTGACGGTGGCGGAACTCCATGAGTGCGTGGAAGGCGTCCGGGAACAGGCGGGCGACGAGGTGCAGAATGCTGCTCTCGACGTGGTTCATCTCCAAGAACTCGTGAAACGCCACCCGGTAGTCCTTGGGCGCCTCCTGCCTGAACCTCGCGAATGTCTCGTCGATCTCGGCGCTGTAGTCCGGGGCGTCCTCATGCCTTCGGACGGTGACGCGGCTGCCCTTGATCTGGATCCGATACCTCACGGCGCCGAGTTCGCCCTGGGCGCCCTTCACATCCGAGGCCAGCGACAAGAACGCGTCGGAACGGGTATAGGACGACAGGTACTGGTGCAGCGCCTCAAGGCCCCGCGACGTCGCCCCTGCGCTCTGCAGTGCATCGGTGAGGTGCAGGACGGCATTGCAGTAGATGTCGGCGGCACGGAGAAACCAGTGCGCCGCCTGGTACTGGTCGCGCATCTTGTCGGACTGGCGAAGGTGCTCACGCATGGCCTCCATGGCCTCGCCGAACGACGTGACCGACTGCCGGAGCCCAGGTTCCTCGAGATCCCTGAAGATCTCGTGGCGGTATGCGATGGCGTCCGCGTCCTGCAGCGGCGCGTGGAGAAAGGCCGCAAGGCCGTACTCCTCCCGTCCGGCGGTGACGGACTCGAAGATCTGGTCGAGGCCGAGGTCTCCGTAGACGTCAGGCGTCTCCACCAGATGGCGGGCATCGTCGCCGTCATGCCCGGTCTCTTGCCAGAGGATGCTGTGGAAGGGCACCTGGCTCACCTCCGAGCAATCAGGGATCGGTCCCACAGAAGCGGCGACAGGGGGCTTCATCCGAAGACGACGTCGTCCACGAGTGAGCCGGCCTCTCTTGACCTTTGGCCTGCAGGCAACAAAGAACGGCCTGGCGATTCCTCTCACTCCCTGTCCCGCAGCGCGCTGGGGAAGAAGTGTGTAGGAGTCGTCAGCCCGTAAGGCAGTTCCCCCGCGCCAAGCATCCAGGCGAGCCGCGCGGGGAGGTAGATCTCCATTACCTCAGTTCGCTTATACGGCTTGCCGTGCGACGCCGTCAATCCCGGCTCTCCCGCACAGGACCGCGCCCAACCGCTCGCCTGCGCCTGCACAGGCGACGCCCGCCCGCCTTTGGTGACCCTTGCGTCCCGTAAGTGGAATCCACCGCAGGCAGGCGCATCTCCAAGCCCTGCGGATTCCCACTCTTTTCAACCAGATATGTTGCCACCTCGGACGGAGGTCTCGAGCCCGTAGATTCAAGGAGCAATCCTCATAACCGGGGAGCCACCAGCCCCGGCTCAGGGCACCAAGTCCAGATGTCCATAAATTCCCACGTAGAGCAAAGGATCCCCCTCGGCACGTGAACGCCGTCGCACCTGCCACCGCGGTTTAGCTCCGATCAAAGCATCCTGAGTCCATCCTCCGAGACCTCCGCAGCGCCGCCTACCAGCCACGGCATATTGGGCGCATCGTGTCCGATGTTGTCCACCTGGACGATCGGGAAGTCTGTCCCGGTGCAGGCATCGAGGATGATCTCCCGCAGGGCGCCTTGCGCATCTTCCACACCGTTGAAGCACTCGAACCACGTGCCTAGCACCATGCCCTGCAGCGTCCCGAGGTGCCTCTGTAGGCGCATGGTGTGAAACCAGCGGTGGACGCTCGAGACCGAGAGGCCGATCCCCTCCAGCACGAGGATCGCGCCGCGCAAGTCCGGTGCCCAACGGGTCGAGAGCAGATGACCAAGAACGCTGATCGTGCCTCCCCAGGCCTGACCTCTGCCCTCTCCCGGCCGCAGCGTCCGCACTTCCCCGCTCCAGGTCGGGAGGAGGCCGAGGGGTCCCTCCTCGGTCACAGCCCGAAGAAACCAGGGCACCTCGACCTCCCTGGTCTTCGGGTCCCCGAAGCTGAACATGACGTCCGGGCCGTGCAGGGTCTGGACGCCGGTTTGCGCCGTCAGGGCGTTCAGGAAGATGGTCAGGTCACTCATGCCCGAGACCCATTTGGGATCCGCCCTGAGGGCGTCGAAATCCAGGCGGTCCACGATGGAGAGGCACCCGAAGCCGCCCTGGGCCGCCATTACCATGCGCACATCCGGATCGCGCAGCATGGTGTTGAAGTCGTCCGCCCTGTTCTCGTGCGTCCCGGCAAGGCCGAACCACTCGTCGAAAAGGTGAGGGCCGCCGCGTACACGAAAGCCGAGCCTTTCGAGCGCCGCCATCCCCGCCTCGACGCGCGTCCTTTCTTCCCGTACCGAACTTGAGGGGGCGACGACGCCGATCACGTCTCCCTGCTTCAGGGACATGGGCTTCAGCGCGACCAAGTGGAATCTCTCCTTCCGTAGCGGTCGATGGACCAATTCGAACTGATGTTCTCCATCCCCTGCAGTCGACTCTCTCAGATCTGATTCCCAAGGCAACCGAGATGCTGCTGACCTCCTCGGAGGAGCTTGCCGACCGAGCACTGGCGCCAGACCCACTCCACCGACCCGCTCGAACGCATGAATCAGGAATCGATGGCCAAGATCTTCGCCGGCCGGCTGACCACTTCCGACACTGCTCCGTCTCTCACAGCCGCAAACTGAGCACTACCCTGGAAGCCCGAGTTTACATCACGGCCAGGGACTTGATCTACCATCCGGGGGCAGATGCTTGAAGTCCGCTCTGAGGCCGAAAGTTTGGCGCGCCCGGCAGGATTCGAACCTGCACCCTCTTGATTCGTAGTTATCCATTTACCCATCTTTTGGCAGTGTCACGCGGCTAGAACCCGCACCAGAAGCGGGATTTTGTTATCCATAGCGTCTGTGGTTTACTTGGCTTTCTACCCAAAATGGTTGCAAAGGCGGCAGCAAGACACGGTGTTGTCACAAGTCCCAAGATTGGGACCCGACGCCTTCCCACTGGCATAAACGACGACGTGCCCACCGCCCGGATAATCGGGAAGGGCCCCCTCAAGGAGGACCCTTCCCACGTCCAATCCACTACGGCTTCGTGCTGTCCGCCAGGTACCGTGCCAAGATCGCCGCCACCTGGGCCCTGTTGTTACCCGCGTCGGCTGGAATGTGCCGTTCGGGAAGCCGCTCATATAGCCTCCAGCGACGACCGCCTCCACGCTGGGCAGTGCCCAGGTTCCGATCCTGCCCGCGTCCGCGAAGTGCAGTGTTGCCGTCTGCGTCAGATGCAGAGCCCTCGCGATGAGCACCGCCATCTGCTCGCGGGTAAGCGGCTGATCCGGACCGAACCGACTGGGGGTCATGCCCTCCACGATCCCGGCCTGAAGCGCCGTCGCGACGTAGGGTGCGCACCATTCCGTGGGCGACACGTCGGTGAAGGGCGTGCTACCCACCCCTGCCTTGAGCCCCAGTGTCAGCACCAGCATCTTGACGAACTGTGCGCGGGTCACCGGCGCGTCCGGCTGGAAGGTGCCATCGGGGAAGCCGCTGATGATGCCCTTTGCCGCGATGGTCTCGATGGCGTTGTGCGCCCAGTACGTAGCAGGAACGTCTTGGAACGCGGGAACCAAGATGGCGCACCCGGTGGAAATTTCGGTGGAAAGGTCGTTGGGTCGACGAAGTTCTCTCCAAATTATGGAACCGACGAAACGCGCGAATCCCTTGCGGGTTTCGCACGAACAAATCCTGGCATGCCCGGAGTGATTCGAACCTGCGGCCCTGTACCGGTAATCTCCGGCGGCCGCACTTTGCGCACGCTTCAAGGGTCAACTCAAGTGGGAAGTCCGTGTTCGAGATGCTTTATGCTTTGGTCGAAGAGCGTGGCGATGTCGGCTTCCGGGTCGTCGGCGAGGGCAAACATAACGGCGAGAGTGGCCCCGCTAACGGCACCGGCGAGGGTACGGACGGCGAGGTCCGTGGGCGACTGTCCGGTGCGTTCCGCGATGAAGGTTGAGATCAAGCGAAAGGCTTGCAGGAATTGGTCGACCATCGCGACCCGCAATTCAGGCAGCTCCAGCAGGAGGTTGATTCGTTGCCGCTGCTCCTCCTGTTGCTCCGGTGTCATGCTCGAAAACACCTGACGGAATGCGAAGCGTAGCGCATTCACCAAAGAGATATGTGACGGCTGGGCCCTGAAAGCCTCAACGAGCAGCGAGTTAAACTCATCCCAGAGCACGACGTAGGCCTTGCTCCCAAAGTAGCGGTAAAAGGTCGTGTCCGAGACCTCGGCCGCTTTGCAGATGTCCTCGACGGTCGTGGCTTCGTAGCCGCGATCGCGGAACAGGTGAAGAGCATGTTGCTGGATCGAGTCGCGCGTTCGTGCCTTCTTTAGCTCGCGCAGTCCAGGAGCGGCGTCCTTATCTGCCATTGGACTACTCATCCTCCCGATCCGCTACATCAACGAGTACCTGCCTCAAGGTGAGGGAGGAAGGTGCGCGCGAGAATAACTCCGAGCAGCGCGATGCCCGCCGAGACGTAGAGAGCCTGGTCGAGGCCGTAGCCGAAAGCGGTATGAACGTTTGCGAGCAGCGCCGGCGAATGCATCATATTCGCTACGGCCACGCCGCCAAAGACGCTCTGCCGAACTGCGGCGACGGCAGCAGATGGCAACCCTTCCAGCCGGAGATGGGCAAGGTACGCGGTGGTGAGGGCGCTGCCAAGTATCGCGCTGCCGAACGGGGCACCCATCTTGCTGAGCGCCTGCATGACGGCAGAGCCGATGCCGCTTTTGTCAGCGGGCAACTGCGCGAGAGCGGCGGTAGCGGTGGTCGCAAGCGTGATCCCCATCCCGATCCCTACAACGGCCGTCCAGCCAGCAACGAACGTACCGGATGAGTTAGCTGTCGTCTGAGCGCCAATCAGAAGCCCGGCCCCGAGCAGTGCGAAACCTACGGCGATTGCCCCCCTCGTGCCGATCCGGCTTGCCATCTGATCGGCAGGAAGTGCGCCGACAACCAAGCCACCTACGAGCGGCAACAAGCGCAATCCTGAGCCCATCGCATCGGCGCCGAGTACACCTTGAAAATACTGCGGCATCGTGAATAGCACGCCGATCAAGGCGAGGACGCCGAACGCCTGCAGAATCACGCTCCACGTAAAGGAACCTGAGTTAAGTAGCGCCGGATCGATCAGCGGCTCGCCTCCCGGACGTCGGCTTAGCCGGCGCTCCCAGAGCAGGAACGCGGCAAGGACCGCGACGCCCCCGATCATCATAACGAACGCCGTGCTGTTGCTCCATCCATGTTCCCCCGCCTGGATCAGGCCGAAGGTCAGGGCTACAAGGCCGATGACCGAGCTGACGACGCCGGGGATATCGACCCTCGGCCGCTCACTAGCCCGGGACTCCGGCACCAGCGCGGCAACGGCGACGAAAGCGAGAACGGCAACTGGAACGTTGAGCAGGAAGACCCAACCCCACCAGTAGTGGCTGAGGAGCCAGCCTCCGAGAAGCGGGCCAATCGGGAGCGCCAGAAAGTTTGCAGCCGCCCAGATGCCGACAGCGCGCGAGCGCTCCGCCTCGTTGAAGATGACCGTCAGAGCGGATACCGCCATCACGATCACCGCTGCCCCCGTCGCACCGAGCACAGCGCGTTCGGCAATGAAGGCGCCCGGCGAAGGCGCGTAGGCGCACGCTGCGGAGGAGATGCCAAAAAGGGCGAGCGAAACCAGCATGGCGCGTTTGCGCCCGTAGCGGTCTCCGAGGAGACCGGCAGGCAAAATGGCAGCTGACAACGCGATCAGGTATCCAGAGGTGAACCACTGCAGGTCTGCCTCCGATGCATGCAGCGCATGTGCGAGCGTCGGCAGAGCGACGCTGAGCACGGTGGCGTCGAGCGATACCATCACAACTGCGAGGTTGACGGCTGCGAGCGCCCACCACTTCCACTTCCCGGTCTCCACCGTCCACCACTGCCCCTTCTGAATGTGAAATGCATACCCACCTGTAGTAGACTACCACATGAAACACATACCCGTCACTGTCGGGCCGGCAAGGCGGCTAGCTGTAACTCGTGAGCGTTCGGTGGCAAATTGGGTGGCAGTCGCACACGGCCGCGGAATACCGCGCCAAGCCGTGGAAACGATGAAACCCGCAATCCCTTGTGGGAAGCGGGTTTCAAATCAACCTCTTGGAAAAACTTTGGCGCGCCCGGCAGGATTCGAACCTGCGACCTCTTGATTCGTAGTTATCCATCAACCTATCTTCTGGCAGCGCAATGTGGCTGAAACCCGCCCCCGGCGCGAGTTTTGCTTTCTGCAGCGTCTATAGTTTACGTCCTGTGCTACCCAAAATGGTAGCAAATCCGGTTGCAAGTGCGAACTTGCAGCAACCTCGTCGTCGAGCGGCGCAAGGTTCTGGCAGGGGGTTGATGCTGCGCCTCAGATGCTGAGACTCGATCCTGCGTCTAATCCTCGTCCGACGCATCCGCCGAAGACTGAGTCTCCAACTCGGCCAGGAGATGCGTACATACACCCAATATACGTGAAGCCTTCTCAACAGCTTGGCGAGCTTGTTCTACGGTGTATCGTTCACCCGGGATGCCCCCAGGCCATGCGTCGGGGTACCTTGTGGAGATGTAGAAGGAATCGAGCAGGGTGGCATCCTGCATTGCAATCAAATCCTGTAGTGCTTGCGAGGATTTGAGATTGCCCATGATGTCATGGGATCTCTTGTAATCGCCCGCCTCAGCAATCGAAAACGACTTCGTTGCCTTTTCAGCGGCTTGCTGACTGAAGAAACAGGCGGCATACGGATGCATCGTGATGTTGTCCGTGGCGGTTTGCAAGTCGAGCGCTGCCTGTGCAAGCCATCGCTTGGCTTCATCAAGGT
>JAJZVM010000032.1 GCA_021845645.1 Bacillota bacterium
CGCCCGAACTCGCCCGAGCCAGGACCCGCATCGAGCGCACCTGGGCCGAAGCCAAGGAGTGTCACGGCATGCGACGAGCCAAAGGCCTGGGCCTCGAGATGATGAACATCCAAGCCCTGATGACCGCTACGGTGCAGAACCTGAGGCGGCTGGCCGCTGCCCCCCGCAAGGAGGGCACCGGCCAGGCGGCGATGCGGGTGGGCGGTGCCCTCCTGCTTACGGCCCTCAAGAGCGCCGCCGCCGCCCTTCACCACGTCCTCAACTCCTTGTTCCGCAGCCCCTGGTGTCGCCTGAACCTCTTTACACTCCCCGGTTTCTCACCGGTCTTCTAGAGTGTCCGGGGCCGCTTTCAGAAATGCTGAACGCACCTTGGAAATGGCCGTATGTTGCACCGCCGTCTCCCTGCCAGAATGGTGGCATACGCAACGGGGGGCCGGTAAATGGATACGTGCAAACGGTTCACGCCGAACTGGTTCACCGTCGGCATGGGCACGGGGATCACCGCGCTTGGGGCATACACAATGCCTGGCGGGCCGCTCTGGCTCAAGGACGCCGGTACCGCCCTCTGGCTCGTCAACATCGTCCTCGTGACACTGTTCTTTGCCTTGTTTGTTTGTCGCGGGTTCATCGACCGCCGCGGGATGCGAGAGATCCTGCACGATCCGGTGCAGTCGATGTTCCTCGGCGCGATCCCAATGGCGCTGACGACCATCGTCAACGGTTTCGTCGACATGGGTATCTCGCTCTTCGGTCCCGCGTCCCTCACCATCGCGTACGACCTCTGGATCGCGAACGTCGTGCTGGCGATTGCGTCTGGCATCCTCGTTCCGTACGTGATGTTCCTGAGTCACGACCATCGCCTCGACCGGATGACCGCGGTGTGGCTGATGCCTGTCGTGCCGGCGGAGGTCACAGCGGCGAGCGGCGGTCTTCTCGTGCCGCACATGGCTTCGCTTGGGCTGGAGAGGACCCTGACCATTGTGAGCATGGCGCAGTGGGCCCTCAGCGTGCCCCTCGCCTTTCTGATCCTCGGCGTGCTGTTCCTGCGCCTCGTTCTGCACAAACTGCCCCCACGTGAAATGGCCATCTCCACGTGGATCTCGCTAGGCACGCTCGGCACGGGCGTCATGGGACTCATCGACCTTGGTCGGCAGATGCCGCTCCTGTTCGGCGCTGTCGGCCACGGCATGTACGGCGGCGCGGTCCTCATCGCCCTCGCGCTATGGGGCTTTGGCCTCTGGTGGCTCGTCATGAGCATGCTGTTCACCGTGCACTACGCGCGACACGGGCTTCCTTTCAACCTCGGCTGGTGGGGACTGACGTTCCCATTGGGAGTGTTCACCGCCGGGACGAACTTTCTCTATGCAGCGCTCAACGTACCACTCCTCAGGATCTTCGCCGTCGCCTTCTTCCTGCTCCTGGCGTCATTCTGGGCGGTGGTGGCCGCAAGGACGCTATGGAACTTCGTGCCCGTCCAGCAGATGCAGGCCTCCGCGGCAGATTGAAGCCATCTGCAACGCCGGGATACCGCCGCCCCTGTAGACCCCGGCCGGCTCGGCGTGCGGCACGGGCTGTCATGGGGAGCACCTTGCCTCGGCCACGCCAGGAGGGGTTTAAAGGCGAGCCGGTTGGACCCCTCGACGGCGCCGCCGTCTTCCACATGTCTGTTCAATGCATCGGTTTTGGAACCAGCCCATCCCGCTCGAAGCAGGTCGCGTACCGTTGCGGCGAATACGTGTGCAGGGGCGTTTACTTCGGCATGCGACGCCTCGTGGGGCAAGAGACGGTATACCTCGATGGGCGGCCGTTGTGGTCGATGGCATACGGAGGTCGCATCACTCGTGCAGATGCACGCATCGAGGGAGTTCATTCTGTCTACGCCGAACCGCTGCATCGCGAAGCACCTGGGCGTGCCCACACCCGGCCCGTCCCGCTAGGCCCTCGGAAACCGGGAAATACGACGCTTCGCTCGCCGGCAGCTGTCAAAAGCCGCTGGCGAGCGTGAACCTTCTTACCTGCGCGAAGCGAGTCGGCGACCCTGCAGCAACCCGGCGTCGGCCTCAAGCGCGAGCACAGGTTCGATCCGTGGCCGCGCGGAGGCAACGCGAAGAACTCGCAGCGCCTGTGGCGCCGCTCCCTCCCCCCGATCGGCGCAAGACCAGCTACTCGCCCTCCAGGCGCGTGATGGTGACCAGTTTGACGATGCCCCAGCCAGCAATGGCGTAGACGGCCATCGTCACCAGCGTATAGACCTCGAGCCGCGAGACGCCGTAGGCCGCGCTGTAGCCGAACAGGCTGAAAAAGGGCGAGACGAAGGGCATAGTCGTGGCGTAGATGAAGTTTGCAAACGCATTAACCGGGTTTGCCCCCAGCAGCGCCAGCACGAACCGGAACGCGAACAGGATGAGCAGAAATCCCTCCACGTACCAGATTCCGCGGACGATCAGTGTCTGCCGCCCTTTCGGAGTCTGCACCTGTGACAGAGGACCACCTCCGAGGGTCTGCCTGAGATAGAGCCTGGCACCGAAATCGTTTCCCCTGAACGACAGCCGTATCCTTGGATCTCGAAGGCGCCGGTATCGGGAAGAAAGGCACGCCGACAGGCTCCGACGCCGAAAAGCGATCCCGCGGGGACCGAGACACGTCGCCTTCTGCTCGGAACGCACGGCCGCGCCCGGAACTCAGGCCAAAGCGTCACAGGTCAGCCGCCGTGATGCCCTGCCCAGGCTAGAGCAGGGCTTTGGCGAACGTGCACGGCGCATGGCACACCTTACGGCACACGTCTCTTCGCCAGCCGCCTCGCGTGAGCAAGAAGACAACCCGCAACCCTTGCGGGAAGCGGGTTTCGAAATGGTGGGCACGGCAGGTTTCGAACCTGCGACCTCATGAATGTGAGTCATGCGCTCTACCACTGAGCTACGCGCCCGAAACTTTGGTGGGCCCAGCATGATTCGAACATGCGACCAACCGGTTATGAGCCGGCAGCTCTACCGCTGAGCTATGGGCCCATGCCGAACCCCAAAAAGTTGGCTCCTCGAGCAGGATTCGAACCTGCAACCCTCCGGTTAACAGCCGGATGCTCTACCGTTGAGCTATCGAGGAACGTCTCGACAACTGCCATTGTAACGGGGCGGCGTAGGGCGGTCAAGCGGCGGCGCGGCAGCGGCGAAGTCCACTTGCCGACCAGCCCGCTGCGCTGCGTCCCGATCTGCGCGAGTCTGGGCGGCGACTGGGCAATGCTGTGAGGGTGACCTCTCTGCCCGAACCCCGTCAAACCGCGCCAGGTGCGGCTTGTCGAGCCTTGGCCGTCCCTCGCATGCTCGATGCATTCTGTGCCAACCCTCACGATGGCCCCAGGATGTCCGCCATCCGGGACGCTATACTGAAACCGCAACTCATGGTCCAGGCACGACCACGCGAAAGGCAGGTGCCGACGACGACACGCCGAACGACTGTCTTATTGCTGGCGTTCGCGCTCGGGTCGGTGAGGCCTTTGACACATCTTGTTCACGAACCGGGGGCCTTCACAGAGCTGCTTGCAGCCTCTTGCGCCCGCCGCAGGAACGTGATGCGGCAACCCTTGAGGCTTGAAGGCCCGCCATGGGGTGCGGCTGGATGCTGAGCGGCCGCGGTGGCCCCGAGAACCCAGGCGCCGTGCCGCAGCGGCATCACCCAGGGTTTCTCGGACGGCGCCTGCTGCTCTGGCTCGCGATCCTCGCCGTCGTCGCGGCGGCGCTCCTGATCCATGCCGGCGGCACCGCCCAGCGTCCAGACCCGACCACCGCCAAATCTCAGGCGGTGCTCGTCGCGATCCGCGGGACGGACGCGAGCACGTCCGGACCCGGCATCGCGGCGTTCGTCGCCGTCATCCAGCCGAAGAGCCGCAGCATCGGCATCCTGCCGGTGTCCGGCACCCTGGCGACCCAGGAGGGGCCCACGCTGGCCGAGGCCGCGCCCTCGCTCTCCGCGGGGGAGATCGCGGCGAACGTGGCCACAGATCTCGGCATCAAGCTCTCCGGCTACATCGTGATCGACGGCGGCGTCGTCGAGAACGTGATCGCGACGCTTCAACAGGGCGTGCCCGAGTGGCCTCTGACCCTGACGCCGCAGCAGGCGCTCGCCGACCTCGGCTGGCCGAACGCCCGGCCGGACCGCAAGGGCCAGGTCCAGGTGCTCACGGATCTCATCAGCTACGTGCCGCAGCTCCAGGGCGGCGACAGCACCGTGCTCGCCGGCGAGGTCCTGCAGGGATCCAGCACCAGGCTCTCGATGTACGACCTCTTCGTCCTGGTGACCTACGTCAACGACCAGAAGGTGGCGCCGATCCGTCTGCGCAACCTGCCGAAAACGCTCTTCCAGAAGCGGGTGACGCCTTGAACCGGGCATTCTCGACGCGCAAGGCGCTGCAAGCGCTGCTGCCCCAGGAGGGCGCCGCCGTCTCCTGGCTCCAGTCGCCGATCACCCTCCTCGCGGCGCTCGTCGTCATGTCCCGCATCCTCGTCTTCGAGGTCGGGGCCCTCGCCTACCGCTTCTTCCCGCACGCCTGGGTCCAGACCGTGCCCGGCTATCTCGTGCCGCCGTCGAGCTACTGGGGACAGAGCCTCCTCGGCGTCTGGGCGCACTGGGACGGCTTCTGGTATCTCTCCATCGCAGCCATGGGCTACACGGGACGTGCCGTCGCCACGGCCTTTTTCCCGCTCTATCCCCTAATCGTGCGTCTCCTCGGAAGCACGCCCGTGTCGGGCATCCTGACCTCCTCCGCCTGCTTCCTCGGCGGCAACTGGCTCATCTACCTGATCGCGCGCCGCGAACTCGGCCAGGACGCCGCCTGGTACACCATCCTGGCGCTCGCGTTCTTCCCAAGCAGCTTCTACTTCACCGCCGTCTACCCGGAGGCGCTCGTGCTGCTGCTCACGGCAGGCACGCTCTATCTGCTCTCGCTCGGCCGCATCGGCTGGGCGGCCGTCCTGGCCGGCATCGCCTCGGCGGCCTCGGTGGATGGCATCCTGCTCGGCCTGCCGATCCTCCTGACGCTCTGGCAGCAGCACCGTCCCTGGCGCAGCTGGCTTTCGCTGCTGCTGGTGCCGCTCGGTCTTCTTGCGTACATGGCCTACCTCTTCTTCACCTTCGGCGACCCGCTCACGTTCCAGCACGTGCAGGCCCACTGGGGGCGCAGCTTCGCGCCGCCCTGGACCACGTTCTCGGTAGCGCTCCGGGACTTCTGGCAGCACATGCCGCAGCTCGCCTGGCCGCACCTCTTCGCGACCGGCGAGCCGCTCGTCGTGATCAGCAACACGTGGAACCTGCTCTTCGCCCTGCTCGGCCTCGTCCTCCTCTACCTCGCGATCCGGCGGCTCCGGCCGATGCTGTGGTCGTACGCGCTGGTCGTGCTTCTGGTGCCGCTTTTCTACCCCTCGAACGGCGTGCCGCTGATGTCCGCGCCGCGCTTCCTCCTGTCCGCCTGGCCGATCTTCCTCGCGGGCGGCCTCTTCCTCGCGGAGCACCCGCGCTGGATCCGGCCGATCCTCTGGGTGTCGATCGTCTGCGGCGCCTTCTTCGTCGCGCTGTTCGCAACGGCGCATTGGGTAGCGTAGGCCACGACCGTACGTCCATTCTCTTCCATATGCTCCCTGTTCTGGGCCACACTCGTGCGAAGGAGTGTGCCATCGATGTCTCTGAGCCAATCCGACGCCTCCGCCCAGATGAACCTCACCGAATACATGGGGGAGTGGCTCGCCGCCCGCTCGGCGGAGCTGCGCCCGGCGACCCTCGACACCTACCGCCGGCTCAACCGCCTGCACATCCTGCCCCATCTCGGCGCGCTGAGCCTCGGCGAACTCACACCGCTTCGCCTGCAGTCCTGGCTCGGCGAACTCGCCCGCAAGGACGCGCGCAGCGGCGGCAGGCTCTCCGCGGGCACCGTCACATCCGCCATGGCCGTGCTGCGCGCCGCCCTCGGCGACGCCGTGCGCCTCGGCATCCTCGACCAGAGCCCCTTCCGGCGCGTGCGCGCCCCGAAGGCGGCCCCGCGCCGCGTGACGTCGTTCGCGCTGGCCGATGTGCGCCGGCTCGATGCCGTCGCGGTGCATCACCGCCTCGGTTTGCTCTTTTCGTTCCTCTGGCAGACCGGCCTGCGCATCGGCGAGGCCTTGGCCCTGCGCTGGTCCGACGTGGACCTCGGCGGGCAGAGCCTGCGCGTGAGCCGCAGCGCCGCAGAGGTGGGCGGACGGCTCGTCGTGGGGTCGCCGAAGACGGCCGCCGGCCTCAGGGAGATCGCGCTCACGCCCCAGACGGTCGCACTGCTGCTCCGTCAGCATGAGAGGCTCGCCGAGGAAGGTCTCGATGGTCGGGGACTCGTCTTCCCGAGCCGCACCGGGACCATGTTGTTTCGGCGGAACGTGACGCGCGCCTGGGCAGGCATCCGCCGGCAGGCAGGGCTTCCCGCCTACGGGCTGCACGCATTGCGGCACACCAACGCGAGCCTGCAGCTACTGGCAGGGGTGGGCATTCGGGAGATCGCTGCCCATCTGGGACACGAGAGCCCTGCGCTCACCGCCCGCGTCTACGCGCACGTGCTCGTCGACACGCGACGCCAGGCAGCCAGGCGCCTCGGCAGTCTCCTCGAGGCGGAGGGCGCCGGCACGATGGGCGAGTAGAGTCCAGCCATCGCCGTGGGAGGCGCCTCAGCCTGGCACCGCCCACGGCCCTGGACAAGGAGCGCGCGCCTTGGCTCACGTGACGTCCGTCTCGCCCTTGCGGCGACCGATGGTCGCGATGTCCTCCGGGAGGGGCCGGAGGCTCTCGAGGAACGGCGCCAGGATGGCTCGCAGCTCCCGTACGTGGGACGTGAAGAGGTGGCCCATGCCGGGAACGACGTGCAGCTCCGCGCCCAGACGCTGGGCCGCTTCCGGGGCAGCTGCCACCGGGACCAGGGGATCCCGTTCGCCGTAGATGAGGCAGATGCTCACGCCCGGCGGTCCTGCCACGGCGTCGAGCAGGTGCCGTTCAAGCCACGGCGCGGCCATCACGGGAGGTCTCGGCGGTCCCTCGCCCACCCTCAGGAGGGCCGGTGCGATCAAGATGCATGCCTGGACCCGCTCTGGGTCGTAGATGGCGTATCTGAGCGCCAGGTGGGCTCCGTAGGAATGTCCCACGATCACCGCAGGGCGATTGCCGACTTCGGCCCCGAGCCATTGGATCTGCTCTTCAACAGGCATCGGACGGCGCGGCCTGGGCGTCGTCCCGAATCCTGGCAGCGCCAGCCTCTTGACAGGTCCCAGCCGGCGGAGCAGGGGCAGAAGGCCATGCCAGACCTCCGCCGAGCTCCGCATGCCGGCGATGCAGATCACGGCAGGGTCTACGATCGTCCGGCGCAAGCGCCGCGCCGTCAGCCCACGTACCCATCCCCAGAGCAGCGGCAGGCCTGCCGCAAGGGCGACGGGCAGCAGCACCTGCAGCATGGCCTGCATTCCCTTGGATAGACCCTCCGCCCGTGCCCCCGCCAGGAGGATGCCGGCGACGAGGCCGAGGAGGCCCAGGTAAACGCCAGGCACAGCAGGCGATGAGGGCCGTCTGCCTGCCGCGAGCAGCAGGAGGAGCGCAGCCGCCGTACCGCTCACTGGCATCCAGAGCGGCAGCATGTGCACCTGATCGCTGCCGACCGTCGGCACCAGGGAGGACCAAAGCAGCGTGACCGCCGCCGCGAGGATGAACGGAGCCAACACAAGCGGGACCACGATCCAGAGAACGAAGTCCGAGCTTCCGCCCAGCCAGCCTCGCATGCCGCCTCGCCTCGCCCAGAAGGTGATGATCCAATCTGGCATTGCTCTACGCCTAGAGGATCTCCCCCAGGCGATCGAGGATCATCTGGTCGGTCAGGGTCTCCACCGGCGCCAGGTTGTCGGTCAGGACGAGGCCGGGTCCAGGCCTTGGCCGTCGCCAGGTCGTCCTGAGCCCCAGCGCCACCGGCTGCAGATAACCCGGCAGGATCTCGGCCTGGGGCAAGCTGAGCGGTCTTGGGCTCGCCACGATCAGCCGGTTGTAAAGTCCAGGGGCCCTCGCGACGTAGACGTGGGGAAAGACGGCCATCGCCGTCCGCTCGATCGCCTGGAGGAGCG
The DNA here is from genome assembly GCA_021845645.1 of Bacillota bacterium. The sequence continues at coordinate 8,118 of JAJZVM010000032.1, forward strand.
CCGCGTGGTTCGAGACGGCGTTGACGTTCAGGGCGAGCACGCCGTCCTGTGTCAGATGGGAGCGGCAGAGCGCGAAGAACTGCCGCGTCGTCAGATAGAAGGGAATGTAGATCTCCTGGCTGTACGCGTCGACGATCATCAGCCGGTACTGCTTCGTCGTGGTCTCCAGATAGACGCGGCCGTCGTCCTGCACCACCTTGGCGGCGTCGGGCCGCAGGTGGAAGTAGCGGCGGCCCAGCGCCACCAGCGTAGGATCGATCTCCACACCCGTCAGCCGCACGTTGCGGTAGGGGCTGACGTCGCGCTGCAGCATGGTCGGGATCGTCCCCGCGGCCATGCCCACGAGCAAGGTCGAGACGGTCTCCTGCCGCGGGAAGAGGAACGGCAGGACGAGGTAGGCGTCATAGTAGAGGCCCGTGAGGCGAGCTGGCGTGTAGAGTGACTGGATGCCCGCGGCGTCGTTGACAGAGAGCGCCGTAGCGCCGCCCGGCAGCCGATAGACCTCCGCGAACTGGTACGGCGTCTCCCACTCTCCGATCAAGCCGGGCATCGGCTTCAGCAGCGGCGATGCGGCAAGGGGCAGGAGCATCGGCAGCAGCACGAGCGGGCTGAGGCGCCAGGACCTCGCCATGACGAAGCCGAGCACGATCAGGAGACCCGCCGCGAGCCAGAAGGTTGCCCGCACGCCGAAGCTCGGGATCGTCCAGAACGCGGGCAGAAACGTGCCAAAGAGGCTGCCGAACGTCGAGAAGGCGTAGAGCGAACCGGCCCGCCGGCCCGAGGTCTCGTCGCCCGCCGCGGCCAGGCGGATCGCGAACGGACTCGCGACGCCGAGGGCGGCGACGGGCGGCATGAAGAGCAGCACCGTGCCAAATAGCGACGCCAGCACGACGCCCGCCGGCGTCCCGAGGAGCCCGCCGACCATGGCCCGCAGCAACGGTTCCGCCATGAGCGGCAGGAGCGCCACGAAGACACCGGACCCGAGCGTGACGTAGCCGAGCGTCGCACGGTGCGGCCAGCGATCGGCAAGCCTTCCTCCCACCTCGTAGCCGATGGCGAGGGCGAGCAGGATGAGGCCGATCAGGCTCGCCCAGACGAGCTGCGACGAGCCGAAGAAGGGCTCCATCAAGCGCTCGGCGCCGAACTCGACCGCCATCACCGCGGCCCCTGTGCCGAACACGAAGAGGCGCAGTAGCCACGTCGCGCCGCCGGCTCTGCCTGCGACCCGCGTCACGAGACGCTCACGTGCGGGCACGAGAGGTCGAACGGCCTTGGCACGGTCAGCGCGGGCGGTCGATGGCGCGCATGGCCCCTTCGGGATAGCGCTCGCCGGACACCTCGTCAGGGGCGAAGGCGCCGCCGATCCGCTCGACCTCCTGCGGCGAGAGCTCGATCTCCAGCGCCCGCAGGTTCTCCTCGAGGTAGCTGCGGCGCTTGGTGCCGGGGATCGGCACGATGTCGTCGCCTCGGTGGAGCACCCATGCCAGGGCGAGCTGCGCCGGCGTCACGCCGCGCTCCTCTGCGATCTCCTCGACGCGGGCGACAAGGCGCAGGTTCTGCTGCAGGTTCCCGGTCTCAAAGCGCGGCGACACGCGGCGGTAGTCGTTCTCCGGCAGGTCCTCCTGCGAGCGGATGCGCCCTGTGAGGAAGCCGCGGCCGAGAGGGCTGTAGGGAACGAAGCCGATGCCGAGCTCGCGGCACGTCGGCAGGATCTCCTCCTCGACGTGCCGGGTCCAGAGCGAGTACTCGGTCTGCAGCGCCGCGATCGGATGCACCCTCACGGCGCGCCGGATCGTCGCGGCGGCCGCCTCCGAGAGGCCGAGGAAACGCACCTTGCCCTGGCGCACCAGCTCGGACATGGCCCCGACGGTGTCCTCGATCGGCACTTCGGGATCCACGCGGTGCTGGTAGTAGAGATCGATGTGGTCCACCTTGAGGCGACTGAGGCTCTTGTCGCAGGCCTCGCGCACATACTCGGGCCTGCCGTTGACGCCGAGGTGCTCGCCGTTCGGCCCGCGCACGTTGCCGAACTTGGTGGCCAGGAACACATCCTGGCGGCGTCCCCGGATCGCGCGCCCCACCAGTTCCTCGTTGCGGCCGACGCCGTACATGTCGGCGGTGTCCAGGAAGTCAACGCCCAAGTCGAGAGCCCGCGCGATGGTGCGGATCGACTCCTCGTCATCCCGTCCCGCGTAGAAGTCCGACATGCCCATGCATCCGAGCCCGAGCGCCGACACCTCCGGCCCGTCCTTGCCCAGCCTGCGCATCTTCACAGCGGCACGCACCCCTTCGTGGCCCGCGGCCGGCCGCAACGCAGCCGGACGGACAAATTCGCCTAGCGCTCATCATTGTCCCCCACGGCCTGCCTCCGATCAACCTGCGCTGGGTCCGGCACCAGAGGTTGCTATGCCTGACTGCCCTCCAAACGCTACACTTCCAGACGTGGGGCCTCGGGCCAGCGGCCAGCTGTGCGTTGTTCCATGCGGGCCAGTTCCGTGCGTCTCGACGTCGAAGCAAAGGATCCTGCCTATGCTCAGCCTCGTGCAGTTCGGTCTCGTCTTCCTGGCCGCCGTCGCCGGCGGCGCCGTCAACGCCCTCGCCGGCGGCGGTACCCTGATCACGTTCCCCGTTCTCACCGCCGTCGGTCTGCCCGCCGTCGCGGCCAACATGACGAACACGGTCGCCCTCTGCCCAGGCTACCTCGGCGGCACCCTCGCGCAGCGACAGGACCTGCGGGGCCAGGAACGGCGGCTCTGGACGCTGCTGCCGGCCGGCATCATCGGCGGACTCGCGGGCGCGCTTCTGCTGCAGGTGACCTCGGAGCACGTCTTCCGCTTTCTCGTTCCGTACCTGATCCTGCTCGGCACCATGCTTCTCGCGGTCCAGCCGCGCCTGCGCACCTGGCTCGACCGCCGGGCCGAACGGCGCGGCAAGGGTGTCTCGGAGCGCTGGGGCCTGCCCGCCATCGGGCTCGCGACAGTCTACGGCGGATACTTCGGCGCGGGCCTCGGCGTGATCACGCTCGGGGTACTCGGTCTCGCGCTCGAGGACTCGCTCACGCGCCTGAACGCACTCAAGCAGGCCGTCTCCCTCGCCACCAACGTGGCAGCGGCCGTGTTCTTCGTCTTCTCCGGCAAGGTGGTGTGGCCGGCCGCCGTCGTGATGTTCCTCGGCTCGCTGCTCGGCGGATCGCTCGGCGGCCGCCTCGCGGGGCGCGTGAAGCCTGTGCTCCTCCGCCAGCTCGTCGTGGCGATCGGTCTCGTCGTGGCGGTCATCTACTTCGTGTCCTGATCCGGGCGAGGGGGATTCGCGGGCGCAGGGTCACCGGCCGTCTCGCCGGGTCCAGCGCCTGGCGGCGGCCGCCCGCAAGTCTGTGGGCGGCGCAGTAGCCCAGGGGAGGGCCAGGTGCAGCGCACCTCCTCCCCTGTCCGCACTCCAGAGCGTGACGAAAGACCGGGCCATCGCCCGGTCCTCTCCGCACATCGTCCGGCCTATTCCAGATAGTCCTTGAGCTTCTTCGACCGACTCGGATGGCGCAGCTTTCTGAGGGCCTTCGCCTCGATCTGGCGGATGCGCTCGCGCGTCACGCCGAACACCTGGCCCACTTCCTCCAGAGTGCGCGCACGGCCGTCATCGAGGCCGAAGCGAAGTTCCAGCACCCTCTGCTCGCGGGGCGTCAGGGAGGAGAGCACCTCGCTGATCTGCTCGCGCAGCAGGAGGTAGCTCGCGGCCTCGGCCGGCGCAGGCGCGTCCTCGTCCTCGATGAAGTCGCCGAGGTGCGAGTCCTCCTCCTCGCCGATCGGCGTCTCGAGGGACACCGGCTCCTGGGCCACCTTGAGGATTTCCCGCACGCGCTCCACGGAGACGTCCATCTCCTCCGCGATCTCCTCCGCCGTCGGCTCCCTGCCGAGCTCCTGCAGGAGGTGGCGTTGGACGCGGATCAGCTTGTTGATCGTCTCCACCATGTGCACCGGGATGCGGATGGTGCGCGCCTGGTCGGCGATCGCCCGCGTGATGGCCTGGCGGATCCACCAGGTGGCGTAGGTGGAGAACTTGTAGCCCTTGCGGTAGTCGAACTTCTCGACCGCCTTGATGAGGCCGAGGTTGCCTTCCTGGATGAGGTCGAGGAACAGCATGCCGCGGCCGACGTAGCGCTTGGCGATACTGACGACGAGGCGCAGGTTGGCCTCCGCGAGGCGGCGCTTCGCGTCCTCGTCGCCCTCCTCGATGCGGCGTGCCAGATCCACTTCGTCCTCCGCCGTGAGCAGCGGCACGCGGCCGATTTCCTTGAGGTACATCCGGACGGGGTCGTCGATGGCGACGCCATCGGGAACGCTGAGGTCGACTTCCTCGACCTCGTCCTGGACCTTGCCGTCCGCCGCCTCGTTCCCGGACATCACCTCGATGCCGAGGTCCTGCAGCTGCTCATATATCGCGTCGATCTGCTCGGGCGTCAGTTCATTGCCCTGCAGGGCCTTGCCGATGTCGTCATAGGTGAGTGACCCGGCTTCCTTGCCCCTGCGGATAAGCTCCTGCATGCCCTCGATGGGAAGATCCTTCGCGTTCATGGCCGCTGCTCACCTCCTTTAGCGGATCCGGCTAGTTCGCGGCTGAGTTCATGGGACAGGACTAGCAGCGACGGATCGACCGCTTGGCCCGCCTCTAGGAGCTCACGAATGCGTCGATTGACTTCGTTCAGGCGAAGCCTAATACCTGCTTGCGCCCAGCGCGCGATGGTCTTCTGCACCTCGGCCTCCGGCAGGTCCACCGCGAGCGACGCCTGCGCCCAGGCGCTGCGCACCGCCTCGTCCTGGGCGGCGGAGCCGTCCCGGCCGGTGGCGGCCAGCTCCAGGGCCAAGTCGAGGGTCGGATCGCGCAGGGGCTTGCAGGCGGCGCGGATCTCCGCCGCCCGCCGGGGATACTGGGCCGCCAGCGCAAGCAGTTGCTGCTCGATGGGAAGCCATTCGGGGATCTTCGGCGTCTCCGCAGCGTTCCTAGTACTATTCCTAGGACTCGCCAGCGTATGCGTTCTGTCGCCGCTGCGCGCACCGCGCTGGAACTCTTGGCGTAGGGCTTCCTCCCGCACCTCCAGCCGCCCTGCGAGACGCCTCAGCTCCTCGTCGCGCACGAGCGGGCTCGGCATCGCGCGGATGACCGTGAAGACCTCCTGCGCGATCGCGGCCTTGCCCTCGGGGGTCGAGGGGTCGTGCGCACCGGCCGAGACCTCGAAGAGCCAGTCCGTGACGCCGAGCGCATGCGCGAGCGTGTCCCGCCATGCGTCGGCACCATCCGGCGCCCGCAGGATCTCGTCGGGATCCTTGGCGAGGCGGGGCCGCGCCACCAGCACCTCGACCCCCTGCTCGAGCAGCGGCTGCGCGCTCCTGCGCACGGCCGCCTGGCCCGCCGCGTCGCCGTCGAAGGCGAGGTAGGCGCGCTTCACGGCGCGCCCGATCTGGCGCGCGTGATCCTCCGTGAGCGACGTGCCGAGCGTCGCGACGGTGGCCACGAAGCCGTGGCGGTGCAGGGCAATGGCGTCCATGTAGCCCTCCACGAGCGTCACGGCCTGTTCCCCGCGCATCTTGCGCTGGGCCCACGACCAGCCGTAGAGCAGGCTGCCCTTGTGGAAGAGCGGCGTCTCGGCGGAATTGAGGTACTTCGGCTGCCCGTCGCCCATGAGCCGCCCGCCGAAGCCGACGATGTGGCCCGCGCGGTCGCGGATCGCGAACGTGACCCGCTCGCGGAAGCGGTCGTAGAGGCGGCCGCCCTGGCTGCGCGCGCCGAGCCCCGCCTCGACCAGCAGCTCAGGCGGGGCCCCGAGCGCGCGGCAGACGTCGTCGCCCCCGACGGCGTAGCCGAGGTCGAACTGGCGCAGGTCGTCGCCCTTCAAGCCGCGGCCTGCGAGGTAACGGCAGGCGGCCTCCCCCTCCGGTCCCACGAGATGCCGCGCGAAGCGCTGCTGCGCCGCCTCGAGCAGCCGAAGCAGCACCGCGCGCCGCTCCTGGCGCTGGGCCGCCTCCGGCGTCGCCTCCTCCTCCGGCAGTTCCACGTGGAACTCGGCCGCGAGGAATGCGACGGCGTCGGGGAAGGAGAAGCCGTCGCGCTTCATGATGTAGTCGATGACGTCGCCACCGGCGTGGCAGCCGAAGCAGTAAAAAAGGCCCCGCTCTGGCGAGACGGAGAAGGACGGGCTCTTTTCCTGATGGAACGGGCAGAGTCCGACGAGCCGCTGTCCCTGGCGCCTGAGGGCCACCGTCTGACTCACCACGGCGACGATGTCCGCCTTGCGCCTGAGCTCGTCGAGCCCCTCCGTGCGGAAGGGCAAGAAGGACACCTCCCTCTCGCTACCCATCGATCGCTTCGCCGCAGGCGGCGCGAATCCTCCGCGGCGCGGGCGCCGATGGCCACCCTGGGCCGCCATGCCGCCTGCCGTGCAGGCCGTGCGGCGATCGCCTGGAGTCTTGACATTGGATGCGTCATGGTATTGACTGATAGTCAGTCAGTTATCGTGCGGAGGCGGAGCAGCATGGCATCGAGGCGCAGCCGCGACGTCCGCTACGCGGAGCTCGTGTCGGCCGCGGCCAGGACCTTTGCCGAACAGGGCGTGCAGCACACCCTGGTGAGCGACATCGTCAAGGCGGCCGGTGTCGCCCAGGGCACCTTCTACCTCTACTTCAAGACCAAGGACGACGTGCTGCTGGCCGTCGTCGACCAGCTGGTCGACGCGCTGCAGGCCAGCCTCACCGAAGCCATGCAGGCCGAGGGGCTCTCGGCCGCCGCGCGGCTGCGCATGCTCTGCGACGTCCTCGGCCGCCTCGCGACCGTGCCCGGCACCCCCGCGGTCGTGGACTTCATGCACCTTCAGGAGAACAGGCCCCTGCACGACCGCCTCGTCGCCGCACTGGCGCCGAGGCTCGTGGACCTGATGGAGCAGGTCATCCGCCAGGGCGTGGCGGAAGGGACGTTCGACGTCCCCGACGCGCGGAGCGCCGCCTGGTTCGTGCTGAGCGGGCTGCAGGGCACGGAGTTCTCCGGCACGCCCCTCGCGGAGACGCCTAAGGCTCTGCGCTCCGCGGCGGACCTCGCGCTGCGCGCGCTCGGCTACCGGGGAGAGCCGTCATGAGCGGCGAGGCCGCGATCGCCGTGCGCGGGCTCACCAAGCGCTACCCGCAGGTCGTGGCCGTGCGCGATCTCGACCTCACCGTGCGGCGCGGCGAGATCTACGGCTTCCTGGGCCTCAACGGCGCCGGCAAGACGACCACCATCCGCATGCTGCTCGGGCTCATCCAGCCGACCGCGGGCAGCGTCGAGGTGCTCGGCGAGACGGTGCGCCCCGGAGCGAGTGGCTTCCTCAGGCGCGTCGGCTGCCTGATCGAATCCGCCTCCGCCTATCCCAATCTGACGGTGCGGGAGAACCTCGACATCCAGCGGCGCCTGACCGGTGCGCCGCGCAGGGCCGTCGCGGACACCATCGAGTTCATGCGGCTCGCCCCCTATGCGGACCGCCGTGCGGGGCAGCTCTCGCTCGGCAACAAGCAGCGGCTCTCGCTCGGACGCGCGCTCCTGCACCGCCCGGACCTCGTCGTGCTGGATGAGCCGGCCAACGGCCTCGACCCCGCCGGCATCGTCGAGATCCGCGAGATCCTGAAAAGCCTTACGCGCGAGCACGGTGTCACGATCTTCATGTCGAGCCACATCCTCACGGAGGTGGCGCAGCTCGCCGACCGGCTCGGCATGGTGCACCGGGGCCAGCTGCTCGAGGAGCTCGACCGCCAGCAGTTGCAGGCCAAGGCGCGCGCGTACCTCGAGGTCGCGACACCCGATCCGGACCGCGCCGCGGCGTCCCTGACCGCCGCCGGCTTCGGGGAGCACGAGCTCCGCCGGGACGCGGTCTGCCTCTTCACGGGCAGGGAGCGCACGCCGGCCGTCGCCCAGGCCCTGCTGCAGGGCGGCGTGCCCTTCACGGGCATCTCGCCCCGCCAGGAGGATCTCGAGACCTACTTTCTGCGTCTCACGGGAGGCGACGCCTGATGTTCACGGACGTGCTCGCCACCGAATTCCTCAAGCTCAGGCACAGCCGCGTGCCCCTGATCTCGCTCGCCGCGTTCTCGCTCGGCCCTCTCGGCCTCGCGCTCTTCATGTGGATCGCGGCCGAGCCCGGCCGCGCGAAGGGACTCGGCCTCGTCGGCACCAAGGCGAGCCTCATGGGGCTCGCGGCGACCTGGCCCGCCTTCCTCACGATGCTCACGCAGGTCGTGGGTGGCGGCGGCCTCCTGCTCCTGGCCTTCGTCGTCGCCTACCTCTTCGGGCGGGAGTACCAGGAGGGCACGGCCAAGAACATGCTGACCGTCCCAGCCGGGCGGCACCTCTTCGTTCTCGCCAAGTTCGTCGTGGCGGCCGTCTGGTGGGCGCTGATCGTGGCCGCCGTGCTCGTGGAGGCCGCTCTGATCGGCTTCGCGCTCTCCCTGCCGGGCCTCACGCTGTCCCTCGCGCTCGCGGCCCTGCACCGGACGCTGATCGTCGCGGGCGTCGCCTTCCTGCTCACGAGCCTCGTAGGCTGGGTCGCGGTGCTCGGCAGGGGCTATCTCGCGCCGCTCGGCTTCGCGGTCGCCACCCTCGCGCTCGGCGACGTGTTCGGCCACACGGGCTGGGCCCGCTGGTTCCCCTGGTCGGTGGAGTCCCTGCTGAGCGGCACGCTCGGCGGCCGCCTGACGACGCTGCCCGCCGGCAGCGTCGTCGTGCTCCTCGTCACCTTCGCGGTCGGCATCGCTGCCACGGTGGCGCAAATGCGCTGGGCCGACAATACGCAGTAGAAGAAGGACGGGCGCAGCGGCGTGTCGCCGGCTTCGCCCGTCCCCGGTCCTTCCGCCCGGCGCGCCGGCCACGGCGCCTCGCGCCCCGCACCTGGACGGGGTCAGGTCCGGGCGGCGCCGCCTAGTTCTCCTCGGCGCGCCACGGCTTCGGCAGGAAATGGCGCGCGTAGACCGATATGGCGAAGTGGTCCGTCATGCCGGCGCAGTAGTCCCGCACGCCCGCGTCGCCTTCGGCGCTGCCCTCGGGCAGCAGCTCCGGATGCTGGCGGAAGTGCAGGTACAGCGTGCGCAGGAGCCCCTCGGCCTTCTTCTCCTCCACCTTTGGCGGCGAGCCGAAGTAGACGCGCTGGAACAGGAACTGCCGCAGTTCCTCGAGCGCCTGCGCCTCCCGCTGCCGCATCGCCACCTCCGGCCGGCCTTCGGATTCCGCCAGCACCGCCTCCACGAGGCGGCCGATGCGCTCGGAGTGGCGCTGTCCAAGGACCGCGATCGGTCCCGCGGGCAGGTCCCCGGGCGAGAGGATCTGCGCGCGCATCGCGTCGTCGATGTCGTGGTTCACGTAGGCGATGCGGTCGGCGAGGTGCACGAGCCGCGCCTCGAGCGTCGCGGGGCTGCCCGCCGCCGTGTGCTCGGCGATGCCGTCCCGCACCTCCTGCGTCAGGTTGAGGCCGCCCGGCCGCTCCAGCACGTCGACGACGCGCAGGCTCTGCTCGTAATGCCGGAAGCCCCCCGGCACGAGATCGTCCAGCACCCGCTCGCCGGCATGGCCGAACGGCGTGTGGCCGATGTCGTGCGCGAGCGCGATCGCCTCGGTGAGATCCTCGTTGAGCTGCAAGGCCCTCGCCAGGGTGCGCGCGATCTGCGCCACCTCGAGCGTATGCGTCAGGCGCGTGCGGTAGTGGTCGCCCTCGGCGGCGATGAAGACCTGCGTCTTGTCCTTGAGCCGCCGGAAGGCCTTCGCGTGGATGATGCGGTCGCGGTCGCGCTGGAAGGCGGTGCGCACCGGATCGGGCGCCTCGTCGCGCAGCCTGCCCCGGGACTCCGCGACCTTCGCTGCCCAGGGTGCCAGCAGCCGCCGCTCGCCGTCCTCCTGCCGCTGCCGCGGCGTCATCATGCCTCCGCCTCCCCTGGCAGGCCGCCTCTCGCCAGGATGCGGGCGTGGGCCGCCGCCCCGCTCTCCCCGGCGCCGACCCGGCCCAGCACCTCGCGCGCGATCGCCTGCGCGAGCGCGAAGGGGCCCGCACCCGAGAGCGGCTGCCGCCAGATCGCGTCGAGCTCCGCCCGCCGGAACTCCTCGGGAAGGCCCTGCGGCCTGCCCAGGATGTCGAGGATGCGCCGCTCGTCCGCGAGCCCCGCGTGCAGGGCGACGTCCGCGAAGGCGCGCGCGGCCCGCTGCGCCGCATCGAGCGCGGCCAGCAGGCGCACCTTCGGCCGGCCGATGCGCTCGGCCGCGTAGCCCGCCGCGTACTGGGACCAACCTGGCGCGACGTACGGCGACAGCATGATGCGGCCGAGGACGTCCGTGGGCGGCAGCGAGGAGAAGAGCAGGTGGCTGCCTGGCACGCCGGCTGAGGCCACCGTCAGCGGGAGGCGGCTGTGCATGTGCATCGCCTGCATCGGGCCCTGACCGGCGAAGACGAGCAGCCGCCCGCCTCCCTTTCCCCCCGGCACGTACGCCGCGAGCGGCAGGAGGCCGTGCAGCTGCGCGGGGCCGGGCGCAAGCTGCGGAGCAGCCGCAGCGGGGAAGTCCCGGCCCACGGCATCGCGCACCTGCTCCTGCGCCTCCTCGTAGGCCGCCATGACCTCCTGCGGCGACTCCGGCCGGTCCTCCGCCATGTCCTCCAGGATCTCCGCGATGTCGCGCCCCGGCGCGATCTCCCGCGCCAGGCGGCCCGCCTCGAGCAGCTCCGCCTCCAGGCGGACGACGGCCGCCTCCGCGAGCTCCTTCGGCACGAGGTACATCCCGAGCTCGTCCCGCATCAGGTCATGCAGGGCATGCGGCCCCATGGGGCTCTCGGGCATTGCGGCGCCGCGTGCCGCATCGAGGCCCCGCACGTAGTGTTCGAGGGCCATGAACGCCCCGGCCCGCGGCTCGCCAGCCTCGCTCTCTTCGGGCTTCGCGCCGACGGCGAGGAGAAGCCCCGCCGCCAGGGCTGCCGCCCGCGACGCCTGGTCGATGGCGCGCGGATCCTGACCCGCCGGCACCGGCCCCTCGAGGGCGGGCGGGATCGCCCGCCAGACCGCCTCGCGATCCTCTTCCCTGAGTTCGGACTGGATGAGCGCCGTCAGGATCGCCTCGGCGAGGGACGCGCTGCCGCTGTCCCCCGCCTCAAGCACCGCGCGCCGGGCCACTCGCCGGAGCGGCCCTTCGCCGATCTCCCTGGCCCAGTCCTCCGCCTCGGCCCGTCGCCGGTCGAGGGCTGCGGCGCCGGACGGCCCGAAGCCCTGGAACGTCAGCCCGAGCTCCTGGCGCACGACCGGGAAGGCCCCGAGGTACCAGCTGGTCAGGGCCTCCTGCCGCCCCTCGGCCATCTCAGTCCGAGAGGGCCGCGCGGGCGGCCGCGAGCCTCGCGATCGGCACGCGGTAGGGCGAGCAGGAGACGTAGTTGAGGCCGGCGTGGTGGCAGAAGGCGATCGACTGCGGCTCGCCGCCGTGCTCGCCGCAGATGCCCACCTTGAGCTCGGGCTTGCGCGAGCGGCCACGCGCGACGCCGAGTTCGACGAGTTGGCCGACGCCGTTCTGGTCCAGGACGGCGAACGGGTTCTGCGGCAGCACCTTGTCCTCGAGGTAGCGCGTCAGGAACTTCGCCTCGGCGTCGTCGCGGCTGAAGCCGAACGTCGTCTGCGTCAGGTCGTTCGTGCCGAAGGAGAAGAAGTCGGCGTGCTCCGCGATGTCGTACGCGAGGAGGCAGGCCCTGGGGATCTCCAGCATCGTGCCCACCTTCAGCGGCAGCTCGCGGCCCGTCTCGCGCTGCACCTCGCCGTGCACCCCTGCGACCATGCGCCGCGTGATCTCGAGCTCCTTCGGGTCGCCCACGAGCGGGATCATCACCTCCGGACGCGCGTCGACGCCTTCCGCGAGGAGACGCGCCGCCGCCTGGTAGACGGCCCTGGCCTGCATCTCGTAGATCTCCGGGTAGATGAGGCCGAGCCGGCAGCCGCGGAAGCCGAGCATCGGGTTGAACTCCGAGAGAGCCCTGGCCTTGCGCAGCAGGTCCGACTTGCGCCGGTACTCCTCGCTGCCCTGCTCGTCCTTCGCGCGCATCACCGCGATGTCGACGGCGAGCTCCTCGACGTCCGGCAGGAACTCGTGCAGCGGCGGGTCCAGCAGGCGGATCGTCACCGGCAGGCCCTGCATCGCCTTGAGGATGCCGTAGAAGTCGCCCTCCTGCATCGGCAGGAGCTTCTTCAGCGCCGCGCGGCGCTCTTCCTCGGTGTCCGCGAGGATCATCTCCTGCACGACCGGCAGCCGGTCCTGCGCCATGAACATGTGCTCCGTGCGGCAGAGGCCGACGCCGCCCGCGCCGAAGCCGCGCGCCCGCTCGGCGTCCTCCGGCGTGTCGGCGTTCGCCATCACGCCGAGCCGGCGGATCTCGTCCGCCCAGTGAAGCAGCTCCGCGGTCTCGCCGCCCAGCTGCGGCTCCACCATGCCCACCTGGCCGAGGAAGACGCGGCCGGTGGCGCCGTCGATCGAGATGACGTCGTCCTCCCGCAAGGTGCGCCCGGCCACCTGCAGCTCGCGGCGGACGAGGTCGATCCTGAGGGACTCGCAGCCGACGATGCAGGGCTTGCCCATGCCTCTCGCCACGATCGCCGCGTGGCAGGTCATGCCGCCGCGCGAGGTGAGGACGCCCTGCGCCAGCACGATGCCGTGGATGTCGTCCGGCGCCGTCTCAGGCCGCACGAGGATGACGCGCTCGCCCATGCGGCCGAGCTCCTCCGCCCGGTCCGCCTCGAACGTGATGCGTCCCGTCGCCGCACCGGGCGACGCCGGCAGGCCCTTCGCGAGCACCTCGTTCGCGGCGTGCGGGTCGACGCTGCGGTGCAGGAGCTGGTCGATCTGCTCCGGCGTCACGCGGCGGATCGCCTCCGCCTTGTCGATCCGTCCCTCGTGCACGAGATCCACCGCCACCTTGACGGCGGCCCTGGCCGAGCGCTTGCCGCTGCGGGTCTGCAGCAGGTAGAGGCGGCCGTCCTCGATCGTGAACTCGATGTCCTGCATGTCGCCGTAGTGCTTCTCGAGAAGCTGCGCGACCCGCTCCACCTCGTCGTAGGCGGCCGGGATGTCCTGTCCCAGCACCGCGATCGGCTTCGGGGTGCGGATGCCCGCGACGACGTCCTCGCCCTGGGCCTGCGTCAGGTACTCGCCGTAGAGCACCTTCTCGCCGGTGTTCGGGTTGCGCGTGAAGAGCACGCCGGTGCCCGACATGGGGCTGAGGTTGCCGAAGACCATGGCCTGCACGTTGACGGCCGTGCCGAGGTCGTCGGGAATCTGGTTGATCTTGCGGTAGACCTTGGCGCGCGGGTTCCCCCAGGAGTCGAAGACGGCCCGCACCGCCAGCATCAGCTGCTGGCGCGGCTCCTCGGGGAACGGCTTGCCGGTGTCGCGGCGCACGAGCTCGAGGTATCTCTGGATGACCTGCTCGAGGTCGCCTTCGCCGAGCTGGTGGTCGTGCTCCACCCCCGCCCGCTCGCGCACCCCCGCCAGGATGTTCTCGAAGGCGCTGTGCTCCATGCGCAGCACGACGTTGCCGAACATCTGGATGAAGCGGCGGTGGCAGTCGAGGGCGAAGCGGCGCCCGGCACGGCGGCCGAGGGCTTCCGTCGTCCGGGGGTTGAGGCCGAGGTTCAGGATCGTGTCCATCATGCCGGGCATCGAGACGGCCGCGCCGGAGCGCACCGAGACGAGGAGCGGGTTCTCCTCATCGCCGAAGCGCTTGCCGAGGCGCTCCTCGAGCGCCTGGACCTCCTGCCAGACGGCCTCCTCGAGGCCTGCGGGGAACGTCTGGCCGAGGGCGCTATAGAGGTTGCAGGCCTGGGCCGACACCGTGAAGCCGGGAGGCACCGGCAGGCCCACCTTCGTCATCTCCGCGAGGTTCGCACCCTTGCCGCCGAGGCGCGCACGATCGTCCTTCGAGCCCTCCTCGAAGCGGAACACGAGCTTCTCCGTCACCGTCAGGCCCTCCCCAAGATCTCGAGGATGTAGTTGGCGGTCTCCTCGACCGCGCGCTGCGACACGTCGATCACCGTGCAGCCGAGGCGCTTGTATACCCTGTCCGCGTGCTCGAGCTCCTCGAGGATGCGGCCGAGGTCCGCATAGCGCGACCCTGCGCCGAGGCCGAGGCTTCTCAGCCGCTCGGTGCGGATCTGCAGCAGGTTCTCCGGGTTGATCGTCAGGCCGATGATGCGCCGCGGCGGAATCTGGTAGAGCTCGTCCGGCAGGTCCGCCTCCGGCACGATCGGCACGTTGGCCACCTTGATCTGGCGATGCGCGAGGTACATCGAGGTCGGGGTCTTCGACGTGCGCGAGACGCCGAGCAGCACGACGTCGGCGCGCAGGATGCCCGCAGGGTCCTTGCCGTCGTCGTACCGCACCGCGAACTCCACCGCCTCGACGCGCCGGAAGTAGCGCGCGTCGAGCTGGTGCACGAGTCCCGGCGTGCGGCTCGGCGCCGCCGACAGGGCCTGCTGCAGCCCGTCCAGCACCGGTCCCATGACGTCGGCGTACGGCAGGCCCGCCGCCTCGCAGTGACGGACGATCGACGCCCGCAGCTCCGGCAGGATGATGGTGAACACGACGGCACAGGGCATGCGCTGCAGGCCCTGCATGACCTGCAGGAACTCGCCTTCCGTCGTCACGTGCGGGTAGCGCCGCACCTCGATCGGATGTCCCGGGAACTGGCTCGCGGCCGCCTGGGCCACAAGCTCGGCCGTCTCGCCGAGCGCGTCCGAGATGACGACCACCAGTGCCGCCGCGCCGCCCGAGCCGCTATTCCCTGTCAGAGGAGCCACCTCCTTCAGTCGGCCGCGCTGAGCGCGGCGATCTCCGCCACCTGCGACAGGGCCCTGTGCGCGCGGAAGAGAAGCGCCTGGCGGCGCGCGCGCACCTCGGGTTCCTCGGCCATGACCATCACCGCGGCGAAGAAGCGGTCGAGAGGCTCGAAGAGCTCAGCCGCCCGCCTGAGGTAGCCGAGGTAGTCGCGCCGGGCGAGGAGTTCCCCGCCCTGTGCCTCGAGGGCCGAGACCTCCCGCAAGAGGTCCGTCTCCGGCCCTTCGGCGCCGTCCGTGCCGCCTTCGCGGGCGAGGTTCCTCGCCCTTCTCGCCGCCTGCACGAGGCGCGTCCACGCCTCGCCCTGGGCCGCCTGCGCCAGGGCCTCGACCCGCCGCATGACCTCCGACGGATACTCTATGCCGCTCGCGAGCACCGCCTGCACGATGCGCGGGTCATGTCCCGCCTCCTGGGCGCGCGCCAGCAGGCGCGCGGCGAGGAACGGCCGCACCGCGTCGGGCGCCGCCCCGGCCCGCTCGCCGAGGAGGCCCTGGTAGCCGGTCGCCGCGGCCGCGAGCGCCGGCGTCAAGGGCAGGTCAGGCAGGGTGTCCCAGAGCCGCAGGGCGCCGATGGCGGCGCGCCTGAGGCCGAAGGGGTCCTGCGATCCGGTCGGCGCCTTGCCGAGGGCCAGGAAGCCGACGAGCTGGTCGAGGCGGTCCGCGAGCGCCAGGAGTCGACCCGCGTCATCCTGCGGCAGGTCGTCGTCGCCGCCGCGCGGTCGCACCCGCTCGGCGATCGCCTGCGCCACGGCCGGCGCCTCGCCGGCCAGCGTCGCGTACGCCCCGCCCATCGTCCCCTCGAGCTCCGGCAGCTCGCGCACCAGCGCCGTCGCGCGATCGCAGAGCGAGAGGGCCCCCGCGCGCTCCAGCACCGGAACGAGATCCCCCCGTCCCGCCGCCCGCGCGATGGCGGCGGCGAGGCCGGCGAGCCGCTCCGTGCGCAGGTAGAGGCTGCCGAGGCCTGGCGCGTAAGCGATGCCCTCGAGTTCAGGGCGGCGCTCCGGCAGGGCCGTCTTCCGGTCCTCGCGGTAGAAGAAGAGCGCGTCCGCCAGCCGCGCCGCGAGCACCGTCTCGTTGCCGCGCCGTACGACGTCCTCGTCGCCACCGTTGCGCACGGCGCAGAAGCGCGCCGCCAGCTCGCCGTCCGGGCGGCGCAGCGGGAAGAAGCGCTGGTGGTGGACCATGGTCGCGACGAGCACCGGGTCCGGCACGTCGAGGTACTCCGGGGCGAAGCGGCCGACGAAGGCCTGCGGCCACTCGCAGAGGTCCGTGACCTCCTCGAGGAGCGCGTCCGGCATCTCGGGCACGAGGCCCTCGGCTGCGGCGGCGGCCTCTACCATCTGCGACACCCGGGCCCGCCTGAGGAGGCGGTCCGGCTCGACGAAGCCCCGGCGCAGCACCTCGAGGTAGTCCCTGGCGCCGGTCACCCGGTGCGCACCGGGGGCCAGCACGCGGTGCGCGTAGGTGACGTCGCCTGCCGCGATCGGACCGATCTCCGCCGGCAGCACCTCGCCGTCCAGAAGCGCGAGGAGCCAGCCGAGCGGCCGCGGCAGGCGTGGCGCTCCCTGGGCCCAGCGCATGGTGCGGGGGAAGTGGAGCTGGCGCGCCACGTCACCCACGGCCTCCGCCATGATCTCGCGTGCGCTCCGTCCGGACACCTCCCGGCGCAGGAAGAGGTAGGCCCCCTGCGGCGTCTCCCGCCGCTCGAGCGTCTCGGGCGGGACCCCCTGGCCGCGCGCGAAGCCGAGCGCCGCCTGGGTGTAGCCGCCATCCTTGCCGATCGCCGCGGCGAGGGACGGTCCGCGCAGCTCCTGGATGCGATCCGGCTGCCGCTCGCGCAGGCCGTCGAGCACCGCGCAGAGGCGCCGCGGCGTCGCGTAGGCGGCCGTCGTCGCGCCCTCCTCGCGCAGGCCGGCCGCGTCGGCGGCGGCCCTGAGGGCCTCGGCGAGTTCTTCGGCCGCCGGGGCGATCGTGCCCGACGGCAGCTCCGGGAAGCCGAGCTCCACGATCAGCTCCACGCGGCAACCCTCCCCTGCAGGGGATAGCCCATGGCCTCGCGGTCCTTCAGGTAGAGCTCCGCGACGCGGCGAGCCCCCTCGCGGATGCGCGCGATGTACTCGGTGCGCTGCGCCGGCGCGATCGCGCCGCGCGCCTCGAGCACGTTGAAGAGGTGCGAGCAGTGCAGCACGTGGTCGTAGGAGGCGAAGTAGAGGCCCTGCTCGGCGGCGCGCCTCGCCTCCGCCTCCGCGCCCTGGAAGCTCTGCATCAGGTAAGCGGTGTCCGCGTGCAGGAAGCTGTACGCGGAGTGCTCGTACTCCTCGCGCCGCACGATGTCGCCGTACTTGAGACCGGGCACCACCTCGACGTCGAAGACGTTCGCGACGCCCTGGACGTAGGCCGTGATGCGCTCGAGGCCGTACGTGATCTCCACCGGCAGCACATCGAGCTCGACGCCGCCCATCTGCTGGAAGTAGGTGAACTGGGTGATCTCCATGCCGTCCACCCAGACCTCCCAGCCGATGCCCCAGGCGCCCAAGGTCGGTGCCTCCCAGTTGTCCTCGACGAAGCGCACGTCGTGCGCCTTGGCGTCGAGGCCGATGGCCCTGAGCGACCCGAGGTACAGCTCCTGCACATCAGCGGGGCACGGCTTCAGGAGCACCTGGTACTGGTGGTGGCGGTAGAGGCGGTTCGGGTTCTCGCCGAAGCGGGCGTCGGCGGGCCGCCGCGACGGCTCGACGTAGGCGACGCGCCAGGGTTCGGGTCCGAGCGAGCGGAAGAAGGTGAGGGGGTTCATCGTGCCGGCGCCCTTCTCGACGTCGTAGGGCTGCCCGATGTAGCAGCCCGCGTCCGCCCAGAAGCGCGCCAGGGCGAGCATCAGGTCCTGCAGGGTCAGTTCCTTCGCCTCCCGGCCAAGAAGATAGGCGCCTCCCGTCCCTCAGGGACGGGAGGCGCCTCCCGCGGTTCCACCCTGCTTCCCCCAGGCGGGGGCCACTCGTCGAAGGGGCTTTACTGGCGGCCCGAAGCCGCGTTCCTCCCCAGGCTTGCGGGCGCCAAAAGCGCCGTGGGCTGCACCCGGCTTCCACCGTCCCGGGCTCGCTCGCCAGCTCCGCGGGGCGCTTCCCTCCCGCGCATCGCCATCCATGTCCAGAGTGCCAAGAGGCCGGTAGGAAGTCAAGTTGCCGACTTGACTCACAATTAAAGTACTCGAAACGGAGTCGTTGCCTCAGAAGTAAAAGGTACACGACGGGAGGGTTGTCCGAGTGTCGCGAATCGACGTGCCAGACCTGCCTCAGAGGGAGGTGCTGGACGTGCCGCTGCCGTTCAGGGAGCGCCAGGTGGTGCTGAAGGAACTCGCCGAGCGCTACCGCAAGGCGACGAAGGGGGACAAGAGCCGTCTGCTGCGACTTGACTCACAATTAAAGTACTCGAAACGGGTTCGCCGCCGCAGGAGTCCAGGGCGCGCGAAGGGAGGGGGAGTACCGCACATATCGGATCTGTGGAGGATTTCCCGGCATGAGCAGAGCATTCCTGATCGCGAGAAGACTTGCCACAGGTATGCCTGGTCCGATCCTGCGCCAACCCGGGACCACACCCTGCGGAGCGGAAGAAGGTATCCCTGTTGGATTGGTTCGCCTACCAGCCCACATCCGCGACATGGATGGCCCTTGTAGCGGGTCTTCTTTGCATAGGCCTCAGTGCCTTGCTAATCCCCATCCGTCATCAGCCGTACGAAAGAGTGGCGTATTTCGCAGTCCGCGACGTGATGCAGGTGTTCGGTTTGGGGGTTGCCTTTCCGATTTGGTTTGTCTCACGTTACATGCACCAACCGATTGGTGTGATTGGGATAACGTGGGCTCGGTGGCCGCAAGATGTCCTTGTCGACGTGGTCCTGGCTATAATGCTCAGTTTGGTCTTCATAAAAGACCACCGCGACAGGAAACTCCACTTTCGGGCAGGCGATGTGCTGTACTTGTTCGTCACGGGCATTTTCGAAGTTGTATTCTTTTACGGTTTTCTTCGTCATTATTTTGAAGTGGCTTTCGGTATCGTCCCGTCCATTCTCTTGGCAAGCGTATTCTATAGTCTTCACCATATCGGATTCGAAGTGCAGATGCGAGGGAATCCGTGGGCTAAAGAGCTATCGAAGCTCACCGCTGTCGGCGTGATGTATGCTGCTGTCTATCGAATTGCCGGTGGCGCACTGGCTATCTACCCACTGTTCTGGGGCGTGGGCGCAGGTTTCGACGTCTTGCTGACAAAGGAAGGGCGGGACTTCCCGTGGAGAAACGCCATGGTGGTCCTCCTGCTGATGATGGCCGCGATCGGCATACTGGTGCGATAGAACGCGATACGCGGGTTCTGACAGCGGTGATCGCGCGTCTCCTCGCTTCCGCGGAGCATGGCTCCTCTGCCGCTCCGAACGCATCTGCATGACACATGCATAGGCCCCACGCGGGACCGCGCCGCTCGAGCGCGCCGCTGCGCCGGGACCGTTCAGGCGCGCATGAGGCTCTCCGCGAACTCCGCCGACTTCAGCGGCGCTTCGAGATGGCCGCGCCACGTGAGGTGCAGGAGGGCGCGCGCCTCGGCCGCACCCTCGCCTGCAGACGTGCCGCCCGCGGCGGCCCGCAGCGCCTCGAGCGCGGATGCGCTTGCCGTCATGCCGCCGATGCCGGAGCAGCGGCCGCACGTGAACCCGCCGATCTCCATCTGGTACTTGAGCGGCGGACGGAGCTCGCCGCCGCAGCCGACGCAGCGCGAGAGCTCGAGCCCCCAGCCATAGGCGGCCAGGAGTCCGAGTTCTCCCCCTAGCCACGCGGCGGCGGGGTCAGGGGACTCGTCAAGCAGGCGCAGGGCCTGCACCAGCACCGCGAAGGGCCGCAGGGCCTCCTCCTCGCCGCTCTGCACGTCGCAGATCTCGAGCAGGACCTGCGACGCCGCGACGCGCACGAGATCCTCGTGCAGGCGGCGGAAGGACGCGATCTGCGCCGCGCCCGTCACCACCGCCTGTGCCCCGGGCCGCTCGTAGAGGGTCACCTGCACGAGCGATGCGGGCTGCAGGAGACCTGCGAGCCGGCTCTTCGCCTTGCGCGCACCGGGCACGCGCGCCAGGGCGCGTCCCGCCGGCGTCAGGAGGGTGATGCGGCGGTCCGCCTCGCGCAGGTCCTGCGAGCGCAGCACCACGGCCTGCGTCTCGCGGTAGCCGCTCACCTCGGGGGCCCAACCCGCCGTACGGGCGGCCGGAAGGTGATGTAGAGGGCGGCGAGGAGGAGCAGGAGGCCGCCAAGCAGCCCGAGGCTGCCCGGGACGTCAGAGATGCGGGAGAGCCCTGGCCAGAGGACGACGAGCCCGACCGCGGCGGCGCCCGCAGCGGCGATGAGCACGGCACCGGCCGCGGCGTCCTTGGCTGCGGCCGCGAGAGGGGCCTGCCGCTCGCCCACCGTCAGGTCGACGGCGCGCTCGACAGCGGTGTTCACGAGCTCTAGCGCCAGCACGAGTGCGATCGCGAGGATCAGGAGACCCCACTTCGCCGCCGTGAGCCCTTCGACCGCCCCGAGGTAGACGACGATCTCCGCCACCGCCAGGTGGATGCGCAGGTTCGCCTCCGCGGCGAACGTCAGGCCCAGCCCGCGCAGGGCGAAGCGGAATGGCGCGGCACGCATCAGCGCACGATCCCGAGCGCCGCGAGGACCTCTTCCTGCAGGCGCTGCATCTCCTCGTCCTCGTCCGGCGTCATGTGGTCGTAGCCCAAGAGGTGCAATGTGCCGTGGACGACGAGAAAGCTCATCTCGCGCAGCAGGCTGTGCCCGTACTCCCCGGCCTGCCGCACCGCCTGCGGCGCGGAGACCACGATGTCGCCGAGCAGGCAGGGCTCTTTAGGCCTCTGGTCCTCGAGCGGGAAGCTGAGGACGTCGGTCGTGCGATCGACGCCGCGGTAGCGCAGGTTGAGCTCATGCATCTCCCGGTCGTCCACGATGCTCAGCGACACCTCGGAGCCGCCGAGTCCCTGCCGCTCGAGGCAGGTCTCGATCGAGCGCTCCATCGCCCGCAGCACCGAGCTGTCGAGCGCCACCTCTTCCTGCCGCACCTCGATCTCCACCAAGCGGTCGCGCGCCCCCGTAGGGGCGCTCCCTCCCATTCCTAGCCGCGCCGGCGCAGGAGCTCCTCGAGCCCCTGGGTCTGATACTCGACGCGCGTGTGGTGCACCGCGCTCAGCACGCGCACGAAGGCCTTGCCTACCCGGTCGAGATCGCGCAGGGTCAGGTCGGTCTCGTCCAGCTGCCCCTCGTACAGGCGATCCTGGATGAGCCGCTTGACGGTCGCCTCGATCCCGCCCGTGGTGCGGCCGCGTATGGCGCGCACCGCCGCCTCGCAGGTGTCGGCAAGCATCAGGACGCCGGTCTCACGGCTCTGCGGCTTCGGCCCCGGGTAACGGAAGTCCTCCTCGCGGGGCGGGTTCTCGGGATGGAGCTCCGTCGCCTTGTGGTAGAAGAACTGCACGAGCGTCGTGCCGTGGTGCTCCGCGATGAAGCGCCAGAGGTCCCGCGGCAGCCGGTATTCCTGCGCGAGCTCGAGGCCGTCCTTGACGTGCGAGGTGATCACGAGCGTCGAGAGCATGGGCGAGAGCTTGTCGTGCGGGTTGTCCATGTCGGTCTGGTTGTCGATGAAGAAGTATGGCCGGCGCATCTTGCCGATGTCGTGGTAGAACGCGCCGACGCGCGTCAGCAGGCTCTGCGCGCCGATCGCGTCGCAGCCGGCGCCTGCGAGGTTCGAGACGACGAGCGAATGGTAGTAGGTGCCGGGGGCCTCGAGCAGCAGCCGGCGCAGGAGCGGCTGGCTCGGCGAGGAGAGTTCGAGCAGCCTCAGGCTCGTCAGCACGCCGAAGCCGTTCTCGAGCAGGGGCGCCGCCGCGAGCGGCGCTCCGACGGAGATCACGCTGCCGATCAGGATCCAGCCGATCGAGGGCCAGAAGGTGGGGTCCGGCGCGAACGGGGCGCCGAGCAACTCGAGCGTGCCGAGCGCCAGGACGCCGCTCAGCGCGACGGCCCCGCCGGCGCGCAGCAGCTGGTTGCGGTCGGCGAGCCGCTGCACGGCGAGCGCGCCGACGAAGGTCTCGATGGCGAGCACCACCGTCACGCGCGGGTCGATGCCGAACGCGGCCTGGAGCACGAGCCCGTCCACGAGGCCGATAGCGAGGCCGATGCGCGCGTCGAACAGCATGGCGCCCAGCACGGCGACGGCCGCCAGCGGCACGAGGTAGGGCGAGACGACGAGCGCGAGGCGGGCGAGCGCGAGCTCGCCCACCGTCAGCACGATCACCAGGCCGACGTTCGAGTGGTCGCGCATCTGGTGCGGGAAGAAGCGCTGCAGGTAGCTCAGAAGCACGGCCAACGCCGCCGCCGCGAGCGCCAGGGCGCCGGCCAGGGCGGGCCAGTTCTCCTGGCCGTTCAGGAGTCCGTACTGGCGCAGGAGCGCGATGTCCCCCTTCGTCACTCGGGCGCCGCGCTGGATGAGAAGCTGGCCCTGCTCGATCACCGGCGGTGGCACGGCCGCGATGGCGCGGCTGCGGGCGAGGGCCGTCTCGGACTGGGATACCCGCATGTTGGGCGTCGCCGCCTGGCGTTCGACCGCCGTCAGGAAGTAGGTTTCAGACGCCTGGTTGAGGCCGAGCGCCTCCACCGCGAGCGACAGGGCGTCGCGCTCCGCCGAGAGCTGCGATGGCTGGTAGTTGGCCTGCTGCAGCACCCGCGAGGCCACGGCAGCCGCCAGGTGCTGCAGGTTCGAGAGCTCCTGCGGCGACAGGGCGAGGATCTGCACGATGTTGGCCTGCGGCAGCGATATGCCGACCTGCTCCGTCCAGGCGGCCTGCGCCGCGGCCGCCGCCGTGTTCTTGGGCAGGCTCAGCTGAAGGGCCGCCACCGTCGTGAAGACGCCGGAGATGCGGCTCTGCATGTTGGGCAGGGCGTTCTGGTCGGTGACGTACACGGGCTGCACCGAACGCAGGGCCTGTGCCTTCAGCTGCTGGTAGAGCGGCTGGTTCAGCTCGCGGCGCGGCGCGTAGATGTCGCGCGTGGCGAGTTCCCCCGCGCGCAGCGAGACCTGGCCGGTCAAGAGGCCGCTCAGCAGCAGGAGCAGCATGGCGATGAAGCCGCCCAGGACCCAGCCCAGCCTGCGGTGCCCCACCGCCTGGTACCAGAGGGTCAGACGGCGCGTCATTGGCTCATCTCCTGCCTTAGGGGGCATGGGCCTTCATTTCGTACGCCTTGATGATCTTCTGCACCAGCTCGTGGCGGACGACGTCGCGGTCGTCGAGATAGACGAAGGCGATGCCCTCGATCTCGCGCAGCAGGTTCGCCGCCTCCTCGAGCCCCGAGAACTGGCCGCGTGGCAGGTCCACCTGCGTCACGTCGCCGGTGATGACCGCCTTCGAGCCGAACCCCATGCGTGTGAGGAACATCTTCATCTGCTCGGGGGTGGTGTTCTGCGCCTCGTCGAGGATGACGAACGAGTCGTCGAGCGTGCGGCCGCGCATGTAGGCGAGCGGCGCGATCTCAAGCACCGCCCGCTCGCGCAGGCGGTCCACCTGCTCCATGCCGAGGATGTCGAAGAGGGCGTCGTAGAGCGGCCGCAGATACGGGTCGACCTTGTCCTGGAGGTCGCCGGGCAGGAAGCCGAGCTTCTCGCCCGCCTCGACGGCCGGGCGCGTCAGGATGATGCGCTGCACCTGCCTCTGCTTGAGCGCCGCGATCGCCATCGCCATCGCGAGGTAGGTCTTGCCGGTGCCCGCGGGGCCGATGCCGAAGGCGATGTCGTGGCTGCGGATCGCGTCGACGTAGGTGCGCTGTCCCGGCGTCTTCGGCCGGATGCCGCGCCCCCGCGTCGTGACGACGATGGCTTCCTGCGGCTCGTTGCCGCCGTCGCGGCGGGCGCTGCGGATGGCCTGGCGAACGTCGCCGACGCCGATGCGCCCGCCGCTCGCCGCCTGCTCCAGCAGTTCGCCGAAGACGCGCAGCACAGCCTCCCTGTCGGCCTCCGCGCCGCCGATCAGCACGGCGTTGCCGCGGCTCGCGATCTCGACCGGAAATGCCTCCTGGATCGCCCGAAGGTTCTCGTCCAGATGACCGAAGATCTGCTCCGCGGTGCGGTTGTCCGCTACCTCGAAGCGGCTTTGGAAGCGCTCATCGCTCAATCTCGGGATCTGCCCCCTGCCTTGGCCTGCGCGATATCGGTCTCGGCCTCGATGTAGACCTCCGCCCGGAGGTCCCCGCCGATCCGCCGCACCTGCGTGCGCAGCGCCAGGAGCTGTGCTCCGGGCATGCTGCGCCTCATCGTTGCGAGAGCCAGGGAGGTCGCGCGCAGTTCGGCATATGTCGTGCTCCGGACGATCTTGAGCGTGCGCAGCTCGACATATGTATAGCGCGCAACTTCGACGGATCCGAGGGGAATCCTCCAGACGACGGCCTCGCGGCGCGCCTGCGCGAAGGGCCTCGAAGCCCCCAGCGGCGTCCATTGTCGCCCCCCGGACCACGATATATACCAGCGGGTGGCCTGCCGCCCGCTCGCATAGATGCGCTGCGAGCGCAGCGGAAAGGTGTACTGCAGCCGCCGCCAGACCCTGGCGTAGACCTGGCCGCGGCTCTCGCCCTGGCGCGGCGCGACGAGCGGCGAGCCGCGCACCACAGTCTCCCCCGCCTTGACGAGCGGCGAGCCGCGCAGCACGACGACGCGCGTGACGTAGCCCCGCTCGGCCGCGAACAGCGCGCCCCTGGCGGCGGGCGGCAGGGCCTGCGGGGGCTTCAGGTCCGGCGCGGCGTAGATCACGGCGCGCACACCGTCGAGGCGGACCGCCGCGAAGATCAGGCCGGGCACCCGCACCTGCAGCTGCTGTCCCAGCCGGAACGGGTCCACGCCGGCGCGCATGGCGCCCTGGCGCAGGCCGAGTCTCGCCGCCTCGGCGAGGATCTTCGCCTTCGGGATGCCCTGCGGCCCCACGACCGCGACCTGCCAGACGTGGCTGGCCAGGGCGAGGTAGAGCGCGAACGCGGCGACGGGCCAGGCGGCGCGCCAAGGCCGCCGGCGCAAGGCGCGCAGCGCGAGGGGCCAGCCGCCGTGGCCCACGAGGACGAGCCGCCCCCTGCCGGCAAGGGCCCGCCTGAGCGGCGAAAGTCCGGTCAGCGGCACTTCGAGCTCGATGGCGCCATCCCTGTGCGCGATGCGGCGCGCCGCGGCGCCGCTCGTCGCGATCGCCTGCCAGAGCCGCTCGGTGCGGCCGCGGTAGCGCAGCCGCAGCCAGATGCCCTCAGCCACGCGGATAGCGCATGCCTTCGATGCGCCCGGTGACGAGGATGGCGTCCCGGTCCACCGCGCCCACGGTCAGTTCCTGGCCCCAGATCTCGAGCGGGCCGATGCGCGTCGCCACGACGGCGACGCCGTCCTTGAACGAGCGCACGCCGAGATGGTTCTCGACGAGCACCTGGAGGTTGCCGATGCAGCGCAGCTGCGGCAGATCGAGGCTGGCCGCGTCGGGCAGGTCCAGCCAGCGTCCCAGGCCGAGACGCAGGTCGGCCACGGCAGAGGCCCCCCTTGCCCACCGTCTCGCATGCAGGCTATGCCGGCCCGCCCGCCGCCATGTCCTGGGGCGCATGGGCAGCCGTCACCGGGTCCCCCCGGCAGGCCGGCCGCCCTCTGCTGTCCGGGGTGCTTCTGGCGGGAACAAGGCTGCCGGGCTGGGAGATGCGTGGCTGCGCGGGGGCTGAGCCTTTGCAGCCCTGGCCCGTCCACCGCAGCAGCCCTAGAATAGTAGTTGACGGCAACACCGCCGATTTCATGATGGGGGGCCAGAACATGCACAAGATCCCGCCGGTTGCCGCCGTTTCGGCGAAGGGGCCGCTCGGCGTCGTCCAGCTGCCGCGCCTCTGGAGCAAGGTGCTGCTCGACAAGCGGGGGCTCCTGCCGGAGGGCTACTCCGCCTGCGGCCAGGGCTTCGACAAGGTGGTGCTCGACGGCCTCGGCCTCGACCGCGAGGAGGTGCTCGCCTACCTCACCTCCGAGATGCCGACCTACGCCCAGTTCGAGACCTGGGTCGTCGAGAGGTGCGGCGGCTCTGTGGCCCAGGAGAAGATCGACAAGGTGAACGACTACATCCTCGGACGCGAGTTTCCCGAGGAGCGCGCCCAGACCATCCTGGAGAACTGCGGCTTCCCGAAGGAGACCGGCATCCGGCACGGCGCCGTCCTGAACCAGCTCGACGACTGGCAGGAGTTCCACCGCTACCTGACCGCGGACTGACCCCGAGGGGGGCGCCGCCGGATGACGATGCGGCTCTACGCCGCCTCGGGAATCTCCGGGCCATGCAGGAGCTCTGCAGCGCGACCTACAGTCCCCGGCGGCCTTCCAGGGCCCTGCGCGGCGCAGAGGCTCTCCCAAGGCGCGTCGCGGTCCACCGGGTGGCCTTTCATCCCTCGCGGGTCACCGGGGAGAGCTATCTGCAAGTCATGGCCGCGGACCGTACACGCCGTCGCCTCGACCGGGTCGTCGAGGCGACGGACGGGGAGTTTGCGGCCCTTTGCCTCATCCGGCCGGACGACCAGAGCGGCACCGGTCTCCTGGAGCCGGTGGGCGTCGCCCCGCGCCACCAGCGCATGGGTCTCGGCGGGGCCGTCCGCCTCGGGCCCTCTCGGCCCTCGCGGCCTGCGGCGATGACGCCTATCCCGGCCCGTTGCGGCTCTGCCGGGGACTCGGCTTCGTGCCCGAGGCCCGCAGCCTCACGTTCCGCGAGGAGGACGGCGCAGCCCAAGGAGGTGCGTCCAGGGGTGGTCCACTGGCAGGATGAATCGTTTCGCGACCGGACCTTCAAGGATGAGGACTTCCGCGGCGCCAGACTGCGCGCCTGCCGGTTCGACGGCTGCGCGTTCACGGGATCGCGCTGGTCCGAGGCGGTCCTCGTCGGCTGCAGCTTCAGCGCCTGCAGGTTCGCCGGCGCCGACCTGAACGGCATCACGGCGCGCTCCTGCTCGTTCCTGACCTGCGACTTCCGCGGCGCGACCGCGATGCTCGGGGGACTCCTCGAGGAGTGCCGCATGACGGGGAGCACCTTCGCGGAGGCGAGCCTGCCCGGCCTGCAGATCCAGGGCGGCGACTGGTCCTACGCGTCGCTCAAGGGACTCGACCTTCGCCACATGACCCTCGCGGGCATGCGCCTGCAGGAGGCCGACCTCTCCGGCTGCAACCTCGAGAGGGTGGCCTGCACGGCGCCGACCTGCGGCGGGCGCTGCTCGCGGGCGCGACGCTGCGCGGCGCGGACCTGCGCTCGGCCGATCTCGACGGCGTCGATCTCGGTCACCTCGACCTGCACGGCGTCCGGCTCGACCTCGAGGGTGCGTTGCAGGTCGCCCGCTCCCTGGGGGCGGTCTTGGAGTAGCGGTCGCCCGCTACGCCTTGCGCGCCGCGACGACCTCGTAGACGAAGTTCCGCCACACCTCGCCGCCGTAGCGCGACGCGACGAGCTGCGCGATGTCGTCGAGGAAGCCCTGGCGCGCCTCGGGCGCGAGGCCGAGGATCAGGGAGTCCGTCTGCAGCAGGCCGACATAGGACGCGGTCGTAAACCGCTGCGCCACCTCGAACCGGTGACGGGCGACCTTCTCGACGCCTGCCTCGCGCTCGATCTCCGGGTAGACCGGAGCCACAGCCGCTGCCGTGGCCGGCGCCCAGTCGGGATCGTCGCTCAGCCCCCACTTGATGTAGATCTTGTTGGTGTCGGCAAAGAACCCGGGGCTGCCGCCGGCGACATGGTGCGGGTGGACGACGGCCAGGGTCCCGCCGGCGCGCAGCGCCTCGAGGGATTTCCCGACGCGGATCGCGGGGTTGAGCCAGTGGAAGGCGTTCGCGCACACGACGGCGTCGAACGGCCTGCCGGGCAGCGTCCATGCCTCGAAGGCCGCCACCTCGACCTGGGCGTCCGGAAAGCGGGCGAGCCTCTGCCTCGCGATCCTCGCGAGCGCCCCGCCCATCTCGACCGCAAGGAGGTACACGCCCCGCTCCGCGAGCGGCACACTGAACTGGCCCGTGCCGCATCCGATCTCCAGCACGCGGCTCCCCGCCGTGAGACCTGCCGACGCCGCGAGATGCGCCACGACCGCCGCGGGATAGGGGCGCCGGTAGCGGTCGTAGAGGTCCGCGACGCCATCGAACGATGCGGCTCTGCGCCGCGGGTCCCTCTCGCCCACCGGCCCTCCCCCTTCCTGCGATCGGCGGCGGCCGGCGGCGGGAGACGCGAAGGACCCGGCCCGCCAGCGGCGGCCGGATCCTCGCCCTACACGGCTCAGCCGCCCAGGAGGCGCCTTGCGGTCTCCTGCACGAGGCGCCCGTCGGCGCGCCCGCGCATGGCCTGCATCACAGGCCCCATCACCTTGCCGATGTCGCGCATGCCCTGGGCGCCGGAGGCGGCGATCTGCGCCCTGACGGCGTCCTCGACCTCCTCGGGGCTGGCCTGCTGCGGCAGGTACTCCTGCAGGAAGCGGATCTCCTCGCGCATCTTCGCGACGAGGTCCTCGCGCCCGCCCCGCTCATAGTCCGGCAGGACATCCTGGCGCGAGCGCACCTCGCGCGCGAGCACATCGACGACTTCATCGTCCGTCAGCTCGCGCCGCAGCTCGATCTCCCGGTTCTTCACAGCCGCCAGCGCGACGCGAAGCACGGAGAGGCGGGCCTTGCCCGCCTCTCGCGCCTTGAGCGCCGTGCGCATGTCATCGTTCAGACGTTCCCTGAGCACGAAGCTCCCTCCAGGATCTTAGCCGTGCTTGCGCTTGCGCGCCGCCTCGGACTTCTTCTTGCGTCGTACGCTAGGCTTCTCGTAGTGTTCCCGCTTGCGAACTTCTGAAAGCACGCCCGCGCGTTGGCACTGGCGCTTGAAGCGGCGGAGAGCTTGGTCCAAGGTCTCGCCCTTGCCGACCTTGACTTCGGACATAACGTCACCCTCCCCTCCGACATCGCTAATTCTGATAGTCTAGACAAGAATTCCAGCGGCGTCAACTAACCTGGCGGCCACACCATCTGCCGTCCGCCCAGCAGGTGCAGGTGCAGGTGCGCGACGGTCTGCCCGCCCTCGGGTCCCGAGTTGACGACGAGCCGGTATCCTGAAGGCCATATTCGCCTTTCCCTGGCGAGATCCTGCGCCGCCGCCGCAAGCCGTGCGACGATGCCGAGATCCTCCGCCGGCACATCCTGCAGCGAGGAGTAGTGGCGTCGCGGGATGACGAGGATGTGCGTCGGCGCCTGAGGGTGCAGATCCTCGAACGCCACCACGTCCCGGTCCTCGTAGATCAGCTTCGTTCCCATCTCGCCCCGGGCGATGGCACAGAAGATGCAGTCCACGGCATCCACTCCTACGACCCGCTTTCGCTCCCCGGCCCCGGATTCCTCTCTGCGTGGCGCTGCAGCGCGAGGTCGACGAGGCGCTGGCAGAGCTCTCTTGGCCCTACGCCGGTCGCCTGCCAGAGCAGAGGGAACATCGAGAAGGCCGTGAAGCCGGGGATCGTGTTGATCTCGTTCAGGTAGACCTCGCCCGCGGCCTCGTCGTAGAAGAAGTCGACCCTGGCCATGCCCGCCGCGTCCACCGCCTTGAACGCCCGCACGGCGTAGTCCCGCACCCGCTCCGCGACGTCCTGCGGCAGCTGCGCGGGGATCTTGAGGCCCGACGACCCGTCGTACTTGGCGGTGAAATCGTAGAAGACCCCTGACGAGATGATCTCGCCCACCACCGACGCCTCGGGCCGGTCGTTGCCGAGCACGCCGCACTCGAGTTCCCTCGCCCGCACCCCCTGCTCGACGAGGATGCGCCGGTCGTACCCTGCCGCGTCGCGCAGGGCACCCTCCAGGTCGCCGGGCTCAGCGACGCGCGAGATCCCGACCGACGAGCCGAGGTTGCACGGCTTGACGAAGAGCGGGTAGCCGAGGCCCGCGAGCCGCTGCGCCACAAGCTCCTCGTCGCCCAGCTCGCTGCGCAGCAGCAGGCGGTACGGCGCCACCGGCAGGCCGGCCTGCTGGAACACCATCTTCATGACGGCCTTGTCCATCGAGACCGCCGAGCCGAGCACCCCGGCGCCGACGTACGGCAGGCCCGCGAGCTCGAAGAGCCCCTGCACGCTGCCGTCCTCGCCGCGCGGTCCGTGGAGCACCGGGAAGACGACATCGAGCCGACCCATCCGACCGGTCGCCTCCGTGAGCTCGATCTCCTGGCCGCCCGCCGGCACCAGCCCCGTCGCCGCGGCATCGCCCGCGACCTCGCCCGCGAGGGCCCGCATCGGATCGCCGCCCATCAGGAAGCGCCCCTGGCGCGTGATGCCGATCGGCACCACCTCGAAGCGCTCCGGATCCAGGGAGTCGAGCACGAAGCGCGCCGACTGCAGCGACACGTCATGTTCCGCCGACTGCCCGCCGAAGACCACGCCCACCCGGATCCGCCTCGACAACGCCGCCACCCCCGCCCATGCTATGCCGCTGCCGCCGGGTTCATGCCGACGTCGCGGCGATCGCCCGCCAGTCGCCGTCGATCGCCTCGTCGCACATCCTGAGTCCCGCCGCCGCGAGGTCCGCGTCGAACGCGACGTCCTCGCGCAGGATGCCGCCGAGGATCAGGACACCGCCGGCCCCGGCCCGCCGCCTGAGGCGGGGAAGCCAGGGCCGCAGGCCGCGCCCCGAGATGTTCGCGAGGATGAGATCCGCCGGCCGGCCGCCCGCAGGCAGCGTCCCCTGGCGCACCTGGGCCCGCAGGCCGTTGCGGCGCAGGGTGTCCCTCGTCGCCTGGACGGCCAGCGGATCGAGGTCGTAGGCCCTGAGGCTCCCTGCCCCGAGCTGCAGCGCCGCGGCGCCGAGGATGCCGCTGCCGGATCCCATGTCGATGACGTCCTGCCCCGGCCGCAGCCACCGCAGCAGCAGCCGCAGGCAGGTGACGGTCGTCGCGTGGTCGCCGTAGCCGAAGGCGGCACCGGGCATGAGGTTCAGCACGTGCTCGCCCGGCGCGGGGGTCGCCCTGTCCCACGGCGGCTGCACCCAGAGCCCCGGCACGACCTGCAGGGCCCTGACGCTCCGCCGGTACTCCTCGACCCAGTCCACCTGGGGACCCGCCGAGACCCGCACCGCGACGGGGCCGAACACGGGCGCGACGCGCCGCAGGCAGGCGTTCTCCACCGCCGCGGCCGTAGGCAGGGCCTCGTCTGCCGGCAGGTAGACCGCGACCTCGCTCGGATCCGGCGGGGCAGGCTCCGCCCAGACGTCGTCGCCGGGCGGCAGCTCCAGATCGCCCAGGATCTCGACCCCGTACGCCCCCATCTCGCGCAGGATCTCGGAGACGGCATCCACCGCCTCCGGTGCGCAGCGCACCGCAAGGCGGCGGATCTCAGCGGAACGCGTCCCTGACCCGTCCGAAGAAGCCGCGATCGTGCTCCCCACCCTTGTGCAGCTCGCGCAGGCGCTGCAGCAGTTCCCGCTCTTCGCCGGAGAGGCGCTTCGGCACCTGCACGACGACATGCACGACGAGATCGCCGCGCCCGCCGCCCCTGAGGTGCGGCATGCCCCGGCCGCGCAGCCGTATCTCCTGTCCCGGCTGCGTGCCCTCCGGCACCTTCACCTTGATCGCACCGTCGATGCCCTCCAGCTCGTACTCCTCGCCCAGGGCCGCCTCCGGGAAGCCGAGCGCGAGGTCGACGTGGAGTTCGTGGTCGTGGCGTGCGAACCGCTCGTGCGGACGCTCGCGCACGAACACGTAGAGATCGCCCGGCGGCCCGCCGCGCACCCCGGGCTCGCCCTCGCCGGAGATGCGCACCCGCGCGCCGTCGCCGACGCCGGGCGGGATCCGCACCTTGAGCGTGCGCGCGCGCCGCTGGCGCCCGCTGCCGTGGCAGGCCGGGCAGGCCTCGGCCACCGTCTGGCCGCTGCCGTGGCACTGGGGGCACGGCCGCGACGTGACAAAGCGCCCGAAGGCGGTGTCGCGCGCCTGCTGCACCTGGCCCGAGCCGCCGCAGCGCGTGCAGCGGCTCGGCGCCTGGCCGTCCTTGCCGCCCGTGCCGCGGCAGGCGTCGCAGACCTCCTGCCGCTGGATCCTGATCTCCCGCTCGACCCCGTGGAAGCAGTCCTCGAGCGTCAGTTCGATGTCCGTGCGCAGGTCCTCGCCGCGCGCGGGTCCGGTGCGGCGCGCGCCACCGCCGCCGCCGAAGAAGGCGTCGAAGATGTCGCCGATGTCCCCGAAGGGGCTTTGCCCGCCGAATCCGCCGTACGGTCCCTGGCCACCGAAGCCTGCCCCCGGGCCGTCGGCCGAGCCGAACTGGTCATAGCGGCTGCGCTTCTCGGCATCAGAGAGGACGGAGTACGCCTCGCCGATCTCCTTGAACTTCTCCTCGGCACTCTTGTCCCCCGGGTTCATGTCCGGGTGGTACTGCCGGGCCAGTCGGCGGAAGGCCTTCTTGATCTCCTCGTCGGAGGCGCCGCGCTCGACGCCCAGCACCTCGTAGTAGTCCTTCGCCAACCTTCAGCCCCTCACTCTCGCGCCTTGGCCACCCGCACGAGGGCGGGACGCACCACGCGGTCCTGGATGCGGTAGCCGGCGCGCACCTCCGTCACGACCGTGCCCGGTTCCTGGTCGGACTCCTCCTCGCCGATCGCCTCGTGCAGGGCCGGGTCGAACGGCTGGCCAAAGGCCGCGATCGGCTCGAGGCCGAGGCGCCCCAAGGCCTGCCCGAGCTTGCCGTGGACCAGGGCGACGCCGGCGCGCAGCGGGTCGTCCGCGGGGGCGGCCCGCAAGGCCAGCTCGAGGTCGTCCTGCAGCGGCAGCAGCAGCTCCGCGGCCTCCTGCTGCAGGCGCAGCCTCTGCTCCTCCTCGTCGCGGCGCTGGCGCCGCCTCTGGTTCTCGAAGTCGGCGAGCAGCCTGAGGTTCTGCTGCTCGAACTCCCTCAGGCGCTCCGCGAGGCGCAGGACCTCATCGCCCGCCTCGGCTTCGGTCCCTGGCGTTGTCTCCTCGTGCGTCAGGCGGGTGTTCTCGTCATCGCTAGGCGTATCGGTCCCTCCACCGCTGTCAGTTGATCGCCTGCTCCAGCCCCCGGAAGACCTCCTCGGCCAAGGCGAGAGCCTTCGCGTAGTCCATGCGCTTGGGTCCGACGAGGCCGAAGCGCGCCACCACCTCGCCCTGCCGCTCGATGCCGAGCGCCACGATCGACAGCTCGCGCGTCGCGGGCAGGCTGTTCTCCTCGCCGATCCGCACCCTGACGCCGCCGCGCTGGCCGCTGGCCTCGAGCAGGAGCTCCTGCAGGGCGCCGGACTGCTCGATCAGCTGCACGGCCTCGCGGATGCGCTCAGGTTCCCGGAACTCGGGCTGCGCAAGAAAGCGCGACGTGCCGGCGATGCGCATCGGCTCCCCGTTCGCCGTGAGGCAATCGTGCAGGAAGGCGAGGAGCTCGTCGCGCATGCGGCCCTTCAACGCGCGCGCCACCGTCTCGAGCACCGTCGGCGTGATGTGGTCGAGGTTCACGCCCTGCAGCTCCTGCGAGAGCGCGAAGAGCGAACGCTGCAGCCCCTGGGCGTCCATGCCGTCCGGCATCTCGACCAGGCGGTGCTGCACGAAGTGGTCGGTGACGAGGACGAGCGCGATCTGGTCCGGGCCCGCCTCCAGGGCATCGAGGCGCCTCAGCCGCGCGTGCCGGATGCCCGGTCCCAGCCCGACGGCGAGGAAGTCGCCGGCGGCCGAGAGGAGCTTCAAGGTCTGGGAGACGAGATAGTCCATCTCGCGCACCTGGCGGAGGTAAAGGAGGCGCATGCTCCGGAAGGCCTCTTCGTCCGTCGGCCTCGGCTCCATCAGTTCAGA
>JAJZVM010000006.1 GCA_021845645.1 Bacillota bacterium
GCGGGTACGGCCCGAGCCAGGGCACCGTGGGAGACGGCCACGACGACTACGTCGACGTGGTGAACGGCCTCAAGGCCCTGCGACAGATCTCGGGGCTGCGCATCAAGGCGCGCGACACCTTTCTCTTTGGCGTCTCCCTCGGTGGAGTCGTCGCGCTGCTGCTGGCGGCGGACAACCCGCAGGTCAGGGCTGTAGAGCTCGAGAGCCCGTGGCCCGGCGCCGCCGAGGCGCAGGTCTGGCTCGAAGCCCAGCGCGTCGGCACCTTGACGACGGGCCTTGTAGCGGACATGGACTACTTGACGACGGCCTGCGGGCCGCAGCTCACGTCCGCCTGGTGCCGGCGGAACTCCGTCCCCTTGCGGGAGGTCCACGCCCCCATCCTGCTCCTCGGCGGCACCAGCGATCCGATCATCACGCCCGGCATGCTGCGGGCGACGTACAGAGATCTGCACCGCTACAATGCACACGTGCAGTTGGTGTTAATTCCTGGCGGACACGCACCGACCACCCCGCAGGCCGGGAAAGTCGAGCAGGAGTGGTTCGTGCGACACGGGCTGCGCT
This sequence comes from Bacillota bacterium, assembly GCA_021845645.1. Next base: position 562 of record JAJZVM010000006.1, read on the forward strand.
TGTACTAGGATCTATGGGAGGAGCCCTTTGCTCTGCACTCGCTATTGACATCATGTGGCTTCGCAACTGTCGTGTAGCTAGACACTACGCCGGGCGTACAGCTCTGGAAGGGGTGGTGTCGTGCCGATCCTGCGCCGTCTGCTCGCGTATTACTCTTCGTGCCGCTCACCGTCGCCGCCTGTGGCAGCGCAACGGCAGGAGTGGCAAACGGCCATGTCCTGGCGCATGGTTGCCGTGAAGGATCCTGTTTTCCCGCCAGCAGTTCCAGCGGGCTACACCCTCTATTACCTGACCTACGAGAGCGAAGGTAAGCTGGTCCAGGCCGTTCTGGGTGTACCAGTAGGCAAGGGGCCCTTCCAGTTGCTCGTCGATCTGCACGGCGGATCTCAAGTGGCTCTGAGTGGTCCATCGCGGACCTGGGGTGTCACTGCTGCCTATCGCCGACGTCGCAGGACGCAAGCCTCACTGGGACCCGTCTACGGGACCCCACGTGTGATCGACCAGCGGTCGGGACGCGACGAGCGACGTGGATAAGACCTTTTAAAAGCGAGGTGGCCAAGATGGGTGACGTCGCCGGCATCCCTCGCCGCGCCTTCATCCTCGCCCTCGTGACGCGGCGGCCCTATCGGCGGGCGGCTACCGCGTCCTCCGTGTGCAGCCCTCGACCTCCTTCCCCGCACGGTGCGCGTGGAGACCCTGGCGAGTTCTGCCGCTGACCGACTTCCAGGAGCAGGTGGCCATCGGCGCGAACTACCTCGTGAGGATGGCTCGCGCAGGGAGGAAAGCCCCCATGGAGCACAGGCGCATCGCGGTCGCGGTGGCCGCCGCCCTTCTGCTCACGGGCTGCGCCGCGAGGTCTGGGACGAGCAGCGCGCCGAGAACCCCATCAGACGTTACGGCGCGCGTAGTCGGTCCCCAGGCGACGCCCCTCGTCTCGGCGGTGGACTTCGTCGACCGCATGCGCGGCTGGCTCGGCCACGCGGCGACGGCGGCCTTTTCGGGTCAACCTGCGGGCGAGGGCGCACTCCTCGCAACGAGCGACGGCGGTCGCTCTTGGACCCGTCTTGCGCGGACCCAGGGGCCCATCCTCGCGATCGACTTCCTCACGGCGCACAAGGGCTATGTCGTTGTGCAGGCGCAGGGGCACCTCGATTTCCTTGCCAGCACGGACGGAGGCCGCACCCTCAGCACCCGGTCCACGCCGCCGGCCTTTGGCGCCTCCACCGTCGAGTTGCGCTTCTCGTCCGCCGAGACGGGCTTCCTCGTCGCTGGAGTGGACCTCGACGTGACGTCCGACGGCGGGCTGAGATGGAGCGCGCAGACGATGTCCCTCCCTGCGGTCGCGCGAGAGGGAAACAGTGCCGCGCCAGACTTCCTCAGCGCGAGCCTCGGCTTCCTCGCGGAGAACGGCGCCGTCTACCGGACCACGGACGGCGGGGCGACCTGGTCCGAGGTCTATCGATTGCCCCGTGCCCTGGATGGATGGGGCGGTGGCGGTGCGGCGGGCCCAGTCGCGTTCGCCAGCGCCTCGGTCGGCTACGCCGTGCTCAACATCCCAAACTGCTGGGCCGGCGGCTGCCCGGACGTCGTGCTGCGCTCGACCGACGGCGGAGGCGTCTGGCAGCCCGTCGCGTATGAGATGCAGGGCACTCTGCCCGGCCTTGCGGCGGTGCCGTCAAGCGGCCCGCCCGGCGGCGTCGGCGCCCTGGCGGCCTGGGGGCGGGCGGGTGTCGCGGCGACCACGATGTACGGCCTCGCCGTGAGTTCGGACGGCGGCGTTGCCTGGACATCCCAGTCGCCGGGGGTCGTCGAGACCCCCGCCACGTTCAGCCTGCTTGCGCCCCGGCCCGGCGGCGGGACGCTTGCGGCGGGCAACGCCTACCTCGTATCCATCGGCGCCGACGGGTCGCTGGACCTGCTCTGGCCCGCTCCGCTACCCGGTGTAGTGAGCTTCGTCGGCGGCCGGACGGGATTCGGCCTCGAGCTGCAGCCCACAACGCAGTTCCTGCGAACGTCCGACGGTGGGCGCACCTGGGCCACGCTCGCAACCTTGCCGCTGCCCAACGTGGCTGGCATGCCGGCTTCGGTCGCCTTCGCGGACGCGCGGCACGGTTGGGCCGCATACGCCTTCGGCGCGGACGCCCATGCCTACGCGACCTCGGATGGCGGCCGCACCTGGCGTGCGCTCACCCCGCACGGCGTGAGCGTGGTCGACCTCCTACCCGGCGCGCAGGGCTACCTGCTCGCGACGACGGCTCAGGGTTCGCCCGAGCTTCTCTTCACGGCGGACGGCGGACAAAGCTTCGCACGGCGCGCGCTGCCGCGCGGCTACTCCGGCGGCGGCCTGGCGTTCGCAAACGCCCGGATGGGGTTCCTCACGCAGGGCGCGTCCCTTTGGGCCACCCGCAACGGCGCGCGAACGTGGCGGACCGTAGCGTGGCCGTCTGCCTTGGGCGACCCGGCGTACGTCGCGGGACTCTCCACCGATCGCCGAGGGGATCTCTGGATCGCCGTGGTGCCCTTCGGCAAGGCCGGGCGCGAGGCGATCGGCGTACGCACCGCCCAGGGCCGTTGGCGAGTGCTCGACCTGCCGACCGGCGTGGCGGAGGCCTTCTACGCCCAGTCGCTCGCCGCGCTGTCGCCGTCGCAGGCATACTTGGCGACGCCGGCAGGCGTCTACCACACGACCGATGGCGGCGCCCTCTGGCGCAACGTGGCGTGGCCCGAGGCCAGCCGCGGCGCTGCAGGCGGAGCGAAGCGGTAGAGGTCGACGGGCAGACAGGGGCGCTGCAAGTTGCTGACTCTGGCAGCTGACCCGCGAGCGAGATCTTGTGGCAACTGCAATAGCCGCAGACGCCCCGGGGAGGTGACGAGCACGCACGACATCGCCGACATTCCTCGTCGCGCCCTCATCCTCGCCCTCGCCGTGCTTACGGCGGAGGCCCTGTGGGTCCTGTGGGCCGTCGTCGCGCGCCAGCAACTATGGCTGCCCGTTACGGTGTTCGTCGCGTCCGCTGTCCCTGTCCTTGCGGCGATGGTCCTACGCGGTGGCGCAGCGAAGGTGTTCGGCGCGCTGGCCCGGAGCGCGCTCGCGGTGGCCGCGGGCGACCTTATCGGCGTGCCCGTGTACGTCGTCTGGATCAAGCACGTGAGCTGGGTGACCGCGTGGCAGGACTGGTCCCCCGGTATTCATCGTCGTCCTTACTCTTGGGGCGCGCCTTCCGGGCCAGGTGAGGCACCAGGAGCGCCAAATGTAACGCGTTAGGATTTGGACCCGGTGTCGTAGACCCTCCGCCGTCGGCCGCAGGGCAGGGGCATCGCGTGGTGCGGGCATCGGGGCATCCTGGCGGCTTCCTTCCTTAGTGGCGGGTGGCTCGAAGTTCACGTTGCTAAGGCGGCGAGGAGATGGACGAGCGGGACGACAAGGGCCTTGACGTCGCCCTGGACGACGAGGACGAGATCGACGAGGAAGAGGACGACGAGGAAGATGTCGATACCGAGCTGTGGGACATCTCCCGTGACCTCGCCGGCTCGGTCAACCTGGTGGGCCGCCTGTCCCTTCTCGGCCTGATGCGCGAGCGCGGCGCGTCGCCGGGCTTGCGCCACTTCGCCCAGACTTTCGGCATCCGGCTCAAGGACAAGAACGTAAGCACGTCCAAGCTGATCCGCCGCATCAGCCGGGAACTCGACTCCGCGGTGTCGACCATCCACGAGGCGGCGGCCGCGGCGCTCCGCACGGAGAGCGGGGAGCAGGACTTCGAGTCCGCCTTCGCCCGCTTCGGGCTCAAGACCACCGCCGAGATGAGCCTGGCGGTCCTAGCCGGCCTGAGCTTCAGCGTCGTCAGCAGCAACCCGGACGAGGCACTCGAGGCCAGGCGAGCCAGGCTCGAGGGAGAGGTCTCACCCGCCGAGGCCGCCATGGCAGCCACGGTCCTGCGCCTCGTCGACCGTTACCTCGCCGAGAGCGGCATCGCGGAGTCGGCGGTCGCGGTGGAGAGGTCCCAGAACGTCGAGCGGGAGCGCGACAAGCTGCATGAAGAGGTCAAGCGGCTGCGCCGGCTGGTACAGGACCAGAAGGCTGAATTCACCTCGTTGCACAGACAGAAGACGAAGCCGACGGCACCGCTGCCGGCCACGACCGCAGGAGCGAACAGGGACGAGCTCCGTACCCTCCGGCGAGAGAACTACGAACTGCGCAAGCAGGTAGAGGCGCTCGAGCGAGAGCTTCACCCTGAGCCGTCACCTCAAGGTGACCAAGTGCCGCCGCCAGCAGTGTCGCCACCGGCCACGCCGGAGGTGGCCGCCTCGAGCACTCCCGACGTCTCCGTCGTACGTGGCAAGAACGTCCTCGTTGTCGGCGGCGACCGCAAGCAGAACGTCTACCGTGACATCATCGAGAGCCTGGGTGGTCGGTGCTCGTTCCTGGCAGGCTTCCAGGCCCGCCCCATCGAGAAGGACGACATCGCCGGCTTCGACGCCGTAATCTTCGTGACCACCCAGCTTCGCCACGCGGTGTTCGACCGGGTGAAGGGACACGCAAAGGCGCTGGGGATCCCGTTCCGGATCGTGACGTTTAAGGGGAACGAGGCGTTTACCGCGGCGCTGGTGGAGTGTCTGGGCAGCGACGGAGGGGAGAAAGCGCTGTCGACGTCACTGTGACTGGCGCACGAGTGGTAGGGTGAGAACGCGGGTGACAGTGCAAGGAGGAACCGGCATGCCCACGGTTTTCGATGTCGCGGCATTCGTGCTCGGGCGCACGGGCGACACCACCGCTACGAGGCTGCAGGGCCTCGTGTACTACTCGCAGGCATGGTCGGTTGCGTGGGGGCACGGTGCACTGTTCGGAGAGTCCATCGAGGCATGGGATCAAGGACCTGTAGTTCGACTCCTGTGGGAGGCTCGGCGCGGGGCACGTTGCGTCGACGTTGCAGACCTTGCAGGCATGGGCGACCCGACTGCGCTAAGCAGCGATCAATGCGACGACATTGATGCTGTGCTTCAGGTGTACGGACGCTTCACACCCGAGGAACTCAGCGACATGACTCACCACGAGGAGCCGTGGGTCAGAGCCTACCAATGGCGCATGACCATCACGCCAGCCATGCTCGGGCGTTACTATCGCGAGGTGGATGTCACTCGCGAGCCGTCGAAGGCGGAAGGAGCGTTCCTGCTCAAGACCTTACTCGCTAAGGTCACGCCTCAAAACCAGCATGAGGTGCTAGACTGGGGAGACCACGTCGGCCAAGAGCAGGAGCCTTGGTAGAGCGACGGCCGGCGATACTGCTCATGCTAATCTGACCGTTGTCACTCCCAAGAACACGCAGCGCGGCGCGCTTTTGAATGATTATGCCTCGCCTTCTCTTGCCAGCAGCATTTCCAGGTACCACCACGACCGTTTGGCAGCTCGCTGTATTGCCCTGAGGTGTCCTGTTTTTGCTCCTTCATACAACCCATTTACGAACATCTCGGCAATCTCAGCTCCGGTCGCAAACTCCTGCAGGAAGGAGTCGACTACCTCAGGAGAGATTGTCTGTGGCGAAGTGAACGTATCAGAAGACGAATTCCAATCCACATACAGGGAACTTGAGCGAAGAGAGTTCATCATTGTCAGTGCGTCTTCAGGTCCCAGTATGCCAGCTTTGGCAGCGCGTTCACGAAAACCATTCAACTGCTGACGGAAGAACGCTTCAAGGTCAGCTTCTCCATTTTTGAAAGCCTGAGCTATCGCCTCATTTGGGTTATCCAGCAGGGAGCCTGGTTCGATGTCGGTCTTGGCTTGAAGATTGGTAATGACGGATGAGATTTCTGAGCCGTAGTTTTCTCGCGCTCTCTTCACTAAGGTACCGATCAAACACGCCATCGCACCGATTTGCATCCGTACACCGTGGCTTTCTACAACTCGCGCCCTCAGGGCACCGCCGATGGCTCCCTGCCTAATCCCAATCGACAGGGCCCAAGCAAAACCCTTGCCGATCTCCTCCAGACCGTTTATGGCAAGTGCCAGGGCAGCTCCTGGTGATGCGCCATGTGCCAGCACCGCCTTTGCTCCCCTGATAAACTCACGACCATTTTCAATGGCAAGAACTGCTCCTTCCAGGGCCCGTGAAGAAGGAGGGGGTACGAGGCTGGGCTGCTCATTCGCATTTTGTTGAATCGCCTTCGATGGCTCATCGGCACTCCGGCGCGCCATACGGTCCACCTCCCGTTATCGCTGCTCCTCGAACACGACGACGCCTGCGTTACGATCAACCTCGTTGACGAGCCACCCGGCCTCCATCCAGGCTCGGCACTGGGAGTGGCGGGCGGCGGGCCCCACCTCGTTGCCCCACCACTCGCGATGCTCTCGGGCTGAAGGTGGTAGCGCGTCGCCGATGATCTGCTCAATCTCCCGGAACGTGAGGTGTACCCGGCGCCGTCCGACGCAGGCGCGCAGGTAATCGCCCAGGGCGTCATACTTGCTCAGGAATGCCACCTCCTCACCGACCGACGAGACTTGCCGCTACGCCGGCGATCGCGCCTGCGACCGCCATCGCGGAAACCAGGTAGAGCGTGCCGCGCTCGGTTCGCAGTCGGTAGCCGTACTGGTACACGACGAGCACGAGGCCGGCGAAGACCACGATGATCGCGGCGTCTCCCAGCCAGTTGACACCGCCCCTCAACCAAGCGGCGACTCCTATCACCAGCGATGATGCCGTGCAGATGAGCGCGGCCACCAGGAGGATTCGGGGCAGGCGTGTCCGCACACGCCCCAGGAGCATCACGGCGTACAGGACGAACACCACTGCCAGAGCCAAGACTAGGGCGCCCACCGCCACTGCCTCCTCTGATGTCGACTCAGTTGGCGGGCTCGAAACCCTCGATGCTATTGGCGCACGCCTTGCAGACCGGGCGACCGCGGAACTCAAGGGTCGCCCCTGGTTGCCCGTAGAAGACGCATTTAGGCTCGCCCTGGTAGAGGATGAGATCCTCGCCGTCCACATCGATCTCGAGCGTGTCGCCTTTCTTGATGTTGAGCACCCGCCGCAACTCGATCGGCAGCACGACCCGTCCGGGCTGATCGATCTGGCGCACGATGCCGGTGGCTTTCATGTGAATCCTCCCGCCACGTTTCGACACTGGGAGAGTACCACTTCATGGCAGAGGAGGGAACGGGGGAGGCGGAGAACCTCCCGGCGGAGAGGACGCTGGGGGCGAGACAGTGCAGTTGAGTGTTCTTCTAAGCGTGATTGGGATTCTGGCGTCCGCTGGCGTGGCGCTGTTCACGTACAAGCTGGCATCTTCCACCAAGAAGCTCGCGGAGGCTACTGCGAGTGCCGTGAGCGTAGAGCGAGAGGCGCTCGAGCAGACAAAGGACGGCCTTATGCCCGTGCTGAGGTTTCGCAGCATCGAACTGCAACCAAGGGGATCCGTCAAAAGGAACACCAGATCGATACACTCTCGTGATAGAGAACATAGGTGACGGCGCGGCATTTATGAGGGACGTTACCGTGCGCGATGAGGTGGGGCTGTCAGATCTCTTCAACAGTGAACTTCGAACTGCGGTCGTCGGTAAAGGACAAACTCTTCAGAGCATCATCGGGGGAACAAATCAGTTTCGACACTTTGAGGTAGACGAAGCAACTTCATGGTCGTTATGGTATACGGACATCTATGGGCGTTGGTTTAGGTCTAGGGTTGTCGTGATGTATCCCGCGCAGAAGAGCCATTCGCAGATATTGGCCTTCGAGTTCATTAAAGACGTGCGTCCAACGACGATATCTTACGGCACCAGGCAGAACATGCGCCCATTCAACTATGTGACGTTATTTGAGATTGGCGTCGTCCACCCACTCGGGCAAGTGGATCGTCGCCTGTATACGTTGCAGGCACACGACACGATCGTTGGGTTGAAATTTCGACACGAGGCCCTCCGGGATGGTGCCGAATTGGTCGTGACCGATTTCGGTTTCTGGCTACGTGAACGCTTGCCGACGTTTGAGGTTCGGGTGAGTGATCTTGAGCCTTTCACGATCGGTATGGCCTGGGAAGACAACAAGTATCATGTGGTCCTCGAGTCGGTGGAGAGCTTTACTGCGAAGAAGACAGGGCTTGCGTATGTGCCCGCGAGCCCCCTCGACCAATTGCCGTTGGCCGTATGGGGGCTGAACGACAGCAACACTGGGCTCGAGAATCGGCTCAACGACCTCTATAATCAACTCCTCCACGCCGCCACAGAGTTGGTGGGTCTCCTCGTGACGTAATTCACCGAATAGCATTAGGGCAGAGAACCACTGTGCGACGATGATCCTTACTCAGGGAGGTGCCCGCATGCCCTACCGTCCCCGCCACCCGTTCGGCTTCGCCCGAAAGCGGACCTACAAGACTGGTGCTATCCGGTGGCAGGGCATCGTGCAGTACCCAGATCGTTCAAAGCGCAGCGGCTGGGGCCAGGAGTCCAAGATGTTCGACCTCAAGGCCGACGCCGATGCATGGGCTCTGGCGCGTGCTGAGGAGATCAAGAAGGCGGGCGGCTACGAGCCTCCGAAGAAGCAGACCGTCTCAGAGTGGCTCGAGCACTGGATGCGGACTTACGTCCACGTCAACCTTGAGCCGTCGACCGAGGAGACGTACTCCTGGCTGATCCGTAAGCACATCATGCCGCCGCTGGGCGACCTGCGTCTCTCGGCGCTCACACCGCAGATCCTGCAGTCTTGGGTAGCGGATCTCTCCGAGAAGGAAACGCCCCGAGGGACGCCGTTGTCCACGCGGACGGTGGCAGCGGTTTACGGCGTTCTGCGCGATGCACTGGGGGAGGCTGTACGGAGCCAGGCCCTGACGGCGAACCCTCTCGACCGGGTGCGGTTGCCGAAGCAGAAGAGGAAGGTCGTCCACTCTTTCACGCTGGCACAGATCCGCGAGCTGGACCAGGTCTGCGAGACGCGGCGTCTCGGGGCGCCCTTCACGTTCCTCTGGCAGACGGGACTGCGCATCAGCGAGGCCATTGCCATGCGGTGGGAAGATGTGGACCTCGACGAAGCCACCATCTTTGTCCACCGCAAGATTGTGGTGCTGGCCCGAGGGCGGAACATCGAGGGGCCACCAAAGACCGACGCTGGGATACGCCATCTCGCGCTCATGCCCGAGACGGTCGATTTGTTGAGGCGGCACCGGGCACGGCAGAAGGAGGAAGCCGTGGCTCACGAGGCAGAGCCGGACTGGAACGCGACCGGCCTCGTGTTTCCCTCGACCAGGGGCACTCCCCTAAGCCGGCGCAATATCAGCCGTGCCTGGGCCGTGGTGCGGGATAGGGCTGGGCTACCCCGGTACGGGCTCCACGCCCTGAGGCACACGCACGCTACCCTCGAGGCGCAGGCCGGCGTCGGGATGCGGGAGATTGCAGCGACCCTGGGGCATGAGGACCCTGGCTTCACCTCAAGGACCTACGTGCATGTCCTCGAGGAGATGAAGCGCAACGCGGCCACTAAGTTACACAACCTCATCGAGAAGCCGGGGGAGCGGTGATCGGTCAGTCCGCGTCAGTAGGAGGTCAGTACGAGCGCTAAGAAACACCAGAATGGTCGTGAACATTGCGGAGAACCGGTACCGGAAAAGCCCGATTTCAAGCCATTCCTCGTCAGCATTGTGGGCATCGGAACCGACTTACCTTAACTACGAATCAAGGGATCGCTGGTCGCGCCGGGAGACCCGGTGCCTGCAAGTTGCGCAGGGCACCGCAGCCCGGCCGTGTTGCCCCGACTCATGTTTCAGCGCAGTTCATACCTTGTGGATGACTCCGGCCACGATCAGATCGTGCAGCACCTTGATCACCACGCCAAAACCCATCAGCGCCCAGCCGAGCCACTGCGTCCACATCCGGATCACCTCGGCGGTAGCATCTCCAGCGCGAGGCCGTCCAACCGAGGGATGCAGTCCCATTGCTATTGCGCATGCATTCTGGGCACACTGCCAGATAACGAGGCACGCGGTTGAAGCCCGTCGGAATCCATAACCGACGGGCCGGAAACAAGAACTCTCAGTTATAAGATTTGCGAGTATAGCCATAAGCCGAGTTCTGTCGAGGATGATCATTTATCTGGGATGCCAGTTGCCTGGCACCTCGAGCGACCGTACCCGGAAGGTCGGCGGGCAGCGTCATGCCTTCCCTATTTGGTCTTGCTGCAGATGGGGTTTGCCTGGCAGCCCGGTCGCCCGGACCCCGGTGGTCTCTTACACCACCTTTTCACCCTTGCCCTTTCGGGCGGTATGTTTCTGTGGCACTTTCCTTGAGGTCGCCCTCACTGGGTGTTACCCAGCATCCTGCCCTACGCAGCTCGGACTTTCCTCAGGCCTCGCGGCCCGCGATCATCTGGCTTACTCGCAAACCTATACGTTAGTCGCATTGCGACGCGATTGCAACGGTCGTTATTTGTTGCGCTGGCGATCGATGGACATGTTCGCAAGTTCGCCGGGGCGCCTGGTCGCCTCGCGCGGCAGCACCTGGATCGACCACCTGCGAAAGCGCAGGAGCAGCCTGCGCACCTCGACGAGCAGCGGCTGCAGCCCGCCCTGGCGAACCTCCTGCGCGCCGGACACCTGCCGCACGACGAGCTCCGAACCAGACTGCACCTGAACCTCCTCGGCGCCGAGCCCCGCCGCGGTGCGCAGGGCCTCGATCAGCGCGGAGTATTCCGCCACGTGCTCTGTCGTGGTGCCGATGAACCGGCCGAACTCCTCGACGACGTGGCCCTCCTGGTCGAACAGCACCACGCCGATGCCGGCCTCTCCGGGGTTGCCGCGCGCGGTCGCATCGGCGTGGATCAGGAGCGATCGGTGCTGTCTTGGGTCCCGCAGCTTCGCCACACCAATCCCTCCGCGGCATCGCGCACTGGAACAAAGACCGCCTGCCGCAGCCTCTCGGCGAGGTGATGCATCGCGCAGGCGTCGAGGTCGCGCATCTCGGCGATCGTGGCGCCGCGGTCGTGGAGCGCAATGGCCAAGCCAGGCGGCATGCGATCGGTCACCACGAGGTCGGGGGCTGCGTCCGCGAGCGCCTGGGGCAACTGCTCGCCGCGGCCTACGGCCACCTTGCGCACAGGTCGCCCTCCGTCACAGACGAATAGCGCATTCGATCCGCTGGCCGAGAGCACCTGCTCCAGCACCGCCTCAGGGGGTGTCGGCTCGATGTCGCCCAGACGCACGGCTCCGTAGGTCGGGTCGGGGTTCGCGAGTTCGACGATGTCGTAGGCGATCTCCTCGTAGGGATGGGCCCGGCGCATCGCGGCGAGCATCGCCGCCTCGCGGTAGGGGGCGTAGACGGCCTCGAGGCGCGCTTCCGGGACGAACTGCTGCACGCCCTCCTGGCCGAGATAGGGGTGCGATCCCGGCAGCGGCCGGAAGCTGCCCTCGCCGTGGAGCGTGAAGGTGCAGTCGCTGTAGCAGCCGATCCTGCCCGCGCCGGCGCCCGTGACGGCGTCTCGCACGGCGACGAGGTGCGTTTCGGGCACGAACACGGTGAGCTTGCGCAGATTGGCCCTGCCAGAACCCAGAGGTTCTTCGCGCAGCGCGCCGACGGCGGCGAGGAGCGATGCAAGCAGGCCCTCAGGGTGGGCGAGTGCCGCATCGCCGATCGCCACGGCCGGCCCATAGACCGCGTCGGCCGTCACGACGAGCGTCCCGGGAGCGGCATGCGCGGGTTCGCCGAGCGTGACCAGGATCTCCGTCACCTCGGTCGGCATGCGGCCCACGAGACGAAGGTCTCCATGAGGGTCGTGGACGAGTGGCCGCAGCTGTTCCAGCAGGTCAGGCGTCTGCATCGCTCTCGGCCTCCAGCAGCGAGATCTCTCTCAGGATCTCCCGGCGGCTCGCCTCGTCTGCACCGCGCAGGCGCGCGTCGAGCAGATGGCGATGGCGCTCGAGCAGAAGATGGAAGCCCTTCGGCCGCGTGCGCCGCAGCACGGGCCCCAGCACGGCGTCGAGCGCCGTCAGCGGCCAGCCCTCGCCCTGCCGCACGGCGATCAGTGGATAGGGCCTGCCGCCCTGCAGCACGAGCCGCTCGTCGACGATCGCGAGGCCGCGCGCTCCGAGGCCCAGCCGCAGGTCCGCGGCCGACTGCATCGGCCCGAGCACGAAGACGGCCGTCGGGAAGACCTGCGCGAGGTCCAGGATGCGCAGGATGGTCCGACCACCCATGCCGAGCACGGCGACACCGTCCAAGGGCTCGCCGATCAGCGGCCTCAGGCCGTCGCCACGACGCAGCGAGACCTTCTGAGCCCCCTGACAGCTAAGTGCGAGGCGATGGAACGGCGCCTCCCCGAACTCGGTCGCGAACACGTGGAAGACCGCCGGGCGCTCCGCGAGCCGGCGCGCGAGAAGGCCGTCGCCCGCGCCGACGTCGGCGAGCACGCCCGTCGCCGGCAGCAGGTCGAGCGCCCCTTCGAGCCGTTTCGCGAGCGGCATCGACCCGCCTCCTCTTGCATGAGATTCACGCCACCACCGCAGGATACTCGCAGAACAGCAAAGGGGGTTTGCACGTTTGGCACAGCTCACAGAATCGTTCCAACACTTCGAGAAGGAGCTTGAGCAGAAGCTCGACGTCGCGAAGGGGATGGGGCTCTCCAAGGAGCACATCGACGTGACCGCGAAGCGGCTGGGAGACTGGCTGCTCAAGGAGGCCACGCCACAGTCGCCAGAGCAGGTGCTTCTGAAGCAGATGTGGCAGTACGGGTCGGACGACGAGCGTCACGCGATGAGCTCCGTCCTGCACAAGATGATCGAGCGCACCGTGCACTGAAGGAAGTCTAGCAGGAAGGCCCCTCCCGTAGAGCGGGAGGGGCCTTCCTCACGGCATCAGACGACGGCGTCCTCGCGCAGCAGGCGCCCCTCCGCGAAGCGCCGGGCGTCGAGCCCCGCGACGTCGATGCTGCGGGACTCGCCGTAGCCGATCATCTCGGCGAGCGCCAGGCCCGCCGCGGGACCCTGCATCATGCCATGGCCCGAGAAGCCCGCGATGACGAAGAAGCCCTTGAGATCGGGATGGGGTCCGATGATCGCGTTGTCGTCCGGCGTCACTTCGTAGAGGCCGCACCAGCCGCTCTCGAGATGCAGCCGCTCGAGCAGCGGCACGCGGGTCGCGAGGTCTGGCCAGATGGCGTCCTGGAACAGGGAGCGGTTCCAGTCCCAGACGAAGTCGCGGGGGTCGTCCGGGAAGGACTTGCCGCAGAGGATGCGCCCGCCGGCTTCGGGGCGGAAGTAGAAGCCGCTCGGGTCGACCGTCAGGGGATAGCCCCCGAACCGGTCCTCGGGCACCTGGCAGACGTAGACCTGCCGTGCCGTCGGCACGACGGGCACGTCGACGCCGGCCAGGCGGCCGACGGCTCCCGCCCATGCCCCCGCCGCGTCGACGACGACGGGCGCCATGACGCGCAGGCTGGCGCTCTCGACCGCCTGGACCGCTCCGTCCGACGTCTTGATCGCGAGGACCTCCTCCGGCACGAACCGCACGCCGAGTTCGCGCGCCTTGTCGGTGAAGCCGCGCATCACCTGGTAGGGATCGAGGAAGCCGTCCTGGACGCCGAAGATGGCCCCTGTGAGACCGTCCGTCGCCAGCTCCGGGAAGCGGGATTGCAGCTCCTGGACGCCCAGGCGCTCGAGCTCGACGCCGTGCCTTTCCTGGAAGTCTGCGCGGCGCAAGAGGCCCGCCTCGTTCCCCCCGTCCAGCAGGAAGAGGTAGCCATTGCGGCGGAAGCCGACGTCGGGCCCTGGGCCCTGGGCGGTCGCCGTCGCCTGCTGGAAGTCCCGGTAGAAGGCGACGCTCCAGCGGGCGAGCGCGATGTTCGCCGCCGAGGAGAAGAGCTGGCGGATCCCGCCGGCCGAAAGGCCTGTGGACGAGTGCATGTGCAAAGGGTCCTGCTCGAAGACGACGACGTTCTCCGCAAGGTTCATTCGTCTCAGATGGTAGGCCACTGAGGGCCCCATGACGCCGCCGCCGACGATGGCGACATCGGCCCGAACTTCTTCCAGGGTGATCCCCTCCCGTTGCAGATGACATACCACCTGCCGCCCGCCAAGTAAACCCGCCGGGCAGAACCTGCGGTGACGTCCCGGCCCGAACAAGGAAGGGATTCCACGCCTGGGGGCGAACATCGCCTGCAGATGGTCGACCATGGTCGACCGAAGGAGGGCGATGCACATTCGACGCCTGACGGAGAAGCCCGCCTACCGGCGGGTGGCGGAAGATATCGAGGCGATGGTGGAGCGGGGCGAGCTCGCGCCCGGTGACGCGCTCCTGCCGGAGCGCAAGCTCGGGGAGCTGCTCGGCGCGAGCCGGACGGCGGTGCGCGAGGCCTTGGCGACGCTGGCCGGGGCCGGGGTGATCGAGCTCACGGGGCAGGGCGCCATCGTGCGCCAGCGGGACGTCCAGGCGGTCTCCGGCGCATTCGGCGCGCTTCTTGCCCACGAGCAGGCCGACGTGCTCGAACTCCTGGAGACGCGGGAGATCATCGAGTCCCAGGCGGCGCGGCTCGCCGCGCAGCGCTCGAGCATCACCGACCTGCACCGGCTGAGCCTCTACGCGGTGGAGATCGAGGAGGCGATCGCGGCGCGCGCCGACGCCACCGACCCCGACACGAACTTCCACCTGGCGCTCGTGGCGGCGGCGCACAACAGGACCCTCGAGCAGGTGTCGCGCGTGCTGGAGGGCGCGATGCGCCGGCTCTACCGCCCGACGCGCCGCGTCATGCTGCTCGATACCGACCTCGCGGACGCGTTCCGCGACGAGCACTGGGGCGTGATCGAGGCTCTGCGCGGGCATGACGGCGCATTGGCGGAGGAGCTCATCCACCACCACATCACGCGGGCGGTGGAGTTCACGCGCCGCGCCTTGGCCGAGGGCGAGGGCGAAGGGGAGGGATAGGGCGATGGACTACCTGCGGGGGGCTCCGGACGACTGGACGCCTGTGCGCCTGACGACAGAGGACGGGGCGCCGATCGCGGGCGCGGAGCTGCCGGATCGCGAGACGGCCCTGCGGCTCTTCCGCTGGATCGTCTTCGGGCGCGTCTTCGACCAGCGCATGCTCAGCCTGCAGCGCCAGGGCCGCATCGGCACGATCGGATCGATCCGCGGCCAGGAGGCGAGCGCGGCGGGGCTCGGCGTCGCCATGACGGCCGACGACTGGCTCGCGGGCTCCTATCGCGAGCTCCTGACCTACCTCGTGCACGGCGTGCCCGCGGAGACGCTGATCGCGCTCTACCGCGGCGGCGTGCCGGGCCCGTTCCCGGAGGGGACGAGGGCCCTGCCGGTGCAGATCGTCATCGGCGCGCAGATGCCCCAGGCGGCGGGCCTCGGCCTCGCGCTCAAGCTGCGGCGGGAGAGCGCCGCGGTCGTCGCCTGCTGCGGCGACGGCGCCACGAGTGAGGGGGACTTCCACGAGGGGGTCAACTTCGCAGGCGTCCACCACCTGCCCGTCGTCTTCTTCGTCCAGAACAACGGCTGGGCCATCAGCGTGCCGCGCGCGCGGCAGACGGCGAGCGCCACGATCGCGCAGAAGGGCTTCGGCTACGGCATGCCGGCGGCGCTCGTCGACGGCAACGACGCCCTCGCGGTGTTTGCGGTCTGCCAGGAGGCCCTCGGGCGCGCCCGCAGGGGGGAAGGGCCGTCCCTCATCGAGGCCGTCACCTACCGTCTCGGACCGCACACCACCTCCGACGACCCGACGCGCTACCGCGACGAGGGCGAGGTAAAGCTTCACGAGTCGCAGGACCCTCTGCCGCGGCTGCGCCGCTACCTCGAAGGGGCGGGTCTCTACACCGAAGGGCTGCAGGAAGGGCTCGAGGAGGAGGGAAGGCAGGTGCTCGGCCGGGCCGTGGCCGCGGCGGAGGCTCTGCCGGCGGTGACGCCGGAGCAGATCTTCGACCTCACCTGGGCCCAGGAGACGCCTTCTGCCCGCCGCGACCGCGAACGGGCGCTCACGGAGCTTCGGGAGGTGGGGGAACTGTGAAGGCCAATCTCGTCGAGGCGGTCCAGGACGCCCTGCGCATCGGGCTTAGCGAGGATCCGGAGTGCCTCGTGCTGGGCGAGGACGTTGGCCGCAACGGCGGCGTCTTCCGCGCGACCGACGGCCTGCAGGCGGAGTTCGGCGACGAGCGGGTCCTCGACACGCCGCTCGCGGAGTCGAGCATCGTCGGGGTCGGGCTCGGCCTGGCCGCGGCGGGGATGCATCCCGTCTGCGAGATCCAGTTCGGCGGCTTTCTCTACATCACGATGAACCAGATCGGCTCGCAGGTGGCGCGCCTGCGGCTGCGCACCGGCGGAGCACTCAGGGCCCAGATGGTGATCCGCGCGCCCTACGGCGGCAACGTGCGCACGCCAGACCTCCATTCCGACTCCTTCGAGGCCCTCTACGCCCACACGCCTGGCATCAAGGTGGTCCTGCCTGCGACGGCCTACGCCGCGAAGGGGCTGCTCCTGGCCGCGATCGAGGACCCGGACCCTGTGCTCTTCCTCGAGCCGATGCGCATCTACCGCGGCTTTCGCGAGGAGATCCCGGACGGGCGCTATCTGGTGCCGATCGGGCAAGGGCGCGTCGCACGTGAGGGCCGCGACGTGACCCTGATCGCCTACGGCGCCCAGGTGGGCACCGCGCTCGAAGCGGCGGAGGCACTGCAGCGGGACGGCGTCGACGCGGAGGTCATCGACCTGCAGACGGTCGCGCCGCTCGACGCGGAGACGATCATCACCTCGGTGCGCAAGACCGGCCGCGCCGTCGTCGTGCACGAGGCGGCGCGGCCGGTCGGCATCGGGGCCGAGGTGGCGGCGCGCATCCAGGAGGAGGCCTTCTACGCCCTCGAGGCACCGATCGAGCGCGTCACCGGCTGGCCGACGTCCTATCCCTTCGTGCAGGCAGAGGGCCTCTACGTGCCGAGCCCTGCCCGCATCGCCGCCGCCGCCCGACGCACCCTCTCGGCCTGAGGAGGCATGGCATGGAGTTCAAGCTCGCCGACATCGGCGAAGGCATGCAGGAGGCGGAGATCCTGCGCTGGCTCGTGGCCGAGGGGCAGGAGGTCAAGGAAGACCAGCCGCTCGTGGAGATCCAGACGGACAAGGTGACGGCGGAGCTGCCATCGCCCTGGGCGGGCGTCGTCGTGCAGCGGCGCAAGGCGGAAGGCGACCTCGTGCGCGTCGGCGAGACCCTGCTCGAGATCGCCCTCGCGGCGGGCCTGCCCGCCGGACCGACCCCGGCCCCCGGCACCGCCGCAGCGCCGCCCGGCACGACAGCCGCCGGGGCCGCCCAGCCCGCGGGCGGGGCGCGGCAGCAGGTGCTCGCGTCGCCCGCGACGCGGCGGCGGGCCCTCGAGTGGGGCATCGACCTGCGCGACGTGCGGGGCACTGGCCCCGCCGGCCGCGTCACGCGCGAGGACCTCGAGCGCCATCAGGCAGAGGCTCGGGGCGGATCGGCCCCGGCGCCCGCCTCCGCGCCGGCGTCCCCGGTACGGCCGGCTGCGGCGCCAGCGCGGGCGGCCGGTGCAGGGGAGGCGCCGCCAGAGCGCCAGCCGCTCCAGGGCCTGCGCAGGGTGATCGCGCGCAACATGGCGGAGAGCCATCGCGACATCCCGAGCGCCGCACAGCTCGACGACTGCGACGTGACCGAGCTCTGGCTCTTGCGCGAGCGCTGGAATCGCGAGCTCGAGGCCATGGGCACGGGCGAGCGGCTGACCCTGCTGCCGTTCGCGCTCAAGGCGGTGGCCGTGGCTCTGCGGCGCCACCCCGGCGTCGGCGTCCGGTTCGACCAGGAGCGCCAGGAGATCGTGCGCCAGAGGGGCATGCACATCGGCATCGCGGTGGACACGCCGGACGGGCTGATCGTGCCGGTCGTGCACGACGTCGACCGCCTGGGCGTGCGGGCCTTGGCGCAGGAGATCCGCCGGCTCGCTGACGCCGCGCGGGCACGTGCGCTCGTCCAGGAGGACACGGAAGGCGGCATCTTCAGCGTCACGAACCACGGCGCGTTCGGCGGCGTCTACGGCCTTCCGATCATCCGCCGGCCCGAGGTGGCGATCCTCGGCCTCGGCCGGGTGCGCGAGGAGGCCGTGGTCCAGGGCGGGGCGATCGCCGTCCGCCGCATCCTGCACTTCAGCATCGCCTTCGACCACCGCGTCCTGGACGGGGGAGACGTCGGCCGCTTCGCCCTCAGCCTGCGCGAGCTCCTCGAGCATCCGGACCGGCTGCTTCTGGAGGTGCAGTGATGGTCGTCGGCGAGATCGTCCACCACTCGGACCTGCTGGTGATCGGCGGCGGCCCGGGCGGCTACGTCGCGGCCCTGCACGCGGCGGGGCTGGGCCTCGACGTGACGCTCGTCGAGCGCGCGGCGCTCGGCGGCGTCTGCCTGCAGCACGGCTGCATCCCCTCGAAGGTCTGGGTCGCCGCCGCCGCCGACTACCAGCGCGCGCAGGGGCTCGGGGAGCTCGGGCTGCCCCTCGCGCGGGGGCCGCAGGACATCCCGCGGCTCAAGGCGTTCACCCTGGCGACGGTCGAGCGCCTCACGTCCGGCGTCGCGACCCTGCTCAAGGGCCGCCACGTGCACGTCGTCCACGGCACGGCGCGCCTCCTCTCGCCGACGAGCGCGGAGGTGGAGGGGCCCGAGGGACGGCAGATCCACCACTTCCGCCACGCCATCCTCGCCACGGGATCGCGGGCCGCGGAGCCACCGGGCATCGAGGCGGACGGACGGCAGGTCATCCTGCCGCGGGCGTTCTTCGAGCTCGAGGCCTTGCCCGGCCATCTCGTCATCGTCGGCGCCGGCTACATCGGCGTCGAGCTGGGCATGGCCGCGGCTCGCCTCGGCAGCCGCGTCACGCTCGTCGAGGCCTTGCCGCGGGTGCTCTCCCAGATCTCGCCCTGGCTCGTCGAGCCGGTCGGGCGGCGGATGAGGTCCCTGGGCATCGATCTGCGGCTCTCGTCGACGGTGCGCGGCGTCGAGCGGCGCGGGGAGGGGGTGAGCCTCGCGCTCAGTGGGCCAGAGGGGGAATCGCGGGTAGATGGCGACCTGGTGCTGCTCGCGGTCGGGCGCAGGCCGAACGTCGAGGGGCTGGGCCTCGAGACGGTCTCGCTGCCGGGCGAGGGATACCTCTCGGTCGACGAGCAGATGCGCACCGCGGTGCCCGGCATCCTCGCCGTCGGCGATCTCACGGGGCCGCCGCTCCTCGCGCATCGCGCCGAGGCGCAGGGGCGCGTCGCCGGGGAGGTGGTGGCGGGCAGGCGGGCGGCCTTCCGGCCGCAGGCGATCCCGGCGGTCGTCTACGCGGACCCGGAGATCGCCGTGGCGGGGCTGGGCTACGAGGAGGCCACGGCCCAGGGCTACAAGGTCAGCCGCGGGCGCTTCCCGCTGCGGGCCTTGGGCCGCGCGCTCGCGGGGCGTGCCGGCAACGGCTTCGCGGAGGTCTACGCCGAGGAGGGCAGCGGCGCGCTGCTCGGGGCCGCTCTGGTCGGGGAGCACGCGTCGGACCTGATCGGCGAGCTGGTGCTCGCCCTCGAGATGGGCGCGACGCTCGAGGACCTCGCGGACGTCATCCACCCGCATCCGACGTTCTCCGAGGCATGGGGCGAGGCCGCGCTCGCGGGCCTCGGCCAGCCGCTCCACACGTTGCGCCAGGAGGGATCGCGGTGAGCCTGAGAACCCCGGACGAGTACGTGGCAAGCCTGCGCGACGGGCGTCAGGTCATGTTCCGCGGCGAGTGGGTGGAGGATGTCACTGAGCATCCAGTGCTGCGCAAGGCGATCGACCACGCCGCGATCGACTACCGCCTCGCCGAGGAGGCGAAGACACGCGATCTCTTCACCGCGGAGGTGGACGGCGAGGCGGTGAGCCGCTTCTACAAGGTGCCCCGGAGCGCGGCGGACTTGCTTTCGCGCATGCGGGCGATCGAGGCCGCCACCTTCGAGGGGCGGACGGTCGTGACGCTCATCCACGAGATCGGCACCGACGCGCTCTTCGCGCTGCTGCGCGTCGCCCTCGCCTGCGACCTGCGGCGCGGCACCGCCTACCTGCCGCGGGTGCAGGCCCTACTGAGGCAGGCGCGCGCCGAGGACTGGGCGCTCGCGGTGGCGCAGACCGACAGCAAGGGCGACCGGGCCAAGGGCCCCTTGGGACAGGCGGATCCCGACCAGTACCTGCACATCGTCGAGCGCCGCGAGGACGGCATCGTCGTGCGCGGCGCCAAGCTGCACACGTCCGTCTCGATCAACGCGAACGCCATGATCGTGCTGCCGACGCGGGCCATGAAGCCGGGCGAGGAGGACTACGCCGTCAGCTTCTGGCTGCCCGTCGCCAGCGAGGGGCTGAAGCTCGTGGCGAGCCCCTATCTCTCCGGACGGCGCAGCCCGGTCGAGCACCCGCTCTCGGCGGAGCACAAGATGGTCGAGAGCTTCACCTGGTTCGACGACGTCTTCGTGCCGTGGGACCAGGTCTTCCTGGCGGGGGAGGTGGAGTTCGCGGGACCGCTCGCCCTCGCGTTCGTCGACTTCCACCGCTTCACCGCCGTCAGCTACAAGCTGCCGCTCGTCGACCTCCTCGTCGGCGCCGCCGGCCTGATGGCGCAGCTGAACGGCATCGACGGGGCGGGCCACGTCCGGGACAAGCTCGGCAGCCTGGCGATGTACGCCGCGACCGTCCGCCGGCTGCTCGAGGCCTCTGCGCTCCTCGGCAGCCTGGAGCAGCCCGGCGTCTTCGTGCCCGACACCCTCACCGTCAACACGGCCAAGTACCACTTCGCGCACGGCTTCCACGAGGCCCTGCGCGACGTGCAGGACATCGCCGGCGGGCTCCTCGTGACGGCGCCCGCCTGGGACGACTTCACCTCGGCCGACGTCGGGCCGGCGTTGCGCAAATACCTCATGGGGGCCAGGGGCAGCGCCGAGGAGCGCCTGCGGGCCCTCTACCTCGTCACGGATCTCGCCGTCTCCGACCTCTCCGGCTACCACGAGGTGCTCGCGGTGCACGCCGAGGGGTCGCTCGAGGCGGAGAAGCTCGCGGCGATGCGCCACTTCGACCTGCAGGGCAAGGTGGCGGCGGCGCGCCAGCTGGCGGGCATCGGCGGCGAAGAGGAATCCAAAGGCTGAAGGAGGGGTCCAAGAGCCATGGAGAGCACGATCTTCAGGTACATGGAGCAGTACGACTACGAGAACGTCTTCCTCTGCCAGGACAGGTCGGTCGGCCTCAAGGCCGTGATCGCGATCCACGACACGACGCTCGGCCCGGCCACCGGCGGCTGCCGGATGTGGACCTACGCGGGCGAGGGCGACGCGATCGAGGACGCGATGCGTCTCGCCCGCGGCATGACGTACAAGTACGCCGCGGCCGGCGTCAACCTGGGCGGCGGCAAGGTCGTCATCATGGGCGACCCGCGCACCGACCGCAGCGAGGGGCTCTTCCGCAGCCTCGGCCGGTTCATCCACCGGCTCGGCGGCCTCTACATCACCGGCGAGGACGTCGGCACGACGCTGCGCGAGATGGAGTGGATGCGCATGGAGACGCCGTACGTCGTGACCCTGCCGGCCGCTTGGGGCGGCGCGGGACCGATCTCCGGCGCGACCGCGCTCGGCGTCGTCGAGGCGATGGAGGCAGCCTGCGAGGAGGCGTTCGGCACGCCCGACCTCAAGGGGCGCTCGGTGGCGGTGCAGGGACTCGGGGCGGTCGGCTACGAGGCGGTGCGCATCCTGACGGAGCGCGGCGCAAAGGTTCTGGCGGGCGACATCGACGCGGCCAAGGTGCGGCGCGTCGTCGAGGAGTTCGGGGCCGGGGCCGTGTCCGACCCAAACGCCATGGCGGTCCTGCCCGTCGACGTCTACTGCCCTTGCGCGCTCGGCGCCACGCTGAACGACGAGACGGTGCCGAGCCTCAGGTGCCGCGTCGTGGCCGGCTCCGCCAACAACCAGCTCCAGGCCGAGCGCCACGGCGACATGCTGCACCAGCGCGGCATCTGGTACGCCCCGGACTACGTCGCGAACGCGGGCGGCACGATCTTCGACACCGACCGGCTCCTGCCCGGGGGCATGCAGCCGGACCGCGCGATGGAGAACGTGCGCCGGATCGGCGACACGATGCGCCAGGTCTTCCGCCTCGCGAAGAGCGAAGGCATTCCGACCTATCTCGCCGCCGACCGCTTCGCGGAGCGGCGCATCGCCGAGGTCGGTAGAAGCCAGGCCTTGCGCAGGTCGGGCGACGTCCGCATGGGTTGAACGGCCTGAGAGGGGAGGCGCGAGCATGGGCCGACTGGAGAACAAGGTGGCCGTCGTCACGGGCTCGAGCATGGGCATCGGCCAGGCGATCGCCGAGCGCTTCGCCCAGGAGGGCGCGAGGATCGTCGTCAACTCGCGCAGCGAGGACCGCGCCGAAGCCTCGGCGCAGGCCCTGCGGCACGCAGGCTACGAGGCGGTCGCGCAGGCGGGTGACGTCTCGCGGCCAAAGGACGCCGCGAGACTCGCCCAGGCGGCGGTCTCGGCGTTCGGCGGCCTCGACATCTGGGTCAACAACGCGGGCATCAATGCGATCGGACCGTCGCTCAGCCTGGACTTCAAGGACTTCCTGCGGGTGCTCGAGGTGAACCTCGCCGGCGCCTTCGCGGGCTCGCAGGCCGCGGCCCGCGTCATGCTGCCGCGGGGGCGCGGCGTCATCCTGCAGATCGGCTCGATCTTCGGCGAGGTGGGCATGCCGCAGCGCGCCGCCTACTGCTCCGCGAAGCACGGCCTGATCGGGCTCACAAAGGTGCTGTCGAACGAGTGGGCGAGGCAGGGAGTGCGCGTCGTCTGCCTCGACCCGGCCTACATCCGGACGAATCTCGACGTCCAGGACCAGAGCCAGGGCGACTACTCCGACCAGGATATCGAGCGGCGCACGCCGATGGGCCGCTACGGCACGCTCGCGGAGGTGGCGGCGGCGGCGCTCTTCCTCGCGTCCGACGACGCGAGCTACATCTCCGGCAGCCACCTCACCGTGGACGGGGGCTGGATGGCCTACGGCGGCTGGTGACACGGTGGCACATGAAGCGGTCTATTTACCATACGCGTGTTAGGAGGAGAACGCTTTAGCGTAAAGAATTAGCCCATCCACAGCCCTGTAGACCATGGTACGCCATTGGGGGCGGCGGCGACGGGGTGGTCCGCAAGGCTCCAGGTTTCATAGGGAGGTCATGTGCGTGACGATGAAGCGTTCCTTGATCCTGGCTGCGCTCAGCGGTATGTCGCTGATGCTCGCGGCCACTCCGGTGGCATCGGCCGCGAAGAGCCCGATCAAGATCGGCGTTCCGGTGCCGCTGTCCGGCAGCTACGCGAGCGCCGGCGTCGACATCGTGAACGGGGCCAAGCTGGCCGTCGCCAAGATCAACGGTTCCGGCGGCGTCCTCGGGCGGCCGCTGCAGCTCGTGCCGGTCGACGACGCCTGCGACGCGCAGACGGCCACCCAGGCAGCCCAGAACCTCGTGGCGCAGGGCGTCACGGCCGTCGCGGGCGGCTACTGCTCCAGCGCGTCGCTGCCGGAGTCCACGGTGTTCCACAGCCAGGGCGACCTGCCGTTCGTGCTCGATGCCTCGACGAACCCGCAGCTCACCGAGCAGGGCTTCAACGACATCTTCCGCACGATCGGTCGCGACGACGAGCAGGGCCCGTTCGCGGCGAACTTCATCGCGAACTTCCTGCACGCAAAGAAGGTCGTCGTCATGGACGACAACTCGACCTACGCCGTCGGCCTGCAGCAAGACACCGTCGCGGCGCTGAAGAAGTACGGCATCACGGCGACCGTCGAGCACCTGACGCCGGGCCAGAGCGACTACACCTCGGTCCTGACGCAGATCAACCAGCTGCACCCGCAGGTCCTGTACTACACCGGCTACTACACCGAGATGGGCCTCCTGCTGAAGCAGGCCCGCCAGCTCGGCTACAAGTTCCAGATGATGGGCGGCGACGCGACGAACGACCCGACCGTCCTCTCGACCGCGGGTTCCGCCGCCAACAACTTCATCATCACCACGGCGCCGCTGGCGCAGTTCCTCGGCTCGGCCTCGGGCTACCTCAAGAACTACCACGCCCGCTTCCACACCGGCCCGGGCCCCTACTCGGTGTACGAGTACGACGCCGTCATGGTGCTCGCGCAGGCGATGAAGAACGCCCACTCGGTGAGCCCCAAGGCCGTCGACGCGGCGCTCGCGAAGATCAAGAACTACCGCGGCCTCACCGGGCGCTTCAGCTTCACCAAGTCGGGCGACCGCACCCCGGCCGTGTACATCACGCTGCGGGTCGTGAACGGCAAGTTCACCGCCTACGAGGAGCTCAACCCGTCCGGCAAGTGGGTTCCGGTTCCCCGCTGAGTCCCAGTCGCGCCCCGGCGCCTGCCGGGGCGCGGTGCGCGGCGGCTGGTGGGCGGCGGCGGCAGGCTGGCCGCCCACCAGCCGTCTCTGGCGGGGCTCAGGCGCTTCAGTGACCGCAAGGGGGCACGCTCCGTGAGTGTTTTCGTCCAGTACCTCGTCAACGGCTTGACGATCGGCTCCTTCTACGCCCTGGTCGCCCTGGGCTACACGATGATCTACGGCATCATCCGCCTGATCAACTTCGCCCATGGCGACCTCTTCATGGTCGGCGCGTTTGCGGGCTGGCTCGTCGTCGGCGCTGCGGCGGGGATGCACCTGCCCGTGCCGGTGCAGCTGCTGCTCGCGATGGTCATCGCGATGATCGCCGTCGGGCTGCTCGCGATGGGCATCGACCGCGTCGCGTACCAGCCTCTCTTGCGGGCGCCGCGCCTCTCGATCCTGATCACGGCGCTCGGGGTCTCGCTGGCGCTCGAGAACGGCTCGATGCTCGCCTTCGGCGCCGGCTTCGACACCTTCCCGGCCAACATCCTGCCGCTCACCGGCTTCCAGTTCCTCGGCGCGCAGGTCGGCTACGTGCAGGTGGCGATGTTCATCCTCGCCATCGCGCTGATGGTCGCGCTCTACTTCTTCGTGCAGTCGACGCCGGTCGGGACGGCGATGCGCGCCCTCTCGTTCGACCAGGACGCGGCGCGCCTCATGGGCATCAACGTCGAGGGCGTCGTGCTGATCACGTTCCTGCTCGGCGGCTCGCTCGCCGCCGCGTCGGGCGTGATGATGGGGCTCTACTATACGCAGATCAACTTCATGATGGGATTTTTGATGGGCCTCAGGGCGTTCACCGCGGCCGTCCTGGGCGGCATCGGCAATATTCCGGGGGCCATGGTCGGCGGACTCCTGATCGGCGTTCTGCAGTCCCTGGCCGCCGGCTACATCTCCTCGCAGTGGCAGGACGTGATCGTGTTCGCCGTCCTGATCCTCGTGCTCGTCTTCAAGCCGACCGGCATCTTCGGCGAGCGCGTCGTCGAGAGGATGTGACGTCATGACCCAACGCCTAGGGTCGGCGCAGTCCCTCCTGACGCGCTTCGGCCCGCTCGTGGTCCTGGTGTTCGCGCTCGTCTTCCCGCTCGGGGCCAACGCCTACTGGGTCGACGTGGGCATCGGCGTCCTGACCTTCGCCATGCTCGGACTCGGCCTGAACCTCGTGGTGGGCTACGCCGGCCTCCTCGACCTCGGTTACGCGGCCTTCTACGCGATCGGCGCGTACACGACGGCGCTGCTCTCGACGGTGGGCCACATGTCGTTCTGGGAGACGCTGCCGTTCGCCGTGGCGTTCTCGGCCATCGCCGGCGTGATCGTCGGCTACCCGACGCTGCGCCTCAGGAGCGACTACCTCGCCATCGTCACGCTCGGGTTCGGCGAGATCGTGCGCATCACCGCGACGAACCTCGGCTTCACCGGCGGTCCGAACGGCATCTACGGCATCCCGGCGCCGTCGATCTTCGGCTACCAGTTCTTCAGCCAGAACTCGCAGTACTACCTCGCGATCGCGTTCGTGCTCGTGGTGCTCTTCTTCACGCGCCAGCTCGCGCACTCGCGCCTCGGGCGCGCCTGGCTCTCCCTGCGCGAGGACGAGTCGGCGTCGGAGGCCGTGGGCGTGCCGTCGGTGCGCGTCAAGCTCTGGGCCTACGTCTTCGGCGCCATCTTCGGCGGCCTCGCCGGCGCCTTCTTCGCGGCGCGCCTGACGGCGATCTCGCCGGACAGCTTCACCTACACGCAGTCGATCAACATCCTGATGGTCGTGGTGCTCGGAGGCATGGCGAGCTTCCCCGGCGTGCTCCTGGGAGCGGCCGTCGTCGTCGGCCTGCCGGAGTTCCTGCGCTTCATGCAGCTCTGGCGCCTCTTCGTCTTTGCGGTCGGGCTGGTCGTCCTGATGCTCGTCAGGCCCCAGGGCATCTGGCCCGCGGCCAGGCGCAAGGAGAACCCCTTCGGGCCGGGCTCCGAGCGAAAGCTCGGGCCACCGCTGCCGCCGGACGCCTTGCGGCGTCCGGTGGACGGCGGGGGCGCGGCGCTCGAGGTCTCGGGCCTCAGGCGACGGTTCGGCGGCGTGACGGCGGTCGACGACGTCGCCTTCACGGTGCAGCGCGGCGAGATCTGCAGCATCATCGGCCCGAACGGCGCCGGCAAGACGACCGTCTTCAACTGCATCACCGGCGTGACGCGCCCCGACGCAGGCAAGGTGCACCTGCACGACCTCTCGCTCTTCGGCCGCGCGCCGCACCAGGTGGTCGAGGCGGGTCTCAGCCGGACGTTCCAGGGCATTCGCCTCTTCAAGAACATGTCCGTCTACGAGAACGTGCTCGTCGGCATGTACCCGCACCAGCGGGCGAACGTCCTGGACTCGCTCGTGCACACGGGCCGCCAGCGCCGGGAGGAGCGCGAGAGCCTGCTCCGGTGCCAGGCGCTCCTGACCTTCTGCGGCCTCTCGGAGCAGGCCGGCCACCGGGCGAGCGAGCTCAGCTACGGCGACCAGCGGCGGCTCGAGATCGCGCGCGCGCTCGCGGCGCAGCCCAAGGTGCTGCTGCTCGACGAGCCGGCGGCGGGCATGAACCCGTCCGAGAAGCAGAGCCTGATGGGGCTCGTGCGGCGCATCCGCGACCTCGGCGTCACCGTGGTGCTCATCGACCACGACATGAACCTCGTCATGGGCGTGTCCGATCACGTCGTGGTCCTGGACCGCGGCCGCAAGATCGCCGACGGGACGCCGCAGGAGATCCAGGCCGACGAGCGCGTGGTCGAGGCATACCTCGGCCGCGACGTGCAGGACGACGAGGAGGCGAGCGCATGGCCGTCCTAGAGGTACGGGACCTGCACACCTTCTACGGCAGCATCGAGGCCCTGCGCGGCCTCTCCTTCACGGTGGACGAGGGCGAGATCGTGGCCCTCCTGGGCTCGAACGGCGCCGGCAAGACCACGACCCTGAGGAGCATCTCGGGGCTCGAGCGGCCGCGCAGCGGCAGCGTCAGCTTCCTCGGCCAGGAGATCCAGCGCATGCCCGCGCACCGCATCGTGCAGCTCGGTCTCGGGCATGTGCCGGAGGGGCGCAGGATCTTCGTCAACCTGACCGTCGAGGAGAACCTCCAGCTCGGCGGCTACCTCCTGCGGCGCACGCCGCACGAGGTGCAGCGGCGGCGCGACGAGGTCTACGGCCGGCTGCCGCGGCTCGCGGAGCGGCGCCACCAGCTGGCGGGCACGCTCTCGGGCGGCGAGCAGCAGATGCTCGCCATCGGGCGGGCCCTGATCACGCGGCCGAAGCTCCTGGCGCTCGACGAGCCGTCGATGGGCCTCGCGCCGATCCTGGTGCAGGGCATCTTCCAGATCATCGCCGAGATCCGCAAGGAGGGCACCGCGATCCTGCTCGTCGAGCAGAACGCGCGCCAGGCCCTGCGCCTGGCGGACCGCGGCTACGTGCTGGAGACGGGCGCGATCGTGCTCGAGGACAGCGCGAAGGCGCTGGCCGCGAACCGGCGGGTGCAGGCCGCCTACCTGGGCGGCGAGCCGGAAGTGGCCGGCTGAAGCGAGAACGGGAAGGGGAGGGTCCGGGGTGGGCAACTTCAAGGCGGAGGCAGCGCAGTTCCCGGTGCTCTACGGCGACACGCCGACGCTGTTCGGCCATCCCTACGCGCGGCCTGAGGACTTGAGAGGAGCGGCCGATGTCGCGGTGTCCGGCGTGCCGTGGGAGGGGACGATCACCTGGGGCAGCTGGTCCGGCTGCGAGCTCGCGCCGCGCACCATCCGGCAGGCCTCCGCGCGCTACGGCGGCTTCCTGCCGGAGTACGGCATCGACGCCTTCGACCACCTGCGCCTCGTCGACTGCGGCGATGTGGCGGTCGACCTGCAGGACCGCGAGGGCAGCTTCCGCGCCATCGGCGAGCGCGTGCGGCAGGTGGTGCGCGGCGGCGCCCTGCCCGCCACCTTTGGCGGCGACCACGCGATCACCTACCCGATCGTCGAGGCCCTGCAGGAAACGCTCGGCGGCCCCGTCGGCATCGTGCACTTCGACGCCCACTACGACAACAAGGACGAGTACGACGGCGACCGCTACGCGCGCTGCTGCCCGTTCCGGCGCATCGCCGAACTGCCCCTCTCCCGCCCTGGGAGCATGGTGCACACCGGCATCCGCGGCCCGAGGAACCTGAGGTTCATGTGGGAGTACGCCCAGGCGATCGGCGCCCGCACCATCACGATCGGCGACATCCGCCGCGAAGGTGTCCTGCACGCGGTGCGCGAGGCGTACGAGACCGCCCGCCAGGGCACTCTGGGCGTCTATGTCACGATCTGCTCGGACGTGCTCGACGCCGCCTTCAACCCGGGTGGTCCGACCGATCCCGACGGTCTCACGACGCACGAGCTCTACGAGGCGCTGCGCTTCCTCGGCGGCCAGGAGGGCATCGCCGGCTTCGACATGGTGGAGATCTACCCGCCTGCCGACCCGAACCACGTCTCGTCGCACGTGGCGGTCTGGGCCCTCCTGCACCTCTTGGCGGGCATGGCCGAGCGGCGGCGCGATGGCCGCTGAGCTCCGCCACATCGGAGGAGAGGAGATCCGCACGCTCATGCCGCCCGCCGCCGCACGGCGGGCGGTCGCCGAGGCGTACCAGGCGATCGGGCGCGGCGAGCTCTCGGGGCCGGTGCGCAGCGCCATCGGGGCCGACGGGCAGACGTCCCTCCTGATGCCTGCGCTGTCGCAGGCCCATGTCGGTCTCAAGGTGCTGCATCTGCGACCTGAGAACCCTGCCCGCGGCCTGCCGGCCATCGTCGGCGAGATGCTGCTCTGGGACCGCCGCACGGGGGAGCTCCGGGCGGTGATCGACGCCGCCGCGCTCACGGCGGTGCGCACGGCGGCCCTGGCGGGGCACGCGACGAAGCTCCTCGCCCCGGAAGGCACCAGGCGGGTCGCGCTGCTCGGAGCCGGCGGCCAGGCCTACGACCAGGCGCTTGCGCTCGTCGAGGCGACAGGCGCACGGGAGCTGAGGCTCTGGAACCGGACGGGCGAGAGGGCCGTAGCCCTTGCCGCACGCCTTGGCATGGCCCTATACGGCGTCGGGATCGCGGTGGCCCCGACGCCGGCGGCGGCGGTGGCGGACGCCGGGGCCGTCACGCTGGTGACGGCGAGCGCTACGCCTCTCCTGCATGCCGGGGACCTGCCCGCGGAGGCACACCTGAACGCGATGGGGGCCTACCGCCCGGACATGGCGGAGCTTGCGCCCGAGATCATCGGCTCGGCGACGGTCTACGTCGACGATATCGCGGGGGCGCGCGAGGAGGCGGGCGACCTCGTGCAGGCGGCAGACCGCGGCCTCTTCCGCCCGGAGGCCTTGCAGGATCTTCGCGCGGTCAAGGGCGGGAGGCAAGGCTGGACCGTCTTCAAGAGCGTCGGCGCAGCCATCTTCGACCTGGCGGTGGGGGAGGCGATCTGGGCGGCGGCCGGCACGCGCTGACGGCCCCGGGGCGCCCCTCCTTCGGGCCGGCCGCACCTGCCCGCCGCTGCCTCCACATGCGCCGGCGCGGCTCTCGCGAGGCGGACAGGGCGGCCCCCTTCTGCCCGTCCCGGGCGCGGGCGTGCCTCGTCGCGAGGGAACGCCGGTTGCCGCCCAGCGAAGACCTAGGGGATGGCGATAGGGCGTATCTTCGCTTGAGATGCCGGCATGGGGTTCAGGCGTCGATCTGTCCGTCGTCGACGCGGGCCTCGAGCGAGGCAGGGGCGATGCCGCTTGGACGGCGACACGGCCGCATCCGTCCGGACACGGCCGGGGGCCCGTGCGGCGACGCGCACGCCGCGGTCCCGCATGGTTCTCCGCCTTCGCGCCGGCCGGGGGCGCCTCGGTTGCGCGGATTGCGCCAATTCTAGGCCGACAGGCACTATATCGCCGGCCGAGGCGATGCATTCTGCGAGACAAAGAGCCACCGAGATGCTGGATGGCCCAGATGGCCGTAACCAGATGGCCGTATATCCGGCACGCAGAACGGTCTGAACGCAAGTTGTCGACCAGAGTAATTTCACGCGTCAATAGACACGGAACCGATCGGGTGGCATCTGTGACAGCCAGCGGAGTGGAGAGGTGAGGGGATGGCCGCAGAGGTTGATGTGACCATTGATGCGCGCGGCAGCTTCTGCCCTGGACCGATGATGGAGATGATCCGGGCGGTGAAGAGCGCGCAGGTCGGCCAGGTGATCGCGGTGCTCTCGAACGACTCCGGATCGAAGAGGGATATCCCCCTCTGGGCGCAGAAGGCGGGCCAGGAGTTCGTGGGCGTCGAGGAACACGACGGCTACGACCAGATCGTCGTCCGCAAGATTCGCTAAGGCGGGGAAACGATGGCCAAACGTCTGGTAATCATCGGAGCGGGCACCGGCGGCCTCATGGCCGCGAACTTCGTGGCCCGCGACCTGAATCGCGAGATCACCCGCGGAGACGTCAGCGTGACGCTTCTCGACGAGCGGGACGCATACACGTACCAGCCCGGGTTCCTGTACGTCGCGTTCGACCTGATGCGGCCCGCGCAGATCGTTCGCCCGATCGACGAGCTGCTGGCGCCCGGCGTACGTTTCGTGCGCGACCGGGCCGTCCGCATCGCGACCGACACCGGGCGCGTCGAACTGGCCCAAGGCGAGGCTCTGCCGTACGACTACCTCGTCATCGCGACCGGTTCGCACCTGAACCTGGACGAGGTGCCAGGGCTCGAGGAGGGCAGCCACTGGTTCTACACGATGGAAGGCGCCCTGCGCCTGCGCGAGGCACTGCGGGATTTCCAGGGCGGCAGGCTGGTCGTGGCCGTGGGCGTGCCCCACAAGTGCCCTGTGGCGCCGCTCGAGTTCACCATGATGTTCGAGGAATGGGCGCGCCAGCGTGGCATTCGCGAGCAGTCCGAGATCATCTACACCTACCCGCTCGGCAGGTCGCACTCGATCCAGGCCGTCGCCGACTGGGCGACGCCGGAACTGGAGAAGCGTGGCGTGCGCGTCGAGACCTTCTTCAACATCGAGTCGGTGGAGCCTGAGAGGAAGGTCGTCCACTCCCTCGAGGGCACCGACTTCGACTACGACGTCCTCGTCACCATCCCGCCTCACCGCGGCGAGGAGCTGGGCGCGGCATCGGGTCTCGCCGACTCCGGGCGCTGGTACCCGACCGACCGCTATCGCCTGCAGCTCGAAGGCAGCGAGAACATCTTCATCCTCGGCGACGCCACGAACCTGCCGGTGTCCAAGGCCGGCTCCGTCGCCCACTTCGAAGCCGAGGTGCTGGCGGACAACCTGGTCGGCCTCCTCTCCGAGGGGTCCCCTCCCGGCTACCGCTACAACGGGCGCGCGTTCTGCTTCATCGAGACCGGGCTCGAGCGCGCCACATTCATCAGCTTCGACTACCAGAACCCGCCGACGGTGCCGGGTCCGACGGCCGCCGTACACTGGTTCAAGCAGACCTACAACCGCATCCACTGGGCCAATCTCAAGGCCGTGATGTAGGGGGTGAAGCGATGGCCATGGAGGAGAAGAACCTAGTCGACACGTTCCGCGAGGAAGGCAGCAGCCTGGCTTCGGCCGCGCTCGCCTCGGTCACGCCGCGCATGATCAACCGCCTGGGCGGCGTCGCGGAGTCGACCATCGCGGCCCTGGACCTGTTGACGAGCCCGGACATCGTCAACCTCCTGAACAAGGTGCAGAAGGCGGCTCCGGTGCTGGTCCCGCTCCTCGACCAGGTTGGGGAGCTCGGCTCCGGCGTGGGCATGGAGGGACTGGCGGCCCGGATCACCCGCGCGGTCGCTGTCGGCGAGGAGGAGGTGCGGCGCCACCCCGAGCCGATCACGCTGGGAGAGCTCATGCGCATGGTGCGCAAGGACCCCGCGCTGGCGTTCGTGCTGCGCTTCTTCCTCGGGTTCGTGCGCAGCATGTGGCTGGAACCGAAGTAGACGCGGACGTGGAGGGAAGAACCGTGTCCAAGGAACGGCTGTCCATGATCGTGTTCTCGGGCGAGATGGATAAGCTTCTGCCGGTAGGCATCCTGGCATCCGGGGCCATCGCCATGGGCCATGAGGTGCGCATCTTCCTCACGTTCTGGGGCCTGATGGCGTTCCGCAAGGGAGCCTTCATGAGCATGCCCGTCAGCCCGGCGTTCGCCGGCATGGTGGGCGACATGGGCAAGATGCTGCAGGAGAGGCACATCCCGACCGCCATCGAGCAGCTGCGCACGGCAAAGGAGCTCGGCGACGTCAAGGTGGCGGCCTGCGGCATGACGATGGACCTCTTCGGCCTGAAGCTCGAGGATCTCGAGGACGTCGTCGACGAAGTCGCAGGCGTGGGCGAGTTCATCGAGGTGGCGAAGGAAGGGCACACTACGCTCTTCATCTGAGAGGCCGCGGCGGCCGGCCGCAGGTCCTCCGCGCTCGAGAGGCAAGGCGCAGAACCTTCGCAAGGGTTCTGCGCCTCCTTCGTCATGGCTGCGGACGGCCCTGGCCCGCCCGCCGTACCCTGAAGGGGCCTGCGGCCTGGTGCATGCGAAGAAGGGACGGCCGTCGCCGCCCCTTCCGCCCGTCTTGCCGGCTGCCTGCGCGGGCCGCGCGAGGCGCGGCCGCGGCGTCCCGCTGCCGCCTACAGCGGCAGGATGTGGCCGCGGCCCGTAGCCAGGGCCCGCTCGTAGATCAAGCGGGCGGTGGGCATGTCGGCGATCGCCACGCCGAGGTTCATCGAGATGATGCGCTCCTTCGCCGTCAGCCTGCCCGGGCAGCGTCCCGTGAGCAGGTCGCCGAGATCGCCCGCCGGGGCCGGGGCGGCGCCGAAGAAGCCCTGCTGCTCGTAGTGGCGATACTGGGCCAGATCGTCGACGAGGTAGCGATCCAGGTTCAGCGCCGGCCCCGTCCACATCGCGTCGAAGTCCACGGGCAGGCCGAGGCAGCCCGGCTTCAGCCATTCGCGCTGGATCGACGGCCGCGGGTGCTTCAGGATGGGGCCGGCGGAGACGACGATGTCGGCGCCGCGCACCGCCTCTTCGGGGAAGGCGGCCGGCAGGAGGCGCAGCCCGCGGAACTCCTGGCCGAGCTCGGCGATGAGCGATTCCACGGCGGCGGTGTTCGGGTCGAAGATCCGCACCTCGTGCAGGGTCTTGACCTCCGTGGCGATCGCACGCAGCTGGGTGCGGCCCTGCACGCCGGCGCCCAGGAGCGCCGCCGTCTGCGCGCCCGGCCGGGCCAGGTGGCGCGCCGCGATGCCGCTGACGGCCCCCGTGCGCTGCGCGGTGATCCAGGCGCAGTCCATGACGGCGAGAGGGATGCCGGTGTCCGGGTC
The DNA here is from genome assembly GCA_021845645.1 of Bacillota bacterium. The sequence goes on from JAJZVM010000006.1 coordinate 34,232, forward strand.
GTTCAGGATGAGGAGGCCGGTGATATAGGGCAGCCCCTTCTGCTGGTTGCCGGGGTAGCCCGAGACCCACTTGACGCCTGCCGCACGGCTGCTCGGGACCCAGGCGGGCATGGCGTGGATGAAGGCGTCCTCGTCCAGCGGGTGGAGGGCGGTCTTCGCGGGCAGCTGCGTGACCCCCTGGCCCTTGTCGCGGAACGCCCCCTCGACGATGGCGATGGTCTCGGCCATGTCCGGTCCGACCGCAGCCACATCCTGCTGGGAGAGATACAAGATCTCCTTGCCTGCCTGCATGGGACGGTTCATCTCCTCTACTGCATCACACCAAGTATCGCGGACAGGCCCCATGTGGTACATAGCCGGATGCACCATTCTTCCGGCCTAAGGGAACACCGTGCGAAAGGCCGCCTCAGAAGGCACGACGGGCTGAACGGCGAACTCGCAATGCATGCAGGACAAGGTGCGCCGGGCGATCCTGGGCGAGGGGCAGTCAAGCCTGACGATCGAGCGCTCGCGGTTTCTCGGCTTCGCGGTGCCGGCCGAGGCGACGGAGGCGGCGGAGGCGGCGCTGCGCACGATCCGCCTAGCCCATCCCCAGGCGAGCCATCACTGCTTCGCCTACCGCGCGGGGCCAGGCCTCGAGCGCCAGAGCGACGACGGCGAGCCGCAGGGCACCGGCGGCCTGCCCTTGCTGGAGACGCTGCGCCGCCGCGAGCTCGATGCGGGCCTGCTGTGCGTCGTGCGCTACTACGGCGGCCGCAAGCTCGGCCGGCCGGGCCTCTACCGCGCCTATCTGGGCGCGGGCGTCGCGGCGCTCGACGCGGCCTCGTGCGGGCGGCTGGTGCCCGGCATGCGCTACGAGGCGGAGGTCGCGCATCTCGAGCGGCTGCCGCTGCAGCGGGCGGTGGTGGAGGCGGGCGGCATCGTGCTCGAGGAGTCCTTTGGGGAGCGGGTGCGCATCGTCTTCTGGCTGCCGCGGGCGAAGGCAGTCGCCGACCTGCTGCCAAGGGCACCCGCGGCCGGCCGCGCGGACGCGATCGGGGAAGAGGTTCGGGCGGTGCCCGATCAAGAGGGAGGTGGGCCGGCCTGAGGGCCGGCGCAGCATGGAGGTTGGTTTTGTCGGTCTCGGCGTGATGGGCAGGTACATGGCGGCGAACCTCATTCGGGCGGGCCACCTGGTGACGGTGTACAATCGCACGCCGGGCCGGGAGGAGGAACTCCGCGCGATGGGGGCCCTGGTCGCGGCGTCGCCGCGGGACGCGGCGGCGGGACGCGACGCGGTCATCACGATCGTCACGGACGACGCCGCGGTGCGGGCCGTGAGCGAGGGGCCGGACGGCGTCCTCGCGGGCCTGCGGCCGGGCGCGCTCCTCATCGACATGTCGACGGTCTCGCCGGCGACGGCGAGGCAGATCGCCGAGGCGGCCCGCTCAGTCCACGCGGGCTACCTCGACGCGCCGGTGACGGGCGGCGACATCGGCGCGCGCGACGGCACGCTGACGATCATGGCCGGCGGCAGCGAAGGGGACTTCGCCAAGGCGATGCCGCTCCTGCAGGCGATGGGCCGCCGCATCGTCCGCATCGGCGACGCGGGCCAGGGCCAGACGATGAAGCTCGTCGCGAACCTCGTGTCGGGACTGACCCTGATGGTGGCCGCGGAGGGCATCGCGCTCGGCCTGCGCCTTGGCCTGCCGCTGGGGCTCCTGGACGAGGTGCTGCCGAACTCCTCGGCGCAGTCCTTCGAGGTGCGCAAGCTGCTCGACCGCTACGGGGACGATCAGTGGCAGCCGGGCTTCTCCGTGCAGAACCGGCTCAAGGATCTCAGACTGGCGGTGGAGATGGCGAAGGCGTCCGGCGTCGAGCTGCCGCTAGGGGATCCGGCGCTCGGGCGCTACGCGGCGCACGCGCGGGCAGGCGCGGGGGAGCTCGACGAGTCGAGCTACCTCAGGCGCCTCCTGGAGTGACGGTGGCCCGCAGGGCGATCGGCGACGGGACGATCGTGGTCGTCGGCGCGGCGCTGCTGGAGTTGCGCTTCGCCGTAGACGGCCTGCCAAGCTCCGGCGGGGACGTGCTGGCGCACGGCTTCGAGGTGCGGGTCGGCGGCAGCGCGGTCAACGTTGCGCGCACCCTGCAGGCCCTGGGTTGCCGGCCGCTCCTCGTGCTGCACCGCGGCGAGGGACCGTTCGACCGCATGGTGGGGCGCGAGCTCGCGCAGATCGGGCTTGCGCTGCGGGGCAGGCGCAGCCGCCGGCCGAGCGGCGTCACGGTGACGCTCGTCGAGCCCAGCGGCGAGCGCAGCCTCGTCTCGGCCCTCGGCGCCGAGGGGTCGGTAGGGGCGCAGGACCTGCCGGCGGACGTGGGGAAGGCGCGGGCGGTCTACGTCTCGGGCTACGAGCTCCTCGCCTCGCCGGACCTCGAGGCCGCGATCGCCGCCCTGCCAAGGCACGTGCTCGTCCTGTTCGATCCAGGGCCGCGCGGCGCGTGGCCCGGCAGGCTGCAACGGGCCTGGCAGAGGGCCGACGTCGTGCGCCTGAACCAGGAGGAGGCCGAGCGGCGCAGCGGCCGCAAGGGCGCGGCCGAGGCGGCCGCCGCCATCGGGCGGACGCACGACGTCGTCGTCAGCACCGCCGACGCCGCGTACGTCGCGCTGCGCGGCGGGGTCTCGCGCGTCGCGGGCGGGGAGAGGGTCCCGCGCGACACGACGGGGGCCGGAGACGCGCACGCGGCCGGCCTTCTGGCCGGCCTGACGCACGGTATGGACCTGCTCGCGGCGACGGCCCTGGCGAACCGGGTCGCGCGCCTGCACGTGCTGGGCGAGGACGTGGGCGGGGCCGCCGCCCCCTAGGGCTCAGGCGATGTGGCGCTGCAGGCGGTCCGGGTCGATGCGCAGGTGTCCCTCTGGGTCGAGGTCCACGCTCCTGTCCTGGCGGAATTCGCGCAGGACGCGGGTCACGGTCTCGCGCGAGCAGCCGATGAGCTGCGCCAGCTGACGGTGGGTGAAGTGCTGCGGCACGAAGATCGCGCGGCCGTCGGGCACGCCGCTCTCCTCGCCGAGGCGCAGCAGGGCGGCGGCGAGCTTCTGGCTCGCGTCGCGGCCCGACATCTCCGCCATCTGCTCCTGCGCCTCGCGCAGGCGCTGGTCGAAGATCTGCAAAAGCGCCCAGCCGATCTCGGCGCGGCGCTGGACGAGCGCGCGCAGGGCCCTCGTCTGGACGAACGCGACGGTGCTGGGCTCGCTCGCCTCAGCGCTTGCCGGGTAGGCTTCAGGACCCAGCAGGCCGGACAGGGCGAGCGCCTCGCCGGGACGGACCATGTGCAGCGTCTGCTCCTGGCCGTCTGCCGAGGTCCGGAAGGTCCGGACGGCGCCGTCCACCAGGAAGGAGACGAACTCGGACTCCTCGCCCTCGATGAAGATGTAGGTCTCCTTGCGGTAGCGGCGTACCGAGACGATGTCCGAGAGGGCGCGTCGGGCGTCGGGCGGTAGTTCGCGGAACGCCGGGACGATCGAGGTCATGTCGGTCGGGTGGCTGAGAATGGACTGCACCGCCAAGTGGTCCGCCTCCTTGCGCGCCTTCGGTCGCGGCCGCGGCCGTCGACCGTTTGAATCCATAGTACGGCGCTCAGGTTAATGCAGCAACGGACCAAATGGACTTAAGACACTGTCCAAATGGACCATCAAGTGTCCATTTGGACAACGCGGCGTACGATCTCGTCCGCGCAGAAGCCGCCGGAAAGCACGGCGATCGGCCGCTGGCCGAAGCGCTGGGCGCCGAAACGCATGAGTGCCGCAAGCGTCGCGGCGCCACTGGGCTCCACGACGAGATGCTCCTCGAACAGGAGCAGGTGCAGCGCCCGGTAGAGATCGTCGTCGTCGATCACCACCACGTCGTCGACATAGCGGCGCACGAGCGACAGCGTCAGCTCCGAGGGGCGGCGCGGCGAGAGGCCGTCGGCGATGGTCCGCACCTGGTCGAGCGCCACGACGCGGCCGGCGGCGAGCGACCGCACCATGCTGTCGGCCCCCGACATGGCGATGCCGTACACCTTGACCTCCGGCCGGTGGCGCTTGATGGCCAGCGAGACGCCGCCCAGCAGGCCGCCGCCGCCGATCGGCAGCAGCACGCTGTCGAAGGGCTGCGGCTGCAGGAGGAGCTCCATGCCCAGCGTCGCCTGGCCCGCGACGACGTCGACGTCATCGTAGGCGTGGACGAAGGTGAGGCCCTCCTCCACGGCGATGCGGTCAGCGTTGTCGCTTGCAGCCTGGAAGTCGTCGCCCTCCGCCACGATGCGGGCGCCGAGCCTGCGGATCGCGCGCACCTTGGCCTGGTTGCCGGTACGCGGCACGCAGACGGTGGCCGGGATGCCGAAGCGCTCGGCCGCGTAGGCGACCGCCATGCCGTGGTTGCCCGCCGAGGCCGTGACGACGCCGCCGGCGTGGCCCTCCTCGCGCAGGTGCAGGATGCGGTTCAAGGCGCCGCGGATCTTGAAGACGCGGATCGGCTGGAACATCTCCAGCTTCAGGAGCACATCGCCGCCGACGGCCTCGCGGGCGGCCACCGATGGCTGAAGCGGCGTAGGTACCAGATAGCGCGCGAGCCTTGCCTGCGCGGCGAGGACATCGCTCAGCCGGACGTCAGCCTCCAACGCTGCGGATCTCCTCCTCTGGCGACCTGCCGATGCTATTCATCTGCGCACATGCCGCCTCCTGCAGCAGCGGCGGCACAAGGGATCGGGGCGGCGGTCGAGAATGCATGAGGAATGCCGCGCTGCCTGGGGGTGCAGGGTTTGCAGATCGTCCCGGCCGACGTGATCGCCGCGCGCCAGCGCATAGAGGGCCGCGTCTGGCCGACGCCTCTCATGCCGGAGCCCGGTCTTGCCGAGAGGCACGGCGCGCCGGTCCGGCTCAAGCTCGAATGCTGGCAGCGCACCGGTTCGTTCAAGGTGCGCGGCGCCATGAACGCGATCGCCGTGCTGGGCGACGCGGCCCGCCGGCGCGGCGTCCTGGCGGTCTCCGCAGGCAACCACGCGCAGGGTCTGGCGCTCGCGGCGCGCGAGGCCGGCATCTCGGCGCTGATCGTGATGCCCAGGACCGCGTCGCGCGTCAAGGTGGAGGCGGTGCGCCAGCTGGGGGCCGAGGTGCGCCTCCTCGGGGAGGACTACGACGAGGCCGAGGCAGCCTGGCCCGCGGTGGCCGAGGAGACAGGGCGCACGCTCATCCATCCCTTCATGGACCCGGCGGTGATCGCCGGTCAGGGGACTGTGGGGCTGGAAATCGCCCTCGAGGGGCCGGCCCCTCGCCACGTGCTGATCCCGGCGGGCGGCGGCGGCCTCGCGGTGGGGGCTGCCGTGGCCCTCAAAGCCCTCCTGCCGGGCGTGAAGGTCTACGGCGTGCAGACGGAGGCTTCCGCGCCTCTCGTGGCATCCTACAGGGCGGGACGCCACGTCGCAGTGACGTACGGCCCGTCGATCGCGGACGGGCTGCACGGCGACACGACCGACGAGATGGTCGAGCTGGCCGTGAGGCATCTCGACGGCGTCCTCGAAGTGAGCGAGGCGGCGGTGCGGCGCGCGATGCGCTACCTCTTCCGCGAGCAGCGGATCGTCGCGGAGGGCTCGGGCGCCGTCGGCGTGGCGGCCTTGCTCGAGGGTCTCGCGCCAGACGGCGAGACGGCGGTCGTGGTGAGCGGGCGCAACGTCGCGCCGGAACTCTTCCAGTCCGTGATGTCCGAGGAGGCGATGGCGTGAGGACGGCCCGCTTCCGCGAGAGGCTCTTCGCGTTTCTTGTCGATGTCCTCGTGGTGGCCGCCATCGGCCGCTTCCTGGGCTGGCCGGTCCTGATCTGGGCCGCGCTCGGCGTCGGCTACACGATCGCCTCGCTGCTGGTGCTGCAGGGACGCACGCCGGGCAAGATCCTCCTGCGGCTCCGGGTCGTCGGCCGGCGCTCCGAGCGCGGCGGGCTGCGCCTCTGGCAGGTGCTGCTGCGTCCCTTCCTCTACATCGTCGAGCTGGGGCTGCTCTGCGGCGGCTTCCTGGTCGCCCTCGTGGCCAAGGACCGCCTTGCCCTGCACGACATGCTGCTCGACACCCGCGTCGTCAAGGTGACGCGCGGCTGACCTTGGAGGCCGCGGGCCTGTCCGCTATCATGAAGAGACCAGCCGTTTGAGGAGGTAGATCATGGCTGAGTCCCGGGTGCGCGTCACGTTCTGCACCTCGTGAGGCTACGCCACCCATGCCGCCCGTGTGGCGGAAGAGTTGGCGACGCGATTCGGCGAGCAGCTGCAGGCGATCACGCTTGAGCCCTCGCACGGGGGCATCTTCGAGGTGGCCTTCGGCGAGCGGGTACTGTTCCGCAAGGCCGACGAGCGCCGCTTCCCGGGCGACGGGGAGATCGGCGAGCTCGTGGCGGGGAGTCTCGGCTAGAGCCCCAGGACCTCTCGCAGGAGCTGCGGGTCGAAGCCCGCGACGGCGACGCCGTTGACGACGATCGTCGGCAGCCTCGTGCTGCCCATGGCGGCGAGCTCGTCCCGCAGCGCGGGATCCTTGCGCACGTCGCGCTCGACGACGGCGACGCCATGGCCTGCGAGGAACGCCCGCGCCGCCTGCGAGGAGCCGTCGTCCGGATCCAGATAGAGGAGGACCTCCTGCAGGTACAAAAACGCGGCCTCCTGGTTCCGGCAGGCGGGCTGCGCCGCCCAGCACCATAGTCTCGGTCGGGGAGGGATCTGCTTGGCCATCGTACGCAAGGGAGAGCACACGTTCAAGGGCAAGCCGCTCACGCTGGTCGGACCGCGGCTAAAGCCCGGAGACAGGGTGCCGGAGTTCACCCTCCTCGACAGGTCGTTCCAGCCGCTGCGCCTTCAGGACACGCCCCGCAAGGTGCGGGTCTTCTCCGTGGTGCCGTCGCTCGACACACCCGTCTGCGACCTCCAGGGCAAGCGGTTCAACACCGAGGCCGGGGCCTTCGGGGACGCGGTCGCGGTCTACACCGTGAGCGCCGACACGCCGTTCGCCCAGGGCCGCTGGTGCGGTGCCGCCGACGCGACGAACATGACGGTGCTGTCGGACCTCTACGATCGCAGCTTCGGCGACGGCTTCGGCGTGCACATCGAGGAGATGGGCCTGCTCGCGCGATCCGTCTTTGTCGTGGACCAGGAAGGCACCTTGCGCTACGTCGAGTACGTGCCGGAGTTCACCAATCTGCCGGACTACGAGCGGGCGCTCGAGGCCGTCCGCGGCCTCCTTTAGCAGCACTTCACGACATGCGAGGCGAGTGCGCCGCCCGGCACGCGGGCGGCGCACTCGTGCGCTCTGCCGCCCGCGCCGCATCTCCCGGCCGCGCAGGGACATCGCGCCAAAGAAGAGAAGACCTGCCGTCGGCAGCGGATCGCGGCTGCCGTCAGCGGAGCCGTGCAGGTTCCGTGGTGCGATCGGAGGTGGCCCCTGTGCTCGTGCGCGCCCGGCCTCCCGTCGGGGCCGAGCAGACCCCGAGGCTCCACAGCGCCGTCCTCTGGCGGCGGATCTGGCGTCATCCGCTCTTCTGGAGCGGCCTCGGCCTCCTGCTCTTCCTCCTGCTCTTCAGCTTTTTGGGACCGGTCTTCTACCACAAGGACGTGAACACGATCGACGTCGGCATGTCGCTCCTGCCGCCGAGCCCGACCTTCCCGCTCGGCACCGACGTGCTGGGGGAGAACGAGCTCGGGCGCCTGATGATCGGCGGCCAGGTGCCGGTCTGGTCCGGTCTGCTGTGCGCCCTTGGCGCGACGGCGCTGGGCACCATGCTCGGCATCGCCGGCGGCTTCGGCGGGCGCCTCGCCGACGGCGTGACGATGCGCCTCGCGGACGGCGTGATGGGGATACCGCAGGTGGTCGCGATCCTGATCGCGGAGAGCATCTTCGGCATCAGCACGGCACTGCTGGTGCTGGTCTTTATCCTGACGGCGTGGCCCCTGACGGCGCGCCTCGTGCGCGCGCAGACGCTCGCGCTGCGGGTCGCGCCGTTCGTCGACGCGGCGCGGGCGGAGGGGGCGGGCTTCTTGCGCCTCGTCGCGCGCCACCTCCTGCCGAACCTCTTCGACGCGCTCGTCGCCACCTTCACGACGCAGTTCACGAACGCCGTCCTCGTCATCGCGACCACGTCGTTCGTCGGCGCGGGCCTCGGCCCGCCCTGGAACTGGGCGACGATGATCAACGAGAACCGGGATGCCCTGCTCTCCGGCCAGTGGTGGCTGATCGTGCTGCAAGGTGCCCTGTTCGCGCTGCTGGTGGTCTCCGTCTACCTGAGCGGCGAGGCGCTGCGCGCCGCGTTCAACCCGCAGGCCGACATCTCGCCGGGAGGGGAGGCGGTCTCGTGACCGGGCTCGTCCGGTTTCTCTTGGGCAGGGCCCTCCAGGTGGTGCTGACGCTCCTCACCGTCAGCATCGTCGCCTTTCTGCTGCTGCACATGCTGCCGGGCAGCCTGCCGGCGGAGATGCTCGGGCGGCAGGCGACCCGAGGCAAGGTGCGGCTCCTCGCGCACCTCCTGGGCATCGACCAGCCACTGCCGGTACAGTACCTGCGCTGGCTCGGGCTGCTCTTCTCGCCGGGGGTCTTGCGCGAGATCACCTCGATCGCCCTGCCGACGCTCGAACTCCTCCTCCTGGGCGGCGGCCTGGCGCTCCTCGGCTCGCTCGGCATCGCGAGCCTGCAGGCGCGCCTGCGCGGCAGTCTGCTCGACCGTCTGGTCGGCATCGCCGCCTATGTCCTCTACACCCTGCCGTCGTTCTGGGTGGGCCTGATGCTGCTCTGGCTCTTCGCCGACATGCTCCTCTGGCTGCCCGCGACCGGCCCCCTGCCCGTGCCGGGCCAGAGCCCCTCGGCCTGGTGGCTCAGCATGGTCCTGCCGTCGCTGACGCTGGCCGTCGCCACGATCGCCAGCTGGTCGACGCTGTTCCGGGCGGCGATCGAGGACGCCTTGCGCTCGGACTACGTCCGCACGGCGCGCGCGAAGGGGCTCGGAGAGCGGCAGGTGGTGCGCCGCCACGCGCTGCGCCCGGCGGCGCTGCCGGTCATCACCGTCGTCGGCATGTCGTTGCCGACGATGTTCAACAACGTCGTGGCGATCGAGATCGTGTTCAGCAGGCCGGCCTCGGCAGCAGCCTCGTCGGCGCGGTCGGCAGCCTGCAGTACGGGGTGTCTGGCTACCTCGTGCTGGTGATCGCGGCCGTGACCGCGGCCGGCAGCCTCTTGGCCGACATCCTCTACGCCTTCGCCGACCCGCGCATCCAGTTCGCCTGACCGCAGGCCCGTCCGGCCCGCGGGGCAGGGGAAGACCGAAAGAGGCCGGCCCCCGGGAAAGGCCGGCCGTTTCCTATGGCGTTCAGTCCTCGCGCAGGTAGGCGAGGGCCAGCCTGGCCGTGCCGAGCAGGGCGTCCTGGTGCGTGCGCTCGTGGGTGTGGCTCGCGTCGACGCCTGGGCCGAAGAGCCCGATACGGATGTCGCGGCCGCTGCGCGCCGCGGCGGTCGCGTCCGACGAGTAGTACGGGTAGATGTCCTGCACGAAGCGGATGCCCTCGGCCTCGGCGAGCGCAACGAGCCGCTGGCGCAGGCTCCAGTCGTAGGGTCCGCCGCTGTCCTTGGCGCAGATCGTGACGAGGTGCTCGTCCGACGCCTGGCCTGCCCCGACGGCGGCCATGTCGACCGCGACGACCTCGTCGACTTCGTCGGGGATGCCTGCCGGCGCACCCTGGCCGACCTCCTCGTAGACGCTGAAGTGCAGGTACGTGGTGCGCGTCGGCGCGGGCCCCTTGGCCACCTCGCGGGCGGCAGCCAGCAGGGCCGCGGCGCACGCCTTGTCGTCGAGGAAGCGCGACTTCACGAAGCCATGCGCCGTGACGACGGCACGCGGGTCGAGGACGACGAAGTCGCCGGGGCGGATGCCGGCGGCGAGGACGTCTTGGCGGCTCTGCAGATCGAGGTCGAGGCGCACGCGCATCTCCTGCCAGGTGCGCTTCTGCTCCTCGTAACGCGGGCCGAAGACGTGCGCAGACGCAAGCTCCGGCAGTATGGTGCCCGTGATCGGCCCGGCGCCCGTCCAGACCTCGACGTAGGCGCCGTCGCAGGACTGGGCCGGCAGGCCGCCGATGGGACTCAGGCGCAGCCGCCCGTCGGCCATGACTTCCGCGACGATCGCGGCGAGGGTGTCGACGTGGGCGGTGAGGGCCCGCGGTCGGCCGGCGCCCGTACCGGCGACCTTCGCCACCACCGCGCCGCGCGCGCTGCGCGTGACCGGGAGGCCGTAGCTCGCGAGCCTTGCGGCGCACAGGTCCGCGGCCTCCTGGGCGCGACCGGTCGGCGAAGGCAGCGCAAGGAGCTCGATGAGGTCGCGAACGATTTCCTCAGCCTGCAAACGACCACTTCCTCGAAGAGGACTCGGCGGCCAGCGGCCGCCCCGTCCAGTGTAGCGATGCAGGGCCACTGGCGCATAGAAGGGTGGCTCGGCATCGAAGCCTACTCGAGGCAGGAGGTGGCCTCATGGCGTCGACGCGGCAGGCGCTCCAGGATGTCGAGCAGCGCGGCGGGCAGATGCTCCAGGAACTCGCGGGCTGGCTCGGCGGCGGACTTTCGGATCGCATCTCGCCGCACCTGCAGGTGAACCAGGCCACCCTAGCGGCGAGGTACCTCGACACCTACCCGGCCGTCAGCCGCAAGCTCATGCTTGCGGGCCGCAGGTCCCTGCTCGTCTACTTCGGCGGCGCGGTGGACCGGGCGGAGGTGGAGCGCGAGCTCGTGGCGGCCCTGCAGGCGGCAGGGGAGCGCGCCGTCTCGGACTTCGCCATGCTGGCGCGGGCCGCCGTGCCGAGCCTCGTCGTCAAGACGGTGACGACCTGGACGGATGCCAGCGACGAGTTCGTCGCGGGTCACGTGCTGCTCTTTATCGACGGCGTCGGCGGCGCCCTGGCCTTCGACCTCAAGAAGATCCCGACCCGCAGCCTCGGACCGCCGCAGCTCGAGCAGTCCGTGCTGGGGCCGCAGGTGGCCTTCCTCGAGGACATCAAGAGCAATCTCGCGCTGATCCGCGACCGCATCCGCAGCCCGAGGCTGAAGGTATGGCACCGGGCCATCGGCACCGACACCAAGACGCAGGTCGCGATCGTGCACCTGGACGGCGCCACGGACCCGGAGGTCGTGACGAGGGTGCAGGATGCGATCGCCGAGGCGCAGCCGAAGGACCTGCAGGTCATCGCGACGATCACCGGCATCCTCGAGCAGCGGCCGTTCTCGCTCTTCCCGCAGCTGCGGATGACGCAGCGCGTCGACGAGGCGTCGCGCGCGGCGCTGAGCGGCCGCATGCTCATCATGATGCACGGCGACCCGACGGTCGCGATCTACCCGTCGACGCTCGGCGATTTCTACCGCACGATGCAGGACTACATGATGACGTTCTGGGAGGCCAGCTACGTCCGCGTCCTGAGGTTCCTCGCGACGCTCACCGCGCTCTACCTGCCGGCCTTCTACGTCGCGGCCACCACCGTCAACCCGGATCTCATGCCGACCCGGCTCGCCATCGTGGTCGCCGGCTCGCGCGAGGGCGTGCCGTTCTCGCCGATCGTCGAGGTGGTGATCATGATGATCATCGTCGAGTTCCTGCGCGAGGCCGCCCTGCGCATGCCGTCGCAGATGAGCTCGACGCTCGGCACCGTCGGCGCCATCGTCGTCGGCACCGCGCTTGTCAAGGCGGGGCTCATCTCGGACCTGATGATCGTCATCGCGACGATCGCCGCCGTCGCGGATTTCACGGCGCCGTCGTTCGAGATCACGTCGGTCTGGCGCATCCTGCTCTGGCCGATGGCCTTCGCCGCAGCGCTCTGGGGCATGCTCGGCATCATCGCCCTCAGCTTCGCCGTCCTGGCGAGCCTGGCGTCGCTCGAGGTGTCGGGGCTGCCGTACCTGGCGCCGCTCGTGCCGTCGGCCGCCTCCGACCCGCGGGACTCCCTCGTGCGCATGCCGGTCAGGACGCTCGGCCCCTTGCGCCGCGAGGATCACGGCTCGCTCATCGACGCGCTCGGTCTGCGCAGGCTGCGGCGGGCGACCGGCCGATGAGGGGCCTGAGGCTCGCGGCGCTCTGTCTTGGCCTCTTGGCCGCCGCCGGCTGCGGACGCATGACGAACCCGATCGACGACCGGGCGCTCGTGCTGGGGGTCGCCGCCGACGCGGCGGGCAAGGACAAGATCAAGTACACGCTCGAGATCCCGAGCCCGCAGTCCCTGAGCGGCAGCTCCGGCGGCGGCAACGCCTTCTACCTCGCGACGGCGGCCGCCAGGAGCTTCGACGGAGCGATCAGCCTGATGGAGGACCGGACGAGCCGCGACATCTACCTCGGCCAGATGCACGTGCTGATGCTGGCGCTCGACCTGCCGCCGCTGCTGCGCGACCGGCTGCTCGCCGAAGAGCAGCGGATCGGCGAGACGGACCACACCGAATGGCTCATGCTCGCGGACGGCAAGGCGGCCAAGGTGCTGCAGCCGCCGCCGCTGCAGGAGCGGCTGCCGGCCTTCTTCTACAGCACCCACTTCAACTGCCGCGGCTGCCAGTCGGCCGACTTCGGCGTCCCGGCGTGGCGAGCCGACGCGGACCTCTCGTCCGCGGGCGGCGTCGCGGTCGTGCCGGTGGCGAAGGCGGAGGACGGCAACATCGCGATCGACCGGGTGGCGGCCTTGCGCCGCGGCAAGCCGCCGTTCCTCTTCACGCCGGACGAGACCATCGCCGTCATGGCGTTGCGGGGCAAGCTCGTCAAGGGCAGCTTCGACTTCCCGACGTCCCTTGGCGAGGCGACGGTGCGCAGCATGACGGCGAACGTCGCGCGCACCGCGGTGGTCGGCCCGGACCGCCGGCTGCACGTCTCGGTCCGCGTGAGCTACCAGGGACTCGTGGCGCAGCGGCCTGGGCGGGTCATGCACATGACACCGGTGGCGATCGACGCGATGCGCCAGGGCTGCGCCGAGTACCTGAGGCAGCGCGCGCTCGCCGCCATCGGCCGCGCGCAGCGCGCGGGCGTGGACGCCTTCTACTTCGGCCAGGCGCTCTACCTCGCCGATCCCGAGGCCTACCGCTCGCTCGGGGACTTCTCCCGGGCCCTGAAGAAGGCCGTGGTCGAGGTGAAGGTCCAGGTGGCACTGCCCGAACAGGGCATCACGGTATGAGGGCCGCAGGTGGCAGCATCGGCGGCCCCGAGACGGTTGTGCTCACGGCCGCCGCAGCGTTCGCGGACAGCGTGTTCATCGTGCCGCGGCTGCTCGTGGCGGACGCCGGACGCGCGGGGATTGTGGCCCTGCTCCTGGTCTCCCTCGCGGCCATCGCCTGGGCGGCGGTCGTCGCGGGCCAGGCGCGCAAGGTCGCGCAGCGCAGCCTGCCGCTCGCGCTCGCAGCGCGCGGAGGAGTCTTCGGGCGCGGCTGGCTGATCGTGCTCGCCGGCTTCGAGGTGCTGATCGCGGCGGCGGTCGTGCTGCAGTACACGTCGATGGCGGCCGCCATCATCCTGCCGGGGGAGTCGCGCCTCACCATCTCCGCCGTGATCACCCTGGCCGCGTTCACCGCCGCTCGCCACCGCATCCAGGGACTGGCGCGCACCGTCTTCGTGAGCTTCCTCTTCGCCGGCATCCTCGCCGTCGCCGCGTTCGCGCTGCTGCTCGCGCGTTCCGAGCAGCTCGCATCGGTGCTGCCGGGGCCGCATCTGACGCCGGGCCCGATCCTGATCGGGGCCCTCGACAGCTCGGTGCTCTACGCCGGCGTCACGTCGATCGTGACGTTCCTGCCCGCGCATCGCCCGTCGCGCTGGATTCCGTCCGTCGTGGGCGGCACCATGCTCGTCGGCCTGCTCGTGCTGGTCGCCTACGTCGCGTCGGTGGCGACCGGCGGTCCCGCGTACGTGCTGACGCAGCTCTGGCCGGTCGTCGCGGCGCTGCGCACGCTCGTGCTCGCGAGCTTCGTCCTGAACCGCTTCGGCCTCGTCGTCGTGCTGACCTGGAGCGCGTTCGTCCTCACCTTCGCCGCGATCCACCTCTGGGCGGCGGCGGAGTACACCTGCATCGCCATCGGCAGCGACCGGCGCCGTGCGCTCGTGGCGCTCGCCGCGGCCGCGCTCGTATTGGCCTTCTCCGCCTTCGGCGGCAGCCAGGCCGACAGCGAGACCTTCCTGCGCGTGGTCATCGACCCCGCGGTGGTGGCGGTGTTCGCCACGTGGCTGCTGCTCGCGTTCCTCCTCACGCAGCATAGGACGCAGGCGGCGCGGGGATGACGCGGGGCGAGCCCCTGCGGCGATCGGAGCTGCCCGGGGGCATGATCGCCTGGTATCCGCCGCTCGGCGCGGAGGACCTGGAAGGCCTGCTGCCAGAGGGGGAGCATCACGCCGACCTCCAGGTGCTGAGCGGCCTGAGCCGCGTCGCGGTGCGGGTGCGCGACGGGCGCGTCGCCCTCAGGGCGTACGAGATCGGACGCGACCAGCAGGCGTCGCCGTTCGCGCTCCTCTGCCTGCCGCATGAGCTCTACCTGTTCGCGGCGGATGGCTCGGGGGCGGCCCGGGACACCCTGGCCGCGGCCGGCGAGGCACAGAGCCCGCAGGACGCCTTCTGGACGGCGTGGGAGATCGTCGTCGCGGGCTACCAGTCCGAGAGCGAGGCGACCGTGGGCGCGGCCGAGGAGGTGGCGCAGCGGGTGCTCGTGGGCCCGCAGCAGGGACTCGGCCACCTGACGTACCGCGTGCGGCGGCGCGCCTTCGCCCTGCGCCAGGCGGTGCAGCGTGCCCAGGCGATCTTCGCCGTACTGGCGGGCGAGCTGCCGGCGCAGTGGGGCGAAGATGCCGGCCGGCGCTGCCGCGAGATCGCCGAGCGCATCGCCACGGCCTACGCGGACATCGAATCGGTGCGCGAGTCGCTCGGCGAGACGGTCGAGGCCTACACGTCCGTACAATCGAACGAGATGACGCACGTGATGCAGGTGCTGACGATCGTCTCGCTACTCTTCCTGCCGCCGACGCTCATCGCGTCGATCTACGGCATGAACTTCCGCATCCCGGAGTACCTCTGGCCGCAGGGTTACGCCTGGTCGCTCGGGCTGATGGTCGCCCTGACGGCCATGACGCTCGTCTGGGCGGCCAGACGCCGGTGGCTCCGCTAGAGCGGCTCCCTGCCCGGCGCCGGCCGTCTGGCCGGCGCAGCATTTCCCGGTCGCGATGGCGGCACCTTAGGTGCGGGTGAACGTCCGTGGCCTTGCGCGAACTCGTCGTCCGTGCCCTGCCGCCGGCCAAGGCGGCCATCGCGGCGGGGATCTCCTGGTGGCTCGCCGTGCTCGCATTCGGCAGCCACCAGCCGTACTTCGCTTCGCTCGCCGCGATCCTCTCGCTGCAGGTCACCGTGTACGAGACGCTCGCGTTCGGCGCGCAGCGGATCCTCGGCGTGGTGCTCGGCATCGCCCTGAGCCTGCTGCTCGTGCACTGGCTCAGGGCCGGCGCGATCGCCGTGGGCCTCTTGGTCTTCCTCGGCATGGCCGTATCGAGCCTGCTCGGGTTCCGCGCCCGCGCCGCGACGCAGGTCGGCGTGTCGGGCCTCCTGGTGCTGGCGCTCGGCGGCAAGCCCGAGTACGCCGCGGCCCGCCTGATGGAGACGGTGCTCGGCGCGCTGGTCGGCGTCGCGGTGCAGGCCTTCCTCTGGCCGCCGGATCCGACGCCGTCGGCCCTGCAGGCGGTGGCGGCACTCGGCCGCGCGATCGAGCATGAGCTCAGCGACCTTGCGTCCCAGAAGGCGCCCGCGAAGCCCGGGGTCGTGCTCGCGCTGGTGCGCCAGGCGGGCGAGGCCCAGGCGGCCGTGACCTTGGCGCGCCAGAGCCTGCTCCTCAACCCGCTGCGGCGGGGGCGCGCGAAGGACGCGCGGCGGCTCGAGATCGCGTTTGCCGCGCTCGAGCGCGTTGCCATCGAGGTGCGCGGCATGGGGCGAAGCCTGCGGGATGGCGAGCGGCAGCCGTTGCACGCCCTCGCGCAACGGCCGCTCAGGGCGGCCAGGGCGGCGGTCGCGGCGTTCGTGCGCGAGGTGGAGCGGCCGAGCGCGGCCGGACTCGGCGACCTGCGCCAGGCGCTCGACCGGCTGAGGCAGGAGAATGTCGCGGCGCTCGCGCCGCTCGCGGCCATCCGCGGGGCCACGTCGATGCGCGAGGCAGGCGCGCTACTCTCGGACCTCGGCCGCCTCGAGCAGGACGTCGCGAAGGCGACCGCGGCGCTCGTCGCACCGGTGCGGCGCCTGCGCACGGGCCCTGCGGGCGGCGGAGCGTAGCCGGCCAAACGGACCTTGTGCGCAAATCCTTTTGCTCTGTTAAAGTGGACTTTCGCACTTTTCGGCGGGTAAGACGAACTGCGCTAGGCACTAGGGTTGGTTGTCCTAAAGCTGGAGTTCGCTCACGAGCTTTGCAACGCCTACTACAAAGCAGAACGCCCCTGCGACCATCCAGACAACAAGCCAAACTCGCAGCCCCCGAACCACCTGCTTTAGATCCATGCGTTTGTCCAAAGACCATCTCAACGTTGCGGCAGCCCATTTGTTCATGAAACTGGTTGATCGTCTAGCCGCCCAGCCTCCCACTACCATAAACGCTCCATACACTGTAAGCACCAAGCCGGGGATAATCGTACTCACACATAGGCCCCCTCGACATGCGCCACGTCAGCTAGAAAGGGCGATCATAAATAGCCTTGCCTTACCAGATCTGGTAGCAAGGATTCTGAGGTGCCTATGTAAAACCTTTCTCGACGACCTGCGTGCTATTTGGACAGGCAACCAGGTCGAGGAGAAAGGCAGGTTGAGTGTACGAAAGTGCCGCACCCTGCGCAACTGGGTGCCGCAGATCACCGTGCGGGTGGAAGGCGGTGAGGCCTGGCGGGAGCTGCTCATGTGGATGGCACCGGCGTTCACCAGACCGTCGTGCGAACTCTTCGCTGAACTCATCACGGCCTGGGTGCCACGATCACCCGTATGTGGCGAGTCATGGAGCCCGAGAGGCGGCGCGAGCACGATGCCTACCACCGCTTCGTGCGCTGCGGTCGCTGGCACCTGCATAAGTTCTTTCGCCTCCTCGCCCAGGTAGGGGTAGCCGCCGGTTGCCCCACGGGTGTCGTCGAGCTGATCGTGGACGACACGGTGGCTGGGTGGTTCCCGGACCGCGAGTTCCATCTTTGTGGCGACGGCGCCTATGCCCCGCTGGCCGGGCGCAACCTCCCGCGTACCTACGTCACCTCGCGCCTGCGCCGCGACGCCGCGTTGTACGAACTACCCGCGCCGCGCCGCAAGGAGCAGAAGGGCCGGCCGGCCAAGAAGGGGCCTCGCCTGCCCGCCCTCGCGCAGATCGCAGCTGCCTTGACCCCGGAGGAGTGGACTCAGGTGCAGGTCGTAGTACGCGGTTCCGCCCGGCAACTGCTGCTCTACTCCCGCCGAGTGCTCTGGTATGACGCCCTGCGCGATCGCCCGATCCTCCTCGTCATCGTCCGCGATCCGGCGGGCATCCAGCCTGATGACCTCTTCTTCACGACGAACCTCGCCGACTCCGGCGCCCAGGTGGCCAGCCGCTATGGCGATCGCTGGAGCGTCGAGGACTCGTTCCGCAACGCCAAGCAGTTCCTCGGTCTCGGAGATCCCCAGACGTGCAAGGACAGCGGGCCCGAGCGCGCCGTCGCCCTCGCCTTCTGGACCTACGCTGCCGTCTGGCTCTGGTACATCCGCGTTCACGGCACGCAGCGCACCTGGGTCACCTTGCCCTGGTACTCCCAGAAGCGTACGCCGTCCTTCCTTGACGCCTTGGCTGCTCTACGCAGAGAGCTTTGGCAGGTGAGGATTTCCGCGGGGTCTGCTCCGCAGCCCGTGCAGGCGAAAATCCAGGCCATGCTCCTCGAAGCCCTTGCCACCGCAGCTTAGCCGCTACACCTCGTCAGCCCAAAAGGCCGAAAGTCCACTTAAACAGCTTTGTTGGAAACTCTAAACGCACCAAACAGCTAAGGCGGTGCTGAGTAGCAGCGACTGCCTCGTGAATATCGTCGGGCGCATGGGGATGTGCTGCCTAGAAGCTATGCGTCACAGTCTTCCACCCCTGTGGCGGCTGTCCAGATACGCCTGTGCCCAGCACAGATCCCTTTCGCGTGATGACATATGTAAACGTTGCGGAATGAGGAGGCCACGATTCAGAAAGAACGACAGTCAGTGCGGCTGTAGCGCGGAGCCGCTTCGGCACAATCCTCAAGTCTGTCGTAGATGGGGCGCGCACCTCAGTGGAACATGTTCCAACTGCGACCAAAGTAGTAAGGTGTAGTCCGCCTACAGGAATCGAGCAGTGTGCCTTTACGCCAGGAGTATGCGGGAACCCCGTATCTCGCACCAGCCTATCGATATTGTGCCAAAATGATACGGGGATCTTGTGGGACCTTTGGTTATGTGTCAGTCCGCATCCGGATATGAGGATGCCGACTGCCATTGCCAGAAGTAGGGCATGTCGTTTGTTCAGTGATATTCCTCCTATTTCCGTCATATTGCCGTGGCTAGGACACACCCAGAAGTGTCTGCCGTTCGGGGTAGGACCCGCCGCTAGTGTTCGCCAAGCTCCACCGCTACCCACGAACTGGATCCATTTTGTATGACCATAAATGTGTAGTGGTCCATAAATGTGTCATGAAAGATCAGCCTTCTTGGCGCGGTGCAGACCGTGTATGTAGCACCGCCATAGGTTAGGCTCCCTAAATTACAGGTGATGGGCGTACCTCGCGGCACAGGTTTTACAATGGCGTATTCTTGACCGTGCCAGTTCACCTTACTGCCGATTTTCATGGTTGGTCCGCATCCCGCAAGGAGAGTACTAACGAGAGCAAACAAAACTAAATGTCTCTTCATTATCATTCCCCCTATTGCCATTATACGCCATGTCATCTTGGCACAGCTAGGTAGGGATTGCCGGAAGTTCCCGCCTAAGGGTATACCCATCCAGATCCCACACACCTCTTGAACTGAGCAAATTCTTTTACCACGGCGGAAGGAATCGCGGACATCGGCGAGGAAAGTTCGACCGACCAGTCGGTTGAAGGGGGTGGTGCGGTGGCAAGAGCCGCGGAGATCCTCGGAGCGGCCGCGGACCTCTTCCACACGCGCGGCTACCACGCGACGACGATGGACGACATCGCGCACGCGGTGGGTCTCAAGAAGGGCAGCCTCTACCATTACGTGACGGCGAAGGACGTCCTGCTGCGCACCCTGGCGGAGGAGACGATCGCGGGCTACCTCGGCGACGGCGAGCGGATCGCGGCCGGGGAGGGCTCCGCATCCGAGCGCCTGGCGCGCATCATCGCGGCGCACGTCCGGCGGCTCTGCGCGGCGCCGGAGCATGTCACGGTGCTGGTGCGGGAGTCGCATTACGTCCCGGACGAGCTCGCGGCCGAGGTGCGCGGCATGACGAGGCGCTACAACCACCTCGTCGCGGACCTGATCGCGGAAGGCATCGCGCGGGGCGAGTTCCAGCCGACGGACCCCGCCGTGGCGGCCTTGATGCTGCTCGGCGCGCTCAACTGGGCGCACCGCTGGTACCAGCCCGACGGGCGGCTTTCGCCGGACGAGATCGGCCGCCAGTTCGCGCAGACGTTTCTCGAGGGACTGCGAAGGAGAGGCGAGTAGCGATGTTCCGCTTCGATTGGGACGAGGACAGCCAGGCGGTCGGGGAGCTCGCCCGCGACTTCGGACGCGGCGCGGCGGCGAGGGAGCGCGAGGCCGCGGAGGGCGGCGGGGTGCCAGGCGAGCTCAGGGCGCAGGCGAGAGACCTCGGCCTTCTGGACCTGCAGCGCAGCCCGGAGCACGGCGGCCTGGGCCTGACGGCTCTGGCGGCCGGGCACGCGGTTGCGGGCCTGGTCGCGGAGGCGCCGACGATCGGGACAGCCCTGCTTCTGCCGGAGGCGGCGGCCATCTTCGGCCAGGGGCCGGGAACCGGCCTGGTCGACGGGGGTGAGGGCCATCTCGGCTACCGCCAGGCCGGCGGTCTCCGGCTCACCGGCCGGCGGGTCGAGGGCAGCGTCGGCTTCGCGGCCCTCGGCGAGGAGCGCCTGAGCTATCTCCTCATCGCGGCCGGCGAGGACGGCGATCGCTTCTGCCGCGTGCCCGCCTCGGCGCTCGAGATCGCGCCGCGGCAGGCGATGGGACTTGGCGCCCTGGCCATGGGCCGCGTCGCGGCCACGGCGGACGCGGAGCCGCTCGGCGCGTGCGGTCCGAGGGAGCGCACCGAGCTCCTCCTCTACCTCGCGCCCTTCTTCCACGGTTACGGGCGCGCCGCGCTCGGCTACGCGCGCGACTACGCCGCGCAGCGCAAGGCGTTTGGACGGCTGATCGGCAGCTTCCAGGGCATCGCCTTCCCCCTCGCGGAGGTGGCCATGGAGAACGAGGCGGCGGAACTGCTCTGGCAGGACGCGGCATGGCGCCACGCGGCCGGCGAGGACGCCTTCGGGCTGGCCGCGCAGGCCCTGCGCGCCGCGAAGGACGCGGCATTCCTCGCGGTCAACACCTGCGTCGGCACCCTGGGCGGCCACGGCTTCGTCGACGACCACCCGGCGGAGCGCTGGCTGCGCGACGTCGAGACACTCTCCGCCCTCACGGGCAGCCGCCTGGCGCTCGGCCAGGCCGCGATCGCGATCGACACCGGAAAGGAGGCCGAGGGCATTGCCTGACTTCTCGGAGTCCCAGAAGGAGCAGACGATCCGCGCGTACCTTCACTACTTCGCCGGGACGGAGATCCGCCCGAGGTCCCTCGAGGCGGACCGCATGGCGGACATCCAGCCCGACTTCTACAGCGTCCTTGACCGCGCCGGCATCTCGACGGAGATGATGCCGCGCGACCCGGGCGCGTCGCGGGCGGGGCAGTCCGGCGACGGCCCGCGCGAGCACCAGACCCTGCGCACGGCCGTCCTCGCGTCGGAGGAACTGTCCTGGGGCGACGCGTCGTTCATGCTGTCGCTGCCTGGGCCGGGACTCGGCGGCCCGCCCGTGAGCTTCATCGGCACGCCGGAGCAGCGCGACCGGTTCTTCGCGATCTTCCAGGACAAGAGCCGGCCGCGCTTCGGCGCCTACGCGCTCACCGAGCCCGAGGCCGGGTCGGACGTCGCGGGCATCCGCACGCGCTGCGAGGAGGTCCCGGGCGGGTTCCGCATCACCGGCACCAAGACGTTCATCACGAACGGCAGCCGCGCCGACTGGGTGGTCGTCTTCGCGACGCTCGACCCGGAGCTCGGCCGCGCCGGCCACCGCACCTTCGTCGTCGAGCGCGGGCGCGAGGGCTTCTCGGTCGGGCGCAAGCACCACAAGCTCGGCCTGCGCGCGAGCGACACGGCGGAGCTCGTGTTCCAGGACTGCTTCGTGCCGGAGGAGAACCTCCTCGGGGGCCGCGCGCACTACGAGCGGCAGCAGAGCAAGGAAGGCTTCAAGGTGGCGATGGCGACCTTCGACTCCACGCGGCCACTCGTGGCCGCGATGGCGGTCGGGATCGCCCGCGCGGCCGCGGAGCGCACGAGGGAGCTCGTGTCGGAGCGCTACATGCTGAGACGGGCCCTGCCGCGCTACCGGGCGATCCTGGAGACGTTGGACGACATGGACCGAAGGGTCCGTGCGGCGCGCCTCATGACGTGGAAGTCCGCGTACCTCGCCGACGCGCGCCAGCCGCAGAGCCGCGCGGCGTCGATGGCCAAGGCGTACGCCGGCGGCCAGGCGGTCCAGATCTGCCGCGAGGCCCTCGAGCTGACGGCGGACTCGGGCGAGGAGCCGGATCCCTTCCTCGAGAAGTGGTTCCGCGACATCCGCGTCTTCGACCTCTTCGAAGGCACGGCGCAGGTGCAGCGGCTCGTCGTCGCGCGCAGGCTGTTCGACGAAATCGGAGCGAAGGTGGGACTCTGATGCGGATCCTGTGCTTCCTCAAGGCCATCCTCGACCCCGAGGCGCCGCCCGGCGCCATCCGCTTCCCGGGCAAGGTGGAGAGCGGCGACGTCGCGACGGTCCTGGGACCGTTCGAGGGCAACGCGCTCGAGCTCTCGGTACAGCTCGCCGAGGCCTCCGGCGGCAGCTTCGTCGCGGTCGCCATGGGCGACGGCTCGCAGGACGTCGCGCTGCGCAAGGCCCTGGCTCTCGGGGCGGAGCGCGCCGCGCGCATCGACGCGGAGCCGGGCTTCCAGGACCCGCTCGCGGCGGCGCGCCGCCTGCAGGCGGCGGCGCGGGAGCTCGGCGAAGCCGACGCCTACGTCTTCGGGCGCCAGGCCGGCGACTGGGACATGGGCGTCACCGCCGGCATCTTCGCGGGCCTAATGGACCTGCCGTTCGTGCCGCTCGCGCAGCACGCGGAGATCGCGGGAGAGGGGCTGAGGCTCCGCCGCGAGATCGCGGGCGGCTACGAGGAGTCCCTGGTTCGCGGGCCGCTCGTCATGAGCGTCACGAACGGCCCCGGCACCTTGATGCGCCTGCCGAAGGTGAAGGACGTCATGCTCGCCAACCGGAGGCCGATCGACGTGCTCCGCCCGGCCGACGCGGCCGCGTCCGTGACGCTCCACGAGATCGCGGCGGCGCAGGTGACGCGCCAGGGGCGCATGCTCGCGGGCGACGCGGCCGCACAGGCCGCGCAGCTCGCGTCCGAGCTGCGGCGCTTTCTCGTCGGCGCGGGAGGTGGCAACTGATGCGCATCGCAGTACTGACGCGCCTGCAGGACCTCGGCGAGGGGCCCGTCCTGGAGGCGATGGGGCTGATGCAGTCGCTGGGCGGCGAGCAGCAGAGCCTCGTGCTCGCGCCGTCGGCCAAGGACCTGGTGGCCGCCGCCGGCGAGGTGCGGCTCGGCGTGCACCCGGGGCTCGAGGACCCTGATCCCGAGACGGCCTACTGGGCGGCGCTCCGCCTGATCGGCGCAGAGCCGCCAGGCCTTCTGCTGCTGCCCGAGGGTCCGCTCTTCGAGATGGTCGGCGCCCGCATCGCGGGCCATTTCGGCATGAGCGCCGTGCGCGACGTCGACGAGGTGCAGCTCGCGGGGGACGACGTCGTGCTGCGCAAGGGCGCCTACGGCGGCAAGGCCAACGTGCGGCTGAAGGCCCGCGGCGGTGTCGTCGCGGCCTTGCGCGCGGGAGCCTTCCCGGCGGCTGAGATCACCCCGCAGCCGGCGACGGCGCAGGAGCTCGGCACCTTGCCCGAGGCCGGGCAGGAGAGGCGCGTGGTGCGCGACACATCCGGCGACGACCTCGGCCGCGCCAAGGTGGTCGTCTCCGGCGGCCGAGGCCTCGGCAGCCGCGAGGGCTACCTTGGCCTGAGGCCGTTTGCCGACATGCTCGGCGCGTCGCTTGGCGCATCGCGCGCCGCCGTCGACGAGGGCTGGGCCAGCCCCTCGCAGCAGGTGGGCATCACCGGGTGCAAGGTGGCGCCGGAACTCTACCTCGCGATCGGCATCTCGGGCGCGAGCCAGCACCTGAGCGGCATGTCCCAAAGCCGGATCGTCATCGCCGTGAACCGCGACGAGCACGCCCCGATCTTCGAGGCGGCCGACATCGGCGTCGTCGCCGACTGGTACCAGATCTGGCCGCACCTGCGCAAGGCCTTGGAGGGCTAGCCTGTGGGCATTCCGCATCGCGTCGTCTACTGGAACGTGCCGGGGCACGACTGGATGTACCTGCCCTTTGCCATCCTCGTCCTGGTCTTCGCCTACGGCGTCTGGCGCCGCTGGCGGGTATGGGCGATGGGGCGGAGGACCCCTCTGCGCCCCTGGGGACCGCGCCTGAGGCGGCTCCTCTCCCACGCGGGACTCCAGTCCCGCGTGGTGCGCAGACCCTTGCAGGGCTACGCCCACGCCGCCCTGGCCGTCGCCTTCGGCCTGCTCTTCATCGGCACGTGCGTCGTCGCGCTGAAGGCCGACTTCGGCCTGCCGGTGATGCAGGGCGCGTTCTACCTCTGGTTCGAGTCCCTGACGCTCGACGCCGCCGGCCTCGCCGGCATCGTCGCGCTCGCCATCTTCCTCGTGCGGCGCTACGTGCTGCGGCCGGGTGCGCTCGGCCGCGAGCTCGCGGACTTCCTCGTCCCGTTCACGCTGCTGATCATCCTGATCACCGGCTTCCTGCTGCAGTCGCTGCGCATCTACGCGACGCACGACCCCTGGGGCGCCTACAGCTTCGTCAGCTACGGCCTCAGCGCGCTCTATGCCGACTGGCGCCTCCCGACGGCGGCGGCCCTCGTGATCCACCGCTCGCTCTGGTGGCTGCACCTGCTGCTCGCGTTCGGCTTCCTCGGGGCCATCCCCTACAGCAAGCTCTTCCACCTGTTCATGGCGCCCGCGGCCATCCTGCTGTCCGATCCTGATGGGCAGACGGCGCTCGAGCGGCAGGATCTCGAGCACTCCGAGCGCCTCGGCGTCAACCTGCTGCAGGACATGACCCTGAAGGATCTCGTCGACCTTGACGCCTGCACCGAGTGCGGCCGCTGCGAGGAGGCGTGCCCCGCCTTCGCCTCGGGCAAGCCGCTCTCGCCGAAGCGGCTCATCCTCGATTTGCGCGAGCATGCCCACACGAAGCCGCAGGAGCCCCTC
The DNA here is from genome assembly GCA_021845645.1 of Bacillota bacterium. Next base: position 58,814 of record JAJZVM010000006.1, read on the forward strand.
ACGGCGACGATCAAGGACGAGACGCTGTTTGCCTGTACGACGTGCCGCGCCTGCATGGAGGCCTGCCCCGTCGACATCGAGCACGTGCCCAAGATCGTGGGCATGCGCCGCTTCCGCGTCATGGAGGAGGGCGAGCTGCCTTCCGGCCTGGCCGAGGCGGTGCAGGGCATCGAGGAGCGCGGCCACCCCTTCCGCGGGGCGCAGGCGAGCCGCACCACCTGGATGGAGGGGCTGCCCCTCGCCGAGTGGCAGCCTGGCGAGAGCTGCGACACCCTGCTCTGGGTCGGCTGCGCGGGCGCCTTCGACCCGCGCGCGCAGAAGGTGGCCAGGGCCCTCTCGCAGCTCCTGCTGGCGATGGGAGAGGACGTCAAGGTGCTCGGCCGGCGTGAGAGCTGCACGGGCGACCCGGCGCGCCGGGCCGGCCAGGAGTACCTCTACCAGATGCAGGCCGAGGAGAACGTCAAGACGCTCAAGGACGTGCGGCCGCGGCGCATCGTCACGATGTGCCCGCACTGCCTGCACCAGCTGAAGACCGAGTACCGGGCGTTCGGCGCCGACTTCGACGTGGTGCACCACAGCGAATACCTGCAGACCGCGCTCGTCACCGGCCGCATCAAGGCGGCCGCGGGCGGGCGGCGAGTGACCTACCACGATCCCTGCTACCTCGGGCGCTACGAGGGTGTCTTCGCGGCGCCGCGCGAGGTGCTCAAGGCGACAGGCGGCGACGTCGTCGAGATGGCCCACCACGGCCCCGACTCCTTCTGCTGCGGCGCCGGGGGCGGCTGGGCGTTCCGCGAGGAAGGCGCGCCGCGGGTGAACCGCTTGCGCGCCAGGGAGGCGGTGGCGACCGGGGCCGACGTCGTGGCCACGGGCTGCCCCTTCTGCCTCAGCATGCTCACCGACGGCGTCAAGGCCGAAGGCGGCGGGGAGGTGGAGGATATCGCGGAGATTCTCTGGGCGCAGGTGGCGCCAGAGGTGACGGCACAAGGCTGAAGGGAGTGCGTGCCATGGCGGTCTCCACCCCTGAAGAGCTGGGTCCCTGGCTTCGTCATCTCGACTACCCCGACCTCGCGGTCTGGCAGCTCCTGCATCGGACGGCCGGCCGCTTCCCCGATCGCCCCGCGTTGCGCTTCTACGGCCGCCGGACCAGCTACCGGGAGCTCATGGAGGCGGTGGAAGGCTTCGCGCGCGGCCTGCTCGCGCACGGCCTCAGTCCCGGCGACCGCGTGGCGCTCGTGCTGCCGAACGCCCCGCAGATGGTGATCGCGTACTACGGAGCGCTGCGCGCCGGCGCCGTCGTGGTGCCGACGAACCCCCTCTACACGCCGCGCGAGTTCGGCGTGCAGATAGAGGACGCCCGCCCCCGCTTCGTCATCGCCCTGGACCTCGTCGTGCCGCGCCTTGCGGGCGCGGCGCCGGGGGCGACGCTGGTGGTGACGCGCATCCGCGACTTCCTGCCGCCTTGGCTCGGCTTCCTGCAGGGTATGCGGGAGAAGGGGCCGGAGCCGCCCCGGGGCGCGCTGCCCTTCGCTCGGCTGCTCGCCGAGGGGGGCGCCTCCGAGTTGCCCGGGCCTGCGGGCCCGGACGAGGTGGCGGTGCTGCAGTACACCGGCGGCACCACCGGCGTGCCGAAGGCGGCCATGCTCTCGCACCGCAACCTGGTTGCGAACGCCATGCAGGCGGAGGCCTGGATGCCCGCCTACCGGCCGGGGGAGGAGCGGGTTCTGGCGGTCCTGCCGTTCTTCCACGTCTTCGGCATGACCGTCGCCCTGAACCTCGGCATCCTGACGGGCGCGGAGATCGACCTTGTGCCGCGCTTCAACCCCGCCGAGACGGCGAGGGAGGTGCGGCGGTTCCGCCCGACGCTCTTCCCTGGGGCGCCGGCGATGTACCAGGCGGTCGCCGACTCGCCGGACGTCGAGCGCTGGAACATCCGCTCGATCCGCTACTGCATCTCCGGTTCGGCGCCGCTGCCGGCGGAACTGCAGGAGCGGTTCGAGCGCCTGACGGGCGGCGTCCTGGTCGAGGGGTACGGCCTCACGGAGGCGAGCCCCGTGACGCACTGCAACCCGCTGCAGGGCGAGCGTCGGGCGGGCACCGTCGGGCGCACCTTCCCGGACACGCAGCAGCGCATCCTGGACCCCGAGGATCCTGGCCGCGAGCTAGGCCCCGGCGAGGTGGGGGAGCTCGCGGTCAGGGGACCGCAGGTGATGCTCGGCTACTACAACCAGCCGGCCGAGACGGCGGCGGTGCTGCAGGACGGCTGGCTCAGGACCGGAGACCTCGGCACGATCGACGAGGACGGCTTCTGCCGCATCGTGGACCGCAAGAAGGACGTCATCATCGTGAGCGGCTTCAACGTCTACCCGCGCGAGGTGGAGGAGGTTCTCCTGCGCCATCCGGGTGTGCGCGAGGCGGTGGTCGTCGGCGTGCCGGACGAGCGGCGCGGCCAGGCGGTGCGGGCCGTGGTCGTGCCCTGGCCGGAGCGCAGGCCCAGCGAGGCGGAGCTCGAGGCCTACTGCCGCGAGCGCCTCGCGGGCTACAAGACGCCGCGCCAGTTCGACCTCAGGGAGGAGCTGCCGCGCACGGCGATCGGCAAGGTGCTGCGCCGCGTCCTGGTGGCCGAGGCGACCGACAAGAAGGAGGAGGGGTAGCGTTGGCGACAGTCATCCTCAGTGCCAAGCGGACACCTGTAGGCAGTTTCGGCGGCGCCCTGCGCGACGTGCACGCGACGGATCTCGGGCGGGTCGCGGCGGCCGCCGCGCTGGAGGCGGCGGGCGTCAGGCCGGAGCAGGTCGACGAGGTCGTCTTCGGCTCGGGCGGCATGCCGATCGCCGAGGCGAACCTGGGACGGCAGGTGGGGCTCGCGCTCGGACTGCCCGTCGAGGTGCCGGCCTACACGGTGCAGCGCAACTGTGCCTCAGGCATCCAGGCGATCATCTCCGGCCTGCAGGAGATCGCCCTCGGCGACGCGCGACTCGTGCTGGCCGGCGGGGCGGAGAGCATGTCGTCGGCGCCCTACCTCCTGTACGGAGCGCGCTGGGGCATGCGGCTGCGGCACGGCGAGGTGCGCGACGGCATCTGGGAGGGGCTCACCGACTACTACACCGGTATGGTGATGGGCGAGACGGCGGAGATCCTCGCCGACGACTACGACATCTCGCGGCGCGAGATGGACGAACTCGCCGTCCAGAGCCATCAGAAGGCGTTCAAGGCCAGCCGCTCCGGCGTGTTCAAGGACGAGATCGCACCCGTCGAGATCCCGTCGCGTCGCGGCGAGGCGGAGGTGCTGCGCCAGGACGAGGGCATCCTCGCGGGACTTTCGGTGGAGCGGCTCGCGACGGCCCCCGCCACCTTCCGCAAGGGGGGGCGGGTCACGCCGGGCAACTCCTCGCCGCTCAACGACGCCGGCGCCGCGACCGTCCTCGCCGACGAGGACTGGGCCCGCTCCCAGGGACTGCGGCCGATCGCCCGCATCGTCAGCCACGCCTTCGTCGGCCTCGATCCGAAGCGCATGGGACTCGGGCCGGTCGGCGCGACGCGCAAGGCCCTGGACCGCGCCGGGCTCGATCTCAAGGACATCGGCCTCATCGAGATCAACGAGGCCTTCGCGGCGCAGTACCTCGCCGTGGAGCGCGAGCTGCAGTGGGACCGCGCCATCGTCAACGTGAACGGCGGAGCACTGGCGCTCGGCCACCCGATCGGCGCCACCGGTGTGCGCCTCGTCACGACGCTCGTGCATGAGATGCGCAGGCGCTCGGTGCGGTACGGGCTCGCGACGCTCTGCGTCGGGGGCGGACAGGGGGCAAGCGTGATCCTGGAGGTGACGGACTGATGTACGTGTTCAAGGCGGCGGTGATCGGCGCCGGCACGATGGGCGCCGAGATCGCGCAGGTGATCTCGCTCTCCGGCCTGCCGGTGATCCTGAAGGATGTCGACGAGCAGCAGCTACGGCGCGGCATGGAGCACATCAAGGACATCTACGCCCGGCGCGTCCAGCGCGGCCGCATGACGCAGCGCGAGGCGGAGGACCACCTGGCACTCGTCACGGGCCAGCTCGACTACCAGGGCTTCTCCGACGTCGACCTCGCCATCGAGGCCGTGCCGGAGAAGCTGGACCTGAAGCGGGCGGTGCTGCAGGAGCTCGAGGCGATGATCTCCCGCACGGCGATCATCGCCACCAACACCTCCGCGCTGCCCGTCAGCGAGATCGCGCAGGGGCTGCAGAAGCCGTCACGCTTCCTCGGGCTGCACTTCTTCTTCCCGGCGTCCGTGATGCGCCTCGTCGAGGTGATCGGCGGCGAGGCGACGGACGAGGAGACCCTGGACTCCGGCGTCGAGTTCGTGGAGGGCATCCGGCGCATCGCGGTGCGCGTCAAGGAGTGCCCGGGGTTCCTCGTGAACCGCGTCCTGATGGCGGGTCTGGCCGAGGTCTTCCGCGCCGAGCGGGACCTCGGGCTCGAACCGGCCGCGATCGACGCGGCCGTGGCCGCCTCGCGCCTCGCGCCGATGGGGCCCTACGCTCTCGCGGACGCGCTCGGCCTCGACATCGCCCAGGAGGTCTCCGAGACCCTGCGCGCCGCCTACGGCGACCGCTTCGACCTCGGCGGGCGCATCGCCGGGCTGATCGCCGACGGCAAGCGCGGCGCGAAGAGCGGCGCGGGCTTCTACACCTACACGGGCTGAGGAGGCGCGGGAATGGCGAACGAGAACGAGCAGGAGCTCCTGGACCGGTTCCGCTACGCGGTGCTGCTCGAGGCGGTGCGCTGCCTCGACGAGGGCGTCTCGAGCGCGCGCGAGATCGACATCGCGATGCGCGCCGGCGCCGGTCTGCCCGAGGGACCCCTGGCGGCGGCCGACAAGACGGGACTCGACCTCGTGCTGAAGCGGCTCGAGGAGCTCGAGGCCCGCTGGGGCGAGCGCTTCGCGCCGCCGCGGCGCCTACGCGACCTGGTCGCGGCGGGCCGCACCGGGACGGCGGCGGGGAGGGGCTTCCTTGAGTACTGAGGTCGTGCGCGTGGTGAGGGAGGGGCCCGTCGCCTACGTCCAGCTGGCCCACCCGCCGGTCAACGCCATCTCGCAGGACGTCCTGGACGGGCTGATCGAGGCCTTCCGCGCCCTCGCGGACGACGAGCAGGTGCGGGTCGCGGTGCTGACGGGCGAAGGCGCGATCTTCTCCGCGGGCGCGGACCTCGCATCGGCCGCCCAGAGCGGACCGCTCGCGCTGATGCGCGGCGGTCGCGACGCGTACCGCGAGATCGCCGACTTTCCCAAGCCGCTGATCGCCGCGGTGAACGGGCTGTGCGTCGGCGGAGGGCTGGAGCTCGCTCTGCTCGCGGACCTGCGCATCTGCGCGCAGACGGCGCGCTTCGGCCAGCCCGAGATCAACCTCGGCATCATCCCGGGCTGGGGCGGCACGCAGCGCCTGCCCGCGGCGATCGGCCTGCAGCGCGCGGCGGAGCTCATCCTCAGCGGGCGGCTGATGCGGGCTGAGGAGGCCGAGGCGGCGGGCCTCGTCCTGAAGACCTACCCCGACGACGAGCTCAAGGACCAGGCGCGCAACCTCGCGCGCCGGCTCGCGGAGAAGCCGCCGCTGGCACTCCAGGCCGCAAAGGCGGCCGTGCGCACGTGGGCGGAGGCGGGAGCGGCGGCGGGTCACCTGCGCGAGGGCGAGGCGATGGAGCGCCTGACGCAGACCGAGGACGCCGCTGAAGGGGTCATGGCGTTCCTGCAGAAGCGCAGGCCCCACTTCACAGGTCGCTGAGATCGCTAAGGGCGGCAGAGGACGGTAGAGGGCGGCACCGGGGCAGGGAGGCCCGGTGCCGCCCTCGAGCCATGCCCCCATGAGCGCCGGAGCGGCTGCGTATGCCCCAGCAGGGGGAAGCCGCGCCTGCGAACGACAAATCCCGATGGACGAACCCGGTTGCGCGCCAGTCCGGCCGCCGCGATCAGCAAGGGGGGTCCGGTGCGGCCTCCTCGGTACGCTGCGACCCGAGCTGCATGCCCTGCAGCCGCGATCGCAGCACCTGTCATGGTCAGGGCGTCGAGACCCAGGGCGGTGGGGCTCGCTGCGAAAGGGTGGTGCAGACGATCGTGACTGGGGCATAAGCCCCGTCCAGGAGCCCGACTGCTATCGCCGCTGCGAGGAAGTCGCGGGAAAACGGGAGCAGGACCATGCCCAGTCCAGAGAAGGCCAGCGTCAGTGCCAGCAGATGGTCAATGCGCATGCGTTCGACGATCCAGGGCGAGATGAGGCTCAGAAGTACCGGCAATGCGCCGCTGACCATGCCGACGAGCCCAACGGTCGACGCCGGCCAGTGCAGGCTGTGCCGGAAGTCCAGAGCATGAAGGCCGCCGTGACGTCGAACACCTGAGGCGAGGCGCGCAGCGCCCGCCAGGCAGGGCCAAGAGCGCGGCGCTCGGTGGCGGGGGAAGATTTGGTCCGCGGCAGCAGCAGCGCTTGCGGCAGGATGAAGAGGTATGCTATGGCATTGAGCGCCAGGGCAGCCGCAATGCCCAGGTGGCCGATGATGGGACCTGCCAGCCCCGGCGAGACGTACCAGGCAATGGCGTAGACGGTCGCCGAGAGGGCGTTTACTGCGACGCGCGCTCCGATGGGTGTCGCACGACGGATGAGCACGTTCTGGGCGTTCGAGCTGAGCAGGGACAGCGCCGTCATGGCGATCGCCGCCAGGTCGACGGCAGGCAGGGTAAGCCGATGCTGCAGATAGACATCCAGGGTTGGTCGCCATGAGCAGCGTCTGCCCTAGCGCGCTCCAGAGGACCACCCGCCGAGCGTCCTGCCGATCCACAAAGGCCCCCATCCAGGGCGAGGCGAGACCCGGCAGGTACTGGACAGCGGCCAGAACGCCCAAGGCCACAGAGGAATGGGTGAGGTCATAGACGATCCATGGCAGGACGAGGCGGAAGAAGCCGCTGCCGATGTTGGAGAGCGATGTGCCGAGCAGGTAGACGACAAGTGATCTGAGAGAGCCGCGAAGCGCTGCCCAGCCGCTCGGGGCGGTCGGCGGTGCCGGGTCGTTGGGCATCGCTGCACTCCTTTGCGGTCGCCATCGAGAGATTCTTGCCATCTGGCTATGTATCTGACTCCGGTACCTACTAGCTGTAGTTGATCCGCGGAGAACTAGCCGCATAGCTTTTCGGAGTTTACCGCCTGCTGCCGAGGGGCAGTTCTCGGTGCGCGCGAATCCGACTAATGGCTATTGCAGGCAGCATCCGTATGAACCTCTCAATCGGACTCGACTGGTGCAGTTTCGCCCGCCAGTGTGGCTCTCTACGAGACGCCGGGCAAGGAACGATGCCGGAAGACCTCATCTATGGAGGTCGAGCCGCCCAATCTCCGTTCTTGGGTGCCATGGCTTGCGTGAGCCGTGGGCATCCCTCCGGACCACTTTCGCCCGACGGCCAGCCACTAGCTGAGCCCGACGGCTATAGATCCGATACCTGCCCCGATCGCAACGTCTCGAGCGCCCACGAGCGCCAACAGGGTCCCAGTCAGGGCCAGGGAGACTCTCATAACTGCGCCGTAGGTGGCGTTATGCAGGCTGTACACGCGCCCGTGCAGCCGGTCGGGCACTGTCTCCAAAAGCAGCGTCGTGTCCCATGCGATAATGACGCCGCTGGCGAAACGCATCACGAGAAGGAGAGGCACCGCGAGCATCAGTGTGCGGCTGAGCGCAAAGAGAGTCCAGAACACGCCTTGCAGCATGTATGACCATCCGTAGACATGTCCCTTCCAGGCCGTCGCCACCCTGCGGGCTACTATGGCACCGAGCATCACGCCGATGCCGTCCACGACGTAAAGAGTGCTTAGGCCACCGCCGCCACCGTGGAGCAAATGGACACCGTAATCGCTGAGGAGGACGTCGTAACCGCCTCCGATGAGGCCCCAAGCGATGCCTACCAAGATCACGCTAGTGGCGCGCGAGAAGTTGCTCAAGGCTCGAAGTCCTTCACGCAATTCGAGCCAGTATGGTTCCCTGGCCGTCGACTTCGTGATACTGGACAATTCTGGCCAGACTCGTAACAGGCAAAGAGTACTCACAAAACGGAGTCCAACTGCGCCGAGGAGTACGGGGATCGGACCAAAGAGCGCCACGCTACCTCCCAGCCCGGCGCCAATCACGGTGACGACGCCCCCAACACCGCCAATGGCGGCATTGGCGGTGGCACGCTCTGCGGCTGGGGTGACGTTGTAGAGCAATCTTTGCCGCGCGGTGCTGCCGAGAGCGTTGAATGTGTTGTAGATTGCATAGGAGAAGGCCAGGCCTGCCAGCGATCCTCCGATGAACTCGGCGAGAGCCAGGAGTGACAGTGCCTGCAAGAACCCCGCAAGCTGCGACGTACGTGCAGTATGCCAATGGTCGACCGCCGTGCCCAGAAAAGGACCGAGGAGCAATGAGGGTATAGTGCCCGCAAGCACCACCCACGCAAGTTGACTCGCTCCGTGCAACCGCAGGACCGCATAGAACAAGGCGACCTGAACCGTCCAATTGCTGAGACCGCCACCTGCGGCAGACAACCAAAGGCTGCGAACGTGGGTCTGCACGAGGTCCACCTCCTGGCGGCAGTCGTTCTCTTATCATCCTAAAGCGCTCCGGTGCCTACTATTAGGACTAGCTGTTATAGGCTGAGACTTGCCGCCGGCGGCCAGTTCTACTGAGGATCGTGGTGTACGGTAGGGGACCGACCTCAACCGCCTGCTGAGCCAATCGGTAGAAGAGTTTCCCGCGTGAGCGGCTGGTGCGACGGTTAAACCGAAAGGTGAATTCGTCGAGGTAGTAGTCGAGGTGTTCCGAACTGACGGCCCCTTGATGTGTTCCAGCGAGCCAACGCTTCAGCAGCGACGCAACCAGGTGTATCCGGGGCAGTTCCTCCGAAGCGGCTGACGCGCCTTGGCCTTTGAGGATCACCTTTTCGTGAATATATCCCACTGCTGGCAACCCCGCGTATCCTGCCCAGCCATCTGTTCGGACCGTACTCCCAGGTTCAATCGCGTCGGATGCGAAAGCAAAGAGGCTGTCGGCTGATGCGTCAGGTACGCGCCGCAAGCGCACACGCCCGACGCCACGCCCATCTTCCTCAACCGCAACGGCAACCAGCGACTTGGTTCGTCTTTGGCGACCTCGAACGTTTCCCTCCTCGCCACCGACAAAGGTTTCGTCGACCTCCACGCGCCCGCTGAGACGGTCGCGGCCCGGCCGAACCATCGCGTGGCGCAGCTTGTGGAGTATGACCCAAGCCGTACGGTAGCTCCCCAGCCCAAGAACCTGCTGGATCGTCAGTGCGCTCGCTCCGTTCTTCTGGCTTGTCACCATCCACATTGCCTCGAACCAGAGTTGGAGCGGAAGGTGTGAATCTTGAAACACGGTCCCCGCCGTGACCGAGACCAGATAGCCGCATGCAGCACACTCGATAACGGCACGCTCGCGTCGCGGCCATCCCTTTGGGTGCCCACATCGAGGACACCGAAAGCCGTCCGGCCACCGCAACTGACGAAGATATTCGCGGCACGCGTCCTCAGTCGCAAAGCGAGCGGTGAACTCCGAGAAGTTACGAGGGTAGGCTTCCATGGCCAGACCCTACAGCTAGTAGGTACCGGAGTCAAGTGCATAGCCAACGCTTGCCATACGCCGCTGGGCCTACCCGCCCGCCGCGCCATCGGTCCCCTTTGAACATGCGGAACGGCCCCTGGCGCATCGCTAGAGAAGTCTGGTGCGACAGGCATCATCCGGTGGCGGTGTTCTCTTTGAGAAAGGGCCGAGGCGGGTCCGACCTATCCGGCCCGACCACTGGGATAGTGCACGTGCCAGAGCAGATAGCGCGTCGTGTGGTCCCAGCCGAGATCCCACGGGACGTGATAGCGGTCGCTGGTATGGGTGTCGACAAGGGGCACGCCGCGACCGTCGAGGGCCGTCACGATGCCGGTGTGGACGGCCCGGCCCCGCTCGATGTACGAGATGAGGTCGCCGACGCGCAGCAGGTACGCCGCGCCGTGCGGGAATGCCGCTGAAGGGCGGGTCAGGGCGGCGTAGGTGCCGCGGGCGAAGATCTCGGCCCGACCCGAACCGTCGAGATAGTCCCGCAGCCCGTCGGCGTTCGACCAGGCGCGGCTACCTTCGCCGGTGCGGCGGTCGTAGGTCCAAGGGCCCTGTTCGCGAAAGCCGCCGGCCTTGAGCGACTGCGAGATGAAGTTGGTACAGTCGCCGCCATCGCCGTTGTAGTTGTTGTACTGCCCGTTGTAGAGGCCGTGGTTGCCGCAGCCGGGCGCAGCGCCGCAGAAGCGGTCGGCGTAGGCCGCGGCCGGCTGGCCGGGCGGCGCATGGACCTGCGGCGAGATGGCCGCCGGCAGATCGGCTCCGCTCTCCGGCATGGCGGTCGCGGGGATGCGCGTGTCCTGGTCCAGGGGGTCGGTGAAGTAGTCCCTGGCGATGCGCCAGCGACCGCCCCGGCGCACGAGGAAGTAGTCGTGGCGGACGCCGAGGCCGAATCTGCCGTCCTGCCCCTCGGACAGGTAGCGGTAGGTGTAGGCCTCCGAGACGACGGCGAACACCTGGGCGCGATCCGGCGCAGGGAACGCGAGGTGCGGCGTGCGCAGCGAGACGGCGACGGACAGGAGGCGCACTCCGCGGGCCTGCGACCAGGCCCTGAGAAAGCGCTGCCGCTCCCTGGCCTCGTGCAGGGCCTGCTGGGCCTCCCGGCCCGGCAGAAACACCGCCAGCAGGCGTCTCTCGTCGCCCGAGAGGATCGCCTCGTCCTCCTGGCGCACGAGACCTGTGAGATCCCTCTTGACCGCCTGTTCCCGCGGCGTGAGGGGCGTGAAGGGGGCGGCCGCGACGCGGGTCGCCGCAGCGACGCCAAAGAGTGCGAGAAGGGCGAGAAGGACCGCGCGCTGGCTCATGGGGGATAGCGTGGCAGCCTGGCGGCCCCGGGAACCTGGGAAATCGCGCTAGCGAACAGGGCCGCCCGCGTGGGCGCTCGGGCGGCGGCGGCGCAGGGCGGGCTTAGAAGTGCAGTGCCGCCCCGAGGACGCCGATGACGCCGACGACCCAGCAGTAGTAGGCGAACGGCCGCAGGGCGTCGCCCTGGCGCTGGCGGAAGTAGCGGGTGAGGAAGGCGACCGAGAGGTAGGCGACCACGGCGGCGATCAGGCCGCCCAGGACGGCGAGCGGCAGCATGCCTGGCGCGATGCTCTTCGCCGTCAGCTTTGGCACCTCGAGGACGCCAGCGCCGAGGATGACGGGGAAGGCCAGCAGGAAGGCGTAGCGGGCGGCCTCGGAGGTCTTCAGCCCGTAGGCGAGCCCCGCGACCATGCTCGCGCCGTCGCGCGAGATGCCGGGGATGAGCGCGGCGGATTCTGCGAGTCCTACGACCAGCGCCTCGCGCCAGCCGATGTCCTTGAGCGTCTTGTGGCCGCCCCGGCGGCTGCGGCCGCCGACGTAGAGGGCGACGCCGTTCACGATCAGCATCAGCGAGGCGAGCGCGAGCGAGCCGAAGAGCGACTTGAAGAAGCTCTCGAAGAAGAACCCGAGGAAGATCGCCGGGATGGTGCCCACGAGCAGCAGGTCGAAGAGGTGGCGGTTCGCCTCGACGTCGGCGCCGCGCCCGAAGATGCCGCGCACGATGTCGATCCAGTCCTGCCAGAAGAAGACCAGGAGTGCGACCGCCGTGCCGAGGTGCAGCACGACGACGAAGGGCAGGAAGGCCGGGCCCGTCTGGTTCAGGTGCCAGCCGAGCAGTCTCGGGATGATGACGTTGTGTCCGACGGAGCTGATGGGAAAGAGCTCCGTCAGGCCCTGGATGACGGCGAGTACGATGACCTCGATCGCGTGCAGGCGAAATCCTCCTCCAGATGCCGATAGCTTGCGCCAGTGGATCCTTTTTCGCGCGCCCGGTGAAACGGTCCTGCCCAATGGCCGCCAATTCAGCGAACATTAACGTGACCAGCCGCCAGGGAGGCCGCGCCCCCCCCTTGCGGTGCGCTGTTCCCCGCGGCGCAACGGGGACCGGGCCGGAGACGGTCGGCAACAGGCCGCCTCTGGCCTTATACTAGAGTATATGGACAACTACGCTGCCGCACCGTCCGCGACACCGCTCAACGCCGCCCAGCAGCAGGCCGTCTCGCACGGCGCGGGACCGCTTCTGATCCTGGCCGGCGCGGGCTCGGGCAAGACCCGCGCCCTGACGGAACGTCTCGCCTTCCTGATCGAGAGCGGCCAGGCGCGCCCGAGCGAGATCCTCGCCATCACCTTCACGAACAAGGCCGCACAGGAGATGCGCGAGAGGGTCGCGCGGCGCGTGCCGGCCGCGGCGGAGCGGCTTTGGATCATGACCTTCCACCAGGCGTCGGCGCGCATCCTCCGGCGCGAGGCGGAGCGCATCGGCTATCCGCGCGACTTCACGATCTACGACACCCAGGACCAGCTGCAGGTCCTGCGCGAGGTGCTGCGGCGCCTGAACCTCGACGAGAAGCGTTACCCGCCGGCGGGCGTGCTGCATCGCATCTCGCAGGCCAAGAACGAGCTCTGGGACCCCGAGCGCCTCAGGACGTCGGGCGGCTTCCACGAGGAGCAGATCGCAAAGGTCTACGCCGCCTACCAGGCGCGGCTGCAGGAGCTCGGCGCATTCGACTTCGACGACCTGATCGGCCGCGTCGTGGAGCTCCTCGAAGGCGATGCCGAGGTGCGCGGGCACTGGCAGGAGCGCTTCCACCACCTGCTCGTGGACGAGTACCAGGACACGAACCTCGCGCAGTACCGCTGGGTGCGGGCCCTCGCCGGCGAGCGGCGCAACCTCGCGGTGGTCGGCGATCCGGACCAGTCCATCTACGGCTGGCGCGGCGCCGACATCCGCAACATCCTCGAATTCGAGAAGGATTTCCCGCAGGCCAAGGTCGTGCTGCTGACCGAGAACTACCGCTCCACCGGACGGATCCTCGCGGCGGCCAACGCCCTGATCCGGCCGAACCGCCTGCGCCGCGAGAAGGAGCTCTGGTCGAGCCTGGGCGAGGGCGACCCGATCCGTCTCTCGGTCTCCGAGGACGACTGGCAGGAGAGCGAGCTCGTCGCGGGCCGGATCGAGGACCTGCGGCGGAATGGGACGCCCCTGAGCGAGATCGCGGTGCTCTACCGCACGAACGCGCAGTCCCGCAGCCACGAGGAGGCTCTGATCCGCCACGGCATCCCGTACAGGCTCGTCGGCGGCCTGCGCTTCTACGAGCGGCTCGAGATCAAGGACCTGCTCGCGTACCTGCGGCTCGTCCACAGCGGGCGCGACGATCTCGCCTTCCGCCGCGCCCTCTCGGCGCCGAAGCGCGGGCTCGGAACGCAGACGCTGCAGCGCATCGAGGAGGTCGCGGCGCACGAACACCTGAGCCTCTGCGCCGCGGCCGACATCGTGCGGGAGGAGCTGCCGGAGCGCAAGGGCCTGCAGCTCCAGGCGTTCCTCGCGCTGATCGCCGAGATGCAGGCGGCCAAGAGCGAGTGGCCGCTCTCGCGCCTCGTGACGGAGATCGCCGAGCGGTCCGGCTACCTGCCCGCGCTGCGCCGGGAGGGCACGATCGAGGCCCAGAGCCGCATCGAGAACGTCGAGGCCCTGATCAGCCGCGCCAGGGAGGCGGAGTCCGAGGCCGCGCCGCGGGTCTCGGACCTCGGCGAGATCGAGTCGGAGGCCGATGTGCTCGGGGACTTCCTCGCACGCGTGGCGCTCCTGAGCGACGTCGACGAGGCGGAGGCTCCGACCGGCAAGGTGAGCGTGATGACGCTCCACGCCGCGAAGGGCCTCGAGTTCGACGTCGTCTTCCTGACGGGGCTCGAGGAGGGACTCCTGCCGCATGCCCGGGCGGTCTTCGAGGAACGCGAGATGGAGGAGGAGCGAAGGCTCTTCTACGTCGGCGTGACGCGCGCACGGCGCGAGCTCTGGCTGACGCGCGCCCTGCGGCGCCAGAGGCGGGGCGAGACGGTCCCGAGCGTCGCCTCGCGGTTCCTCTCGGACCTGCCGGGGGACGTCCTGCAGGAGATCGCGCCGAAGACGGGGCAAGAGCACCTGCTGCAGCCCCACCGCCCGCTGCGCGCCGCGGCCTACCTCGGGCGTCCGAGCGCCGACGTCGGGCCTGGCGACCGGGTGCGCCACAAGCAGTTCGGCGAGGGAACCGTGGTACAGGTGAAACCGGCAGGCGACGACACCGAGGTGACGGTGGCGTTCGCAGGCGCCGGCCTGCGCCGCCTCCTGCTGCGCTACGCGGGGCTTGAGAAGGTGGTGGACTGATGGACGAGCCCGAACGCATCCGGGATCTGCGCGAGACCCTCGCGCGCATGGTCCGGGCGTACTTCGTCGAGGACCAGCCGGAGGTGCCCGACGCCGTCTACGACAACCTGATGCGCGAGCTCCAGGAGCTCGAAGGGCGCCATCCGGAGCTCTACGACCCAAGCTCGCCCAGCCAGCACGTCGGCGGTGCGCCGCGCGCCGACTTCCGCGCCGTCCAGCACGAGCCTCCGCTGCTGTCGCTCGCGAACGCGATGGATGCGGACGAGCTCATGGCCTTCGACCGGCGCGTCGCGCAGGGGGCGGGTGACGACGTGGCCGGCCCTCCGGGGCCGTACGTCGTCGAGCCCAAGATCGACGGGCTCACCGTGGTGCTGCGCTACGAGCGAGGCGTCCTGCGCCTTGGCGCGACGCGCGGCGACGGCCAGACGGGAGAGGACGTGACGCCGAACCTGCAGGCCATCGCGGCGGTCCCGCAGGAGCTCACGGGAGATGTCCCGGAGCGGCTCGAGGTGCGGGGCGAGGTCTTCCTGCCCGTCGCGAGCTTCGAGGAGCTCAACCGCGAGCGCGACGCCGAGGGACGCCCGCGCTTCCAGAACCCGCGCAACGCCGCGGCGGGCTCCTTGCGCCAGCAGGACCCGGAGGTCACGGCACGCCGCGGCCTCGGCCTCTACTGCTACGAGATCCGAAGCGGCGCCAGGCCCGCCCGCCAGAGCGAGGCGCTCGATCTCCTGGCCGGCTGGGGACTGCCGGTGAATCCTCTGCGCTGGATGTGCCCCGGCATCGACGAGGTCATCGCCGTCACCGAGGAGTTCGCGCCGCGGCGCGACAGCCTCGCCTACGCGGTGGACGGCCTCGTGGTCAAGCTCGACGACCTGGAGCTGACGCGGCGCCTCGGCGCGACGCAGAAGGCGCCGCGCGCCCAGATCGCCTTCAAGTTCCCCGCCGACGAGGCCGCGACGACCCTGCTCGGCATCGAGGTGCAGGTCGGTCGGACAGGCGCCTTGACGCCGACCGCCGTGCTTGCGCCGGTGCGCCTCGCGGGCACCACCGTGCAGCGCGCGTCGCTGCACAACGAGGACCTCATCCGCCTGAAGGACATCCGCGTCGGCGACCTGGTGCTCGTGCGCAAGGCGGGCGAGATCATCCCCGAGGTGATCGCCGCCGTGCTCGACGAGGGGCACGAGGCGCGCCCGCCGTACGCCTTCCCGACCGTCTGCCCCGTCTGCGGCGCCGAGGCGGTGCGCCTGGAGGGCGAGGCGGTCCGCCGCTGCAGCAATCCGAGCTGCCCCGCGAAGCTGCGCGAGTGGCTGCTCCACCTCGGCAGCCGCGCGGCGCTGGACATCGACGGGCTCGGGCCGCGCACGGTGGACCTGCTCCTGGAGCGGGGGCTCGTGCAATGGCCCGAGGACCTCTTTCGGCTCGACCTCGCCGACCTCGCGGGCCTGCCGCGCTTCGGCGAGAAGTCCGCGCAGAACCTCGTCGCGGAGCTGCAGGCCGCGCGCACGCGGCCACTCGACCGCCTGCTCGTCGCGCTCGGCATTCCGCACGTCGGCGAGCGCTCGGCGCAGGCCCTGGCGGAGCGCTTCCCCAGCCTGGGCGCCCTCTCGTCCGCGTCGCAGGAGGAACTCGCCGGGGTCGCGGGCATCGGCGATGCGACGGCCGGGGAGATCGTGCGCTTCCTCCAGGGTCCCGTGGGGCAGCGCCTGCTCGCCGCCCTCGACGAGCTCGGCTTCCGGCCGGAAGCCCCTGTGCGCAGAAGCCTCGGGCCGCTCGAGGGCGAGGTGGTGGTCTTCACGGGCAGGCTCTCGATGCCGCGCAGCGAGGCGCAGGCCCTGGCCCGCGGCAGCGGCGCCGCGGTGGAGAAGGACATCACCCGCCGAACGACCCTGGTCGTCGCGGGCGAGGAGGCAGGTCAGAAGCTGGCAAAGGCCCGCTCTTTTGGCATCAGGACAATTTCCGAAGCGGAATTTGGGGCACTGACCGGTGCTGGCTGAAGAAAGGGATTGACCGCAACACAGCGAATAGTCCAATCTTGGTTTGATTTTTCGTTGTTCACTGGTTAAGGGGGAACAGGTTTGGCGGAGCTCCTAAGGGTTACGGACCTCCACACCGAATTCCCGACGGACGATGGGCTTGTCAAGGCTGTAGACGGGGTTTCGTTCTCGGTAGACGAGGGCGAGACGCTCGGCATCGTAGGCGAGTCGGGCTGCGGCAAGAGTGTCACGGCCTTCTCCGTCATGCGTCTGCTGCAGCCACCGGGGCGCATCGCATCGGGGTCCATCATGTTCCGTGGCAGGGACCTTGCCAAGATTAGCGATCCTGAGATGCGCCAGCTGCGCGGCAACGAGATCTCGATGATCTTCCAGGAGCCGATGACGTCGCTCAACCCCGTGTACACGGTGGGCGACCAGATCGCCGAAACGCTGCTGATCCACCAGGACATCAGCAAGAAGGACGCGCTCGACCAGACCATCGACATGCTGCGGCGCGTGGGCATCTCGCTCCCGGAACGGCGCGTGAACGAGTACCCGCACCAGATGTCCGGCGGCATGCGCCAGAGGGTCATGATCGCCATGGCCCTGGCCTGCAAGCCGAAGCTGCTGATCGCGGACGAGCCCACGACGGCGCTCGACGTGACGATCCAGGCGCAGATCCTCGAGCTCATGAAGGAGCTCAAGGAGCAGTACGGCATGTCGATCCTCTTCATCACGCATGACCTGGGCGTCGTCGCAGAGATGGCGCAGCGGGTCGTCGTCATGTATGGGGGCCAGGTGGTCGAGGAGGCGGACGTCAAGACGCTCTACCGCCGCCCGTACCACCCGTACACGGAAGGCCTGCTCCATTCGATCCCGCGGCTCGACCAGCCCGCGGGTCGCCTGCACACCATCGAGGGCATCGTGCCGAACCCGCTGCACCTGCCGCCGGGCTGCCGTTTCGCCCCTCGCTGTCCGTACGCGGAGGACCGCTGCAACGCCGCGCCGCCCGAGCTCATCGCCGCCGGTGACGGGGCCGTGGCGCGCTGCATGATCCCGCCGAGCGAGCGCAGGGAGGTCGAGGCATCGTGAGCGAGCCGCTCGTTTCGGTCAGAAACCTGAAGAAGTACTTCCCGGTGCGCGGCGGTCTCTTTTCGACCGTGCGCGCGCACGTGCACGCGATCGACGACGTCAGCTTCGACGTCTACCAGGGCGAGACATTCGGCCTCGTGGGCGAGTCCGGCTGCGGCAAGACCACGACGGGCCGCGTCATGCTGCGCCTGGACGAGGCCACGTCCGGCGACGTGGTCTTCGAGGGCAAGTCGATCTTCAAGCTCGGCCGCGAGGAACTGCGCCGCCAGCGCCGCGACATGCAGATCATCTTCCAGGACCCGTACTCGTCCCTGAACCCCCGCATGACGGTCGGCGAGATCGTCGGCGAGCCGCTGACGGTGCACCACATCGCCTCGGGCCGCGAGAAGGACGAACGGGTGCGCGACCTCCTCGAGACGGTGGGTCTCTCGGCCTACCACATCAAGCGCTACCCGCACGAGTTCTCCGGTGGCCAGCGCCAGCGCATCGGCATCGCCCGCGCGCTCGCGCTGCACCCGAAGCTGATCGTCTGCGACGAGCCGGTGTCGGCCCTCGACGTATCGATCCAATCGCAGGTGCTGAACCTGCTGAACGACCTGCAGGAGAAGTTCGGGCTCACCTACGTGTTCATCGCGCACGGTCTCAACGTCGTGAAGCACATGTCGACGAGGATCGGCGTCATGTACCTGGGCAAGCTGGTGGAGGTATCCGACGCGCAGGACCTGTTCAAGCGCCCGCAGCACCCGTACACCGAGGCGCTGCTCTCGGCCATCCCCGTGCCGGACCCGAACCTCAACCGCCAGCGCATCGTGCTGCAAGGGGACGTCCCGAGCCCCGTGAATCCGCCCTCCGGCTGCCGCTTCCACACGCGCTGCCCCTACGCGCAGGAGATCTGCAGGGCGGAGGAGCCGCCGCTCATCGACCTGGGCGACGGGCACCAGGTGGCCTGCCACTTCCGCAAGAGCTTCGACCAGCAGCTCTTCAACCGCGCGATCTGAACCTGCGGAGCAAAGGGGCACCGCCTCGGCGGTGCCCCTTCTTCTGATCCAGTTGCACGTTGAGCGGGAGGGGATCGTCTTGGCGGAGCATGGACTCGTGGCTCGGCTCGCGGCGCTGGCGCGCCTCGAGCTGGACGAGGCTGAGGCGGCACGGCTGGAACGCGATCTGGGCGCCATCCTCGAGCATGTGGAGCGCCTGCGCGCCTTGCCGCTTGCGGAGGTGGCCGCAACCTACTGGACCGCCCAGGCGGCCCAGGGCATGCGCCCAGACGAGAGCCGGACCGGGCTTGAGATTGACGACGCGCTCGGCTGCGCCGCGGCACGCAGCGGGCGCCACCTGCTGGTGCCCGGCATGAGGGAGGACCAGTGATGGAGAGCCTCATCGAGGCCGCAAAGCGGCTCGCGTCCGGCGAGACGGACTCGCAGCGGCTCGTCCGGGAAGCGCTGGACCGGGTGGCCGAGCGCGAGGAGGAGCTGCACGCGTTCTTGACCCTGCTGCCCGAGACTGCCCTCGCGGACGCCCAGGCGAGCGATCTGCGGCGCCGCTCGGGCTCGCCGCTCGGCCTCTTCGACGGCATCCCGTGGGCGGCGAAGGACAACCTCCTCACCGAAGGTGTCCGCACGACGGCCGCGTCCCGCATCCTCGGCGACTACCTGCCGCCCTACTCGTCCTCGGCGGTGCTGAGGCTCGAGGAGCGCGGCGGCGTCCTGATCGGCAAGACGAACCTGGACGAGTTCGCCATGGGCTCCTCCACCGAATACTCGGCCTTCGGGCCGTCCCGCAACCCCGTCGACCCGAGCCGCGTGCCGGGCGGCAGCTCGGGCGGTTCCGCCGTCGCGGTGGCCGCAGGCATGTGCCACTTCGCGCTCGGATCCGAGACCGGCGGCTCGGTGCGCCAGCCGGCGGCCTTCTGCGGCGTCGTCGGCCTCAAGCCGAGCTACGGGCGAGTCAGCCGCTACGGCCTGATCGCGTTCGCGTCCTCGCTCGACCAGATCGGCACCCTGACGCGCGACGTGGGCGACGCGGCCGCCGTGCTCGGCGCGATCGCCGGCGAGGATCCGATGGATCAGACCGCTTCGACGGCGCCGGTGCCGGACTACCTCGCGGCAGTGCGGGAAGGCGGGCGGGGTCTCTCGTTCGGTGTGCCGGGGGAATACCTCGCCGAGGGCGTCGCACCGGAGGTGCGGGCGGAGGTGGAGCGCGCTGCGGGGCTGCTGGAGCGGCAGGGGCTCACGCGTCGCGACGTGTCGCTGCCCCACACCGGCTATGCGCTCGACGCGTACTACATCATCGCGCCGGCCGAGGCGTCCTCGAACCTCTCGCGCTTCGACGGCATGCGCTACGGCCCGCGCGCCGAGGCGCAGGAGCTCGTGGACGCCTACCGGCGCAGCCGCGGCCAGGGATTCGGCCCTGAGGTGAAGCGCCGCATCCTGCTCGGCACCTACGTGCTGTCGGCCGGGTACTACGACACGTACTACCTGCAGGCCCAGCGCCTGCGCACCCTGCTGCGCGAGGAGTTCCTGCGGGCCTTTTCCCAGGTGGACGTGCTCCTGACGCCCACGACGCCGACGACGGCCTTCCGCCTGGGCGAGAACACGCAGGACCCGCTCGCCATGTACATGGCCGACGCCCTGACCATTCCCGCGAACCTCGCCGGCCTGCCTGCGATCTCGGTGCCCGGCCAGCCGATCGGCGGCCTGCCGGTGGGTCTGCAGGTGATGGCGCCGCCGCTGCGCGAGGACCTCATGCTGCGCGCCGCGGCCACGCTCGAGGAGGTGGCCTCGCGATGAGCGGGTTCGAGACGGTGATCGGCCTTGAGGTGCACATCGAGCTGCAGACCGAGAGCAAGATGTTCTGCAGCTGCCCGAACCGCTTCGGGGACCCGCCGAACACGAACATCTGCCCGGTCTGCCTTGGCCTTCCCGGCGCCCTGCCGCGGCCGAACAGCGCCGGCATCGACGCAGCGATCCGCATGGCCCTGGCCCTCGGCTGCACGGTGGCGACGCGCAGCAAGTTCGACCGCAAGAACTACTTCTACCCCGACCTGCCGAAGGGCTACCAGATCTCGCAGCTGGACGAGCCGATCGGCGCCGGCGGCCGCGTCGAGGTCCCGGGCGGCGGCGAGGTGCGGATCCTCCGGGTGCAGCTCGAGGAGGACGCGGGCAAGCTGCAGCACGAGGCGCAGGGAGCCGTCGTCGACTTCAACCGCGCAGGCGTGCCGCTGCTCGAGATCGTGTCCGCTCCCGACCTGCGCTCGCCGCAGGAGGCGAGGGCGTATTGGGAGGAGATCCGCCGCATCGCGCTCGCGCTCGGCATCTCCGACGCGCGCATGGAAGAGGGCTCGGTGCGCGCCGACGCCAACATCTCCTTGCGGCCGATCGGCAGCCAGGAGCTCAATCCCCGCGTCGAGATCAAGAACATGAACTCGTTCCGCTTCCTCGAGCGGGCGCTTGCCTACGAGGCCGAGCGCCAGGCGGAGGTCTACCGCCAGGGCGGCAGGATCGAGCAGGAGACGCGCGGCTGGGACGACCCGCGCGGCGTCACCTTCTCGCAGCGCAGCAAGGAGGAGGCGGAGGACTACCGCTACTTCCCCGAGCCGGACCTGCTGCCGTTCGCGATCGACCCGGGGCATGTCGAGGAGATGCGATCGGCCCTGCCGGAGCTGCCGAGGCAAAGGCGCCAGCGCCTGCTCGGACTCGGCCTGCAGGAGGAGCAGGTGCGCCTCGTGGCCGAGAGCCGCGGCCGCACGGCCTTCTTCGACCAGGCGACGGGCCTGGGCGCCGACGCGGGCGAGGTGGCCAAGTGGATCTGCGGCGACCTCTCGCGGCTGGAGAACGACGGCCGCTTCGACTTCGACCGGCCGGCCTTCTCGGCAGGGGAGCTCGGCGAGCTGGTGCGCTCGGTGCGCAAGAGCGATCTCACCGGTCCCGCGGCCAAGCAGGTGCTCGCCCTGCTCGCGAAGCGCGGCGGCACGGTGCAGGAGGCGGTGCGGGAGCTCGGGATCGGCAGGATCGACGATCTCGACGCCGTGCGCGCCGAGGTGCGGGCGGTGCTGGCACAAGAGACCAAGGCGGTGGCCGATCTCAAGGCCGGCAAGCAGCAGGTGATGGGCTTCCTCGTCGGCCAGGTGATGCGCCGCACGCGCGGGCGCGTGGCGCCGGACGTCGCGAGCCGGCTGATCGCGGAGGAAGTGGGGCGCTAGTGCGGGCGGAAGTGGAGATCACGGGGATCGGGCAGGCCGGCGAGGGCGTCGGCCGCCACGAGGGCCTCGTGCTCTTCGTGCCTGGCGCCGTGCCCGGCGACCGCTGCCTCGTCGCCTGGGAGCCCGGGCGCAGGCGCATGGCGCGTGCGCGCCTCCTGGAGGTGACGCAGCCGAGCCCGGACCGCGAGGATCCGCCTTGCCCGGCCTTCGGCCGCTGCGGCGGCTGCCAGCTGCAGGCGATCGGCTATGCGGGGGAGCTCAGGGAGAAGCGGCGGCTCGTCGAGGATGCCCTGCGCCGCATCGGCCGCATCGCGGTCGAGGTGCCGCCCTGCGTCGGAGCGGCTGAGCCCTACGGCTACCGCGCCAAGGTGAGCTGGCCGATCCGGCGAGGCCCCGAGGGACCGCGCGTCGGCCTCTTCGCGACAGGGAGCCACGAGGTGGTGGAGCAGGACCAGTGCGCCGTCCTCGCTCCAGCCCTGGGCCGCCTGCCGGATGTGCTGCGCCGGAGCATGCGCGCTCTCTCCCTTTCGGCCTGGGACGGCCGCGAGGGGCTCCTGAGGCACGCCGTCGCACGGCGCGCGCGCACGGGCGAGATCCTCCTGACGCTGGTCGCGACGGTCCTCGACCCGCGCCTCAAGCGGATGGCCGAGCAGGTGATGGCCGCCGTCCCCGAGCTGGCGGGCGTGGCCGTCAGCCTGCATGGCGGGCAGGGCAACCGCGTCCTGGGCGGGGCGGCGCAGCTGCTGAGGGGCCATGGCGAGATCGAGGAGCGGATCCTCGGCCTGCCTTTCCGCATCGGGCCGACGAGCTTCTTCCAGGTGCATCCCGCGGCGGCGGAGCGGCTGTTCGCCACCGTGCTCGACTGGGCCGGTGCGGCCGACGGGCGTCCGGCCCTCGATCTCTACACCGGCGTCGGCGTGCTCGCGCTGCTGCTCGCCCGCGCAGGTTACAAGGTGCATGGCGTCGAGTATGACGAGGAGGCCGTCTCGTTCGCGCGCCGCAACGCGGAGCTGAACGGCCTCGACGCCTCGTTCGCGCCAGGTGACGCCCAGGAGGCGGAACTGCCTGGGCCAGGCGCGCTCCTGACGCTCGACCCGCCGAGGGGCGGTGCGCCTCGCCTGGCGGAGCGTCTGGCGGCGGCTGGCCCTCAGCAGCTGATCTATGTCTCCTGCGATCCCGCAACCCTGGCGCGCGACGCGGCCGTGCTGGTCCAGGGCGGCTACCTCTTGCGCCGCGTGCAGCCCTTCGACCTCTTTCCGCGCACGGCGCACGTCGAGACGGTGGCGGAGTTCGTACGTTGAGCCGGGCGTCGCGGGTCCCGACGGAGACCTTCGCGCCGCGTCGCGCAGCCTCCGGGAGATGCGGCCTGCGCTGACGCCAGGGAATCGGGAGCGACGGCGCGAAGGTCCAGCCCATGATCAGGCAGCATCCGTTCCGTGTCCTGGCTTCGGCCTTTGCCGCAGGCGTCGCGGTCGGCCTGGCGCTCACCGGCTGCGCCAGCCGTCCGCCGACGTCCGCCAGCACGTCGCCGGCTGCGCTCGGCATGCAGAGGGAGCAGATCGGCAGCGACTACCTCTGGGTGCCGACCTCGGCGGATAGCGGCGGGACTCCCCGGATGCAGGTCGCCGGCACGGCGTTCGGCGTCGTCGTCGCTCTGCCGCCCGGGTATGCTGCGCTGCCCACTTCCGCCCGGCCGGAGGCCGCCTGGACCATCTATCTGTCGCATCCGACGGCCGCGAGGCAGGACCTCATGCGGACGGCGACGATGGTCGCCTCGCTGCCCCGCGGTCAGTCGGACGTCACCCTGATGGGCGTCACGGGCCGCTATGCCGTCTTCGCCGCAAGGGCGGCGGGGGGCAGGCTGCTCGAGCTCGTGACGCTCGCGGGAGCAGGGCGTGGCGCACGCCGTGGGGTCGGCGCGGTGACGTCGGCCTTCGCCGGCGCCCTCGCGATCCGCGGCATGGTGATCTACCTCGGACCGCATGGGACCGTCCATGCCCTGCATCTGGCGACAGGACGCAGGGCATCTGCAGGGGGCGTCGCGCCAGGGCCGCTCTACTGGTCGCAAGGCGGGCTCATGGTCGGGGCGCGGGCGGTCAGGCTCCCCGGTGTGGACGCGACATCCCAGGCGCCCCTGCCCAGGGGCTTTCGCTGGATCTCGACCGGCGCCGCCGCACCCGGGGTCATTGCGGTGCCGCAAGGCTACATCGTGCAGCAGCTCCCCGGCGAAAGCTCGCACGGCGTGCGCGCGACCGACCCGCGGGCCGCGTCGATCGAGGTGACGGTCTGGGAAAACGCCTGTGCCGGCTGTTACAATCCGGGCTTCCTGGCGCAAGGCGTGAACACGCTCTCGACACCGATCTACACGGGCAGGCACGCGGGGCTGACGCCGATCGGCGACCACGGCTATATCGCCGAGACAAGGCAGGGCCAAGGACTTCTCAGGTACACGCGCGTCGCCTACGACGTCTCTGGCGGCGACCTTGAAGCGAGCGTCACCGTGCCCGTGGCGCAAGCCGCGCTGGCCCGGCGCATCCTCGCGACCCTGCGGCTGCCCTGGTGAGGCCTTTTGACGAACCTGCGCGAGGAGGTGTGCACATGCGGCCGAGGACGATCATCACGGCGTGCTGCCTGGGGGTGCTCCTCACTGGCTGCGCCGCCGGCGTGCGCGCTCGCCAGGCAGCCAAGGGACCGTCCGCGCCGATCGCGGCGAGCTTCCTCGGACCTGCCGGCACGCCGCAGGTCACGGCCGTGCAGTTTGCAGGTCCCGAGGACGGCTGGTTCGGCATGGAGACGGTGGACGCCTACACCGGCCAGGCCATGCCCGGCAGCACGCTGCTGATGCGAACCACCGACGGTGGAGCCACCTGGACCACGGCGGCCGAGGTGCCTGGGCCGGTCCTCGCCGTCGACTTCCTCTCGGCGGCGCATGGCTTCGTGCTGGTGCGAAGTCGGGGCGAGCTCAACCTCCTCGCCACGGGCGACGGCGGCGCTACCCTCACCGCGGTCGGGGAGCCTGCCGGCTACGCAGGTCCGGCAGCGCTCCGCTTCACGTCGCCGTCGCGCGGCTTCCTCGTCAGCGGCGGCGATCTGGACGTGACCACAGATGGCGGCAGGACCTGGCAGACGACGCGGATGGTCCTGCCGCCCGTCGCGAGCGGGGGGCCTGGCGGCCCGCAGGCCGCGCCCTGCTTCCTCGACCCGCAAAAGGGCTTCCTGGCGGAGAACGGTGCCGTCTACCGGACATCGGACGGCGGACGCTCATGGCAGGCGGTCTATCGTCTGCCGCCCGGCCTCAGGGCTTGGGGCGGAAATCTCGCCGGTGGACCGATCGCGTTCGCCACGCCGGACCTCGCCTACGCCGCCCTCAACATCCCGAACTGCTGGGCCGGCGGCTGCCCCGACGTGATCCTGCGCAGCGGGGACGGCGGCGCGACTTGGCAGCCGGTCTCGTACGGGATGCAGGGGACCCTTCCGGACCTCGCCGCGCCGCCGAGCGGCCCGCCCGGCGGGGTCAGCGCGCTCGTGGCCTGGGGGCACGATGGTGTCGCGGCGACGACGATGCTCGGCGTCTCGGTCAGCCGCGACGCGGGCGTCGCGTGGTCGCCGGCCACATCGCAGGAGATCACCATGCCGGGGACCTACAGCGTGCTCGCCGCTGCACCAGGCGGCGGGGCGTTCGCGGCGGGCAGCGCCTTCCTCGTGCGCGTCCCCGCGGGCGGCGGCCTTAGAGCCCTTTGGCCGCCGCCATTGCCGACGGCGCAGATCGACTTCCTCGGGCCGCGGGACGGCTTCGGCCTCGAGATCCAACCCGAGCTCCAGGCGCTCCGCACGAGTGACGGCGGTCGCACCTGGCGGCCGATGGCGCCGCCGGACCTGCCGAACGGCGCAGGCGTGCTCACCGGCCTGTCCTTCGCCGATGGTCGGCACGGCTGGGCCATCTTCCAGTACGGCGCCGACAGGGAGGTCTACCAGACGACCGACGCCGGCAGGCACTGGCGGGTGCTGCCGGTGAACCTCGTCCTGTTCGGCCAGCTGTTCGCCGGCGGCCGCGGCTTCATGCTCACGAGCCGCCAAGGTGCTCCCGAACTTCTGGCGGCGTCGCAGAGCGGTCGCCGCTTCCGCGTGCGACGTTTGCCAAGGGCCTTCCGGGAGGGCGGCCTGCTCTCCTTCGCCTCGCCCAAGGTCGGCTTCGCCGCGATGGGCACCGCGCTCTGGCAGACCGCGAACGGTGGCCGCAGCTGGCGGCCCGTACGCTTGCCCCAGGCGCTGACGCCGCCCGACCGCATCGCCGGACTGTCCGCGGACCGCCGGGGCGACCTCTGGATGACCGTGATCCTGGCGGGAGAGCGCACGCCGGAGATCCTCGACATCCGGCAGCAGTCGGGTGCCTGGCGGCAGATCAGGCTGCCCCAGGCGGTCAGCGAATCCTCCTACAGTCAGTCGCTCGACGCGGTCTCGCCGCAGGACGCCTGGCTCCTGACGCTGGCAGGCATCTTCCACACGCAGGACGGCGGACGGGTCTGGCGCAACGTCAGCTGGGCGAAAGAGGCCAGGCACCATGCGCGATCGGTCACTGCGGCACGCGGCTCGGGCGGTCAGCGCCTCGGCAGGTAGCGCGACAGGATGACGCCCAGGGGGTCGCCCGTCGCGTCGACGCGGCCGATCACCACCTCGTGCGGCGCCGCGAGCTCCGGCGTCGAGTCGAACAGCAGCGGGTAGGTCTCGTGCAGCACGGCGACCGCTTCCGGGCCGTACATGCCGAACGGGAACGCGAAGGCGATCGGCTGCGGCAGGCCGATCGCCCGGAAGGTGTCCGCCTCCGCCTGGACATCGCCTGCGATCTCCTGCGCGAACTGGGCAGCCGTCTCGCCCTGCACGGGGTTCACGAGGTCCGCCGCGTAGCCGAGCTGGCCCTGACGGTAGCTGTGCATGTCGTAGGTGTGGGCGCCGATCGCCCAGAGCCCGCTCTGCCAGAGCCTCTTGACCTGTCCGGGCGTCATGTAGCCCGGCAGTCCGAGGCGGCGGCCGATGATGAAGGCGACGGCCGGCACGCGCAGGCGCTTCGTGACAGGCAGGGCGTAGCGGTAGACCGACTCGGCGCCGTCGTCGAAGGTGAGCAGCACGGCGCGCGGCGGCAGGGCCGCGCCCGTCTCCTCGTAGGCGGCGAACGCCTGCAGCGTCACGAAGTGATAGCCGTGGTCGCGCAGCAACTTGAGGTCGCCGCTGAGTTCTTGCGGCGTCACCCAGAAGCGCCGCGCCGGTCCGATCCCGTGGTAGACGAGGACGATCGGACCCGACGCCGCGGGCAGCGGCGGACCATTGGCCGCGCCGGCGGGCGGCGCGGCGGCGAGCAGCAGGCAGAGCGAGGCCAGAACGGCGAGTGGCTGGACATGGCGCATGGTGCCACGATATCAGCCGGGCCCGGGCCTGTCGAGTCGAGGCCGTGGCGGGGCCGCGGCCTCTAGATCACGACCTGGCCGTAGCTGCGGGCGATCTCCGCCCAGATCTCGGCGACCGGTCCCACGAACGGCGTGTCGCTGCGCCGGGCGATCGCGGTGACGCGGTCCGGCAGGGAGACGTCCGTGACGTCCAGCCGCTGCAGGCGCCCTTCCGCGACGTCGGCCTGTACGGTGGAGTAGGGCAGGAACGCGAGGCCGAGGCCGGCGAGCGCCATCGAGCGCACGGCGTCGAGCGAGTCCAGCTCCATCGCCCGGTGGATCGGTCCCGCCGCCTGCTCGGCGGCGCCGTAGACCTGCGCCCAGAAGTCGCTCTCGCGGTAGTAGGCGAGCAGGGACGCTCCCTGCAGGTCGCTCGCGCGCAGAGGGCCATGGCGCCGGGAGAGCGGGTGATCCGGCGGCGCGACGAGGCAGACGGGCTCCCGCAGCATGACCTCCGCCGTCAGCTCGACGTGGTGCACCTCGAGGCGCACCAGGGCCACGTCCACCTGTCGCGCCGACAGCAGCGCCAGCACCTCGAGGGAGCGCCCCGTGCGCACCCTGAGGTCGACATTCGGGTGGGATGCGATGTAGCCGCGCAGCACGGCGGGCAGGATGTGGGTGGCCGCCGAGGTGGCGCAGCCGAGCGCGAGCGAGCCGCTGCGGCCGAGGAGATACTGGGCGATGGAGCGCCGGCCCTGGTCGATGCTCTCGAGGCCCTGGCGGGCGTAGCCGAGGAAGAGAAGTCCCGCCGGCGTCAGGTGGACGCCGCGCCCGGTGCGGGTGAACAGCTGCGTCCCGGCCTCGCGCTCCAGGGCCGCCATGCGATGGCTCACCGTCGGCTGGGCGAGGAACAGGAGCTGCGCTGCGCGGCTGAAGCTGCCGCTCTCGGCGACGGCGCGGAAGATGCGAAGATCGGTGAGGTCCAGCGTCATCCCTGCCTTCCAGGATCGGGCGGGTGACCTGCGCTTCGGCCCGCCGGGGTCCAACTCCTGCCGCGGGCGGCAGGAGGGCGGGCGGGAAAGAGCCAACCCTTGGCTAGCATCGCATCAGGAGGCAGCACATCTTGCACATCGTGCTCGTCCATCCCGAGATCCACCAGAACACGGGCAACATCGCGCGCACGACGGTCGCCATCGGCGCCGACCTGCACCTTGTGAAGCCGCTCGGGTTCTCGCTCGAGGACCGCTATCTGAAGCGGGCCGGCCTGGATTACTGGCCGCAGGTCCGCCTGCACGTGCACGAGACGCTCGAGGAGGTCCTGCCGTGCCCCGGGGAGTACTGGCTCTTCTCGGCGCACGGTCGCCCCTTCGCGGACGTAGGGTTCGGCCAGGACCCCTGGCTCTTCTTCGGCAGGGAGAGCCAGGGGCTCGAGCCCGAGCTCCTCGCGGCGCATCCCGGTCGCATCCTGCGCCTGCCGATGCGGCCGGGCGTGCGCTCGCTCAACGTCGGCAACGCCGTCGCGGTCGCCGCCTACGAGGTGCTGCGCCAGCACGGGTATGCCGGCCTCTCCCTCGGCGAGGGCTGAGGTGCGCATCCTCGTCACGGCCGACACGCACGGCCCACGGCACCGTCTGCCGGCCTGGCTCGTCGCTGCGGCCAGGGCGGCGGACCTCGTGCTGCACGCCGGCGACGTCTGCGACCGAAAGACGCTGCAGGGGCTCGCCGAGGCTGCCCCGACCTACGCCGTGCGCGGCAACCGCGATATGCGGCTGGCGCTTCCCGAGCGACTCGTGCTCGGCTGCGAGGGGATCTCGATCGGCATCGTGCATGGGCACATGGGACCTGGCGGGGACACGACCGAGCGCGCCCGCAGGAGTTTTCTGCCGCCTCCGGACGTGATCGTGTTCGGCCACAGCCACCGCTACCTGCTCGAGCAGCGAGGGCCGCTCTGGCTCGCGAACCCGGGCTCGCCGACGAGACCACGCGACGGCGGGCCGTCGGCAATCCTGCTCGATGTGTCGTCGGCAGCCGTCGCATGGCGGCGTATCGGCCCGGACGGACCGTCCGGCACCTAGATGCCGCCGAGCCGCCGGACGGCCTCCTCGAGCAGCTGGACGGCCGGCAGGGGCAACGCGCCCTGCGCCTGCACGGCGCTGCCGCCGCCGCGGCCGCCGAGGGCCGCCGTGAGTGCCTTCAAGGCGTCGCCGAGGTGCGGCCCGTCGCCGGCCGGGCGCTGCAGGACGATGGCGCCCAGCTCGTCCTTGGTTCCGGTCAGCACCACGAGCGGCACGCCCCGCGCCGCGAGGCGCGCCGCGAGATCCCTGAGGTCGTCGGGACCGCGCTCCGGGAACGCTAGGCACACGTTCCCGCCGCTCTGCGCCAGCCGCTCGGCTTCCTGGTCGAGGAGCTGCCGGCGCTGGCGCGTCGCAAGGGTGCGCAGGCGCTCGAGCTCCCCAAGCCTGAGATCCACCGTGGCGGCCGCCTCATGCGCGCTCACGCCGAGGCGCGCGGCGATGCGCCCCAGGTCCCCCGCCCGCCGCACGTAGTCGAGGCGGGCGCGCTGCCCGGCGTAGAACTGGATGCGAAAGCCGTCGTGCACGGCCTCCGCGGCGTAGAGCTTGACGATGCCGACTTCCGCCGTCTGGCGCGGATGCGTGCCGCCGCAGGCGGAGCGGTCGAAGCCCTGCACCTCCACGATGCGGTAGGGCGGCGCCACCTGCGGCGGGCGGCGCAGGCCGAGCGCGTCGAGCTCGTCCGCCTGAGCCCAGCGCACGGTGATCGGGCGGTTCTCGCGGATGATCTCGTTGGCGCGCAGCTCCGCCTGGCGGACCTCTTCCTCCGTCGGGGGCGTGCGACCGGCGATGTCGAAGGTGGAAACCTCCTGGCCCATGTGGAACGAGATCGTGTCGCGCCCCGTCACCTCGAGGAAGGCGCCGGAGGCGATATGCTGGCCGGCGTGCTGTTCCATGTGGTCCTGGCGGCGCAGGGTGTCGATCTCGCCTGCCACGTCGCCCGAGACGGGACCCCCGACCAGATGCCAGACGCGGCCCAGGTCGTCGGCCTGTACGTCGGCCACCGGCACGCCGGCAAGCAGGCCGTGGTCGGAGGGCTGGCCGCCCGATTCTGGGTAGAACGCGGTGTCCTGGAGCTCGACCCAGAGCCCGCGCGCATCTTCGCGCTGGTCGATGACGCGGCTGCGGAAGGCACTGAGGTAGGAGTCGTCGTAATACAGGCGCATGGCGGAAGCTCCTTTGGCTTAGTCGAGGCCATCAAGACTTTGGCACGCCGGTCAAGAACACCGCTGACGGGAGGTAGGAGGGGCATGCGCTGCCCCGCTTGCGGCTACGCGGACTCGCGGGTGCTCGATTCGCGTCCGACGCAGGACGGTCTGGCCATCCGGCGTCGGCGGGAGTGTCCCAAATGCCTGCGCCGCTTCACGACGTACGAGCGGATCGAGGAGGCGCCGCTGCTTGTGGTGAAGCAGGACGGGCGCCGCGAGGGTTTCGATCGCCAGAAGATCCTGCACGGCCTCATGACGGCCTGCGAGAAGCGTCCGGTGCCGATGGCCAAGCTCGTGGCGATCGCGGACGAGGTCGCACGCGCGGCCTACGACGAGAGCGACGGCGAGGTGCCGAGCCGCTGGATCGGCGAACAGGTCATGCGGCGGCTGAAGGAGGTCGACGAGGTGGCGTACGTGCGCTTCGCGTCGGTCTACAGAGCGTTCGCGGACGCCGAGCGCTTCCGCGAGGAAGTCGAGCGGCTGACGAGGCGCGAGCAGTGAAGGCCGTCCTCTTTGACCTCGACGGCACCCTGACGGACACCCTGCCGCTCGTGATCGCCGCCGTGAACGCCGCACTCGCGCCGGTCTGGGGCGCACCGCGCGCACCTGCGGAGATCCGGCGCCTCTTCGGCCCACCGGAGGGACAGCTGATCGCCGCCCAGGCACCGGACGATCCCCAGGCGGTCGAGCGCTTCTACCTCTACTACGGGGCCAATCACCAGCGTGCCGCGCGTGTCTATCCAGGGGTGCGCCCGATGCTCACGACGCTTGTCGAGAGCGGCCGCCTGCTGGCGCTCGTGACGAACAAGGGACGGCGCTCGGCGATGATCACGCTCGAGGCGTTCGGGCTGCGCCGGTTCTTCCGCGCCATCGTCGACGGCGACGAGGTGTCGAGCCCCAAGCCCGATCCGGAAGGCATCCGCCTCGCGCTACGGCGCCTCGGTGTCGGCGCGGGCGACGCGGCCTACGTCGGCGACATGGCGAGCGATCTCGCCGCGGCCCGGGCGGCAGGCGTCGAGGCCTGGGCGGCGGCCTGGAGCCGTCCGGACGACGAGTACCAGGGCTGGGACTACGTCGCGCGCCTGCCGGAAGGCGTACTGCACCGACTGCTGCACGAGGGCGCCACGACCTGACGATGCGCCGCCGCTGTCCTATGATGGGGAAGAAGGGGGAAGAGACCACATGCCCGAGCAGGACCATCTCACGCTCTACAACCTGCACGGCTGCCCGTACTGCGCCATCGTGCGCCTGCGCCTCGGGCAGCTTGGCCTCAGCTACAACCTGAGGGAGCAGCCCGCGAACCGGCCGGACCGCAAGGAGGTCCTGGAGGTCTCCGGCCAGCCGACCGTACCCGTGCTGGTGATCTCGCGTCCGGGACGGCCCGACGAGGTGCTGTCGGACGAGAACGAGATCCTGCGCTACCTCGACGAGCGGTACGGGGCGCCGGCCGCCGCGGACGGGGCGGAGCCGTGGGGCGACGCGGACGCAAGGGCCCTGCGCGCCGCCGTCGAGAACCTCGAGGACCTGGGCCAGCAACTGGGGGAGTTGGCTATGGGCGCCGCGGTGGCGGGGGAGATCGACCGCGCCAACGTCCTCTCGGCCGCCGCCGGGCACGTGGCCATGGCCCGGCGTTGGGCCGGCAACCAGCTCGAGCAGCTCTAGCAGGGCAGCGGGGGCCCGCCCAGTCGCGGCGGGCCCCCGCTCTCGCGGTTCGGCTGGTGTCACGCCCCCCGGCAAGCCTGGCATGTGCCGAAGAAGTCCAAGGCATGTCCTTCCACCTGAACCCCTGTGGCGCGCTCGACGCGCTGCTGCTGCGCCGGGGCGACGCCGCAGCCCTCCACCTCCCAGACGCGCCAGCAGCTTGTGCAGATCACGTGGTGGTGATGGCGGTCCGAGCAGAAGACGTAGTGGCCTTCGCCGGGATCGCCGTGCCGGTCCTTGATGGCGTAGACGGCGCCGACGGCGCCCAGGAGGGCGAGCGTGCGATAGACCGTCATCAGGCCGACGGCCGGGCCCGATGCGGAGAGTCGCGCGAGAAGCTCGTGCGCCGTCAGGGCACGGTCCGACGCGAGGAGTGCCTGCGCGATGCGCCTGCGCTGCGGCGTCACGGTGTGGCCCGCGCGCAGCAGCTGGTTCATCGTCCGCTCGAGAAGGGCTGTCTGATCGCCAGCCGTACCTCCGCCTCCCGTCACCGCGAGGGTCTCAGCGCGGGTGCTCAAGCAGGAGATCGCGGATGCGCTGGGAGACGGCGACCGCCTCCTCGTAGGGACGCTGCCAGATGTTGCGGCCGAAGATGAGTCCCGTGGCGCCGGCGTCCAGCACCTGGCGCGCCTTGTCGACGACCTCCTCGGCACTGCCCTTCTCGCCGCCGGCGAAAATGACGAGCGTGCGTCCCGCGGAGCGCACGATCTCCCCGAGCATCTCGGAGGTCTCGGCCGATGTCATGGCGCCATAGGGAGCGGGGGCCCGCTTGATCTTCTCGGCATCGAACCTCGGGACGTTGAGCTTGACCACGTCGGCGCCGAGTTCCTGGGCGACGCGCGCGGCGTAGTCGACGGCGTAGTACGAGTCCTTGCCGCCGCGCGCCTCGACCGCCGCGCCGCGCGGGTACGACCAGACGATGATCGGCATGCCGTAGCGCTCCGCGTCGCGGCGCACCTCGGCGAACTGCCTGAAGTCCTCGTCCTGGCGCGAGCTGCCGACGTACAAGGTGTAGCCGACGGCGTCGGCCCCCAGGCGCACCGCGTCCTCGACGCTCGCGTTGAGCGGCGAGATGGGCGCGTCGTCGCCCGGAATCTCGGTCTTGCCGTTCAGTTTGAGGACGAGCGGCACCCGGCCGGCGTACGCCGGCATGAACTTCTCCGCCGTGCCGACCTGCATGGCGATACCGGAGTAGCCGCCAGCCGCGGCGATCTTCAGCTGGAACTCGATGTCGCTCGACGGGGGGTTCGGGAAGAAGTCCCTCGGTCCGTGCTCGAGACCCTGGTCGATCGGCAGGAGCAGCAGGGTGCCGTTCGCCGGCCCGGAGCCGTAGCACAGGCGGTGCAGCCTGGCGCGCTTGCCGGTCGGGAGGCTGAGGTCCTTGAGGCCGATGGCCAACGTCGATCGCTCCTTCGTTCAGATCTACCACAGTTCTACCACCACTATAGTCAAGCCGGTGCGGCTTTCAAAGCGCGGTGGATGTGCCTGCCATGCTAGAATCGGTGCAGGCAGAGGGGGGAGAGCACGTGCCGAGGTTCAACCGCGAGATCAAGGAGCGCGTGCGGTCTACACTGCCGCTGGCGTTTGCGCGTCCGGAGGATCCGCTGCTCGGCGCCACGCTGGTCGGGGTGGTGGTCAAGGATGGCGAGGCCAGGGTGGACGACGCGGTGCTGCACGGGCGCAGCGATATCGAGCGCGGCATCCGCTTCTCGGCGTCGCCGGAGGGACTCGAGCCGGACGAGCGCTGGAGCGTGGTGTTCGTCGCGATGAAGAAGGGCCCGCAGGGCCTGATCTACCACGGCGCCAGCCAGGCGCCGCTCTGGATCGACCGCCCGGGCAGGCGCGGCTACCGCGACATCGCCCGCTCGGTCAACTCCATGTCGGACGCGATCGCCGGACGCGTGGAACTCGCCGGGCTCTCCGAGGACGACATGAGAGCCGTGGGCTCCGTGCTGCGCGACCGCGGCCGTGACGTCTGGCTGCGCACGCCGGTCGCGACGCGCGGCCTCCTGGGCGAGGGCCTCCTGGCGGCGGAGTAGCCGCGGGGGTCTCTGCACGCGGCCGGTGCTGTGGTACGATGCCGGAAGCAGGCTTTCGGTGCGCAGTTTTCCGCGTTAGGAGCATCCCGCAGTTGCTGAGGACGCCGTTGGGCGAAGCCAGTCCCGTTGCCGCCCCGACCTACCGCCCCGCCAACGTCGTCGTTCTGTCGATGACGACCGCGTTGATCGTGGTGGCGCTCTACACCTGGTACCCTGTGCTGCCGGTCGTGCTGCAGCACCGCGGCGCCTCGAGCTTCGCCGTGTCGACGGTCTACACCCTGATCTCCCTGGCCGCCGCCCTGCTCCAGCTGCAGGGCGGGCGACTCGCGGACCGCTTCGGCAGGCGTCTTCTGCTCGCCTTGCCGACCTTCGTCGCGGCCGTCCTCTACGGCGTCGTCTGGTGGTCCTCGGATTGGCAGCTGCTCGCCATCGCCCTGATCGTGATGAACGCCGCCGGCGCCTTGCAGAGCCCGTCCTTCACCGCCCTGACAGCCGAATCGGTGCCGCCCGAGCGGCGGGCCCAGGCCTTTTCGACGTTCCAGTTCGCCGCGGGACTCGCGACGCTCGCGGGTCCCGCGCTCGGCGCGGCGCTGCTGCCGCACCTAGGCGTCCGGCCGCTCATGGGCCTCACGGCGATCGCCTCGCTCGTCGCGGCCGTCATGCGCATCACCTGGCTCCAGGACACGCGCCGCGGCCACTCCGCGCAGGCCCTGCGCATCCGTGACGCGTTCGGAGGCCGCCTGCGCCACCTCACGATGGCCTCGACGGCGTTCCTCGCCGTGGCGGCCCTCACCGTGAACGGGCCGTTCATTGCGCTCTACGCGCACAACCAGGCCGGCCTTCCGTCGGCGGCCGTCAACCTGCTCTACTCGGTCGGTTGGCTGCCGGCGGTCGCGCTCTCGTTCTGGCTCGGCCGGCGCATCGACGCGTTCGGCTCCGCACGCGCCCTCGCGATCGGCGTCGGCGGCCACCTCGGCATCCTCGGCATCTGGCTCCTGCTGCGTGGCGAGCTGCCGATGATGATCGCGCTCGCCGCGTCCTTCCTCTTCTACCAGCTGGCGGTGATCGCCTGGGGCACGCTGCGCATGGAGCAGGTCGGGCAGGAGAACGCCGGCGCGGCACTCGGCGCGATCGGCACGGTCGCGGGCATCATCTCGGCCGCCGGCCCGATCCTTGGCGGGGCGCTCGCCAGCCTGATGGGACCGGGCGGCGCCTTCCTGCTGGCCGGAGTGATGGGAGCCTGGACCCTTCTCGCGCTGCGGCGCCTGCCCGCGGTATGACGGGCGGCGACCTCCTGCTGGGGATTCGCCGGGCCTTCGGCGATCTCGGCGGCTGGTGGCCGGCCGACGGTCCGTTCGAGGTGGCCGTCGGCGCCCTGCTCGTGCAGGCCGTCGCCTGGCGGAATGCCGGCCTCGCGATCGCGGCCCTCAAGGGGCGCGGCCTGCTCCACCCGCAGGTCCTCGCCCAGGCCTCACCCGAGGCGGTATCGGACGCGATCAGGCCGGCCCTCTTCCACCTGCAGAAGACGCGCTACCTGCTGGCCTTCGCCCGCTTCGTGCAGGACCGGCTCCAAGGCGATATCGCGGCCCTGCGGGCTCTGCCCGCAGCCGAGCAGGAAGGGCTCCTGCTCGGGCTGCCGGGCGTCGGCCAGGAGACGGCGGCGGCGATCATGGTCTACGCACTCGGCGAGGCGGTACCGGTCGTCGACGCCTACGCGTTTTTTGCGCGTGCTGCGCCGCACCGGTCTCGTCGGCGGCGAAGGAGCCATGGGCGCGGCCCGAGCGGTCATGGCGGGGCTCATCGCGAGCGATGCGGGCACGGCGCGCCTCCTGCATGCCGGCATCGTCGAACTCGGCCGGAACTACTGCAGGCCAAAGCCGCTATGCCCGTCCTGCCCGTTCGACGGCCTGTGCCCGAAAATCCTTGGGCATCCTGCGCAGGGAAGGGGTGATCGTCCTGCCAGGAACGCAGGGACAAAGCCGGCGCGCCGCGAAGCAGGAGACCGCGGAAGAGGCCGCACTGCGACGACTCAAGGAAGCGGTGGCGCAGGAGCTGGGTCTTTGGGATAAGGTGGTGCAGGCGGGCTGGGGCAATCTCAGCGCCCGCGAGAGCGGCCGGATCGGCGGCATCGTGGCGCGGAGGATGCGGGAGGAGTCGATCGGAGGTGGATGTGATCAGGGCGGTGCTGCGCACCAAGCAGGACTGCCGGCTCTGCCACCAGGCGGAGGCGGCGCTGCGGCGGATCGCGCGCGACGTCCCGCTCGAGTTCGAGGTGGCCGAGGTACCGCAGGATAGCGAGCTTGCCCTGCGCGTGCCGATCGTCGAGATCGGCGGCGTCGAGGTGCAGGCAGGCAAGGTCTCCGAGTTCCGCCTGCGCAACTGGCTCAGGGAAAGGGGTTACCCGGATGCGGCTCGCTGAACGTGTCTCGCTCATGCGTCCCTCGCCGACCGTGGCGCTCGATCAGAAGGCGAAGGAGCTGCAGCGGCAGGGCAAGCCTGTCATCTCGTTCGGTGTCGGCGAGCCGGACTTCGACACGCCGCAGTGGATCAAGGACGCGGCGATCGAGGCGATGCGCCAGGGCAAGACCAAGTACACGCCGGTCGCCGGCATCCCCGAGCTGCGCGAGGCGATCGCGCGGCGATTCCTGCGCGAGCAGGGCGTGGAATACCCCGCCGCCGGCGTCGTGGTCACGGTTGGGGCGAAGCAGTCCCTCTACGAGATCTTCCAGGTCCTCCTCGACCCGGGTGACGAGGTGATCGTGCCCTCGCCCTACTGGGTGACCTACCCGGACCAGATCATCCTGGCGGGCGGCGTGCCGGTCGTGGTGCCGATCAGCATCGAGCGCGGCTTCGCCTTTGGCCTCAAGGATCTTCAGGCGGCAGTGACGCAAAGGACCCGCGCAGTCGTCCTCAACTCGCCGCAGAACCCCTCCGGCGTGGTTCTGCCGCCCGAGGAGGTCGTGGCCATCGCGGAATTCTGCGCGGACCGCGGCATCGCCATCGTCTCGGATGAAGTGTACGGCAAGCTGGTGTACGACGGCCGGACGCACCGCTCGCCTGCGTCGGCGAGCCGCGCGGCGCGCGACACCACGGTGGTGGTGGATGCCGTCTCGAAGAGCTACGCCATGACGGGCTGGCGCATCGGCTACATGCTGACGACCGATCTTCGCCTGAGCCAGGCGGTGCAGGACCTGCAGAGCCAGCTCACGTCCAATCCCAACTCGATCGCGCAGTATGCCGCGCTCGCGGCGCTCGAGGGCCCGGACACGGACATCCTCGCGATGCGCGACCGCTTCCAGGCCCGGCGCGACCTGATGGTCGAGGGGCTCCGGCGGCTGCCCGGCTTCGAGACCGACGTGCCGCACGGCGCGTTCTACTGCTTCCCGCGTGTGCGCGGGCTGCTCGACGCGCCCCCCCGTGGCCGTTCCTGGCGCGACGCCGACGATCTCGCGGCCTACCTTCTCGAGGAGGCGTCGGTCGCGGTCGTGCCTGGCAGCGGCTTCGGCATGCCCGACTACCTGCGCTTCTCCTACGCGACGAGCGAGGACCGCATCCGCGAGGCCCTCGACCGCATCGCGGCCGCACTCAAGGCGTGATGCTGCCAGACGCGCTCACGGGGCGGTCCGTGGCCCTTCTCGGGCTTGGGCGCGCGCACAAGGCGCTCGCCCTGGCGCTGCTGGCCGAGGGCGCCGAGGTGCTCGCCTACGACCGCGACCCCGCGAAGGCCGACGTGCTCGCCGAGCTCGGCATCGCCGGCGCCTGCGGCGAGGGCTACCTCGCAAAGGCGGCCCGCTCCGGCGCCGCGTTCTGCTTTCTCACGCCCGGCATGCGCAAGGATCTGCCGGAGATCTCCACGCTGGTCGCGAGCGGCTGCCGGCTGGCGGCGGAGGCCGGCTACTTCCTCGCGCGGCGCAAAGCGCCGGTCATCGGGATCACAGGCTCGGCTGGCAAGACGACAACGACGACGCTGGTGGCGCGCATGCTTCAGCGCAGCGGCATCGCCGCGACCGCCTGCGGCAACATCGGCCGCGCGTTCGCCGACGCCCTGCGCGACGCGGACCACACCTCGATCTACGTGGCGGAACTCTCGTCGTTCCAGCTGCAGCTCGTCGAAGAGAGCCCGGAGGTCGCCGCCGTCCTGAACATCCGGCCGAACCACCTCGACATCCACCCGTCGCTCGAGGACTACCGCCAGAGCAAGTGGCGCATCGCGCGCTTCCAGCGTCCGGGAGACCTGCTCGTGCTGCCCCCGGAGCTCGTGCCGGAGGCGCCTGGTGCGGCCCGGCGCCTCACCTTCTCGCTCGAGCAGCCGGCCGACGCGACGCTGCGCGGCGGTGACCTGACGCTCCACGGCGAGCGCCTGATCGCGGCGGACGACGTGCGGCTGCCCGGCCGCCACAACCGCGCGAACGCGCTCGCGGCCGCCCTCCTGGCGCAGGCCGGCGGCGCCAGGGACGCAGACATCCGCGAGGAGCTCAGGACCTTCCCCGGCGTGCCGCACCGCCTCGAGATCGTGGCGGAGTCCTCGGGCGTGCGCTTCATCAACGACTCGATCGCCACCGCGCCAGACCGGACGCTGGCGGCGTTCGACGCCGTCGAGGGGCCGCTCCTCTGGCTTGCGGGCGGCTACGACAAGCACCTCGACTACGGCGTGCTCTCCGGGCACCTTCACAAGGTGCGCAGGGCGTTCCTGTTCGGTCCCGTGGGCCGCCTGCTGCTGGGTGTCTGCCAGAGCGACGGGGTGCCGGCGGAAATCTACGCCGACTTCGCCACAGCCGTCACGGCGGCCGTACGCGACGCCAGGGCGGGGGATACCGTGCTCCTCTCCCCTGGAGCGGCGTCGTACGACGCCTTCCGGGATTTCGAGGCGCGTGGCGAGGCCTTCCGCAGCCTCGTCGCGCAGAACCTGGCATCGGAGTGACGGATTGGGCTTTGGCGGGACGCCTGGCCCGGCCTGGCGGATGCCGCCGGCCGGCGCGCAAGGAGCCTCGGGCGAGCCAGCGTCGAGAAGACCCTCCGGCGCTTGGCGGGCATCGCCCCGACCCGGCGGGGCCTGCACGTGGCAGCGCTTGCGGCGCATGGTACACTAGCCTCGGCGAGGCGGCCGGAAGGCCCGCCCGCTGACTTTTCCGGTTCGTGCATAGGAGGATCTTCACTGGACCTGCAGGGCTTCGCATCCGCCGATGCGCAGGAGCGCCGCGCGGACATCCGCAACATCGCCATCATCGCGCATGTCGACCACGGCAAGACCACCCTGGTCGATGCCATGCTGCGCCAGAGCGGCGTCTTCCGCGAGAATCAGCAGGTCTCGGAGCGCGTGATGGACCGCAACGAGCTCGAGCGCGAGCGCGGCATCACGATCCTGGCGAAGAACACGGCCGTCGTCTACCGCGGTCACACCATCAACATCGTCGACACGCCGGGCCACGCCGACTTCAGCGGCGAGGTGGAGCGCATCCTCAGCATGGTCGACGGGGCGCTGCTCGTGGTGGACGCCGTCGAGGGCCCGATGCCGCAGACCCGCTACGTGCTGCGCAAGGCCCTGGAACAGCGCCTGCGGCCGATCGTGTTCATCAACAAGGTCGACCGCCCCGAGGCGGACCCGGCAGCCGCGCTGGACGGCGTCATCGACCTCTTCATCGCGCTCGGCGCCGGCGAGGACCAGCTCGAGTTCCCGGTCCTCTACGGCTCGGGACGCGCGGGCGTCGCGACGCTGGACGCGGCGGTGCCCGGGCAGGACCTGCGCCCGCTCTTCGAGACGATCCTCACCGCCGTGCCTGGACCCACGTCGCTTGAGGGACCGCTGCAGATGCTCGTGTCGTCGCTCGACTACGACGACTATCTGGGCCGCATCGCGCTCGGCCGCATCCACCGCGGCGAGCTGCAGCTCGGCCAGACGGTCACGGTGCTGCACCGCGACGAAAGCCAGTCGCAGGGCAAGATCGCGAAGCTGTTCGTCTTCCGCGGCCTCGAGCGCGTCGCCGTGGAGAGCGCGGAGGCGGGCCAGATCGTCGCCCTCAGCGGACTCGCCAACGTCTACGTGGGCGAGACGATCGCGGACCTGCTCGAACCCGAGGCGTTGCCCGGCCTCGTCGTCGACGAACCCACCCTGACCATGACCTTCCGCGTCAACGATTCGCCCTTTTCCGGGCGCGAGGGGCGCTACGTCACCTCGCGTCACCTGCGCGACCGGCTCTGGAGGGAGCTCGAGCGCAACGTCGCGCTGCGCGTCGAGGAGACGGACTCCCCGGACTCCTTCGTCGTCGCCGGTCGTGGCGAACTCCACCTCTCGATCCTGCTCGAGACGATGCGGCGTGAGGGCTATGAACTGGCCGTGTCCCGGCCGGAAGTCATCCTGCGGGGCTCCGGCGACGGCATCGAGGAACCCTACGAGGAACTCGTCGTGGACGTGCCCGAGGCCCACGTGGGCGCCGTCATGGAGGGCGTCGGCAGGCGCCGCGGCGAGCTCGTGGACATGAGCCCGACCGTCGGCGAGGGGCGCCGGCTCACCTTCCGCATCCCCTCCCGCGGCCTGATCGGCTACCGCGGGGAGTTCCTCACCTCCACCAAGGGCTACGGCACGATGCATCACGTGCTCCTCGGCTACGGGCCCGCGGGCCAGCCGCCGCCCAGGCGCAGCAGAGGCAGCCTCGTGGCGTCGGAGACCGGCGAGGCGACCTCCTACGCGCTCGACCAGCTCGGGGACCGCGGCACCTTCTTCATCACGCCCCAGACGCCGGTCTACCGCGGCCAGGTGGTAGGGGAGCACACGCGCGACAAGGATCTCGACCTCAACGTCTGCAAGCGCAAGCACGTCACGAACGTGCGCAACGCGACCGCCGAGGAGGCGATCCGCCTGCAGCCCGCGCGGATTCTCAGCCTCGAGGACGCGCTCGAGTTCCTGGCGGACGACGAGCTCCTGGAGGTCACGCCGCAGAACCTCAGGCTGCGCAAGTCGGTGCTCGACGCCGAAGAGCGCCACAAGATCATCAAGGTCAGGCAGAAGTCCGCCGAGGTGCAGGGCTAGGTTCCATTTCCTGGCGGCATAGGCTACAATCCCTTGCGGAGGGATGGTAGCCTATGTTGTTATTGGATGCCGTAGACATCTGCCTGGGACGGTTGGCGGCCAACGGTCGTGGGCGGCAGACGCTTGCCGCCTACCGGGCGGATCTCCTGCTCTATGGACGGTACGTCGCGCGAGGGTTGCACGTGGGGATCGACGAGGTGCGCCTCGAGGAGTGCGCCGCGCTTGGGGTGGAGGCGTACCTGCGCGAGCTGAGGGAGGTGCGGGGCAACGCGCCCGCGACCCTCGCGCGCCGCATCGCCTCGCTGCGGGCCCTGTACGGCGCGACCTGGCGCCTTGCCGGATTGGCGCGGGATCCAGCCTCGGGCGTACGCTACCCGGGCGGAGAGCGCCGCTCGGTGCGGGCGCTCGACCTGCGCAGCGCGCGCTCGCTCGTGCGGGCGGCGGCCGTCGACAGCCGCACACCGCTGCGCGACGCCTTGATGCTGCTGCTGATGCTCGGCAACGGTCTGAGCCTTGCGGAACTGGTACGTCTCGAAAGCAGGGACGTCGACATCGCGACGCGCCGCATCACGGTCCGCGGCCGCCGCGGCCGCCTGCGCCAGGTGCCGGTGTCCGGCGCGACGGCGGAACTCCTGCGTCGCCACG
Source organism: Bacillota bacterium (assembly GCA_021845645.1). The sequence continues at coordinate 100,439 of JAJZVM010000006.1, forward strand.
TCGCGAGCCAGGGAGCGGGGCCGCTCTGGTGCAACCGTCGCGGCGAGCGCCTCTCGCCGCGCGGCGTGCAGTACGTCTGCCAGCGGGCATCGCGGCGCGCCCGCATCGAGGGCCGCGTCTCGGCGCAGGCTCTTCGCGCCACGGCGCGACGCCTGATGCGCCGGGCCGGCGCGACCCCTGCGACGCTCAGGGCGCTCCTTGGCGTCGAGAGCGCCGTCTGAACCTACGCCTGCCGCGGCAGGCGGATGGTCGCCGTCGTGCCCGTCCCCGGCGCGGAGCGCAGCACGAGGGTCGCGTCGAGCGACTCGGCGAGGGCCTTCGCGATCGGCAGCCCGAGGCCCGTGCCGCTTTTGCCCCGGCCGTGGCGTCCGCGGAAGAACCGCTCGGTGACGAACGGCAGCTCATCCTTGTCGATGCCCGGCCCCGAGTCCCGGACGTAGACCTCGATGCCGTCCGGAAGCAGCGAGGCGCCCAGCGTGACGCGGCCGCCCGGCGGCGTGTAGTGCAGGGCGTTTTCGAGGAGGGCCCAGTAGGCCCGCGTCAGGATCTGCACATCCACCTTGACGGTCTGGGCAGACGGCGCCAGCACGCGCACCTCGAGCTCGGGCGCCAGGGCCTGCGCGTCCTCGCGCAGGCCTTCGAGCCAGGGTCCGAACTCGAGCGGCTCTGGCTCGGGGCGCCGCGTGCGGGCGGACTCGAGCGTCAAGAGGTCGTTGGTGAGCCGTGTCATGCCGGCGAGCGCCTGCTGCATCGCGCTCAGGGACTCCTGCGATTCGGCGGGACTCAGCCCGCCTTCCGCGAGCAGGGCCGCGTTGCCCTGGACGATCTGCAGCGGCGTGCGCAGCTGATGGGCGGCTTCGGCGAGCAGCATGCGGTCGCGCTGGCGCTGCTGGTCGAGATCGGAGATGAGGTCGTTCAGGACGCGCCCCAGCCTGCCGATCTCGTCCTGCGGATCCGAAAGCTCCGGCAGCCTGGCGACGGCCGGCGAGCGCCGGAGCGCCACGGCGGCCTCGGTCAGGGCCTCGACCGGCTTCAGCATGCGGCGTGCCGCGAGGTAGCCGAAGGCCCCGCCGCCGACCGCCGCGGCAAGCCCGATCGTGGCCACGCCGAGCACGAGGTCCTCGACGAGCGCGATGGCCGAGGCCAGGGGGTAGTCGAGCACAACCGCGAGATTCTGGCGCGTCACGCTGACCCGCACGTACGGGAACGCGTCACCCAGCGACATGCCGTTGCGCGCACCGGTCGGCACGCGGGAGCCGGTGTTGGGCGACTGCAGCACGACCTGGCCGTTGCGGTAGATCCAGACCTCGGGATCGGCGCGCAGCCGGTCGTCGTTGACCGTCTGCACGGTCGCGCTCGTGTATCCGCCCGGTCCGAGCGTGTCGAGGACGAGATGCGCCGTGGCGCTCGCAGTCGCGACCACGTTGGTGTACTGGTGGACGGCTGTGAAGATCGAGACGAGCAGCGTGGCGCCGATGACCATGCCGGCCGTCGCAAGGCCGGCCTGCGTCGCCAGGCGGCGGCTCAGGCTGCCGAGGCGCTGCTCGCGGTACTGGCGTTCGGCGTCGGGGGCGGTGCTCACTCGGCTTGGGCTTCGGACGCGCCCTGGGCCTCCTGGGCGCGCAGGCGGTAGCCTACGCCGCGCACCGTCTCGATCAGCTTCGGCGCGCCCACCTGCGTGAGCTTCTGGCGCAGGTAGCCGATGTAGACGTCGACGATGTTGCTCTGGCCCCCGTAGTGGAAGCCCCAGACGCGTTCGAGCAGCATGTCGCGCGTCAGCACGGTCTCCTGGTTGAGCGCCAGGCAGCGCAGCAGCTCGAACTCCCTGCGCGTCAGATTGAGAGGCTGCCCTTGGAAGCTGACCTCCCAGCGCAAGGTGTCGACATGCAACTCCCCGACGTCGAGGACCGCCTGCGCGCGCTCATGGTCGCCCTGATGGTTCGTGCGGCGCAGGAGGGCCCTTAGGCGCGCCACGAGCTCTGCCGGTGCGAACGGCTTGACCAGGTAGTCGTCGGCGCCCGCGTCCAGCCCTTCGACCCGCTCGGGCAGGCTGCCGCGCGCCGTGAGCATCAGGATGGGGATCGCCGACAGCGCCCGCAAGGCCCTGCAGACTTCCAGGCCGTCGATGTCGGGCAGCGTCAGGTCAAGGATGACGGCGTCGTAGGATCCTTGCGCCGCCTCCGCGAGTCCGTCGCGCCCGTTACCCTTCTGTGCGACAGAGAAACCCGCGTGCCGGAGCTCGATGCCGACGAGCCGCGAGACCGCGGGGTCGTCTTCGATCAATAGCAGATGTGGCTCAGAAAGGGCCATCCGTTCGTCACTCCCGTTGGCTGCCCGCTGCCCGGGCAGTTCTTGTACGGTTCGCGGCGCAGGGCGGCACTCCCTGCGTCGGCGCGGCAGGCGTTCGCGGCAGGCGAGGGGAATACCACCAGCATGACATCGAACGACTGGGGCCGCATGCGTCGCGGCCGCTGGACCACCGTCGGACTCATCGTGATCGCTGCCGTGGTGCTGATCTTCCTGCGCATGAACCAGCATCAGAACGTATCGCGCGCCTGGAGCCTCTACTCGGTCGGCTATGTCCTGAACACCCATGACACGCAGGAGCTGCTGCAGACGGCGTCCTGGCTCCACCTGCCCGAGACTGTCGCCGGGCTGTCCTACAAGGGCGCCGTGGTCCATCCCGAAGGTGCGCGCGGCATCGCGTTCGTCGAGCTGCTCTATGGCCGCATGCCTGCCGCCTATGTCGACGTGTCCGAGTCCGAGACGCCGCTGTCGGTCGGAGTGGCCGGGCGACGCGAGGCGATCGGCCACGTCTCCGTGTCGGTCGGCAGCGTGACCTTGCGCGGTGTGCGGCGGGACTTCGCGCTGCTGCGGCACGGCGGGATCAACTACCTGATCGTGTCGCCGAGAGGCTCTCATGCGCTCCCGACCGCGGTGCGCGAACTTTCGCGCTGAACCTCAGGACTCCGGCGCGGCCGGGCTGGTCAACTTGATACGATCGGACGCTGGCGACGCCAGGATCAGGGAGTAGAATCTTCCCTGATCCTGGGCTTCGCCGCGGGTCGCACGGATGGGCGCCGGTGTAGCTCAAGCCCCCGCCCGCCTCCCGCGGCCGCCTTGCGCTTCGCCCCGATCGGGCGTGACCTCGACCCCGTGGAGCGCTGAAGCGTGGCGCCGCTGACAGCCCGGTACGGTCCCGAGCGCCATTCCCCCGCGGGTGGCGAGGGAGAAGGAGTAATGCCTGTGCGTCTCACGGTCCTGCTGGCCTCAGCCGTACTCGGCGCCTTGGCGCTCGGGACAGCATCGCAGCTCGGCTTCACCTATGCGGGACGACTCGTCGCGCTGCCGCAAGCCAGACGCGATCTCCTGACCACCGCGGCCAAGGTCGTGGCGACGCATCCCGCCTTCAACGGCGCCAGTCCCCCGGCGAGGTCGAGCGCTAGGTACCTTGCCTACGTACATCACGTGGCCGGTGGGCTTCGCGAGCCCCTGCCGTACTGGCGACTCATCGAGGCAGAGGACCTCGTCCTCAACTACCTGCACGACCCGCGCACGAGCCTCGAGCAGGACTGGAGCCCCGCCTTCAGCCCTGACCTCCTGCCCGTCGGCTTCGACTGGGCGCAGGGCGGCCTCGTCGTCTACCGGGTCGCCGGCAGTCCGGCGGCCCTGGGCACCGGTGACCGTGTGCTCGCGATCGGCGGCATCCCGACGCGGCGACTGCTAGGCCGAATGCGCCGCTACTTCAGCGGCAACGGGCCATGGCTGCGGACGCTCGCCGGCGATTTCCTGCCCTTCGGCGACACCTTGCGCTGGCTGGGACTCGAGCATGCGAACGCCGTGCGACTCGACCTCAGGCGCCCCTCGGGCCAGACCTACAGCCTGGCGGTACCTCTCGTGCCCGAGAGTTTCGTGTCCGACTGGTCCTACCTGAAAGGTCAGAACTGGTTCGTCGACCGCTTCGTCGCGCCCCAGGGCATGGCAGACACCTCGGACACCTTCTACGCATGGCGGCTGACGCCGGACTACGGGATCTTCTGGCTCCGCCGCTGTGAGGAGACGCAGGGCTTCGAGGTCGCCGTTGCAGCCTTCTTCCGGGCCGTACAGGCGTCCGGAGTGCATTACGTCGTGATCGACCTGCAGCAGAACCCGGGCGGCACCTCGATCGTCGCCGACGCCTTCCTCAAGCACCTCGAGATCCGGGGGGCCTATCGGGACGCCTGGAGCCCCGCCAACCCGCGCGAGATCTTCCATGGCAAGCTCTATGTCCTCGTGGACGGCGGAACGATGAGCTCGGGCGTCGACGTGGCCGAGCAGCTGACGGAGGAGGGCTACGGCGAGCTCGTGGGCAGCCCCGCAGGCCTCGCGAGCGCCGCCTGGGGCAATGTGCAGATGTTCTCGACGCCGGACGGACTCCTGAGCTACCAGGTATCCACGAACTTCGTTCCGGCCGTCAACGGCCGTCTCACGCCTGCGCTCATGCCGCAGGCGGCCCTGCCGCTCACCGTGCAGGACATCCAGACGGGAGTGAACCCCGTGGCCCGCTGGCTCTCTTCGCTTGCCACGCCGCGGGTCAAGACCTGACACCGCCGCTGAGGCCGCCCGTCGGGCGGCGACGTCACTTCTCGCCGAGTCCTCGCCGCGCGAAGTAGGCCGCGCCGATCAGGGGTGCCGGCCCGCCGAGCTGCGCCGGCAGGATGGGTAGCGGCAGGTTGGCCGCCCAGGCGCGCTGGCGCAGGCTGCTGAGCAGCGAAGGCTGCAGGAGGTCCAGGCTCTCCGCGAGCGAGCCGCCGGCGATGACGGCATGGGGGTTCGCCACCTGCGCCACGACCGCGCAGGCGACGCCCAGGGCCCGGCCGGCGCGGCGGTAGACCGAGAGCGCAGCCGCCTCGCCGGCCCGCGCCCGCTCGGCAATCTCCCTGGCGCCGAGATCGACATCCGTGCCCGTACGATAGGCGCGCTCGATGGCGGGTCCCGCGGCGATCGCCTCGACGCAGCCGCGCCTGCCGCAGCCGCAGGCCGGGCCGCGGGGTTCGGCCTGGAAATGGCCGATCTCGCCGGCTGCGCCGTCGGCGCCGAGCACCGGTTCGCCGTTCAGGATGAGGCCGCCGCCGATGCCGGTGCCGAGCGTGATGTAGAAGAAGGACGGCAGTCCCTTGCCGGCGCCGGCGGCATACTCGCCGAGCCCGCCCATCAGGGCGTCGCGCTGCGCGAAGAGCGGCACGCCGAGGTCGAGCATCGCCGCGTAGTCGGCGATGCGTTGCCCCACCCAGCCGCGCGGCAGGTTCGGCGCCTGCAGAAGGGTGTCGTGCGCGATCGGGCCGGGAAGCGAGAGGCCGACGGCCCTCGGCCGGGCGTTCGCATCACGGGCCATCGCCCTGAGCCTGCGCCCGACCTGTCGGAGCTGGTCCAGGGGCGGCTCCTGTGCGGTTTCCACGCGATCCTCCGCGACAATGCGGTCGCGGTCCACAAGGGCGAAGGCGATCTTGGTGCCTCCCACATCGATGGCGAACTCCATAGAGAAGGGCCCGGTCAAGAAGCCTCGGCGCTGCGCCGCCGCGGCGGCGATGGCGGGGCTCGTCCTCCCCGACCGGGCTTGGCTCCTTTCCGGCTGGATTCTCCTCTGCGGGAGGGCTGGGGAGGATCGATCGAGAGTCTGGCCGACGACAAGCAAGCGGTGTGGCCCAAGGGCCCAGTTCTGCCACCCCTGCCGCTATACCTTGTCCCGGTGGCGGAGATGCTACTTGGGGAGGGAATGCCGGATGAGCCAGGTCACCGTGCGCTGCACAGTCGACAACTGCAGCTTCTGGGGTCGCGGCAATGTCTGCGACGCGCGTGAGATCCTGGTCACGATCGACCAGGTAGGGGCGAGATACCCTGACCGGATCGACACGCAGCAGCTCTCGCTGGTGCTCGAGGAGGTCGGCGAGACCCCCGCGGGCCTCTGCGAGGAGACCTGCTGCAAGACGTTCCGCGCGAAGTCCTAGCGCACGGCCGCGCGGCCTGCGGGCCCGATCTCCGCGGCCCCGCCTCGCGGCGGGGCCGCGGCCGTTTCCGCGATCTGACCGCGCAGGATGACGGCGAGCGACTCCTGCTCGGCGAGGAAGGCGTCGTGTCCCATCTCGGTCTCGAGGCGCCCAAGGCCGCCAGCTACGCCGCGCCGGCGCAGGCGGGCGTCGAGAGACGCCACGGCCGACTCCGGAAAGAGCCAGTCGTGCTGGATCGCCACGAGGTCGACCCGCGTCCCCTGGCGCACGCCGAGATCCCAGGCGAACGTCGCCATGGCGCGGCTCAGGACGAGGTAGCTCCACGCCGAGAAGCGCTCGGCCAGGCGGTCGCCGTGGTGGTCGAGGTAGCTCTCGACGGCGAAGCGGCGGCCGCCGCGCGGTGCCGGGCTGCGGCCGAAGCGTTCCTCGAAGTGCGGGTCCGAGCGGTACGTGGTCATGGCGATGGCCCGCGCGGCGCGCAGACCGCCTGCCGCGTCTCCGTGGCGGAGCCCCAGCTCGAGCGCGACGTGCTGCGCGTGACAGAGCGCCACCTGCAGCGCCGGCAGCCGGTCGGCCGCCCCGATCGCGATGGCCTGTCGCACCGGCAGCGAGCCTTGCCCGGCCCAGGCGAGGGCCTGCAGGCCCCCGAGCGAGCCACCGATCACGAGGCGCAGGCGCTCCACGCCCAGCGTCCGCAGCAGGCGTCCCTGGGCCGTCACCATATCTTGCACCGAAACCGCGGGGAAGGGGCGGCCGCCCGCGAGGCGCCCCTCAGCGTCGGGGCCGGTGCTGCCGTAGCAGCTGCCGATCACGTTGCTCGCTACCACGAAGGACCGGCGGGTGTCGATGACCTGACCGGGGCCCACGATGCCGCGCCACCATCCCTGCTTGCCGGCGACGTCGCCGGGACACTCATCGCCCGTCAGGGCGTGGCAGATCAGCACCGCCTCAGGCGAGGGCGGGCCCCAGGTCTCGTAGGCGATCTCCGCTCCCTCGAGCGAGCCACCACCCGAGAGCGGCAGATCGCCGATCGCCCCCCGGGGCATCAGGCCCGGCTCGCCGCGAGGGCCGCCTGCAGATCCTCGATGAGGTCCTGCGGGTCCTCGAGGCCGATCGAGAGCCGCACAAGGTCGTCGGGCACGCCGGCCAGCCGGCGCTCCTCGCTCGTCAGCTGCTGGTGGGTCGTGGTGGCGGGGTGGATGACGAGCGAGCGGGCGTCACCGACGTTCGCGACATGCGAGAAGAGCGAGAGGCCGTCGATGAACCGCGGACCCGCCTCGACGCCGCCGTTGAGGCCGAACGTCAGGATGCCGGAGAACCCGCCCTCGAGGTAGCGCTTCGCGGCCGCGTGCGACGGGTGGCCCGGCAGGCCGGGATAGTTCACCCACGCCACCTCCGGCTGCGCCTCGAGCCATCTGGCCACCGTCAAGGCGCTTTGCGAGATGCGCTCCATGCGCAGGGCCAGCGTCTCGACGCCGAGCAGCAGCAGGTGCGCGTCGGCGGGGCTGAGGCACGACCCCAGGTCGCGCAGGAGCTGTACGCGCGCCTTGACGATGAACGCGAGATTGCCGAACGCGTCGACGTAGCGCACGCCGTGGTAGCTCGGGTCGGGTTCGGTGAACTCCGGGAACCTGCCCCCGGTCCAGTCGAAGCGGCCGCCGTCGACGATGACGCCGGCGATCACCTGCCCGTGTCCCCCGAGGTACTTGGTGGCGGAGTGGATGACGATGTCCGCCCCATGCTCGAACGGCCGGCAGAGGTAGGGTGTCGCGAACGTGTTGTCAACCACGAGCGGCACCCCCTGGCGGTGGCACGCGTCCGCGATCGCCGCGAGGTCCGCCACGTCGAGGCGCGGGTTGCCGATGGTCTCCACATAGACGGCCCTGGTGTGCTCGTCGATCTCCTGCGCAAGGGCCTGCGGCGTGCAGTCCGCCGCGAGGCACACCTCGACACCCATGCGCTGGAATGTCGTGCGCAGCAGGTTGTGGGTGCCGCCGTAGAGGTTGGGCGCGGCGACGATGCGATCGCCCGCCTTGGCGAGGTTCAGCAGGGCGAGGGTGATCGCGGCCTGCCCGGACGAGGTCGCCAGCGCGCCGACGCCCCCTTCGAGCGCGGCTATCCGCTCCTCGAAGACGGCTGTCGTGGGGTTCATGATGCGGGTATAGATGTTGCCGGCCTCTTCGAGGGCGAAGAGCCGTGCAGCGTGGGCCGCGTCGCGGAACGCGTAGGACGTGGTGCGGTGGATGGGCACGGCGAGCGAACCCGTGCTCGGATCGGGCTTCTGGCCGGCGTGGAGGGCCAGCGTCGCGAATCTCTTGGCCAAGGATCCGTCTCCTTTCGGTCCCGGCGAAACAAAAAACGCGCCCGAGGGCGCATGCTGTTCGCGGACCCTCTTATCTCTCAACCCGGTGACGCGGGTTGCAGGAATTGGCACCGACGGCGCACAGCGCCCGGTTGCCGGGTTTCATCGGGCCAGTCCCTCCACCTCTCGCGATAACAGGTGAATATGCGGTTGTGGAAACCTGACGCGGCCTGCCTCCCCTCAAAGAGATTGACGCCATTATGCAGGGGGCGGCGGAGCGCGTCAAGTCGCCAGGCACCGGCGAACGCCCAGGCATGATGACGCCTGCAGCCGGCAGGGGATCGCCCGCCGCTGGGCGAAGGCTCGGCCCGAACCACCAGGTCCCGATGGAGGCCAGTGCCGGATGTACCACGAGAAGACGGGCCCCTTGACGTCCGAAGACGTGCTGCAGGAGCTCCAAGGTCTGCTCGCAGGCGAGCGCGACGGCATCGCGACCCTGGCCAACGCGTCGTCGCTGCTCTTTTTGCACCTGGAACGCATCAACTGGCTCGGTTTCTACATCGTGCGAGACGGCGAGCTGGTGCTAGGCCCGTTCCAGGGCAAGCCCGCATGCACCCGCATCGCCGTGGGCCGAGGTGTCTGCGGCACCGCGTTCGCCCGCGGCGAGACCGTGCTGGTCGACGACGTGGCGCTCTTCCCGGGTCATATCGCCTGCGACCCGGCGTCGCGCTCCGAGCTCGTCGTGCCGCTCGTGGCGGGCGGGCGCCGCATCGGCGTGCTCGACTGCGACGCGCCCGAGACGTCGCGCTTCGCCGGCGCCGAGCGCGAGCTCCTGGAGGGGGCCGCGGAGATCATCGGCCGACACCTCGCCGAGACGGGCGCGCAGGTCTGATGGCGGCGGAGTTCGTGCACCTGCACCTGCACTCCGAGATGAGCCTGCTCGACGGTATGAGCCGCATCGCCGAGATCCCTGGCCGCATTCGCGAGCTCGGCATGGACGCCTGCGCGCTCACGGACCATGGTGTGCTCTACGGCCTGATCGACTTCGACGCCGCGTGCCGCGCGCAGGGCGTCCGCCCGATTCTCGGGGTCGAGGCCTACATGGCGCCAGGCAGCCGCCTCGAGCAGGGTGGCGGGGCAGGCGAGCGCAGCAGCTACCACATGCTCCTCCTGGCCATGAACGACGTCGGCTGGCACAACCTCATGCGGCTGATGAGCATCGCCTCCCTCGAGGGCTTCTACCGCCGTCCCCGCATCGACAAGGAGGTGCTGCGGCAGCTCCACGAGGGCCTCATCGGCTCGACCGGCTGCCTTCAGGGCGAAGTGCCGAGCCTGCTGCGCCTGGGGCGCACCGAAGAGGCGCGGCGCGCCATGGCCGAGTATGTCGAGATCTTCGGCCGGGATCGCTTCGTCGTGGAGATCTGGGACCACGGCATGCCCGAGCAGAAGCCGGTCGTGCGCCAGCTCCTGGCACTCGCCAAGGAGTTCTCCCTGCGCGTCGTCGCGACGCAGGACGCGCATTACCTGCGGCGCGAGGACGCCGAGGCGCACGACGTGCTGCTGGCGATCCAGACGGGCAAGACGCTCGATGACCCTGGCCGGCTGCGCTACCCGAACGACGAGTTCTACGTCAAGTCCCCGCGCGAGATGGCCGCCCTCTTTCAGGAGCTTCCCGAGGCGCTCTCCAACACGCTCTGGGTCCGCGACGCGTGCGACGTGCCGCTGGGCGACGGCCGCACGCTCCTGCCGCGCTACGAGGTGCCAGGCGGCGAGGATCCGGACCAGTACCTGCGGCGCCTCTGCCGGGAGCGCCTGCCGCGCCGCTACCCGCACGCCTCGGCCGAGGTGGAGGAGCGCCTGCGCTACGAGCTCGACGTGATCGCCCGCATGGGCTACCAGAGCTACTTCCTCATCGTCGCGGACTTCGTCGACTTCGCGCGCGGCGCATCGATCGCCGTCGGGCCTGGACGCGGTTCCGCCGCGGGCTCGCTCGTCGCCTACGTGCTCGGCATCACCGATGTCGACCCGCTTCGCTACCATCTGCTGTTCGAGCGCTTCCTGAATCCGGAGCGCGTCACGATGCCGGACATGGACATCGACTTCGACTATCGCCGCCGCCACGAGGTGATCGAGTACGTGCAGCGCCGCTACGGCCAGGACCACGTGGCGCAGATCATCACCTTCGGCACGATGGCCGCCAGGGCTGCCATCCGGGACGTCGGCCGCGTGCTGCAGTGGCCCTATGCCGATGTCGACCGCCTGGCGAAGCTGGTGCCGGGCGAGATCGGCATCACGCTCGACCGCGCCATCGAAGGCTCGGAGCTCGGCGGAGTCTACCGCAGCGACGAGCGCGCGAGGGGCCTGCTCGACTTCGCGCGCCGGCTCGAGGGCCTGCCGCGCCATGCCTCGGTGCACGCCGCAGGCGTCGTGATCGCGCCCGCGCCCGTCTCGGAACTGGTGCCGCTGCAGCGCATGCCGGACGGGTCGGTCGTGACGCAGTTCCCCATGACGACCTTGGAGCATCTCGGCCTGCTCAAGATGGACTTTCTCGGCCTGCGCACCCTGACCGTGGTGGAGGAGGCGAGGCGCCTCGCCGCCGGGGCGGGGGAGGCGCCGCCGCCGCTCTCCGAGCTCCCGGACGACGATGCGGCCACCTTCCGCATGCTGCAGGCAGGGGACACCTGGGGCGTCTTCCAGCTCGAGTCGAGCGGCATGCAGGACATGCTGCGCGACCTGCGCCCATCGCACGTCGAGGACATCATCGCAGCCGTCAGCCTCTACCGGCCGGGGCCGATGGAGAACATCCCGCTCTTCGTCGCGTCCAAGCACGGCGGCAAGCCGACCTATCTCCATCCGGACCTGGAGCCGATCCTGCGCGACACCTACGGCGTCATCGTCTACCAGGAGCAGGTGATGCAGGTCGCGGCCGTGATGGCCGGCTACAGCCTCGGCGAGGCGGACCTCCTGCGGCGCGCCGTGGGCAAGAAGAAGCGCGAGCTGCTTGAGGCCGAACAGGACCGCTTCGTCGCGGGCTGCCTGCGGCAGGGCTACTCCCGCGAGCTCGGCGAGCAGCTCTTCGACCTCATCCTGCGGTTCGCCAACTACGGCTTCAACCGGGCCCACGGCGCGGCCTACGGCCTCTTGGCGTACGAGACGGCCTACCTCAAGGCGCATCATCCCGTCGCCTACGCGGCCGCTCTCTTGAGCTCCATCGCCGACAACACGGACAAGGTGGCGGAGTATCTCGACGACGTGCGCCGCCGCGGCATCGCCGTGCTCGGCCCGGACGTGCGTACGGCCGAGGCCGACTTCTCGGTCGAGGGACGGTCGATCCGCTTCGGCCTAAGCGCCATCAAGGGCCTCGGCACCGCGACCGCGGAGGAGATCGTGCAGCAGCGCCGGGAAGGGCCGTTCCGGGACTTCTTCGACTTCGCCGGCCGCCTGCAGGGCAAGCTCAACCGCCGCACGCTCGAGGCGCTGGTGCAGGCGGGCGCCTGCGACGGCTTCTTCGGCAGCCGCGCTGCCCTCTTCGCCGCGATCGACGACGGCTTGCGCTTTGAGCGCGGCGGCCCGAAGGACCAGCTCGACCTCTTCGGAGCGGCCGAGGCGCCTCCACCCGCCCTGCCCGACCTGCCGGACTGGCCGCCCGCCGAGCGGCTGCGCCGCGAGCGCGAGTCGCTGGGCTGCTATGTGACCGGCCACCCGCTCGAGCAGCACCGCGCCCTGGCCGCCGCGCGCGGCGCGAAGGAGCTGCGCGAGGCGCTCGCCTGGGAGGGCGACGTCACCGTCGCGGCCGTGGTGGAGTCGATCCGGGTCGTCACGACGCGGCGCGGCGATCGCATGGGCTTCGCCAGGGTCATGGACGGCACAGGCGGCTGCGAGGCCGTCGTGTTCCCGAAGCTGCTGCCCGTCGTGGAGCTGGCGGCCGAGAATCTGGAACCCCTGCTGCTGCGCGGCCGCATCGAGGCTGACGAGGCGGGGGCGCGTCTCGTCGCGCAGGACGCGGAGCCGCTCAGACGCCCGCCCGCCCTGTTCCTGCGCATCGCGGACGAGGAACTCTGGCAGCGCACCCGGGCAGAGCTCGAGCGCCACCCCGGGCCTTGTCCGGTCTACCGCTTCGCGCCAGGAGCGACCCGCGCCCGGCCCACCGGGCTGTCGGTCGCGTCGCCAGAGGCGCTGCGGCAAGAGCTGAGCTTCCTCGGAGAGGGCAGCCTGGTCGTGCGGCCCGGTGACTGACGTTTGCCGCCGGCGTGCCGGATGATTAGCATGGAGGCGACAGAACCGGACAACGTGAGGAGGCCACCCCATTGGACGACGAGCTGCGGTTGGTGACGGAACTTTGCGAGGCGCACGGACCGTCGGGCTACGAAGAGCCTGTGCGGGCCGTGATGCGCCGGTGGCTCGAAGGGTATGGCGAGATTTCGCAGGACCGGCTCGGCTCCCTGATCGTGCGCAAGGCCGGGGACGAGTCTGGACCGAAGATCATGCTCGCGGGTCACCTGGACGAGATCGGTATGATGGTGTCGCGCATCGACGACAAGGGCTTCGTCTACTTCCAGACGATCGGCGGCTGGTGGGAGCAGGTCATGCTCGCCCAGCGCGTCGAGATCCGGACCGAGCGCGGCATGGTACACGGCGTCGTCGGCAGCAAGCCGCCGCACGTGCTCGACGCCGAGGAGCGCAAGAAGATCGTCGACAGGCGCAAGATGTTCATCGATGTCGGCGTCACGAGCCGCGAGGAGGCCGAGTCGCTCGGCATCGCGCTCGGTGACCCGATCACGCCGCTCTGCCCGACGGAGCGCCTCGGGAACCCGGACTTCGTGATGGCCAAGGCGTGGGACAACCGCTACGGCTGCGCCGTCGTCACGGAGGTGCTGCGCGGCCTGAAGGGCGTCTCGCACCTGAACGTCGTCTACGGCGTCGCGACCGTCCAGGAGGAGGTCGGCCTGCGTGGTGCGCGCACGGCGGCGCAGACCATCATGCCGGACGTCGCGTTCTCGCTGGACGTGGGCATCGCGGGCGACACGCCGGGCGTCGAGCCGTACGAGGCCGAGGCGCGCCTCGGCAAGGGACCGGCGATCCTGATCTACGACGGCTCCATGATCCCGAACCAGCCGCTGCGCAAGCTCGCGCTCGAGGTGGCGCGGAGCGAGGGCATCCCGGTGCAGCAGGACATGGTGCGAGCCGGCGGCACGGACGCCGGGCAGATCCACCTCACCGGCAGCGGCGTGCCGAGCCTCGTCATCGGAGTCCCCACCCGCTACATCCACAGCGCGGCGTCCGTCTTCAGCCTGGAGGATTACCGCGGCGCGATCCGCCTCGTCTCGGCGCTCGTCCGCCGCCTGGACCGCGACACCGTCGCGGCGCTGGCACGCTGAGGCCATGATCCTGCTGCTGCTCGGCGACAGCGGCTTCGGCCGCGTACAGCTGCGCCAGATCCGCGCGGCGATGGCCGAGGGCCGTCTCCCAGAGCAGCGCATCCTGGTGGTGGGGGAGAGAGCGCCGGAGCTAGGGGGCGATCCCGCCGCCGACGGCGTATCGCTGCGCGACGAGCCCGCGCTCCGCTACCTCCGGCAGGCCCTGCAAGACCTGCCCAAGGACTGCCGCGTCATCCCGCCGCCGATCGGCCGCCATCTCTTCGCGCAGCTGCTCGCGGAGGAGAGCGGCGGCCGCCTCGATGCCCCTTCGGGCGACTTCGCGCTGCCGTTCGTCCGCCGCCAGGCAGACGTGCTCTACCTCTCCGCCGCCGCCTGGATGTGCCCCGTCGCGTGCATGGCGCCGCCTGTCTGCCCCCGCATCGCGTTCGAGCGCAGCTGGCACCTGCCGTCGCTCCTGCGCGGCTGGGCGAGGGAGCGCGGCATCCCCGCGATCGTGTTCGCGCCGCACGGCCCCTCGAGCGGCGCGGAGAGCGTCTCGGCCGCGCGACTCTGGGCCGCCCTGCGCAAGGTGCGGCGAGGCGGGCCCTTCCTCGTCGCGACCGCGGCTCCCTGCCACGCCGCCGCGAGCCTCCTGCACGTGGGCTGACGGGCGCCTGCCGGCATACCGAGTTCTCAGAGGAGGATCCTCTAACTGTGTGGATCGTCGTCTACGTCACCGGGCGCAAGACCGAGGCAGAGCGAGTCCGGGCCATGCTCGACCGGGAGGGCTTCCTGGCGAACGTCCGGGGAGACAGCGTCTACGAGGTCGTCGTGCCGGAGGCGGAGGCGAGCGACGCACAGGAGGTCATCCACCGGGGATGATCCCCGGCGCACGAGGGCGGCCGCCCGCCGGCGGCCGCCCTCGAAGGCTCTTCAGGACCAGGCGTAGCCGAGACCGACGCGCCCCGCGACGGCATCCCTGATCGCGGGGGGCGGCGGTGGTGCATTGCCTGCCGCGAACACGACCGCGACGTGGCCGTACTGCGGATCGAACGCGACGCCCACGGCTCCAAGCGGTTCGGCCGCCGCCCAGATGGGCGAGAGCTGCGGCACAGCCGCGAGCAGCCCCTCCCGGACTTCCGCCGCCGCCACGGCGAGGCGGGGATCCGCGGGCCCGGCCCACGTGGCCCCGGCCAGCGGCGCGGCCTGCGCAAGCCACGCGCCGAGCAGCTGTCCCGGCGGTTCCGCCGGGGACCAGCCGAGGCCCATCGCGTCAGACCAGAGCACGAGATCGAGGCGCGCCGGCTCGACTCCGGCACTGCGGGCGGCGGCCAGGGCACCGAGCAAGGCCGCGCCACGGGCGGCGTAGAGCCGGCGCGGCTCGGGACAGTGCAGCATGGCGCGCAGGGGCATCTCGATGCCCAGGAGCCGCAGCATGTAGGCCGCGCCGTCGGCCGCCTCGCGCGAGCCCTGGGCCGCGAACGCGCCAGGAAGGCCCGCGGACGGCGTCACGCGCACGAGCATGTCGACCTGCGCCAGGAGCGCGAGACCGGGCGCATCGGCCCCGGGCGGCCGCAGGAAGCCCCACGGCGCCGCTCCGCGGGCGCTTGCGACGCTTAATGCATGCATTGGCAAAGGAAGGTTGCACCTCGCTGGAAAGGCATGCCGCTAGCATAGCGAAGTGTGTCCCGCGTGGCAAACCAGGTCGGCCGCAGGGATGGAGCCGGGCGGCACGCCGTGCTATCATGTACGGCGAGCCGAAGTGGCGGAATGGCAGACGCGCCGCACTCAAAATGCGGTGGGCAATCCCCGTGTGGGTTCGAGTCCCACCTTCGGCACCAGGTTGCGCGCGGCGGAGGCGACGGCCTCCGCTTCGTTTTGCGGCAGGGTCCTGATGCGACGAGCGCGAATCACGGAGTGCGCGAGCAGAAAGGGGACCCACGAGTGAGCGAGCGCCTTCTCGCGATCGACGGCATGAGCCTTTTGAACCGCGCGTTCCACGCGCTGCCGCCCCTCACCGCGCCCGACGGCACCCCGACAGGCGCGATCCACGGTTTCTTCCTCACATTCATGAAGTGGTACGACGCATACCAGCCGACGCACGTCGCGATCGCGTTCGATCGGCCCGGCGGCACATTCCGCCACCAGCAGTTCGAGCGCTACAAGGCACACCGCAAGGAAGCGGACCCGGCCCTGCTGCGCCAGTTCCCGCTCGCCGAAGAGCTTCTTGGCGAGATGGGCCTCAAGGTGATCGGCATTCCCGGCTTCGAGGCGGACGACGTGCTCGGCACGATCACCGAGCGCTTCGCCTGCGACCTGCCGGTCACGGTGATCTCGGGCGACCGCGATCTGCTGCAGCTCGTGGGCGGGCGCTGCGAGATCGTGCTGATGCGCGCGCTCGACGGCACGAAGCGCTACGACCCGGACACCGTGTTCGCGGACTACGGCATCACGCCGCGCCAGGTCCCGGACTGGAAGGGCCTGATGGGCGACGCGTCGGATGGCATCCCAGGTGTGCCGGGCATCGGCGAGAAGACCGCCGTGCGCCTTTTGCAGGTCGCGCCGACGCTCGAGGAACTGCTGGCGGACACCTCGCGCGTGACGCCGCCGCGGATCCGCGAGCTGCTCGAAACCCACCGGGAACAGGCGCTCTTCTCGAAGAGCCTTGCGACCATCGTCCGCGACGTGCCGCTCGGGCAGGAGCTCGACGACCTGCGCTGGAGCCCAGGGCAGGTGAGCATGGCCGTGCGGCGCCGGCTCGCGGACCTGGGGCTGCGCGCCCTCGCGGCCCGTCTGCCGGCGGGCGGGGATGAGCCGGCCGCCCCCGCGCCGGAGCCCGAGGGCCAGGCGCTCGCGGAGGAGTTCGCAGGCGGCGGCGACCTGGCGCTCGCGATGGCCGAGGACGGCGTCGCCCTGAGCGATCGCGACGGCGCGGCGCTGCGCATGCCATGGGACGACCCGCGCCTGCGCCTGGCGCTCGAGGGCCGGCAGCGGGTCGCGGTGCACGGACTGAAGCGGCTCCTGCACGAGCTCTCGGTTCGCGGCCTGCCGACGCCGCAGGCGTGGTACGACACCCAGCTCGCCGCGTACCTCGTCAACCCGCAGTTCGGCATCCAGAGCGCGACGCAGGTGCTGCAGGGACTGTTCGGCATCGCCGCCGCGGTCGGGGATGCCGCCGCGGCGGCGGCCGAGGCGACGTGGCGGCTCGCCGCGCGCCTGCCCGCCGCCCTCGAGGAGCAGGGCGCCCGGGATCTCTACCGCGACATGGAGGCGCCGCTCGCGGAGGTGCTCTTCCGCATGGAGCACCACGGCGTGCAGATCGACCGGGGAGAGCTCGAGCGCTACGGCGAGGAACTACGGTCGGCCCTCCGGGCGATCGCGCAGGAAGTGGAGGAGCTTGCGGGCTACAGCTTCAACGTCAACTCGACGCCGCAGCTCAGGGACCTCCTCTTTGGCAAGCTGCAGCTGCCGATCCTCAAGCGCACCAAGACCGGCCCGTCGACCGACGCCGAGGTGCTGGAGCAGCTCGCGCCGCAGCACCCGATCGTGCAGAAGATCCTGGACCACCGCCAGGTGCAGAAGCTCCTCTCGACCTACGTCGACGGGCTGATGCCCTTGATCGCTCCGGACGGCCGCGTCCACACCACGTTCCAGCAGACGCTGACGGCCACCGGCCGCCTCTCGAGCGAAGCGCCCAACCTGCAGAACATCCCGGTGCGCTTCGAGCTCGGTCGCCGGCTGCGGCGCGCCTTCGTGCCCTCTGCGGGAGGGCTTATGTTCCTGGCGGCCGACTACTCCCAGATCGAACTCAGGATCCTCGCGCATCTGAGCGGCGATGGGGCGCTCGTGGACGCCTTTTGCAGCGGCGACGACATCCACCGGCGCACGGCCGCCGAGGTATTCGGCGTAAGGCTCGCCGACGTGACGGCGGACCAGCGCCGCCAGGCCAAGGCCGTCAACTTCGGCATCGTCTACGGCATCTCGGATTTCGGCCTTGCGCGCGATACGGGCTCGAGCCGCGCCGAGGCGGCGGAGTTCATCCGCCGGTACTTCGGCCGCTACCCGCGGGTCAAGGAGTACCTCGACGAGGTCGTCGAATCGGCAAGGCAGAAAGGCTACGTCACGACGATGTTCGGCCGGCGACGCTACCTGCCCGAGATCCGCAGCCGCAACCACCAGCAGCGCAGCTTCGCCGAGCGCACGGCGATGAACACGCCGATCCAGGGCACGGCCGCCGACCTCATCAAGCGGGCCATGGTGGCGCTCGCCGCCGAACTCGGAGATGAGCGAGATCTGGCGCTGCTGCTGCAGGTGCACGACGAACTGATCCTCGAAGGGCCGGGGGAGCGCCTCCCTCTGCTCGGCCGTCAGGTGAGGCGGGCGATGGAAGGTGCGGCCGATCTCCTCGTGCCGCTCGTCGTCGACCTCAAGCAGGGCCGGAACTGGTACGATCTCGAGCCGGTGCGCGATGCCTGAGCTGCCGGAGGTCGAGACGGTGCGCCGCACCCTGCTCGAGGGCGGTCTCGCGGGGCTCGCGATCGTCGCGGTCCGCGTCCATCACCCGGATGCGGTGCACTGGCCGGACACGGCGCGGTTCAGCCGGGAGCTGCAGGGGCGCCGCATCGATGGCGTGCGCCGCCGCGGCAAGTTCCTGCTGCTGGACTGCGGGGGTCGGACGCTCGCCTGCCACCTGCGCATGACGGGCCGCCTCTGGCTGAGTGCTGCGCAGGAGGCGCAGCTCAGCCACACCCATGTCGTCCTCGCGCTCTCCGACGGGCGTGAGCTGCGCTTTCGCGACGTGCGCCGGTTCGGCGGTTTCACGCTCATGGAGCCGGACGGCAGCATGGGCCCTCCGCTCCTGGCGCGGCTCGGGCCCGAGCCCGAGGATCTCTCCTTGGCAGATCTCGCCCGGGCCTGCAGCAGGCGCGCGGGCTCGCCCGTGAAGTCCCTGCTGCTCGACCAGGCCTTCGTCGCAGGGCTAGGGAACATCTATGCCGACGAGGCGCTGCATCGCGCAGGGGTGCACCCCGGACGCACTTGTGGTAGTCTCTCGACACAGGAGCAGGCGGCTGTGCGTCGCGGCGTGCGGACCGTGCTGCGCGACGCCCTCCGTCATCGCGGCACGACGTTCCTCGACTTCCGCGACGGCGCCGGCGAGCCCGGCGCCTTCCAGGCCTTCCTGCGCGTCTACGGGCGCGAGGGCCTGCCCTGCCGCCGTTGCGGCACCCCCATCGCAAAGACCCGCATCGCAGGACGCGGCACCCATCTTTGCCCACGCTGCCAGCCAGAAGGGGAGTAGACCAGTTGCAGTACTGCACCCTCGCCTACGACGACGAGCAGAAGGCGCGCGAGGACTACGACCGCGTCGCGCACAAGAGCCGCATCACGGGCGAGGTGTCGCTGCGCCACCACGAGGGACGCTGGTTCCTCGATATCGGCTCGGAGCGGGAGCTCGGCGACGCCTTCTTCAGCCGCCTCGGCGGCGAGCGGCTCTAGGACCGGGAGGAGTTCTCCGCATGCGCCTCATCGGCCTCACCGGCGGCATCGCCACGGGCAAGAGCACCGTAGCCGAGATCCTGACCGGCCTCGGCGCCGCTGTCGTCGACGCGGACGCCCTCGCGCACGAGGTGACGGCGGTCGGGAGCGAGGCGGTGGCGGTCATCGCGCGCGACCTGGGCGCGGAATACGTGCGCGCCGACGGCAGCCTGGACCGGCCGCGCCTCGCGGAGCGGGTCTTCGCGGACAGGGCTCTTCTCGTGCGCCTCAACGCCATCGTCCACCCGCGGGTGCGCAGCCTCATCGCGGAGCGCGTACACGACCTCGCGGCCCGTGGCGCGCAGGTGGTGGTGATCGATGTGCCGCTGCTGCTTGAGTCGCGCGAGCGCTACGAGGTCGACGCCGTATGGCTCGTCTACACGCCAGAGCCGGTGCAGATCCGGCGACTGATGGCGCGCAACGGCCTCAGCCGCTCGCAGGCGGAACTGCGCGTCAGGGCGCAGATGCCGATCGAGGACAAGCGGCGCCTCGCCGACGTCGTGATCGACAACACGAAGGACCGCATGGCGCTCCGGCGGCAGGTCGAGGCCCTCTACAGGGAGCTCCTGGCCTCGTGAACGGCACGCGGCGGCGTCACGCCCTCCTCGCCCTGATGGTCCTCGTCGCCGTTCTCCTGCCATGGCTCGGCGAGGTCTACTATCCCTGGCCCTACCAGCAGGTCTTCCTGTCCGCAGCGACGCGCTACCGCCTCTCGCCGTACCTGCTCGCGGCGGTCGCGCGCAGCGAAAGCCGCTTCGACCCTGGCGCGACGTCCAGGCGGGGCGCCGTCGGCATGATGCAGGTGATGCCCGCCACCGGCCGCTACGTCGCCCACAGCGGCAGCCTTCAGGCCACAAGGGCCCTGCGCAGTCCGGACGTGAGCGTCGACATCGCCGCGCGCTACCTGCGGCAGCTCTTCCTCGAGTTTTCGTCGGCCTCGGGCGCGCTTGCCGCCTACAACGGCGGCGAGGCGAACGTGCGTCGCTGGATCCTGACCGGCACCTGGCGGCCGGGTGAGCCGCTGTCGCGCATCCCGTACCCGGAGACGCGCGATTTCGTCGCGCGCGTCGAACGTACGAGCCGCTGGTACGCGTACCTCTACCCAGGTCACGACAGGCCCGAAGACAGCCTCTCTGCGCGTTGAGAGCCCGAGTGTCCGGAGCATGGGCCGCAGCTTGCGCCTGGCACGTGAATGCCCCTGAAAATGCCGCGCCTCGCTTGTCGCGCAGTACGCTCGTATGCTAAGATGATCGCTGTCGCCGAAGTGGTGGAATAGGCAGACACGCGGTGTTCAGGGCGCCGTGAGCTTTACGCTCGTGTGGGTTCAAATCCCACCTTCGGCACCAGTCTTGTCGGGATGGCGGAATTGGTAGACGCGTACGTTTGAGGGGCGTATGGGGTAACCCGTGGGGGTTCAAGTCCCCCTCCCGACACCATCATCGAGATCCCCGCCTGCGGGCGGGGCTTTCTCTTTGCCGGCCGGCGCGTGCCGGCTGCGCTATCATGGAACGGGATCGTACGCCGCAGAGAACCGCCCGCTTGCGCGGGCGACACCGATAGGAGGTTGACCTTTGCAGCAGGCCACCTTCGGCGGAGGCTGCTTCTGGTGCCTCGAGCCGGTCTTCGCTTCCCTGCGCGGCGTCGCCGCCGTCGTGCCCGGCTATGCCGGCGGCCACGTCGCGAACCCGAGCTACGAGGAGGTATGCACCGATCGCACGGGGCACGCCGAGGTCGTGGATGTGCGCTACGACACGCGCGAGATCGGCTATCGGGACCTTCTCGAGGTCTTCTTCGCCGTGCACGATCCGACCACCCCGAACCGCCAGGGCGCCGACGTCGGCAGCCAGTACCGGTCGGTCATCTTCGTCAGGAACGACGAGCAGGCGGCGGCCGCCAGGTCCTTCATCGCCGACCTGCCGCACGATCCCGCATGGCAGGGCCCGCGCGTCGTGACCGCGGTCGAGCCTCTCGGGGCCTTCTACGCCGCGGAAGACTACCACCGCGACTACTTTCGGCGAAACCCCGGGCAGGGCTACTGCCAAGTCGTGATCGCGCCGAAGCTGGGGAAGTTCCAGAAGCGCTTCGCCGGCCAACTCGGCCTCCCCGACTGAAGCGGCGATGCAGCAGATCATGGCGCTCGGCGGCGGCGGCTTCTCCATGACCCCGGACAACCTCGCGCTTGACCGCTACGTCCTCGAAAGCTGCCAGAAGGCACGTCCCAAGGTCTGCTTCCTCGGCCAGGCGAGCGCCGAGTCCCCGGACTACGCGCTGCGCTTCTACCGCGCCTTCCTCAGGCTCGGCGCCGATCCGAGCGACCTGACGCTCTTCCAGAACACGCCGCAGGACGTGCGCGCGCATCTCCTCCGCCAGGACGCGATCTATGTCGGTGGCGGCAACACGCTGAACATGGTGGCGCTCTGGCGGGCCTGGGGAGTCGACCTCATCCTGCGCGAGGCGCTGCAATGCGGCGTCGTGCTGGCCGGCATCAGCGCCGGGGCGATCTGCTGGTTCCAGGAAGGCCTCACGGACTCGCGGCCGGGGAACCTCACCCGCGTCGAGGCGCTCGGCCTTCTCCCAGGCAGCTTCTCGCCGCATTACGACGGCGAGCCCGGGCGCAGACCGCGCTTCCACGAGCTGCTGCAAGCGCAGGGCATCGCGCCGGGGCTGGCGGCCGACGACGACGTCGCCCTGCACTTCGTCGACGGGCGGCTGCAGCGCGTCGTCGCCGCGCGCGACGGCGCGGCCGCCTACCGCCTCAGCCTGCGCCAGGGCAAGGTGCGGGAGGAGCGGCTGACGGCGGACGTCCTCGCTCCTCAAGCCTGATCGCGGTCTAGGGACAACTGCAGCAGGCGCGCCAGCAGGAACTCCTCGGGCAGGGCGCCTGCGAGCGTGGCTTCCCCATGGTCTGCACGCATGATTACGGTGGGCACGGCCTTGACGTGCAGGCGGTCGGCGAGCTCCGGGAAGAGCGAGAGTTCGACCGCGTCGGCGGCGAGGCGGTCGCTCGCCAGAGCCCAGGCTTGGCACAGACGCACGGTCTGCCAGCAGCGCGTTCAGCCGGGCGACGTCAGGATCTTGACGTCGACGCGTCGCTCCATGCGGCGCAAGGTGTCGCGCGCCAACGGCGACGCTGGGGCGTCGCCGAGCGAGAGCGCGACGGCGAGATCGCAGAAGGCGTCGAGCATGAAGCCCTCCGGGAAGCCGACGAAGCCCGCGCGCGCCGCCTCGGGAGCGCCGGCTGGACCGAGCCTGTACACCGGGTAGCGGTCGGGCGGCAGCCAGGGAGCGGGGGAGGCCGGTCCCTGCTGCACCTCGAGCAGCGGCTGCAGACGGACGAGTTCGACGAGATCCGGGGCGGCGAGCGCGTCCAGGCCGCCTTCCACCCAGACCGTCACGGGCTCCTGCATCTCCTGCAGTGCCTCGGCGAGCATGGCTTTCCTGGCAGGAAGCACGTTGTTTCCCCCTTGCCGGGGAGTGGTAGGGCGCGGCGCACGATGTCGCGGGCCTGTCCCGCCGACATGCGGGGAGAGGGGCGCATCCGTCGCGCCGGACGAGGAGCGTTCGACAGCGATGGCTGCATCGCCTCCATGGGAGCGCCTGCCTGCAGCGGCGGATTGGTCGAGAGTGCAGCATGCCCGGACGCGCCGGGCCGATGCGCGGGGACGTGGCCGGCGGCTACGGCTGCAGAGCCGGGCGCGCCAGGACCATGCCCAGGTCAGGCCGGCCCATGCCGCGATGTACCGCCCTGGGCCGATGTCCCGCGGGCCTGCGACACCCACCCCCGCCCTGAAAGACACCTCCCTGGCACCGCCATTGGCGGCCAGGTGCGTCGCCGGCCGCATCTCCCGCTTTGCCATGCCCGCGGCGGCGGCGTAAAATTAGCGCCATGGCCTTCATGTCACGCTTGTCCGCGCTTGAACCGTGGCAGCGCAATCTCACAGTGCTCTGGGTAGGGGTGTTCATCACCTCGGCCAGCTACTCCATGGTCGTGCCGTTCTTGCCGCTCTTCCTGCTCGAGATCGGTCTGCACAAGGACGTCTCGATCTGGTCAGGCCTCATGTTCAGCAGCACCTTCCTGATGAGCGCCTTGATCTCGCCCTATTGGGGAGCGCTCTCGGACCGCTACGGGCGCCGGCCGATGATCCTCAGGTCCGGCTTCTCGCTGTTTGCGGCGTACGTGGCGACAGCCCTCGTGCAGACCCCGATGCAGCTTCTGGTGCTGCGGGCCATCCAGGGACTGCTCTCGGGCTATATTCCGAGCGCCATCGCGCTCGTCGGCACGAGCTCGCCCCCCCAGAAGGTGGGCTACAACCTCTCGCTGATGGCGACGGCATCTGCGACGGGCAGCATCGTGGGGCCGCTCCTGGGCGGTTCGGTGTCGCACCTCTTCGGCACCCGCGTGTCCTTCGCCGCCGCCGGCGTGCTGGTGCTGGGCGCGGCGGTGCTGGCGCTCTTCTTCGTCCGCGAGACGGGCTTCCAGCCCACGAAGCATCAGGGCTCCGTGCTGCGGGACCTCAGCCAAGCCTTTCAGAACCCTCCCTTCCTTGCGCTCCTCGGCCTTTCACTGCTCGTCAACTTCTCGATCATGACGATCGAGCCGATCCTGCCGCTCTATGTCGTCGAACTCGGAGGATCGCTGCAGAACGCGTCGCTGCTCTCCGGCATCATCTTCTCGCTCGTCGGCATCGCCAGCGTGATCTTCGCGCCGCGCTGGGGTCGGGCGGCGGACCGCATCGGCTTCGCCAGCGTGCTCGGCTGGGGCCTCATCGGCGGTGGCATCGGCAACCTTTTGCAGCTGCCCTTTCACAGCCTGCTGCCGTTCGCCCTGGTGCGCTTCGCCTACGGCGCGTTCTTCTGCGCCGTCTATCCCGCGATCAACGGACTCGTGGTACATACGACACCAGGGGACTTCCGCGGGCGGGCGTTCGGCCTCAACCAGTCGGCAGGACAGCTCGGCACCATGCTGGGGCCGCTCCTGGGCGGCGTGCTGAGCGGGCTCTTCGGCATCCACAGCATCTTCTGGGTCACGGGCATCCTGCTGCTCGCCGCGGCGGTCTTCACGCAACGCGGCCGGCGGCAGTGGACGGCGGGCGGCGCCGCCGCGCAGGCAGCGGCAGCCGCAGGGACCGCACCAGCGCCGCCCGGGCGCTGAGGACTCCTTTAGGAGGCAACGCAGATGAAGCTGCTCGAGCGCTACCGTGACGATCTGCCCGTCTCAGCGCGGACGCCCCTGCTCAGCCTCGGAGAGGGCCAGACGCCGCTTGTGCCGGCGCGCCGGATCTCCGAGACGCTCGGCCTCGACCTCTACCTCAAGTTCGAGGGCCAGAATCCGACCGGCTCCTTCAAGGACCGCGGCATGGTCCTGGCGGTGGCCAAGGCCATCGAGGAAGGCAGCAGGGCGGTCATCTGCGCCTCGACCGGCAACACGTCCGCATCGGCCGCCGCCTACGCCGCACAGGCTGGCATCCGCGCGGTCGTGGTCGTGCCGCAGGGGCGGATCGCCCTCGGCAAGCTGGCCCAGACCGTCATGTACGGGGCCGAGGTGCTGGCGATCGACGGCAATTTCGACGAGGCCCTGCGCATGGTGCGGCAGATCGCGGCCAAGGAGCCGTTCACACTGGTCAACTCGCTGAACCCCTACCGCATCGAGGGCCAGCAGACGGCGGCCTTCGAGGTGGTGGACGAACTCGGGCGCCAGCCGGACCTCCTGGCCATCCCCGTCGGCAACGCGGGCAACATCACGGCCTGGAACAAGGGCTTTCGCCGCCGGTTCGAGACGGGCAGAACATCGGGCCGCCCGCAGCTCCTCGGTTTCCAGGCGGCAGGCGCGGCCCCGATCGTTGGCGGGGCGCCGGTCGCGGCGCCGGAGACGGTCGCGAGCGCCATCCGCATCGGCAACCCCGCAAGCTGGCAGGCCGCGGTCGCGGCCGTCGAGGAGAGCGGAGGCGGCTTCTGGGCCGTCTCCGACGAGGAGATCCTCGCAGCGCAGTCGCTGATCGCGAGCTCTGCGGGCGTGTTCTGCGAGCCCGCCTCCGCGGCGTCGGTCGCGGGGCTCCTGAAGCTGAGGCGCCTGGGTCACGCGCTGCCGGGACAGACCGCGGTCGCGGTGCTGACGGGCAACGGCCTCAAGGATCCCGACACCGCCCTGCGCAACGCGGGTGCGGACGCGATCCAGGAGATCCCCGCCGACCTCTCCCGCCTGCGCGAGGCGCTCGGCCTATGATGGCCGAGGTCTTCGCGCCCGCGACGACGGCGAACCTCGGCCCCGGCTTCGACGTGTTCGGCGCGGCGCTGGATCTCGAGGCAGGCTTTCTCGTGCGCGAGGGGGCGGGCGGCTACGTCTGGCCCGAGGGCCTGACGCAGCCGCCAGGGCGCAACCTGTTTCTCGCCGCGTTCTCCGCAGCCTTCGCCGCGCGCGGCGCAGCCGCGCCGGAGGTCTGCGTCGAAGTGTCGCAGATGCTGCCGCTGCGCTCCGGACTCGGCAGCTCCGCGAGCGCGATCTGCGCTGGCCTGACCGCTGCCGGCCTCTTTCTCGAACGGCCCCTCGCGGTGACCGAAGCGCTGCGCATCGCCGCAGGCATCGAAGGTCATCCCGACAACGTCGCGGCGTGCCTCATGGGCGGTGTCACGATCGCGAGCGGCGTCCAGGACCCGATCGTGCGCCGCCTTCCCGCGCCGCCGCTGCGCGCGATCGCGCTCTACCCCGGCGGCGCCACCTCGACGCCGAGCGCCCGCGCGGCGCTTCCGCGACTGGTGGCGCGCGAGGACGCGGTGCACAACGTCGGCCGCGCGTCGCTCCTGGTCTACGCGCTGATCGAGGGCGACTACGCGCTGCTGCGCGAGGCGACGGCCGATCGCCTGCACGAGGAGCAGCGCCTCGATTCCTGCGACTGGTGCGGTGCCGCACGCGACGCCGCGTTCGCCGCGGGCGCGCTTGCCATGCCCGTGTCAGGATCTGGTCCGACCATGCTCGCCTTGGCGCGGCCGGCGGACGCTCCAGCCGTGCTGCGGGCCCTCGCGCCGTTCGCGGCCGGGCGCCCGGACGCACGGATCTGGGACCTCGCGTTCAGCGACCGCGCCGCCCGCTCCCGCCTTCTCTAGCGGCCCTGATGCTGGGCGAAGAGGCCTTCGATCGCCTCTGCGAGCCGCAGGTCCCGGCGGCTGACGCCGTGGGTGTCGTGGCTTCGCAGGCGCAGGCGCACCTGCCGGAACCTGAGATCGATGTCCGGATGGTGGTTCGCCGCTTCCGCCAGGCGCGCGACCTGGTCGATGAAGCCTACCGCCTCCGCGAAGCTTGGGAAGGAGATCTCCGCCGCGAGCGCTTCCTCGTCGCCGCGGAAATGGGGCAGGCTCGCGAGCGCCGCCCGCAGGTCCGCGCCGCGCACGGTGTCGCCCTCATCGCCCGCCGCGGCCAGCAGTCCCTCGAGATCCAGCCGGCGCGTGCCCATCGCGACACCGCCTGCGTCGCGCGGCCACTCGGCCTGGGGGCGATCCCTGTAGATCTCGATGCCGTTCTGGTCGGGGTCGTGCAGGTAGATCGCCTCGCTCACCCCGTGGTCGGCGGCGCCGTCGATCGGGTAGCGGGCGGCCTGCAGGCGGAGGTAGGCGGCCGCGAGCGCCCGGCGGCTTGGGTATAGAATCGCGACGTGGTAGAGGCCCGTATGCCCTGGCGGGGGTGGCGTCGCGCCGCGACCCGCCCAGATGTTGAGCCCGATGTGGTGATGGTAGCCTCCGGCCGAGACGAAGAGCGCCTCGTCAGCCCAGCGCTGCGTCACGGAGAAGCCCAGTAGGCCGCAGTAGAAGCGCTCGGCCTGCGCGAGGTCCGAGACGGTGAGATGGACATGCCCGATCCGCACGGCCTCAGGCAGGTTGTAGTCCGCCACTAAAGACCCCCCCGGCAACTTTCCTCCAGCCTAGGCCGTCTGGCCCCGTCCTGCAACGCGGTCCGGTCCCTTGTGCTATAGTCGGGCCACGGAGCCCAGGCTCCACGCCAAGGGGAACGGGGGTACCGCATGATGGTGATCTGCGCGACGATGGTCGGCGATGACACGGTGGGCGGCGGCTTCGGCAAGGCAAGGCGCGTGGCGGTCGCGCAGGCCGAAGGGGACGGCTGGCAGGTGAGCCACGTCGACGTGCGCTGGGACCTTCAGCACGACCAGGTCGCCGATGGCCTGCACCACGCCCAGATCGCGCGCTTCCTGCGCGACCAGGGCGTCAACGTCGTCGTGACCGGCCATATGGGCGACGGCATGCTGCGCATGCTGGACAGCATGAAGATCAAGGTGTTCTCGGGCGAAGGGCCGCTGTCGGAGCTGCTGCAGGCCGCGGCGGCGGACGCCGGCAAGGCGGAATAGGAAAGGGAGAGGGAGGCGGGCCGTCCGGCCCGCCTCCCTTGTGTCCGCGCTTCAGGCTCTGGGGGCTGCCGCCAGGATGGCGGGGTCCAGGTCGAAGCGGGCCTGGTTCTCGATGAACTGCGCAGCGAGCGCCTGCGCCGCGCGGTCATACTCCCTGCCGTCGCGCCACGTGCCCCTCGGGTCCAGGATGGCGCCCGGCACGCCAGGGCAGGCCGTGGGCATCGCAAGGCCGAAGACGGGATGCGTGACGTAGCTCTGCCGCGCCAGGCTGCCGTCGATCGCCGCGCGGACGATGGCGCGGGTGTAGCCGAGGTCGATGCGGCTGCCCTCGCCGTACGGCCCGCCGGACCAGCCGGTGTTGACGAGGTAGACGGCAGCGCCGTGGCTGCGGATCCTCTCGCCGAGCATGCGGGCGTAGGTCATCGGCGAGAGTGGCAGGAACGGCTCGCCGAAGCAGGTGGAGAAGGTCGGCTGGGGCTCCTTGACGCCGCGCTCGGTGCCGGCCAGCTTCGACGTGTAGCCCGCGAGGAAGTGGTACATCGCCTGCGCGTCGCTCAGGCGGCTGACGGGCGGCAGCACGCCGGTGGCGTCGGCCGTCAGGAAGAGGATCGTCGCGGGATGACCGCCCATGCCAGAGGGCACCGCGCCCGGGATGAAATCCACGGGGTAGGCGGCCCTTGTGTTCTCCGTCAGGGCTTGCGAGAGGTAGTCCGGACGCCGCGTCGCGTCATCGAGCACGACGTTCTCCAGGACGCTGCCGAAGCGGATGGCGTCCCAGATCTGCGGCTCCCGCTCGCGCTGCAGGCCGATGCACTTGGCGTAGCAGCCGCCCTCGAAGTTGAACACGCCGTCGTCCGACCAGCCGTGCTCGTCGTCGCCGATCAGGTGGCGCCTGGGGTCGGCCGACAGCGTCGTCTTGCCGGTGCCGGAGAGGCCGAAGAACAGGGCGACATCGCCCCGCTCACCGATGTTGGCCGAGCAGTGCATGGGCAGCACGCCGCCTTGCGGCAGTTCGCCGTTCAGCACGGTGAAGACGCTCTTCTTCATCTCGCCGGCGTACTCGGTGCCGCCGATCAGTGCGATGCGCTGCTTGAAGTCGAGGGCGATGAAGGTTTCGGAATTCGTGCCGTCGAGCGTCGGATCGGCCTGCACTCCCGGCGCCACGAGGATCCGGAAGGGCACACCGCCCGCGGGGTCCCCGCCGGCGGACAAGCGCAGCAGCATCTGGCGCATGAAGAGGCTGTGCCAGGCGTACTCGCTCACCACCTGCACGGCGATGCGGTGGCGCGGGTCGGCGCCTGCGAAGCCGTGCATGACGTAGTGGCTGCGCAGCGAGAGGTAGTGCTCCACCTTGCCGCGCAGCTGCTCGAAGCGCCCAGGCGTGATCGGCTGGTTCACCTTGCCCCAGGCGACGGCCATGGGGTCGCCGGGGTGCTGCACGATGAACTTGTCGCGCGGCGACCGCCCGGTGTACTTGCCGGTCGTGGCACGCAGCGCGCCGTCCGCCGTCAGCACGGCCTCGCCGCGCGCGAGCGCGTGCTCCACGAGTTCCGCGACGCTGAGATCCAGGTGCACGATCGCCTGGGCCTCGTTGTCGGCCCTCGTGGGGTGCATGTCGAGCAATGCGTCACGCTCCTTCATAGCTCTATTCCGGGTGGACCGACACTTGGCCCATTCGGTGTCCATCGCGCCGACCACACGGACCATTGTAGCAAACCAACTGATCAGGTGATACGCAAACGGAATCTGTACGGTCGGCCCTACGGCCCCATCTGTCCGGCCACACGGCTGTTGCCGCAGCCCCTCAGCGGGCAACCTCTACCTCGGGGAGGGCGCGGTGGCCGCCGGGTCGAGGCCCTGGCGCCAGGGGGAGGACGATGGACGAGCGCAGTCTCAGCGCGGTCGTGTTGAGCCGCGGACAGACATTCATGATCCTCGACGCCGCCGGCGAGGTGGGCCACGGCGAGCAGGGGCTCTACGCCGGCGACCGGCGCCTTTGCAGCCGTTACGCCTGGCGGATCGGCCGGCGGCGCTCTCTGCTCCTCAGCGGACGTGCGCTCGGCCCGGAGGAGGCGCAGTTCTTCCTCGTGCCGCCGGCGTACGCCCACGACGGGCGGGCCGAGGTCGTCCTCGAGCGCCGCCTCAGTCTGCTCGACGGCGCCTTTCGCGACGTGCTCCGCCTGCACAACTACGGCCCGCACCGCCACAAGATCTGGCTCCAGCTCGATTTCGCGAGTGACTTCGCGCACGTCTTCCACGTCAAGCGCAACGCCCTCGGCGATGCCGGCGCCAGGGGGTCGCCACCCGTCGCGGGCGTGCGCCTCGACGATGGCAGCCTCGCCTTTCGCGCGACGCCCGAGCAGGGAGGACTCCTGGTGCGCCTGCAGGTCTCGCAGCCTCATGACCGCGACCTGCGCGCGCCGGGCGGACTCGCGTTCCGCATCGCGCTGCCTGCGCACGGCCAGGCGGAGCTGTCGGTCACGGCCGGCATCGACCCGGCCCCCGAACCGGCCAGGCCCCGCCCCTGCCAGGCGGCGGCTGCGCAGCGTCCAATCCTCGACGCAGGCGGCACTCTGGGGCCGGCCCTGGTACAGGCCTTTGGCCGCAGCCTGCAGGATCTTGAGGCGCTCTCGATCCGCGGCGGCGCGATCGGCCTGCCCACGGGCGATCCGAATGTCGCCTATGCCGCGGGCATCCCCTGGTACATCGCGCTCTTCGGCCGCGACGCCCTGCTCGCCAGCCGCATGAGCGTCTTCTGCCTGCCGCGCCAGGGCGAGGGCTCGCTGCGTGCGCTCGCCAGCCTGCAGGGTAGGCGCCGCGACCCGGAAACCGACGAGGCCCCCGGCAAGATCCTGCACGAGTTCCGGCCGCCGCCCGGCCCGGACGTGCCGAGGCTCATCCCGCGCTTCCCCTACTACGGCTCCGTCGACGCGACGCCGCTCTTCATCATCGCCCTTGAGGAGCAGGTGCGGTCCGGGGGACAGCCTGGCCTGCTGACGGATCTCGAGGAGAATCTCCGGCGGGCGCTCCGCTGGATCGACGAGAGCGTCGATGGCCACGGCTATCTCCGCTACCGGCGCCAAGGCGGCGAGGGCCTCGTGAACCAGGGGTGGAAGGACTCGTGGGACGCCGTGCACTTCGCCGACGGCCGTCTCGCCGAGGGCCCGATCGCGCTCGTGGAGGTGCAGGGCTACCTCTACCGCGCCCGGCTGGTGGCCGCCAGGCTCCTGCGCGCGCTCGGCGACGAGCCCGCGGCCCGCCGCCAGGAGGCCCTCGGCGCACAGCTGCGGCGCCACTTCGACCGCGACTTCTGGCTGGCGCGCGGCTGCTACGCCCTGGGCCTCGACGGCAGGGACAGGGCGATCGACGTCCTCACCTCGAACAGCCTGCACGTGCTCTGGACCGGCATCGCCCGGCGGGGGCGCGCGGCGCAGCTCGCGCGCGACCTGCTCTCCTCGCCGCTCTGGAGCGGTCGTGGCGTGCGCACGCTGGCTGCCGGCGAGGGGCGCTACAATCCGGTGAGCTACCACAACGGCTCGATCTGGCCGCACGACAACGTGCTGATCGCCGAAGGGCTGAGGCGCTCGGGGCACCCGCGCCCGGCGATGGCGATCGTGGAGGCGATGCTGCGCGTCGCCCGCTCGAGGAGCGAGCGCCGGCTCCCGGAACTCTTCTCCGGCTTCGCCAAGGACGAGAGCGGCGAGCCGGTGCGCTACCCGTCGGCCTGCCCTGTGCAGGCCTGGTCCGCGGCCAGCGTGCCCCACATCGTCACGCTGCTGCTGGGACTGGTCGTCGCGTCGCAGGAGATCCGGCTGCGCCCGAGCCTTCCGCCCGGCATCGACCGTCTCGACATCGAAGGTCTGCACGTGGCCGGCGGGCGCCTCGACGTCCATGTCGCGCGCGACCGGCGCGGCCGCGTCCGCTGCGAGGCGGGCGGCAAGGGGCGCTTGCCGGTCCGGGTGCTGCGCGGCGTCAGACCCGAAGCGGCACGCGACGAGGCGTGACGGCTCCCTCGTAGACCGCCAGCGTCCGCTCCAGCATGTCGCGCAGGTGGAAGCGCCGCATGGCGCGCTCGCGTGCCGCAGCGCCCATCCGCCGAGCCAGCACGGGGTGCGAGAGGAGGTAGCCGATCCGATCCGCGAGCACCTGTTCGTCGCCCGCCTCCACCACGAAGCCGTCGACGCCGTCCCGGACGAATTCGGGCATGCCGCCGACGCTCGTCACCACCACCGGCCGCCCTGCGGCCATGCCCTCGAGCGCGGCGATGCCGAACGGCTCGTCGAATCGCGACGGGTAGGTGACGACATGCGAGCGTGCGAAGGAGGCGGGCATCTCCTGCCACGGGATGGCCTCGAGGGTGACGGCCGCCTCGAGGCCGAGCCTGCGGATCTCCCGGCGCACCAGCGCGACCTCCCGCGCCTGGCGCGAGGCGAAGTCGACGATCGGCCCCGTGCCCGCGAGCACCAGCCGCGCGCCGGGCAGGTAGCGGCGGATGTGGTGGAGCGCGCGCACGAGGGTCAGGCTGCCCTTGTCGAGACTCAGGCGGGCAGGGTGGAACACGGTCGGCGGCAGTTCCTGGGCCGGCGCCGCGACCGCCCAGCGCTCGGGGTCGATACCGTGGTGCACCACGTCGATCCGCTCGGCCGGGTAGCCCTGCGCCGCGAGCGTCGCGGCCAGGTAGCGGCTCACGGCGATGATGCGGTCCCAGAGGTCGCGGTAGCGCAGCATCTCCCTGCCGAGGCGGTCGTGCCAGGCGTTGTGCGCCGTGAGTACCAGCGGCAGCCCGTAGTCCTCCTTGAGCCTGGCGAGCGTCTCGACGTGCAGCGGCGAGAAGTAGTGCATGTTGTGCGCGTGCAGGATGTCCGGCCGCGCACGGTCGACGAAGCGGGCGAGGATCTCGTAGAGACGACGCCCGTCCTGGTCGGGGCGAGGCTGCATCAGAGGATCGCCCACCACGGTGATGCCGCGGTGGCTGCGCGCGCCCGCGCGGTCGGCGTCGTCGCCGACCAGGGCGAACACGTTGTGACCGCGCCGCACGAGCGCCGCACCGAGCTCCTCGAGATGCGTCTCGACCCCGCCCACGACCGGCGGGAACGCCCAGTGCAGCATGGCGATGCGCATGGATGAGGGCCACCTTTCGTCAGACTAGCTCCGGGTCAACAGGTGCTAGTCTGCACGGAAGACGGCCTGGACATCGATGGCCTGCCGCAGGTCGGTGGCCCTTTCCTTTCCTGAGTTGGCCAGTATACAATAGGTCTCGTCCAGACCCTACCTGATCTTCAGAGGAGGAGTCCCCTTGCGTTACGAACTGCCGCCGCTGCCTTACGCCTACGACGCACTCGAGCCGCACATCGACGAGCAGACGATGCACCTGCACCACGACATCCACCACAAGGGCTACGTGGACGGCCTGAACAAGGCGCTCGACATGCTCGAGGCGGCACGCCAGAGCGGCGACTTCGGCCTCGTGAAGCACTGGGAGCGCGAGGCCGCCTTCCATGGCTCCGGCCACTTCCTGCACAGCATCTTCTGGGAGAACATGGGTCCTGGCAAGGGGGGCGAGCCCTCTGGCGCCCTGCGCCAGCAGATCGAGCGGGATTTCGGCACGTTCGAGGCGCTGAGGAAGCAGTTCTCGGCCGCGGCCGCGGCGGTGGAGGGGTCCGGCTGGGCCTTGCTCGTGTGGGAGCCGTCGGCCGGCCAGCTCGAGGTGCTCACCGCGGAGAAGCACCAGAACCTCACGCAGTGGGGTGTCGTGCCCCTTCTGGTCCTGGACGTCTGGGAGCACGCCTACTACCTCAAGTACCAGAACCGGCGCGCGGCCTACGTCGAGGCGTTCTGGAACATCGTCAACTGGGACGACGTCGCAAAGCGCCTCGCCGCCACCAAGGGCTAGCAGGACCCGCGTGGCGCCCGCCGGAGCCGTCCGGCGGGCGCCTTTTTCATGCCCGCAATGACCACATTTGCATTGCCTATCGATATACTAGATCGTGAAACGAGCATGGGGAGGGCCCATCTTGGCGTCGGAGCGTCTGGTCGCCCAGCTCCTCGATCTCCTGCATCTGGTCCGTTGGCTCACGCACCCCGTGCGTCGGGGCGAGATCACGCCGGAGCAGTACTGGCTCCTCCGGCGGCTGCGCAAGGCCGGCCAGCTCAGCGTGAGCGAGGTGGCCGCACAGCTCGGGATTGCGCAGAGTTCCGCGACCACCGCGTGCCAGCGTCTCGAGCGGCAGGGCCTTCTGACGCGCCAGCGGTCGGAGGACGACGAGCGCGTGGTGCGCATCGAGCTGACCGAGCAGGGCCTGCAGCGGCTCGAAGCCTGGGCCGCGCGGCGTCGCAACGCCGCGCGGCGCATCCTCTCGAACCTGAGCGGCGAGGAGCAGGCGCAGCTGGAGCATCTGCTCGATCGGCTGCTGCATGAAGTGGAGGCGATGGCTTACGACCCCGATCGTTGAGGTGGAGCACCTCGTGCGCAGATTCGGCGGCCGCCCGGCCGTCGACGACATCAGCTTCGACATCGCGTCCGGCGAAGTCTTCGGCCTGCTCGGACCGAACGGCGCCGGCAAGACGACGACCATCCGCGTGCTGATGACACTCATCCCGCCCACCAGCGGCACCGTGCGGGTGGCGGGACGCGACGTCGGACGCAATGCTTCGGCGCTTCGGCGCATCCTCGGCTACGTGCCGCAGAACATCTCGACCGACGGCAGCCTCACGGCGCGCGAGAACCTCCTGATCGTCGCCAAGCTGCTCGGCTTGCCGCCGGCGTTGCGCAGAGAGCGCATCCAGGCCATTCTGGACCTCCTGGGTCTAGAAGACCGGTGAGAAACCGGGGAGTGTAAAGAGGTTCAGGCGACACCAGGGGCTGCGGAACAAGGAGTTGAGGACGTGGTGAAGGGTGGCGGCGGCGCTATTGAGGG
>JAJZVM010000168.1 GCA_021845645.1 Bacillota bacterium
CCGTTGGGAGTCCACACCTTACGAAGGCGAGCTAGATCAACTCTGGGACACCGTCGTCAAGGAACTCTCCTGGCTCCTCGCCGAGTTCTGAGGAACGAACTTCCGAGACGATGTACTAGGTTGTCCTTGGGTCGTGATCCAGGGGACGAATTGGCTTAGGTGGGCTATGGACGCTATGGCCACCTGCACCAGTACGCCTTGTGTCATCGTGGCCACCGCGCCAAGCAACGGTGGCCAGCTGAACAGAAGGTAGGCCAGCGGCCCCAACAGCGCGGGTGTCACGCCGACACCGAAGAGAAGCCAGGCCATACCGAGCGTCCAGAGCGGCCAGAGCAGGAGGCCAGCGCTTTCCATCACAAAGAAGTAAGGCCAGCGCGCGGGCCCGATCACGAGCGCTGCTCCGACGACGAGAAGAAGTCCACCGCCCAGGATGCCGTCGAGCTCCGAGTCGTCGTTCACAGGCGCGCTGCGGCGGATCCCGGACGCGCCCCAGAGAACGGCGAGGAGAGGAATCCAGATCAGGTAGGCGATCGGAGTGTCCGCCAACACGTTCTGCCAAAGGGGCAGGGCGTACGCCGCGAGCGGGACGAGTGAGAGAACTCCCCAAACCACGAGGCGGACCACCTGGCCAGCGGATCCGTCCGCCCGATCCGCGGTGATCAACGAGCCACCCCCGGTCGGCACAGACAAGGAACGTCATCGCACTCCCAAAAACCGTAACCGGGCAGTCGGCATGCCATCCGAAGGTCTGCCAGGTCGGCGTCACGGAGCTTGTCGCCCATGTTGCGCCTAGGGTCGGGTGCGTGGGCTTGCTGCGTTTCCTTCGCTTCCGGGAGACTACCAGACGCGCGCCTGCCGACGCAGTATCGACAGCTGTATCACTCTTGGTGTCGCGGGGGTGTCCGGGTCGTCTCGCGTGGCATGCAGACAAGAGGCATACGACGTCTGCCGTGGCCTCTCATCGTCGCCCGGCGCGAACACGCTCGTCACCTGGAAGACGGCGAACGGCAAAGAAACCAGGCGTAGCGCGTCCCGCACGCCTCAGGGGCCCTGCTTCCTAAAGGACCGGATCCACCGTTTGCCCGAAGCAGTTCCTGGACACAGCTTCAGGGCAGCGGAGTCGGTTCATGGGCGCGACCGTGTGCCCGCCCGCGACGAGGCCAAGCCATAGTCCACAGCCAGGCCGAGCAACGCGGCGACAGGCAGAGCCTCCGTGTACCAGTGCACGCCCGCCATCCGAATGAGCCACACTCCGGCCAGGACAATGGCCAGTACGGGACCCAACCCCTTCATGGCGTCACCACCCTCGGGACGAACCGCAGAACGTCCTGAGCGAGTGCCCCGCGGTCGACAACGACCGGGCAGGGCGCCCATGCGCTAGACTCGTCCGTGCATCCTCCGGGCTGGCGATGGTCATCACGGACGGCGTGGATCATCCGTTCGTACCCCTGGGCATTGTCGATGTTCCAGGCGACATGAGATGACTGCTCCGGCGCCTCGCAGGGCCCGATGACGATAATGACCGCCTCCCAATCAACCGCGCTCTTGCCCGCAGTGGCCGCCCGAACAGTCCCCTGGAAGCACGTTGGCCGCGTCGTGAGATCCCCTCCGGCTTAGTACGCGCCGCAGAGAGCTCCGCCAAACGCGGCCAATGCCTCGCGATAAGCCCGGAAGTACGAGGCGCGCGGCAAATCCAACCGCTCGGCGATGTCCTCGTGCGATCCGGCCTTGTCGACGTAATAGAGCCGGAGGAGAAGGCTGCGGGAGCAGGGCATCTCCCCCAGCTGGGCGCTGGCGAGCGCATCAAGCAGCCAGCGCCGAAGCTCCGGCTCGCCTCCCTGTCCTGCCTGTGCCCTGTACACGTCCCCGAGCCCCGTGTCTCCAAGGCACCCCCCGGCGGCGTAGGCCTGCAGCGCTGCCTTGGCGAGCGCCGCGCGATCCGGCACAGGCACCGCGCTGAGGCGGTGGTCTGCCAACCGTTGCAGCGACGCCCTGGCCCCGCCCTCGCCCGCGCCAAGCAGGAAAACCTTCCCCGAGACAGGCTGTAGGCCAATCCGTTCGAGGACCTGCGCCACGACTCCATCTCCAAGCACCGCCACACCCTGTCGCGCCTCCATGGCGACGGCGAGGAGACCAAGCAACGGACCGACGGCCACCGGATCCTTCGCCGCTATGGCCAGAAACATCGAGCCTTCGGGCAGCGGCGCCGGCAGCGTGTCGCCAGGGACCAGTGCGGCTGGGACCAGAAGAGCCGCCCCGCGGGCCGACCCGTCGTCGGCCGGTATCACGAGCACCCCCTCGACGCCGTCGGCGCAGGCCGTCGTCAACCAAGGCAGGGCATAGAGGTCCAGCGCCTCGCGAAGCGCCGCTAAGCCGACCACCGGTGCGGACGGAACTTCCACCACGGACGGATCGTCCAGTTCGAGCAAAAGCCAGAGGGCAAGCGCCCGCTCCTTCTGCCCAACGCGCTCGTCTTCGATGAGCAGACGGCGGATGGCGCGGCGTAGCCACACCTGCCGGAGCCACGGCCGCTCCCTGGCAACGATGGCCGCCACCGGCCGGCGAAGGCTCTCGCCCAGACGATGCCAACCGCCGGGTTCGAGGCTGGAGGGGAGGCGCTCAAGCACCTCCCAACCCGCCGCCACCGTCTCGTCGCCAAGCATGGCGGCCAAGAGGCTCCGGCTGAAGTAGGGCAGAAGCGAGGCGGCCTGGAGAACGAGATCGTATGCCGCCGTGGCGTCCTCCGCACGCCATGCGGCGCGACGCGATCCAGGATGCAGCAGCTGCTCGAGAATGAGCGTCTGCGTGCCGCCAGACGGTCGAAGGCTGAGGATCCCGATGTCGCCGGCCGCGGCCACCTCGGTCTCGCTGCCGAGCACGTCGGCCACTTGCGCCAGCAGGGCTGGTCTGCCGCCCGTAAGGCAGTTCGCTTCGCGCTGCACCACCGGATCCTCGATGCCGTGCAACTGCAAAAACCTCTCTGCATCGACCATTGACAGGTCAGAGAGAGGGAGGCGCTCCACAAAGCTGCGCCATGCCCGCTCAAGCGGCCAGAGCGTCGCCGGGTGCATACGACCCGACAGCACCACCGCCACGCCTGGTGGCAGCCGGTACAGGAACCGGGTGCGCAAGGCAGCCTCACTGGGCCCGAGTAGGTCGTAATCGTCAAAGATGAGGAGGAGACCGTGCGTCCCCGAGACCGAGATCGCGGCCAGCACCTCATCCTGGGAGGTCCTGGTCGGGCCCAGGTGCATCGCCGTGGCGATCCGTCCGATCACTTCGTCCGCCGCCGCGTCACGTTCGATGGTGACAGTGACGGTCTCGACGCCTCGCCGTTCGGAGGCTCGCTGCGCCGCCCGCAGCAGAGCGGTCTTGCCGATCCCGCGTTGCCCGTAGACGTACGCGACGCTCGCCTCGGTCCGGGCACGCTCCAGCAACCGCTCGATCCGGGCGAGTTCGTCCCGTCGGCCGATGAATTGCTGCGCCTCGATTTCAAGCAGCGCCTCTTCGATGGACATGGCGTACCCCCGGTATCCCCTCTTACCGCAGGATAGCCCTGACCGCCGCAATGCTTCGGTGAAGGACGTCGATCGGCATACGCCACGCTTCTTGGGCCTTCCCGCACCCTCGCCAGGATTCGGGGCGCTCTGCCGGTGGGCCGCGCTGAAACCGCGGCTGACACCGTCCGCTGTACTGTACGCGCAAAGGCTCTTTGCTACACTCGCGCCACACGAGGAGGCAACGATCCTTTGCGCCACCCAGTGATGGGGCGTCTATTTTGGGTTGCGACGGTGGTCGCTGTTGTCGCGACAGGGGCCGCACTTTTCCTGCTTAGCCGACCCGGCCGGGCCGCACCCGCCTCAGCCATGCCAACCCTGGTCGTAGGCACCCCCTACGACGGGACGCTAAGGGCCGCCAGCCGTATCGAGATCACCTTTCCGCCTGCCTCACTGCCTCAGGGGACGCGCGTCGACCTTCTGGGGGTCGGCGGCGGTGGCAGCGTCGTGGCAGAAAGGAGCCTGGCTCCTTCGGCCAGGGAACTGGATTCGGGCGCGGTTGACGGTGTCGTACCCGACGCCGCCGCAGATCCCGAGTACTGGATCGCTCTGACGCTGGTGGGGCGAACACAGCTGATCGACCTCCAGATAGCGCCGCAGGGCCCAAGACCCGCCGGGACGCCGCTCGCCGCCATCCTCAAGCATGTGCCCGCCGGGACTGGGGTCTACCTGCTCGGGCTACTCCCCGCCCAGTCCGGAACCCCGCCTGTCGCGGTTTACATTCCACCAAGCGACTGCGTGCCGAACCCACCCAGTGCCGGCATGACGATCTGCAATTTCCGCGCCCCGGCAGGATACGACAGCACCCCGATCTCCTTTGCCGCCTTTTCGACCGACGGGATGGTGACGTCGCTACCGGCGGGCACGCTGCCGGAAGTTGCGTGGCCCGCAGCCTTGCCGGTCATCGGATTGGCGGTCGCCCTGGTCCTGCGCGTCAGGTTCCGGGAGGGATCCAGATGACCGCGTCGGCGCAAGGCAGCGGCAGGTCCTCGACAGTCGAGTGTAGGCGTGGCCACGCCTCCCATCACGCCTCGTCTACCAGCTGAAAGAGCGCCGCCAACCGGCAACAGGCCCGCTCAATCCGCAGTGCTTTGCCACTCGAGTTCAACCCTTGGCGTGAAGGCGGCCTGGTTGTACTGCACGTGCCACCGCACCGACTTTTTGCCCGGTTGCGCCCACTCCGCCAAAAGCCCCCGCTCCGAACGCACTTCGAATTCCACGGGCGAGCAAGGAGTGGCCTCGAAGGCCCCCACGACAGCAGGGGCAGAGTGCGCGGCGAGATGGTAAGGACGGCGTCCGGCTGCACCTGTTCAAGGTATTGGAGCGTCCAGACGCTGGTGTGCAGCGGGTCCTCGGTGCTCCAGTATACGTGCAGCGCGGAAGCACTCCGACCATACTGGCGGATGGCCCCGAGCGCACCCCAGTCCCTGTGGATGTCCGTCCAGCCCATGCTCAGGATCAGCTCTGGTCGCCAAGCTGCCAAGTAGCTTTGCAGCCGGTCAACCGATGGTGGACCCTGCCAGATGGTCACGTGGTGCCCGAGACGCGCCAGTGCCTGGGGCAGCCCGTGGACATAGACATCGTGGGTCTGAAGAAGAGGACTTCCACCCTCGTACCCTCCGCCCCGCGCTCAGACTTGCCGCCTTTGGGCACGCCTCATGGTGTGCGGCAGAGGAAGCGGAAGTGCGGGGCGGCGGACGAAGAGACGCACGAGGTCTGAGTGACGACATATGCGTGACCGGCTCCTGGTCCGGGCTACGGCCAAGGCGCGGCAGGGTTCCGCGTCAAGTTGACCCTTGGCTCCGCCTGCAAACGCTACAAGCTTGCGTCCAGACGGTCCGCAGCCCTGGGGCGCTGGCCACCACCGCCACGCACCACGAGGGCGACACTCGAGAGGATGACAACGAGGCCGATCAACATGCGCCAGGAAACCGCCTCGTGCAGAAAGAGGGCACCCCACACGACGGCGAATGGTGGAACGAGAAAGGTCACCGTCAGCGTGCGCACCGCTCCCACGCTGTGGATCAAGGCAAAATAGAGCAGGTAGGCCGCAGCCGTGCAGACGACGGCCAGCATGAGAAGCGCGAAGACGACCGTCTCCGACGGTGCCCGCTGAGGCATGAAGAAGAGGCTCAGCGGCAGCAGGACAAAGGTCGCCCCGAGCTGCTGGCCGATGGCCATGTCGAGGGGTTTCTCGCCCTTGAAGTAACGGCCCGAGAAGACGCCGGCCACACCGTACGCGAGGGCGGCGAGCAAGGAGCAGCCGACCGGTAGCCAGACGGCCGCGATCCCGCTGCTCGCGTCCCCCATGAGGATACCGACGCCGACAATGCCCAGGACGACCCCCAGGAGCTTGCCGGGCGTGAAGGCGTCCTTCGCCCAGAGCCATGCCACGAGAGCCGTGAAGAGCGGCGTCGTAGCGTTCAAGATGGCCGCCAGGCCGGAATCGAGGCGCAACTCCGCCACCGCGATCAAGGTGAAGGGGATCGCGGCGTTGGTCGCGCCGAGTACGAGGTACTGCCACCACTTGTGCCAGATCTTGACGCCGTGGCGAATGAAACGGGCAATGAGCAGCAGGGCGAGCGATGCGATCAGCACCCGCAGCTCGATCAGCAGCGCGGGGCTCAGCGCAGGTGCGCCGATCTTGATGAAGAGAAATGAACTGCCCCAGATGGCGGCAAGGCCGCCCAGCATTCCGAGGTCTTTGACTTTCATCGCTCGTCCCTCAACGCAGGCCCTAGCAAGGCGGAAGGGCCCGGATGCGCTCCGCGGGCCGCGCACCCGAGCGATGAAGCTCCCGCAAGGTGCGGGAGCTTCGGTTCATTCCCACTCGATCGTGCCGGGCGGCTTGGATGTGATGTCGTAGAGGACACGGTTCACGCCATCCACCTCGCTGACGATGGCGGACGCGATGCGCTGCAGAAGCTGAGGCTCGAGCTTGGCCCAATCCGCGGTCATGCCGTCGTCGGAGGTGACGGCGCGCACGACCACCGCTTCACCATAGGTGCGATGGTCACCCATGACCCCGACCGTGCGCACGCCGGGCAGGACCGCGAACCATTGCCAGAGGTCCTTCGCGACGCCCGCCGCCTCGACTTCCCGGCGCACGACGAGATCCGCCCGACGCAGTAGCTCGAGACGGTCCCGCTGCACCTCGCCGACCATGCGGATCGCGAGACCCGGACCAGGGAACGGCTGGCGCTCCACGAGACTCCTCGGCAGGCCAAGTTCCCGGCCGAGCTGCCGCACCTCGTCCTTGAAGAGCTCCCGCAAGGGCTCGAGCAGCTTGAACCTGAGGTCCTCGGGCAAGCCGCCGACGTTGTGGTGGCTCTTGATCACCGCCGCCTGGCCTGGACCGCTCTCGACCACGTCCGGATAGAGCGTGCCCTGGACGAGGAAGTCGATCGGACCGAGCTTCTGGGCCTCTTCCTCGAACACGCGGATGAAGAGGTTGCCGATGCGCTTGCGCTTCTCCTCCGGATCGACGACGCCCTCGAGCGCCTTGATGAAGCGCTCCTGGGCCCGGACGTGGATAAAGCGGAGCGGTACCCGCTCGGTGAAGGCGCGCTCCACCTCTTCGGCCTCACCGGCACGCAGGAACC
This sequence comes from Bacillota bacterium, assembly GCA_021845645.1. The sequence goes on from JAJZVM010000168.1 coordinate 7,160, forward strand.
CGTGATCGACGAAGACGGCCGTGAGCCGATCGCCGAGGGCGCGGTGCACGATGGCGGCCGCGACGGCGGAGTCGACGCCTCCCGAAAGCGCGACGAGCGCCGAGCCGTCCCCGACTTCCGCCTGGATGCGCGGCACCTCGCGATCGACGAAGGAGCCCATGTCCCAGCCGCCCTTGAGTCCGGCGACGGAGTAGAGAAAATTGCGCAGGATGTCCATGCCGTGCTCGGTGTGCACGACCTCCGGGTGGAACTGCACAGCGTAGATGCGGCGCTCGGAGTCGCCCATGGCAGCGCACGGGGCGCCGTCGCTCGCGAGCAGCAGCGAAAAGCCGCCGGGGAGACTCTCGACGCGATCCCCGTGGCTCATCCAGACGCGCATGTGCTCAGGCAGCCCGGAGACGAGGGGGTCGTCGGAGTTCGTTCGGCGAACCTCGGCCGGACCGTATTCCGGCGTGCCCGGGTGGACCTTCCCGCCAAGAGCGTGTGCCAGGTACTGCATGCCATAGCAGATGCCGAGCAGGGGGATGCCCGACGCAAGCAGGCGATCGTCGAGCCTTGGCGCACCTGGGCGGTAGACGCTGTCGGGCCCTCCGCTCAGGATGATGGCGACGGGCTCCTTCGCCATGACGTCCTCGTAGCGCGCCGTCGCCGGCACGATCTCCGCATAGACGCCGAGCTCTCGTACCCTGCGTGCGATCAGCTGCGCGTACTGCGCGCCGAAATCGAGGACCAGGACGCGTTCGGTCATGAGATGACAGCCTCGGCGCGCAGGACGAGAAGTTCTGGATGATTGCGGTATCTGCCCGCGTAGTCGAGACCATACCCTACGACAAACGCATCGGGAATCCGGAAGCCGACGTAATCCACGGGCACCTCGACCTCGCGGCGGTCAACCTTGTCGAGCAGGGTGCAGATCTGGATGGAGCGCGGCTTACGCGCCTTGAGATTCTGCAAGAGGAAATGGAGCGTCCGCCCCGTATCGATGATGTCCTCCACGATCAGCACGTCCCGCCCCTCGATCGACTCGTCGAGGTCCTTCAGTACCCTGACGGCACCGGACGAGACCGAACTGTCGCCGTAGGACGAGACAGCCATGAAGTCCATCTCCACCATGCCCTGAATCTCGCGCACCAGGTCGGCCGCGAAGATCACGGCGCCGCGCAGGATCGAGACGGCAAGCAGCGGCTGGTCGCCGCGCTGGCTCTCGGAGATCTCCGCGCCCAGTTCCTGCACCCGCTTCGCGATCGCCTCACGCCGCAGCAGAACCCGCTCTACTTCGTCCATGCTCGCCGCACCGGGAGTCCCGGATCGGCCCATCACTCCTTTCGAACGAAAAACAAAAACACGAGAGCCCCTGCCGCCGGGCGGCAAGTCCCTTTCCTGCAGCGTATCAGCCGACGTAGGGGCTGAAAAGATGCGGCAGGGGGCAATTCAGCAATTTTCGTCGCGGAGCGACAGGAGCGCCGCGGCCCTCAGGAGCCCCAGTCGGTCGCGCGTGCCATCCCCTGCGAAGAGTGCCCGTCTCAGGCCCTGAGGCATCGCCACCATCCGCATCCCGGATATGCCCGGCCCATGACCCGTGACGCTCACGGCAAGCGTCGCGCCAACCCGCCAGTGGCCGTTGGGCGATGGCAAGGCCTCGGCATCCGCCCGCCAGGCGATCTTGGGCGACGGCTCCCGATCCCAGCCGAGGCGGTGGG
>JAJZVM010000169.1 GCA_021845645.1 Bacillota bacterium
GAACGCCGCTCCGCACCGCCCACTCGGAAGCCCGTTGCGACGACGACGGCGCCGACATCCAGTCTGCGGGTGCCCGCCGCGGCCTGCACTTCGGCGAGGTAGGCGCCCGGTTGGCCTGAGAGCCCCGTGATCCGCGCCCCTGTGAGCACCTCGATCAGCGGGTGCTGCTCCGCTTGCTCCACCCACGCGTCGAGTGCGACCGACTCCGGATCGGTGTAGGGTGGGCGCTTCGGGTACTGTCGATGGAGCCTTCTGGCGTACCCCCCGAGTTCGACATCCTGCTCGACGAGCGCCACGCGGTGGCCCGAGTCGGCGGCTGAGACCGCGGCCGAGAGCCCCGCCGGACCGCCGCCGACAACCAGCACCGTAGCGCTCTCTGCGGATGGGGATGGTGCGAACGGACGGGTAGTGGACGCTGCGGCCAGGCCCATGCGCAGAAGGTCCTCGGCGAGATCCTGTGTCGCTGGGGTGGCCGCGGGGTGGCTCCAGGCTACCTGCTCGCGCAGGTTGACCCGCTGTACCCTGACCTCTCCCGCCTCCGCGTCGAAGCGGAAGGTGTCCCGATGCACGCGTGGGGAACAGGCTGCGATCACGAGACGCTCGCAGCCGCTGTCACGCACGCTCCTTAGGATCTCTGCGCGGGCCTCGAGGCAGAGGGCGCTCCCTGTATGGACCTCTGCGTCTTGCTCCACCGCGACCTGCTCGAGCCGTGCAAGATCCAGCGCATCCGCGATGCCGCATCCTGTGCAGAGGTAGCAAACTGTCTTGGCCATCTTGGTCACCTCGCGGTACTGCGGGATTTCGCAAGCACGCCGAGCGCGCCCATCGCTGCGGCCGTTGCGTCCAGGGTCGCCGTCTGGACGTCGACCGGAGCGCGGGCGCAGCCAGCTGCGAACATGCCCGCAGGCATGCTGCCCTCGCCGAGGAATCCGAAGCCGTCCGGCTCGACCGGGGCAGGCGCCGCGTCCCTGAGGTTCGGCACCATACCGGTCGCAAGCACGACGAGGTCGACCTCGGTGCCGCTGGTGCTGCTCCGAGTCATGTCGTCGGCGAACACGGTCAGGTTTCCACTTTCGGGATCGCCCGTGATGTCGGCCACCTTGCCCTTCACGGCGTGAAGTCCGGGACGCGCCAGCATCTTGTGGGCGAATGTCTCGTATGGGCCGGGTGTGCGCAGGTCGATGTAGAACACGTGGACTTCCGCCTTGGGATCCTGATCGAGGATGTAGCTGGCCTCCTTGAGCGAGGCGAGGCAGCAGACCCCTGAGCAGTAGCCGAGGTGCAGTCGGTCGCGCGATCCGGCGCACTGGATGAAGGCCACTCGCCTCGGTGGCCGACCGTCGGAGGGACGCAGGATGTATCCACCCGTGGGTCCGTCCGGCGCTGCCATGCGCTCAAGTTCGAGGTTCGTCACGATGTTCGGGTGTCGGCCGTAGGCGAGGTTCGTGATCCGCGCTGCGGTGTAGGGCTGCCAGCCTGTGGCCCAGATCACGGTCGACGCCTCGACCAGGATGGTCCGCTCGGCCATCGTGAGTTCGATCGCCGCGTGCGGACAGACTTTCGCGCATCGCGCGCAGGACTCGCCGAGGCAGTAGTCGCGGTCGATCACATAGCGCAGGGGATGTACGAGCTCACCCTGAAGGTAGATCGCCTTTGTCTCGCTCTGGTTGGACTGAAGGGGATTCGGGCGCACAACGGGACAGGCCAAGGCACATTCGCCGCAGGCGGTGCAGCGGTCCGTGACAAGGCGTGGATTCTCCCGCAGCCGTACGGTGAAGCGACCGGCCTCGCCCTCGATCTCCTCGACCTCCGTCAAGGTGCGCAGAGCGATGCTTGGATTGTCCCTGAGCCGTCGCAGGTTGATCTCCATACCGCAGCCGGGCGGGCAGAGCTTGGGGAAGTAGCGGGCGAGCTGCAGAACGCGGCCGCCGAGGTACGGCGTCTTCTCGACCAGGAGGACACGGGCGCCGGATTCGGCAGCCTCCAGGGACGCCGTTATCCCGGCGATGCCGCCCCCGACCACCAGCACGTCGCAGGTCTCGACGCCTGCCTGCCGGGTGCTCTCGGTTTGCGTCGCGATCCCTCCCTTGTAACACCTTGCAACGCACGGAAGGGGGCGGGCTAGAGCCCCGTCCCCCACGCACGACCGATGGTCAGACGAGCTCGTGGCAGGTGCGCTTCTTCAGCTCCCACTCGCCGTTTTCGGGGTTGTAGCGGGAGTTCACGAAGACGTGCCAGTTCTGGTCGTCGATGTCCGGGAAATCCGTGCGGTAGTAGTAGCCGGGCCAGCGTGTCTCTTCGCGGAAGAGAATGTGGCGCATGTGGGCTTCTGCGGTCCAGATGCGGTGCTCGAGTTCCCACACACGCAGAAGTTCGTGCAGGTCGCGAGCGCCAGCCGCCTGGCTGACGTCCTCTTTGAGCAGGTTGAGGTAGTAGAGTCCGCGCTCGAGCATCGGGGCGTTCGTGCGATACCAGGTGGAGAGGCCCGCCGCATACTCGTCCATCAGCTTCTGCAAGCGAAGCAGCCCCGCCTTGGGCAGCAGGTAGTTCGGGTTCACGTCAACTCGGGTCGAAGCCCCGACCCCTTCCTCGAAACGCACGAGGGGCTGCCAGATGCGTTCCGCCATCTCGTCGATGCCACCGGGCGAGGGACGCTGTGGGTGGTCGTGGACGTACTGCACCGCGGCCTTGCCCGCGATGCGACCCTCCGTGAACGATCCGGAGGAGAACTTGTGGGCGGACCCACCCACGCCGTCACCGGCGGTGAACAGCCCGTTTACAGTGGTCATGCGGTTGTAACCCCACTGGTATTCGTCGGGCGCCAGGTCCGGCGGGCCGCTCACCCAAAGCCCGGATCCGCCTGAGTGCGAGCCCATGATGTACGGTTCGGTGGCTACAATCTCGGAGGGGACCTTCTCTGGCTCGACATTGTTCGCCGCCCAGACGGTTGCCTGGGAGATGGTCATGTCCAGGAAGTCCTCCCACGCCTCGGACTCGAGTTCCTTCATGCGCCGTTGGTCGCCGCCTGCGGCGAGGCGCTGGATGGCGGTGTCGGTGCGCATGTAGATCGGCCCCTTACCCGCCATCAACTCCTGCAGCATCTGGTGGTTGCGCAGGGGGGTCGGGGTGGGGCGCATGCCGCCGTAGGGCATGTACTGCTGCAGTTCGGCCGCGCGGGTCTTGGTGTAGTCCTCGCCGAAGGCGTTCTCGGCGTTGGCCTTGAACAGCAGGAACCACGCGCCGACGGGGCCATACCCGTCCTTGAACCTGGTGGGTACGAAGCGGTGCTCCATCTGGGTCGCCTCGGCCCCGGCCTGGATCATCGGGCCGTAGGTCGATCCCGTGTTGAAGATGGTGAACCAGGTGCGCCCCATGCCTTCGCCGACGTTCTTCGGCCGGAACAGGGCGGTCGCGCCACCCGTCACGTTGATCACGGCCTTGGCACGGAACACGTAGATCCGGTTTTCGCGCACGCTGAAGCCGATCGCGCCCGCGATGCGGTTCTCGTGCTCGTCGTCCAGCAGCAGGTGGGAGATGAAGATGCGCTCGTAGATGTTTTCCGGGCCGAGTGCGGTGCGCGCGGCCTCGGCGACGATCGGCTTGTACGATTCGCCATGGATCATCACCTGCCATGGACCCTCGCGGACGTAACGGCCGTCGTCATCCTTCCAGATCGGCAGGCCCCACTCTTCGAACATGTGCACCGACGCGTCGACGTGGCGTGCGATGTCGTAGAGCAGATCCTCTCGGCAGAGCCCCATCAGGTCCCCACGCACGTAGCGAACGAAGTCTTCGGGCGACTTGTCCCCATTGCGCATGCCGAGATACAGGTTGATCGCGGAGAGGCCCTGGGCTACCGCACCGCTGCGCTCCATGGCCGCCTTCTCCACAAGAACGGTCTTGAGCCCCTTGGCCCAGTAGGACACCTCATACGCTGCGCCGCAGCCAGCCATGCCACCGCCGATGATCAGGATGTCGGACTCGACGTGCTCAATCTCGGGCTTCATTGCGACACCTCCGATTCAGGCCGTGTGCTCTCGGGTCGGGAGCTTGGGTATGCCGAGCTTCTCGCGGTCTCCCGCGAGCTGGGTGGGGTCAGCCATGTCGGCAGCGGAGGGCTCCGCCAGCCCCGCGAAGGGCTGGATTGTGCCCTCGGGGCGCGTGCGGATGGCGAAGCGGAAGCGCTTTTGCTGTCCGTTGCGGAACCGGACCGACCACATGATGGCGTCCGTGCCGCGCATTGGCGTAACACGCGCTCCCAGCGGGACAAAGTCGGAGTACCCGCGCATCTCGATGGCGCCCTGAGGGCAGATCTTGACGCAGGAGTAGCACTCCCAACACATCTCTGGCTCCTGGTTGGACGCCTTCATCCGCTCGCGGTCCAGCAGCATCAGGTCGTTCGGACAGATGTACATGCACGCGGTGCGTTCCCGACCCTTGCAACCGTCGCACTTCTCGGGATTCACATAGCTCGGCAAGTTGGGCACCTCTCTTCTAGTCGGCGGGATCTCCGTTGGGGCCGCGCCCACCCCGGCGTCAACATGGGTTCGTCAGATCGCCCCGCGCGGGAAGGTTGCGGCGGCGATCGACGAATGCCTGACTCTCCCTGTCGGCATTAGCGCTGGGAACAGAAATGAGAATGTGGGCCATCGACGTCAATATGTTGGCCGCTCGCGGCTGTATTCCTGCGAGGGGCCATAAATATTTGATTGATCCAATGAGCTTGAAATATATGAGTTGCGGAATATACATTTAATATATGATTCCCGTATCAAAATACTGTAGGCCGCTAGCGGGAATACGCGTAACAAGAGGAAGGTCTCATTTTACGTGCGGAAATGTGGAAGGTGACGCTGGGACGTGGCCGAATAGAGGGCTCGGCGCAGGTCATCAGGATCTCTCCGGGTGGCGTTCGGGGTAGCGGCGAGGGCCATAGGCGCAGCCCATGGTGTCTACTCGGACGGGATCGGATGACCGCGACGCAGCGCAGTCGGCCGCCGGCGGGAAGTCGGCTGGCTGTGCCGAGCGGAGGGGGTGTGCCAGCGTGCCTTCGAGCCTCTATCAGGATGTGCCCTTGGACGAGAAGCAGCGGCTGTACCGGGAGGTGCAGGCGGATCCAAGGTTTCCACAGTACTTGCACGGGTGCTTCGAGTGCGGCATCTGCGTGGCGGCCTGTCCGTCCGCGCGGTTCTATGACTACTCGCCGCGCAAGATCACCCAGGCCGTCGCGCGGGAGGACGCGGAACTCGTCTACGAGCAGATGAACGACGACATCTGGAATTGTTCGCAGTGTTTTTCCTGCACCCGGTGCCCGCGGGGGAACAACCCCGGCGGGATAGTGACGATCATGCGCGAGGTCGCGGTGCGCAACGGACTGCGCACGATGCGCGACGCACTCGCGGGATACACGCGCGTCGTCTACAAGATCATGACCACCGGAGTGCAGGTGACGCCCGACATGCTGCAGCCCGACGCATTCCCGGACTGGGGTCCGCAGGTTCGTGACGTGGCGGATAACCTCGCGCTGTGGCGCCAGGAGTTGCCCGCGGAGACGATGCGCACCACAACCCTCGCATGGCGCGTCGACGAGCACACCACCAAGGAGCTCTACGCGATCTGGAAACTCACGGGATGCCTCGACCTGATCCGTGCGGTCGACCCCACGCTGCACGACATCATGGAGGAGATCATGGACGAGGCGCTGGAGGAAAGCGGTATCGTGCTCGACTAGTTGCACTTGGGTGGAGTCGGGAGTCAAAGGAGGGGGAAGGAAGTGGCGGGAGAAGGTGCGGACCTGCAGCGCAGGGGCACTCAGCCGCAGACGGACCGCGTGTTTACGTGGGACGAGGAGCCCGAGCAGGAGGACATCCGGGAGGCGATCTGGGAGCTCGCGCGCGAGGGCGAGTGGATCGTGCAGCCGGTCCCTGAGCCCTATGCACTGGCCCCTACGAAGTTCGGCCGACAGAAGAAGATCCCGCTGACCCATACCTGGCACCACAAGAGCTGCGGCCAGTGCGGCCACATCCCGGGATACTCGACGTCGATCTTCTGGCTGCACAGGGTTCTGGGTTGCGACTACATTGATCCGAGCGACCAGACCTCATGCACAGCCTGGAACTACTATGCATCGGCCACTTCGAACCAGGCGGCGCAGGCGGCCGTGGCGGCGCGCAACTTTGCGGCGGCCTACGCGACGGGCTACTATCCCCTGATCCACTGCGGCACGAGCTTCGGCCACTACAAGGACGTCCGGCACGAACTCGTGCACGACCACAAGCTGCGCCGGCAAGTCCGGGAGATCATGGCGAAGCTGGGCCGCCCGTTCGTCATCCCGGAGGAGATCGTGCACTACAGCGAGTGGATGTACGCCATGCGCCGCGAACTCGCCGCAAGGGTTGCGTGCGACGTCCACGGCATCGTGGCCACCGTGCATCCCGCCTGCCATTACTACAAGCTGCAGACCGGCGACGCGATCTACGACCCCGAGATCTACGGCGGCCAGCGCACAGCAGCCGTGACCGGAGTGGTGCAGGCGCTGGGCGCACAGGTGGCCGATTACTCGACGTGGTTCGATTGCTGCGGCTTCGGTTTCCGCCATATCCTCGTACAACGCGACTTCACACGCAGTTTTGCCACCATCCGGAAGATCGGCGTGATGATCGACGAGGCGAACCCCGATGTTGTGCTGACGCACGACACCGGCTGTGTCACGGCCCTCGACAAGAGCCAGTTCGCGGTGCGCGCACACAATTTCAAAGTCGGCGTGCCGGTGATGTCCGAGGCTCAGTTCGCCGCCCTGGCGATGGGAGCCCACCCCTTTCGGGTCGCCCAGTTGCACTGGCACTCCACCGACTACACGGGGCTCCTGGAGAAGATGGGCATCGACGTTGAGCGGGCGACGATCGAGCTGCAGGACGACCTGCATCGCATCGCCGACGGCTCCATGCCGCATTTGACCTGGGAAGCTGTGCTCTGAACAAGCGGCTGAAGGAGGCCGGATGATGGCGGCCACAGATACGATACTCGTGATCGGAGCGGGGCCCGCAGGGCTTGAAGCGGCGCGCGGCGCCGCCGGACTCGGCAAGAGGGTCGTCCTGGTCGAGGCGAGGGAGGCGATCGGCGGTACGCCGTACGCCGAGTACGCGACCCTGACCCCTGACCTGCGTGATACCAAAGAGGCCATGCGCGCCTTGCTCGAGGAGGTGCAGGCGGACCCGGCGATCGACCTGCGGGTTGGGACGAAGGTGGTGGCGAGCAGCGGCGCAGTGCCCGACTTCCACGTCGCACTGCGCGGCCCCAGCGGAGACGTCGTGACGGAAGAGGTCGGGGCGGTGGTCGTCGCCACAGGGTTTCAGCACTTTGATCCAGGGCGCGCCACCCAGATTTACGGCTACTACGAATACCCGGACGTGATCACGCTCGTCGACGCGGAGCGCATGTTCAAGCAGGGCAAGGTCGTGCGCCCTTCGGACGGCACGCCGCCCGAACGCGTAGCCTTCATCCAGTGCGTCGGCTCGCGCGACCGCCAGGTCGGCAACACCTACTGCTCGAAGGTGTGCTGCGGTGTCGCCTCCAAGCAGGCGATCGAGATCAAGGAACTGCTGCCCGCAACGAAGGTGTTCATCTTCTACATCGACATGCGCACCTACGGGTTCTGGGAGGACCAGCTCTACTGGCGCGCCCAGGAGGAGCACCACGTGAACTACATCCGGGGCGTCGTCACTGAGGTCACGAAGCGGGGCAACCGCCTTCTGTTGAAGGGCGAGGATACCACCTTCGGCAAGCCGCTCGAACTGGAGATGGACCTCGTGATTCTCTCGGTCGGGATGGAGCCCAGCCGCGGCACGCGCGAGGTGGCCAGCATCTTCGGGCTGCCCTTGGAGTCCCACGGATTCGTCGAGACGGTGGGAGGACCGCTCGACGCCGTCTCCACACCGGTGCCAGGCATCTTCGTCTCAGGCACGGCGGCTGGTCCGCGCGACCTCGAGGAATCAGTGTCGATGGGCGGCGCGGCAGCCCTGAAGGCGGTTCTGCTGCTCAATCGGCTGCAGCAGCCGGCCGCACGATGATCGCCCCGGTGGTGGACGCGGAGGACCTCGGAGAGTTCCTCCGCAGGGCGCGGGCGGCCCTGCCGGAGCAGGCGCTCCGCAGCGTGTCCGAGCGACTCGCTGTGCGCCGCCGCTGGACGCTGGAGCGCGCGGGGTCGCTCCAACCTATGGAGCTCTTCGCGCTCACGCCGGCCACTCGCCGGCTGCACGGCGAGCAGCAGGCCATCTGGTCGCGGCGGCTCACGCCGATCCTGTCCGCCATCGTGGCGGGCGACGCGGAGACGGCCATTGGCACGGCTGGCAGGTTCGCTGACCGGCCGGCCTGGCTCCTGGACTGGATGACCTTCTGGCTGCATCAGGTGGATCCCAGCCTGCCCTGGTGGGCGCGCTGGGTTTATGCGCCCGGTGCGAATACGGGGGCACTGCCTCTCGTGCTCTTGGAGCCCCAGCCCGCCCCGGCAGGAGACCTCGTGCAAGGCTACCGGCTGCTCGCCGGGGCCTGGCGCTTCCTCGCCGATGTGGTCGGCGCCGTGCAGGAGTTGCGCGAGGTCGAGGAGGTGGAGCGACCGCTGGTGGCGCTCGCCCTGGTCTACCTCACGTATCTCTACACGCTCGCGTCGTGGCGCCTCACGGAGGAGTTCACGCAGGTCCTCGGTCCCCCGGAGCAGGTTCTCGACGGCCTCTTGGGACTGAGGCGCTGGGAGGTGATGCAGGGTGTCCAGCAAGGCTAAGTCGATTGAACTGGA
>JAJZVM010000170.1 GCA_021845645.1 Bacillota bacterium
CGCCGCGAGGGTGCTAGGCGACGCGATGAGCCAGATGCTGGCCAGGGCGGCCGCCACAAGGCTGCCGGCCGAAGCCGCGACATACCGCTTCACCGAGAACCCCCCCCTCGCGCAGCGCCTAGACCTGCCAGTCCACCGCCTCGTCCTCCCGGCCGGCCTGCAGGTTGACGTAGCGCGCAAGAACGAACAGCAGATCTGACATTCTGTTGAGAAACGCCACAACCTCGGGGTTGATCTCCTGCTCGCGGCCGGCGGCCACCACGCGACGCTCGGCACGCCGGGCGACCGTGCGCGCTTGATGCAGGTAGGTCGCCGCCTTGACACCAGAGGGAAGGACGAAATTCTGCAGCGGCGGCAAGAGCGCCTGCAGGCGGTCGATCTCCTGTTCGAGCCGCTCGGTATCACCATGCCGGATCGCCTGCGGCACGCCATCCGGCTGCGGCATCGTGGAGATGTCGTAACCCGCGTGGAACAGCCGGTTCTGCATGTGTACGAGCAGCGGCTGCAGAGGGTCGTCCGCTGCAAGTTCAGACCGCACGACGCCGAGGACCGAGTTGAGTTCGTCGATGGTGCCATAGGCCTCCACCCGCGCGTGTGCCTTGGAAAGGCGCTGCGGCACCCCCTTGGGCGTGTAGAGGCTCGTGTCGCCATGGTCGCCCAGCCGCGTGTAGATATGCATGATCGGTCCTCCAATCGGTATCAGGGAGTTTCGCGAGGGCGCCTTGCGTGCCCTGCCTTGGCCAACGCGACCCGGGAGGCACCTGCGCCTCTGCTACAATAGTTCGCAACCGGCCGCCAAAAGGGGGGCGCACTCTATGGTCCGCGTGGGCATCATCGCAAATCCCGCTGCAGGCAAAGACGTGCGCCGCCTGGTGTCCGAGGCCACGATCGTGACCGCACCCGAGAAGGTGGGCCTGTTGCGCCGCGCCCTGGTCGGTCTCGGCGCCACCCCGGTCGACGAGGTCGTTTACCTGCGCGACAGCATGCATCTTGTGGATCAGGCTCTGAGGGCCCTGCCTGAGCAGCGCCGCCCGGCATTCGCCATGACGCCGCTCGACCTCGCCCTCCGGCACTGTCCCGAAGACACGGCCAGGGCGGCGCGAGTGATGCGTGATCGCGGCGTGCAGGCCCTGCTCGTGCTGGGCGGCGACGGCACGAGCCGCCTTGTCGCCGGCGAGATCGGCGATGTGCCCATGCTGCCCGTCTCGACGGGCACCAACAACGCATTCCCCCAGTGGACCGAGGCCACAGCCGCCGGCATGGCATCGGGCTTCGTTGCGGCAGGTCTGGCCCAGGGCGCCGTAATGCGCCGCAAGCGCATCGAAGTGCGCCAGAACGGTGGGCTCAGAGCGATCGCGCTCGTCGATGCCGTGGTCCTGCAGCCGGATAGTTCGGCGGTCCTGGCCGTCTGGGACCCGGAGGATGTCGGCGAGGTTGTCGTCACGCAGGCGCTGCCCGAGACGGTGGGCTGGTCCGCCGCCGTCGGCGCCGCGCTGCCCATCGGCGTCGACGAGGCCTGTGGAGGTTACCTGAGACTGGACGGCTCCTCCGCACGACGGCTGAAAGCGGCGATCGGACCGGGCCTGATCGCCGAGCTCGGTGTCGCCGAAGTGCGCAGGTTGCCGCTGGGCGAACCGGTCGCCGTGCGCGGCCCCCGCATGATCGCGCTCGATGGCGAGCCGCTCCTCGGCGTGCCTGCAGGGCGTGAGACGACGATCAGCGTCACCGACTCGGGCCCGCGCGTAATCGGGATCGCGCGGGCGCTCGAACTCGCTGCGCAGGCGGGAGCCTTCTGGCGGGGAGGAGCAGGCTACCAGCTAGGCACGTAGGCAGGCGGGGGTTGCGCCCCAGGATCGTGTGACGTCAGCGACGCGACATACTCGATCGTCGAGGCGATGTTGACGGGGCTCGTCTTCGGAGTTCCGGAATTGATGCGCGGAAGTTCCAAAGGCAGAGCATGCTGGGTCACGCCCCAGCCCCATTCGGCGAGGACGGCGTACCGGTAGCCTTCGCGCCGCAGGACACGCTCCACCGTCTGGTTGTACGAGCCGAAGGGATACGCGAACCAGAGAACCTGCTGCCCAGTCTCCGCCTGCAGGATCTGCCGCGCATGCGAAAGATCGGCACGGATGCGCGCGACGAACTGCGCCTCGGTCTCCCGTTGGCCTGTCACCGGATTGTAGATCAGGGACGTGAGAGCCGGACCCGTGGTTCCGGGTCCGGTCGGGACCGTGCCATGGCTCGCCAGGGTGTGCGAACCTACGGTCAGGAGGCCCGACCCTTCCATCGCCTTGACCTGGGCCCATGAGAGGTCGCCCGGGAAACGACCGATTCGATTCACGACCAGGAATGTCGCAAACGGGACCTTGTGGGCGGCCAGAGCGGGGTAGGCGTACGTGTACACGCTCTCGAGACCGTCGTCGAACGTGACGGCGACCGCGTTGGGCGGGATGCTGCCACCGTCAAGGAACTGCGCGACCTGCCCGAGACTGACGAAGTTGAAGCCTTGCCCATGCAGCGTCGCGATCTCTGCGGCAAACGTCCTGGGCGTGATGTAGTCCCCATGAGCCACGGGGGCGAGCCCGTGGTACATCAGGATGACTACCTGCCTGCGGTAGTGCACCGGCTCCTGAGAGGCCGCGGCAGCCATGGCCACGGGGGCGTTCACGTGCCGAGTGGAGGCCTTCTGGCGTGTCAGATGAGGCGCCGCGGACCGCGGCGTACTGCCGCAGCCTGCGACCAGGATCGCCAAGGCGAGGGCGGCTGGGATGATTCGGCGCATATTGCCCTCCTTGTACGAGGGGTGCTCGCTCATCATACCAGATGAAGTGCACATCGACAGGGGCCCTACCTATTCTACGGCCCAGCGCCGACGCGCAGCACAGCCGTCATCGCCCTGGCCGCGGAACCTCCAGGCGCCATGCCCCGACGTGGGGCGCCACAAGCCGTCAGGCGGCTTGGCGGCTGTGCGCCCGCGCGAACCGCGCCATTCCAGCGCGCGCAGGGAACCGCGCGGCTGAAGACATCGCGTGCACCTCTTGCGCCAAGGCCCCGATCCGGAGCAGAATCGGCGCAAGCATGGCCGAATATCGCATCTCGTGGCAGGTGCCGAAGGCATCCTGCAGTCTCGACGGACAAGCGCAGTGGGAGGTGGTGGCGTGCGCAAGGAGCCGCTTGAGGTGTACTACGACGGAGACTGCGACCTTTGCAGCGCAGCGGCCAAAACCTGGCGCCGCACCGACCAGCACGCCCGCCTGGAGTTTCGCCCGCTGCAGGGCGACCTGCCTGCAGACGCGCCAGGCCGCGCGCGGCTCGAGCAGGCGATCCACGTCCATGGCCCAGAAGGCTGGCAAAGCGGCGCAAAGGCTCTCCTCGCCATCTATCGGCGCCTTCCCGGCGGGCGCCTCCCTGCCACCATCCTGAGTTTGGGCATCGCCCTGGGCATCGCAGATCCACTGTATCGCCTTGTCGCCCGCCACCGCGCGCACCTTCCCGCATGGCTTGCCCGCCGTCCTGAGGGCCCTTGACCGGCTGCCCGCACCATGCGGGAAGGCCTTTTGCGCCTGGCCCCATGCCCTTCGCCACGGCAGGCAGCCGCACACGGCGCAGCACGTGAGGAAGGAAATCCCGTCCTACCGCCGAATCGCGCTCCAAGCCAGTCATCGGCTTACTGCCCGAATGCTGGGAGGAGGAACGCGATGCCGGCAGCCAGTTACAGCCATGGAACAACGCAAGCCGAACTCATTGGTCAGACGATCGGCGACTACTTCGACGAACAGGTGGAGCGTCACGCGGAGCGCGAGGCGGTGGTCGACCGCCAGAAGGGCGTGCGGCTGACCTATCGCCAGCTTGGCGATCAGGCCCTGCAGCTGGCGCGCGGGCTGATGGCCCTGGGCGTGGCGCCTGGAGAGCGCGTCGGCATCTGGTCCCCGAACCGCTGGGAATGGATCGTCACCCAGTTCGGTACCCCGAAGATCGGCACGATCCTGGTCAATGTCAATCCGTCGTACCGTCTGCGCGAGCTAGGCTACGCCTTGCGCCAGAGCGGCATCCGCACGCTGATCACGGCGCCGGGGTTCGGCCCCAGCGATTACCTGGGCATGCTGCACGACCTGCTGGGCGACCTCGGCCCAGGTCCCATCGCCCACCCGGACTTCCCGGAACTGCGCGAGATCGTCGTGCTCGCAGACACGGCGCCACCAGGCATGCGCACCTTGGCGGAACTCATGCGTCTCGGCGATCAGGTGACGATCGAAGAGGTGCGGGAGCGCCAGTCGGTCGTCCAGTTCGACGAGCCGATCAACATCCAGTACACGTCGGGCACGACAGGCCTGCCCAAGGGAGCGACGCTCAGCCACCACAACCTGCTCAACAATGGTTACTTCATCGGCGAGCTGATGCGCTTCACGCCTGAGGATCGCCTCTGCATCCCGGTGCCCTTCTATCACACGTTCGGCATGGTACTGGCCAATCTGGCCTGCCTCACCCACGGCGCCGCGATGATCATCCCCGGCGAGGGTTTCGACGCTGGCCAAGTGCTGGCGACCGTAGAGGCCGAGCGTTGCACCGCCCTGCACGGCGTGCCGACGATGTTCATCGCCGAACTCGGGCACCCCGATTTCGCGCGCTACGATCTGAGTTCGCTGCGCACGGGGCTGATGGCCGGGTCGCCCTGCCCGGTCGAGGTGATGCGCCAGGTACAGTCCCGTATGCACATGTCCGAGGTGGAGATCGCGTACGGCATGACCGAGACGTCCCCCGTCTCCACCCAGACGCGTGCCGACGACCCGATCGAGGTCAGGGTGGGCACCGTGGGGCGGGTGCACCCGCACGTCGAAGTGAAGATCGTCGACCCTGCGACGGCGAGGGTGGTGCCGCGCGGTAAGCCCGGGGAGCTTGTCACCCGGAGCTACGCCGTCATGCTCGGCTACTGGCAGAACCCCGAGGCCACCGCACAGGTCATCGACGCCGCCCGCTGGATGCATACGGGCGATCTCGCCGTGATGCGCGAGGACGGCTACGTCAACATTGTGGGGCGCATCAAGGACATGATCATCCGCGGCGGCGAGAACATCTACCCGCGCGAGATCGAGGAGTTCTACTACACGCACCCGAAGGTGGCCGACATCCAGGTCATCGGCGTGCCGGACCAGAAGTACGGCGAACAGGTCATGGCCTGGATCCGTCTCAAGCCCGGCGAAACGGCCACGGACGAAGAGATGCGCGACTTCGCGCGCGACCAGATCGCACACTTCAAGATTCCGCGCTACATCAAGTTCGTCGACGCCTTCCCCATGACCGTCACCGGCAAGGTGCAAAAGTACATCATGCGCGATCTGGCGGTGCAGGAACTCGGCCTCGAGAGCGCGGCCGGCGAGAAGATGGCCTGAGCGAATCGTCTCCAGGAAGGGCCCGACCCGGGCGCCACATGGGCACCCGGGTCGGGCCAAGGTCCGCTAGCGCGTCGTGGTCAGCCGGTTGAACTGGGTCGTCAGCACGGGATGCAGGTAGAGCATGAGGTCGTTCTTCGTCCCCTGCGGCTTGATCCAGGGTTGCACCAGGTCGTCCTGCCAGAGCGTGTAGATGAAAAGCCACGCCGCCTGCTTGTGGACGATGACTTCAGCTTGCTGGTAGTCCTTGATGCGCTGCGCGTTCTCCGTGGGCGGCAGCGTGTCGGCCGTGTCCACGAGTTGCTGAAACTTCGGGTTGGTCCAGTTTCCGACGTTGGTGGCATTGAACATCTCGGTGCCGAGCAGGTTCTCGAGGAAATCCTGCGCGTCGGGATAGTCCTGCCACCAGTCGTACCACGCCATGTTCCAGTTCGCCTTGGGGTTGTACTCCTCGTCGTTGAAGGCGGTCCACTCGGAGACGCCCTGGATCTGCACGTTCATCCCGACGCTGCGCAGGTTCTGCTGGATCATCTCGGCCATGCGCACGCGGTCCTGCGTCTGGCTCGGATAGATCAGGTAGATCGGCTGTCCGCGGTAGTGCGCGAGCTTCAGGTACTTGCGCGCCAAGCCGGGGTTGTAGGGATACGGCTTGAGAGATTTGTTGTACCCGGCGATGCCGGGCGGCACGGGCTGCGACATGATCGTGGCGCGGCCGTTCGTGATGTTGCGCACGATCAGTGCCTTGTTGACCGCGTAGTTCACCGCAAGACGCATGTTGCGGTTGTTGAAGGGCGGCTTCGTAAAGTTGAACGCGAAGTAGAGGACACCGTTCATGGGTGCCGTGTGGTAGAGCTTCTTGAGTTTGGGATCCGACATGACCTTCGCGAAGACCTCCGAAGGCAGGGGGCCGTTCATGAGGTCGTACTGTCCTTGCTGGAACCTGAGCAGCTGCAGGTCCGAATTGACGTTCTCGTCGATGATGATCTTCGCGATGCTTGGGGCGCCGCGCCACGATCCCGGGTTTGGCACAAGAACCATCTGTTGGCCCTGGTTCCAGGACTGGAGCTTGTAGGGGCCCGTGCCGATCGCGTGCAGTTCGTAGTTCTTCCCGTACTCCTGCACAACGCGAGGGTCAAGGACCGCCGCCGACGTGAGCGCCAGTTCGTTGAGGAAATAGGGTTGCGGTGCCGCGAGGGTGATCTTGACCACGTCGGGCGATGGCGCCGAAACCCCGGACATCCCCGGGGCACCGGGCACGGCGGTCTTGCCGCTCTTGTTCCATTGCTGGTAGCCGGCGATGTCCGAGTAGGCGCCGCTGTAAGGGGCGGAGCCGGCGCCGAGAGGGTCGCCCGAGGTAACCCGGTTCAGGCTGTAGACGACGTCAGCCGCTGTCACCGGATCGCCGTTCGAGAACTTGACACCCGGACGAAGGTGGAACGTGTAGACGAGGCCATTCGGCGACACGTTGTAGCTGGCGGCAAGCGCCGGATGCAGACCCGCGTTCGTTTGGTCGTACTCCACGAGTGTGTCGTAGATCATCGACATCGGACGCTGCTCCGTCACGCCGCTCCACGAAGCGGGATCAAGCGTCGGGATGCTGCTGTTTTCGGCGTAATGGATCGTCCCATGCGGCGACGCAGCCTCCGCAGCCTGCAGTCCGGTGCCGCCGCCGACGGCGAGGGCCAGGACGGCGGTCGCCAAAAAGCCGGATAGACGCCGCACGGCGGATCCCGTCACGAACACGCCCAATCTCAACACTTCCCCTCGTGCATGGTATGGGCATCCCACGCCGCCGAGGTCGCCGCTGCGGCAGCGCCGGCATGGTTCGCCCGCCTGCCCCCCCTTTCGGCCCAACCCAGCATACGCCCCGATGGGGCCAAGCCTGTGTCAAGCGCAGTCGAATGCATGCAAAACCGAACCACTCTGAAAAGCCTGCGCAAATTTCAACATAAGCTTCTCTTTGTTCGCACTCCGCCCGTCGTGGTGTTTCCCTGTGGCACCCGAGCAATACCGGGTCGGCGGCGCTCAAATCAGCGGGACCGCGGCAGGCCTTTGCGCATGATCCAGACGAGCCGCTCACCCCGCTCGCAGCCGACCTGCTCGAAGCCCTGCCGCTCGTAGAAGCGCACAGCCTGTTCGTTCATGGCGGCAACGCGCAATCGGTACTCGTCCAGGCCGTGGGCGGCGAAGCACGTCTCCGCGAAATCTGTCAGCTCCCTGCCAAGGCCCTGTCCGCGCCAAGCCGGCGCGAGGTAGAAGAGACTGACGTAGCCGAAGCGTCTCCCCTGGCACTCCCGGATCGCGAGCTCCACCTGGCCAGCCACGGCTGCGCCGTCGAGAACCATCATCTGCCCCTGCGGAAAGGTTTCGAGTCGGTCCCGCATGATCTCGCGGTAGGCCGGCTCGGAGAACTTCTCGTCTGAGCCGTAGCTCAGGCAGAACGTATCGCGGTGAAACGCGACGAGCTTGTCCCAATCGCTGGAGATCTCGATGGGCCGGAACGCGAACATGGCGTCACTCCCGCCAGCGGCCGGACTGCGTCCGCCACTCGCTCTCGAGCATCCCGAACACGATGTGGTCGACGAAGTGATCATAAAGCCACTCGGCGTCGCGCTGGACGCCCTCGCGCCGGAAGCCGAGCCGCCGAGCGACCGCTTGGCTTCGCTCGTTGCCGACCGCCGCGCGCAGCTCCATGCGATGCAGACCGTAATGGCCAAAGGCGTCGTCGAGTATCGCGCGGCATGCCATCGTGACAAGCCCCTGACCTTCATAGCCGGCGCCGATCCAGTAGCCGAGACTGCTCTGCCGGTTGGCCCAGTCGATCGCGTGCAGGCCGGCGACGCCGCAGAGCACTCCCAGCCGCCAGATGCCGGCGTGAAAGCCGCGGCCCTTCGCAAACTGCTCCAGCGCGCCGGCGAGGAACGCGTCGGTGTCCGTCACGCTGCGTGTCCCGTCCAGCCACGGCAGCCATCGGCGCAGGTGGTCGCGCGAGGCATCGGTCAAGGCAAAGAGCTCGGCGGCGTCTTGCCTTTCAAGGATCCTCAGGTGGACGTCATCCGCAAGTTGCGCGACAAACACTCGCTCCCAGCTCCTTCATATCCGCCGCGACTGCATTCCACACGCACCAGGCCCGTTCCCGCCAGCAAAAAGCGGAGCCCCCCGCACAGCGCGAGCTGGTGCGGGGGGCTGAAGGTTTCCCGGCGGCGACCTACTCTCCCGGCTCCTTTCGGAGCGAGTACCCTCGGCGCTGGAGGCTTTCACTACCGTGTTCGGGATGGGAACGGGTGGGGCACCTCCGCTATGGCCACCGGAAAGGTCTGAGTGCCTATGAGGGCGCTCACAACTGCAAACAAGGTCAAGTCCTCGACCG
>JAJZVM010000171.1 GCA_021845645.1 Bacillota bacterium
TGCCGCGTCTCGGCAGGATGGAGGATCTCGACCGGCATACGGGAGCGGACCTTTGGGCGCACTGGCGCGAGGTCCTGGCCTGTGCGCCCCTAGCGGTCTACATGGTCGGAGACCTTGAGCCCGGTGCGGCCGAGGAACACGCCAGGCGCCTCATTTCGCGCATCGGTCGCCGCAAGGTGGATACGCCAGCCAAGGTGACGCCGCACGCCCCTCCGGCCACCCAGCGCGAGGTGCACGAGCGCCAGCCCATCGCCCAGGGCAAGCTGGCCATGGGCTTCACCACAGGCATCAAGGCATCGGATCCCGGGTACCCGGCGCTGGCCATGATGAACGGCATCTACGGGGCGTTCAGCCACTCGCGCCTGTTCCAGGAGGTGCGCGAGCGGCATTCGCTCGCCTACTACGCCCAGTCGCAACTGGATGGCGTCAAGGGCCTGCTCTTCGTGCACCTGGGCATTGCCTCCGAAACCAGGGGGGCTGCGCAGGACCTCGTGCTCAAGCAGCTCGAGGAACTGCGGCGAGGGGCCTTCCGGCCGCAGGAGGTGCAGGACACGCTCAAGGGCATCGCCGCACAGATCGAACAGTCCGCGGATGCGCCAAGCGAGGCCATCATGACCGACTTCGAACTGCGCGCGTCCGGCCGGGCGACGGAACCGCACCGGCGCATCGCGGCGCTGCGGGCCGTTGACCACGACGCGATCGTGGCTGCGGCAGTCGGATTGACGCTCGACACGGTCTATTTTCTGGAGGGGGATGGCGATGGCGACGCGCATTGAGTCCCCGGCGCTGCGCGAAGAGGTCTGGCGCGACGTGCTGCCGTCGGGTCTGCGTTGCTATGTCCTGCTCAAGCCCGGATTCGCGGCGCGGTACGCGAGCTTCGCCACACGCTACGGCTCCTGCGATCAGTCCTTTGTCACGGGCGACGGCAGGCTCAGGGAGACTCCGGCCGGAATCGCCCACTTTCTCGAGCACAAGCTGTTCGAGGAGGAGGGCGGCAACGTGGCGGAGCGTTTCTCCGCACTCGGCGCGATGTCCAACGCCTACACCAACTACGGGGCCACGAGCTACCTGTTCTCGACGACCGAGAACTTCCCGGCCGCCCTGGACCTGCTGCTCCAGTTCGTGCAACAGCCATACTTCACCGAGGAGAACGTGCGCAAGGAACAGGGGATCATCGCCGAGGAACTGCGCATGTACCTCGACGATCCGCGGTCGGTTGTGTTCCAGAACCTTCTTGCGGCCCTCTACCAGCGCCATCCGGTGCGCGTGGAGATCGGCGGCACGCTCGAGTCGATCCGCCAGATCGGTCCCGCTGAACTCTTCCTGTGCCACAAGGCCTTCTACCAGCCCGCCAACATGGTGCTGATGGTCGCAGGCGACGTCGATCCAGCCGCGGTGTTCGCCGCCGCGCGCCGTGCCGTGCCTGCCGCCGCGGCGGGCGCCGAGGTACGGCGGGTCTTCCCGGACGAACCGCGGCAGGTCGGCGAGGAAATGCGCCGCCGGCGCATGGCCGTCGGCGTGCCGCTGATCGCGATCGGCTTCAAGGACGATCCCGCCACCGCAGAACAGTCGCTCAGACGCGAAGTGGTGATGGAGGTCCTGCTCGACGTGCTCTTTGGGCCGGCTTCTGAGATCCACCGCAGATTGTACGAGGAGGGTCTGATCGGCCAGCAGTTCGCCGCAAGCTACTTCTCGGGCGAGGGCTACGCTTCGACCGTGCTCGGCGGGCCGACGCCGGATCCCGACCGCCTGCTCGCCCGGGTTGAGGCGCTGCTCGCGGAAACGCTCCGGCACGGACTCGATCCGACAGACGTGGAGAGGAGCCGCAGGCGTTCCCTTGGCGAGTTCGTCGCCCTTTTCAACGCGCCGGAGGCGGTGGCGCACGCCTTCAGCGAGTACGCCCTGCGCGACCTGGATCTTATGGCTGCCTACGATGTGCTCCTGGCCGTCACGGCGGACGAGGTCGCGCAGCGGCTGCAGGAGACGTTCGGGTCGCCCCGCCGCTCCGTCTCGATCGTCGAGGGGGAAGGCTGATCGCCTGTGGCCTCAAGCCTTGTTCGCCAGGCCGTAGCGCTTTCGTCCGCCTGCCCATACTAGGACCATCCTGGCCCGGGAGGCAGGCCGTTGCACAGACTCGCCCGAGGTCTCGCCGCATTTCTTGCCCTCGCGCTCGTCGCAGCCTTGCTCCGGCGTGCGGCGCGGGGGCCTACTCGCGTCCGGCCACTCGAGTCTCCCAGGGCCGCGGCGGCGTTGGCGCAGGGCAGCGTGGCCATGGCCGTGCAGCGATCGGCGCCGGCGGTGGTTGGCGTCACGGCAGTCACGGCGGCAGCCGTGCCGGGAGGCGGTCTGCTCCTGACGGCGGAGGGTAGCGGCTTTGTCGTTGATCCGCGGGGCGGGATCCTGACAAGCGCCAGCTTGGTTCGCGGCGCGCAGCGCATCGTCGTGCGCCTGCATCGGGGCCTCGCCCTCGCCGCGGTCGGCGTGCGGCTCGACCGGCGGCGGGATGTGGCCCTGCTGCAGGTCCGGCCGGGCGGTCGACTGCCGACGCTCCCCCTCGGGTCCCCAGCCGCGCCGGCGGCCGGGACGTATGTGGTCTCGCTCGGCGACGCCGGGGCTACGCTTGGGGTGGTGTCGTCCGGCGCGCGCGGGGTCGCCGTGGCGGGCGGGCGACCGCTCGCCCTGCTGCAGACCGATGCGCCGCTCCTGCGGGGCAATGTCGGCGGTCCACTGCTCGACGTCGCGGGGCGGGTGGTCGGCATGGCGACATTCAGCATCTCGGGCGGGCAGGGCATCGGGTTCGCCGTACCCGCAGGGGAGATTCGGGCGGCGCTCAAGGAACTGACGTGACGTCGTCGCCCATCTGGCGCCGCAGCGGTCGATCTGACGGACAGCTCGAGCCTTTACCGACCCATCCGAAATGGTCCGTTCGGTCCCGCGCCATGTAGTCGCGCGAAGAGATATACTGTTCGCGTGTGTCGCAACGCGGACGGGTTTGCCCGGATGGAGCCCGTCGATGGAGGGACCAACAGGGTGCTGAGTGACATTGAGATCGCCGAAAAGGCGAAGATGCTGCCGATCACCGAAGTCGCCAGGAAGCTTGATCTCGGTCCTGACGACATCGAGCTGTACGGCAAGTACAAGGCCAAGATCCCCCTGGAAGTGTACGAGCGCCTCAAGGATCGGCCGGATGGACGCCTCATCCTCTGCACTTCGATCAACCCGACGCCCGCCGGCGAGGGCAAGACGACGACAACCGTAGGCCTCGGACAGGCTCTGGCAAAGATCGGCAAGAACGCCATCATCGCCTTGCGCGAGCCCTCGCTCGGTCCCTGCTTCGGCATCAAAGGCGGCGCCGCCGGTGGCGGCTACGCGCAGGTGGTGCCGATGGAAGACATCAACCTGCACTTCACCGGCGACTTCCACGCCATCACTTCCGCGCACAACCTCCTCTCAGCGATGCTCGACAACCACCTCCAGCAGGGCAACCAGCTCGGCATCGACCCGCGCGCGATCACCTGGCCGCGCGTTCTCGACATGAACGACCGGGCACTGCGCAACATCATCATCGGTCTCGGCGGCAAGGCGAATGGCGTGCCGCGCGAGTCCGGCTTCATGATCACGGTCGCGTCCGAGATCATGGCGATCCTCTGCCTCGCGACAAGCATCAAGGACCTCAAGGAACGCCTGGGCCGCATCGTGGTCGGCAGCCGCTACGACGGCAGCTTCGTCACGGCGAAGGACCTCAAGGCGGACGGCGCGATGGCGGCGCTGCTCAAGGATGCCATCAAGCCGAACCTCGTCCAGACGCTCGAGAACACCCCGGCGCTGATCCACGGCGGACCGTTCGCCAACATCGCGCACGGCAACAACTCGATCCAGGCCACGCGGCTCGCGCTCAAGCTTGCCGACTACGTTGTGACAGAGGGCGGCTTCGGCTCGGACCTCGGCGCCGAGAAGTTCATGGACATCGTCGCGCCGAAGGCGGGTCTGCGGCCGTCCGCCGTGGTGCTCGTCGCGACCATCCGTGCGCTCAAGCTGCACGGCGGCGCGGACCTCAAGTCCTTGACGCAGGAGGACCTCGGCGCCCTGGAGCGCGGTCTGCCCAACCTCGAGCAGCATGTGGCGATCGTGCGCACCTTCGGGCTCAACCCGGTGGTGGCCATCAACCGCTTCCCGAGCGACACCAAGGCGGAGATCGCCCTGCTCGAGAGTCGTGCGCACCAGCTGGGGGTCGAGATGGTGCTCTCGGACGTGTTCGCGCAGGGCGGCGCGGGCGGCGAGGCCCTGGCCGAGGCAGTGGTGCGGGCGGCCAACCAACCCGGCGACTACAAGCCGCTCTACGAGAGTTCGCTGCCACTCAAGGAGAAGATCGCGCGCGTGGCGATCGACATCTACGGAGCGGACGGCGTCGACTTCCTGCCGTCCGCGCAGAAGATCCTCGATCGCTACACCGAACTCGGCTACGGAGACCTGCCCGTCTGCATGGCGAAGTCCCAGTACTCGCTCTCCGACAACCCGAAGATGCTGGGCCGACCCACAGGGTTCCGCGTCACCGTGCGCGATGTCAGGCTCTCGGCTGGGGCGGGGTTCGTCGTGGCGCTGCTCGGCGACATCATGACGATGCCCGGCCTGCCCAAGACGCCAGCCGCCGAGAAGATCGACCTGACAGACGACGGGCTGATCAAGGGGCTCTTCTAACATGTCTGACGCCTGGGTTCTCGGCGTGCCGCAGCCGCCCGCTCGGGCGGATGTCCTCGAGGAGGTCGGGCTTGGCTCGGCGCGGCAGGTCCACCTCTTCCTCGAGGGATACGACGGCCCGGACCTGCCGCAGCTGACCAGGGGGACCGGGGGGGCGCTCTTGAGCGCCCCCCCGTCCGCAATGGCGGCCCTGCTGGCGGAGCTGGGGGAACCTTGGCGCAGCATCGGCGAGCGGGCGATGCGGCCCGCACCGCGCGGGCTCAGACTGCCGAGGGGTGTCCTGCCGCTCGGCACGCGCACGTACGTGATGGGCATCGTCAACGTTACCCCGGACTCCTTTTCCGACGGGGGCCACTACGACGCGGTGGAGCAGGCTTGCCGGCATGCCCTCGAACTGCAGGCGGCCGGCGCGGACATCATCGACATCGGCGGTGAGTCCACGCGCTGGTACCAGCAGGCGCACCGGCAGGAGGGGGGCACCGGTGCGAGGGTGCCGCTCGACGAGGAACTTCGGCGCGTCAGGCCCGTGCTTGAGGAGTTGAGGGGCCTGCTCGAGGTGCCGGTCTCGATCGACACCTACAAGTGGCCGGTCGCCGAGGCGGCCTTGCGGCTGGGCGCGGAGATCGTCAACGACGTGACCGCCGGGCTTGCGGATCCCGGCATGCTGGCGGGCACCGCGCGGCACGGCGCCGCCATCGTGCTGATGCACGCCCAGGACGAGCCGCACTACGCCAAAGTGGGGGAGGAGGTCCGGCGGCAACTGCGCGAGCGGGCCCAGGCTGCGCTGGCGCAAGGCATTCCGGCCGACGCCGTCGTACTTGATCCAGGGATCGGTTTCGGCAAGGACCCTGAGCACAGCTTTGCCGTGCTGCGCATGCTGCCCAGCCTGCGGGCACTCGGTTACGCGGTGCTCTCGGCCCCCTCCCGCAAGAGTTTCCTGGGCGCCGCCACCGGGCGCCCGATCGGCGAGCGACTGGCGGCGACGATGGCGGCCGTGGCGCTTTCCGTCGCCTTTGGAGCGGATATTGTGCGGGTGCACGACGTCGTCGAGGCGGTGGACGCCGTGCGCGTCGCGGATCGGACGGTGCGAGGATGAAGAGGAAAGTCGCCCTGCGCGGGCTCGTGTTCTACGGCAGGCATGGCAACTACCGGCACGAGCGGGGACTCGGCCAACCTTTCCTGGTCGATGTCGAGATCAGCTACGACTTCCGCGACGTGGCCCAGAGCGATGCCGTGGAGCAGGCCGTGGACTATCGCTATGTCTACCGCACGGCACGCTCCATCTTCGAAGGGCCGAGCCTGAGGCTCCTCGAGACTCTGGTGGAGCGGACGGCGCAGGCCCTTCTGGAGCAGTTCCCGCAGGCCGAGCGCGTCCGGGTCCACGTGCGCAAGCCCCATGCGCCGGTCGGCGGCCCAGCCGACGGCGTGGAGGCGGAGGTGGAGATCGGCCGGGATGATTGAGGCCGCGATCGGGCTCGGCTCCAACCTGGGCGATCGCGAGGCCGTGCTGCGGCGCGGGCTCTGGTCGCTTAGGCTGACGCTTGCCGCTGCCTCCTCGCTCTATGAGAGCAGTCCGGTCGAGACGGCGTTGGCGCAGCCGGACTACCTGAACGCCGTCGCCATCCTGCTTGTGCCCGACTCGATGGCACCGAGGGAGCTCCTGCAGCGCATGCTCGGGGTCGAGGCATCGCTGGGACGTGTGCGGGGACCTGGCAAGCCGCCGCGCACGCTCGACCTCGATCTGCTCCTCTTCGGGGAGCGGGAACTGGACGAGCCCAATCTTCGCTTGCCGCATCCGGGTTTGGCGCGGCGCCGCTTCGTCCTCGAACCTCTGCTCGAGGTGCGGCCCGATGCGGTGCTGCCGGATGGGCGCGTTTTGGCGCGGCTCATGCGGGCGAGCCTCAGCCAGGACGTGCGGCGTGTGGCCGGGAGGTATTGGCCGTGGCGGATCGCGGGTTGATCCTGGCCCGGCTGCGGGGCGGCGGCCTCGTCTCCGGGTCCGAGCTGGGGCGTGCGCTCGGCGTGTCGCGCGCCATGGTGCGCAAGGAAATCGAGGCGCTGATCGCCTCGGGCTGCCGCATCGAGGCGGTGGTGGGGCAGGGTTACCGGCTTGTGGCCCTGCCCGACACACCGCTGCCCGAGGTGATGGCGGCCTTGTGGCACGGCCGTGCGGATTATCCCGTCCACTTTCTGCGCGAAGTGACGTCCACCATGCACGTGGCGGGGGACTTGGCGCGTGTGGGCGCGCCGGCCGGAGCCACCGTGGTGACGGATCACCAGACCGCGGGGCGCGGCCGCCGCGGTCGGGGCTGGCAGGACCCCCCGGGCGAGGCGCTCCTGGCCTCGATCGTCCTTCGCCCCGCCCTGCCCGCCGGTGCGTCAGGATGGCTGCCGCTTGCGGTCGCGGTGGGGGCGGCGAGGGCAATCGCCGAGGCTACCGGCGGCACGCTGGGCATCAAATGGCCGAACGACCTTCTGCACGAAGGGCGCAAGGTCGCCGGCATTCTCGTCGAGCTCGCCCTCGAGGAGCAGGAAGTGCGCCACGCGGTGGCGGGTCTCGGCGTCAATGTGCATCAGCGACGCTTTCCCGAAGAGATTGCTGCGCGGGCGGCATCACTGCGGCAGGCCTTCGCCTATCGGGGCACGCGAGCGGAACTGCTGGCTTGCATTGTTCCGGAGGTCTTGGCCGCCGTGCGCCAGCTTGAAAACGACCCCCGCGGCCTGCGACGGGCGTGGCGGGAATTGAGCGTAACCCTCGGACGCCAGGTGGCAGTCCTGGGTCTTGCCGAGGACGCGCAGGGCCTGGCCGTCGACGTCGACGACCTCGGGCGGCTCGTGATCGAGTCTCAAGACGGCCGGCGGAGGGCGTTCGCCGCCGGCGAGATCAGCCTGGGTCAGGCGGGGGGCGGTGGGGCGAACGGCTCCACCTCCGCGCCGTCGTCCAAGAGGACGTAGCGGCCGCCCGCGGTTCGGGCGTTGGAACAGTGCAGCATGCCGTCCCTGAGCTCGCGTTCGACTTTCCGGCAGACCTCGCCGTCCAAAACAAAGCGGGCACCCATGGCCAGAGCGGAGAACCGCACGCGTCGCGTCATGGGTCCACCTCCAACTGTGATCGGCTTGACAGGCCCTGCTTCTGGCCCGATTGTAAACCAGGAACGCCATAATGGTTTACGAAAGGGGATCCCGATGTCCGAGGAACTGCGCCGTGCCCGACGCGTGGCCTACGCCGCAGCGTTCGCCGCCTTGCTGGCCGTCGCCTCCTACGTCAGCTTCGCACTGCCGCTGACCGACGTGCCGTTCACCCTGCAGGTGTTCGTGGTCACCCTCGCGGGCCTCGTGCTGGGACCGGGTCTGGGCGCCCTGTCCATTCTCGTCTATCTTCTGCTCGGCGCCATCGGCGTGCCCGTGTTCGCGGGCGGCACCGCTGGGCTCGCCGTCATCCTGGGACCACTTGGCGGCTACCTGCTGAGCTGGCCGCTGGCCGCGGCCATCGCAGGACTCGGCAAGGGGCGCGGCGGCTTCTGGCGTCTCGTGCCGGCGCTCGCCGGCCTTGCCGTCATCTACCTTGGCGGCATCACGGGACTGCACAGCGAACAGGGCATGGGCTGGGCCGCCGCTTTCATCGCGGGTGCGGCGCCCTTTTTGCCCTTCGACGCGCTGAAGGTTCTGGTGGCCTGGGCAATTGCGCCTGGACTCGCGCGACTGGCGGAAGGCGGCGACCTCGTCGCCGAGAATGGCTGAAAGGCCGCTTCCCCGGCGGCAAGTCTTGCAAAATTGCGCCGGCTAGGGCAGTTTGGAGCGTGGACAGGCGTGGCTTCCCGGGCGGGTTGGCCGCGCTCTCTAGCCTTCGGAGCGCTTGCGACGGAGGAGCCCGCACCAACGCAGGATGGGGGTAGCGCGGTGAATTCGGAGTCGGAGAGACTGCGCTCGGAGTTGCCCGCTCGCGCTGCCCGGTACGGTGAGGCGCTTGCCGCCGCCGGTATCGGAGTCGCACTCGTGCAGCAGTCGGTGGACAAGTACTACCTTTCCGGGACGCTTCAGCAAGGTTTCCTCGCC
>JAJZVM010000172.1 GCA_021845645.1 Bacillota bacterium
GCCACGCCATCGCCTGCGCGGAGCGTCATATCGACAACGAGGACTTCGCTGTGCTGCTGCCGGACGATCTCTACCTGAGCGACGAGCCTGCTCTCGGCCAACTCATCCGCGTGGCCGAGGAACTGGATGCGCCGGTCGTCGCGGTCGTCGAGGTGCCCAAGGCCGATATCGGCCGCTACGGTGTGGTCGCGGTGCGCGAACAGGTGTCGCCGGGCGTCTACCGGGTACTCGACATGGTCGAGAAACCAGCGCCGGAGGATGCGCCATCGCAGTTCGGCGTGGTCGGGCGGTATGTGCTTCCCCCGGAGATCTTCGCGCACCTCAAGCGGACGGCGCCCGGCGCGGGTGGCGAAATTCAGCTCACCGACGCGCTGAAGGCGCTCTGCGAGGCGCGCCCGGTCTACGCTGTCACCGTCGTCGGCGAGCGCTACGACATCGGTGAGCCGCTCGGACTCCTGCGCGCTCAGATCAGTTTTGCCCTGCGGCGCCCCGATCTGGCGGACGGCGTACGGGAGTTCCTCGCCGAGGTGACGAACGGCCTCTGAGGACGACCCGGCTCCCTGGCGCGAGGCTTCGCGCAGATCGGATGGCGAGGACGCCCGCCTTCTAAAGAGACGGGCGTCCTCGCGCGCGGTCAGCGGCTCGGGTAGGGGTAGGGGAGGGTCCTGATCGTCTGGAGTTCCGCGGGTGTCGCCGTCGGCAGCCGGTAGAACGAGATGCCGAGCGCGCCGCTGTCGCTGGCCGCCTGGAACGCCGCCTGCAGTTCCTGGGGCGTCGGACTGAAGACTCCCTGCGCGCCGTTCGAGAACATGTCGTAGGTCTGGCCGATGACGCTGACCGGCACCTCGGGCAGCCCCGCAAGCTGGCGGATAAGCACCACCGTCTGGTTGACGTACTGATAGGCCTGAGAGAAATCCTCAGGGGTGGCCTGGTAGTGCCAGTAGTCCATGGGGGCGTAAAGCGTGACGTACGGTGCCAACGTCGCGAAGGGGTAGTCCTCGTGGTAGATGGGCGGGTAGGTCACCGCGATGAAGACACCGGCCGGGCCGAGCGCTTTGCGCACAAACGCCGCGTAGCTGCCGACGGCGGGAGCGTGCGTGTTTTCCTCAATGTCCGCGGCGATGCCGTCCGGCCTGTCGCCGGTGGGGGCGACATAGGCAGCTACCTGGCCCGTCAGGCGCTCGTCGAGGGGTACGTTCTTAAGGTACGGGTAGACCCAGGCCAGAACAGCGATGCCGGCATCATGCGCCTGGTAGAGGAATGTGCGCAGCTCGGAGCTGCCGTAGAAGCCCCAGCTTCCCTCCACCTCGAGGTAGACGTGCGTCGCGCCGAGCTTTTTCAGCTCAGCCAGCAGCTGCGGTACCGGCTGCTGGCTGAGGTCGCTGCCGAGCAGCCAGAATCCCTTGCCGGCGGCGACGTCGGCCGCCTGCGCGATCACGCGGAAGGTCACCTGCACGGCCCCCAGGCTCGGGGCCGCCGGGTCCGTGACCCGCACCGTCTCGGTGCCGGGCGCTGCAGCCTGGAATCGGGCCGCTGCACCCGGCCCCCCAAGGTTCGCGGACGTCTGGGACAGGGACCCTGCGCCGCCCTGCGCCGTCAGGCTTACGCTCAGCGGTGCCGCGAGCGGATTGTCGAAGCGGTCGGCCAGCATCACTTGCAGGTCGGAGCTGCCCCCGACGACGACGATCGTGGACGGGGCGCCTGTGGCGATGAGCTGCGTCGCGGCACCGGGGTTCACCACCCAGGCCGCCGTGGCGGACGTGTAGCCGGGGGCCGACGCCGTGAGGTGCCACGTTCCCGCCTCATCGCGCTGCAGGCCGAAGCTGGCACCGCCGTTTTGCGCCGCGGCGCTCTCCGTCTGGACCTGGACTCCTTGAGGGTTCGTCAGGGTGAGCGACACCGTTGGCGGCGCGGCCGCAGTTCCGTTCGAGGCCACCGTCACCCGGGCCTGCGCCGTGGCGCCGGCCGAGGTGGCCGGAGGTGGGCTGACGGACAACTGGCCGAGCGCGGGCACCGTCACCTGGAGGGACGCTGCCGTGTAAGCGCCTGGGCCATTGACGAGGTTCAGGGTGGCGGTGCCCGGCGCGACAGCCCGCACGCCGAACGAAGCCCCGGCTGCGGTCAGGGAGCCGCTCCCCGACCCCTGCACGGCCAGGACCGCCGGATTGCTCGACGTCAGGGTCACCGGCGACGACTCGCTCGCGCCGGACGGCAGGCTGGCCCGCACCGTTGCCGTCCGGCCGGGCAGGATCTGGGCGGGCCCGGCGAGCGCAAGGGGGCTCGTGAAGGGGGCGGCGAGCACGTCGAAGGCGGCGGCCGCGTTCGTTACCCCAGGTGAGCTGGCCGCGAGCGACCACGCGCCGGCGGCGGGCGGCACGAAGGTGAAGCCGGCCTGGCCGTTCGTGGCTGTCGCGGTCAGAGTGACGGGCTGCGCGTCCGGGTTCGTGGCCGTCAGCGTCACCGTCCGTGAGCCGTCGGCACGGTCGCGGCTGCCCGTCTGATCCAGGACGGTCACCTGCAACGGCACCTTGGCACCCGGGCCGACCACCTCCGGCAGGCCGTAGATGGCGAGCGACACCGCCTGCTCGACATGCACCGTGACGGCGGCTTGAACGCCAGCCTGCGGCACGCTCGCCGTCAGCCGGTATGTGCCGGGGGTCTCGGACGAGAACGAGGTGCCGCTCAGGGCACCGCCGCTCGCTGCCCACTGGACCTGGGCCGGCAGCGGCTCACCCGATGCGTCGCGTGGCACGGACCAGAGCTGCGTGGACTGGCCCACCGCGATGGACGACTGTCCGCTCCCCGCGCTGATCCGCGAGACAAGCGGCGCAGCGACGCCCGCGATTGCGCTCGGGGTCAGGCCGAGCATGCGGTAGATCACGGCTGCCGCCTGGGCGCGGCTCAGCTGACCGGTGGGATCGAACACGTTCCCGGCGAGACCCTGCATCAGGCCGAGACGCTTGGCCACCACCACGTTGCCGCGGGCATACGACGGAATCTTCGCCGCGTCGGCGTAGCTGGGCTGCAGCGCGGCGAGATCCGTCCCCACCACCGCAAGGCCGACGGCGCGCACCGTAATGGCCGCGGCCATGGCACGGTCGATCGTGGCGGAGGGCGTGAACTCCTGAAGGCTCGTGCCTAGCATCAGGCCCCCTGCGGCTGCGGTCTCGATATCGCCGTAGAGGGCGCTGGAGGTGGGGACATCCGTGAAGTGGGGGCCGACGCTGACGGTGGGAAGCTGTTCGGCGCGCACGATCATGGCCGCGAACTGGCCGCGCGTCACGGGTCTCAGCGGGTGGAAGAGCCCGTCCGGCTCACCGCGGAGAATGCCTTGTGCGGCAAGGGCGTCAATGGCATTGGCGGCCCAGAAGCTCGCGGGGACATCGGGAAACGGTGCCGCAGCCGCTTGCACAACGGGGATGGCGAATGGTGTCAGCAGCAGTGCCATGGCGAGAGAAACGACGCGTTTGCGCACGGCTACCACCTCCGAAACTTGCCACACAACCCCCTTCGCTGCCATCAGGACCCTTCCTGCGGAACGCATGTCCAGAAGACGGAGGGGAATGCTGGCGCCAGGGAGGTGATGCCTTGCGGTGGAACCCCGGTACGCTGCCGTCCCTTGGCGCACTGGCGCTCTTTGCCTTGGCGCTTCTTGTCGTGCCGGCGAGGAGTGGGCACGCCGCCCAGGTGGAGTCATCCGGCACGACGTTGACCGTGATCGAAGAAGAGCCCGTGGCGGCGCCGACAGAGGGTGCGACGCTTTACCTGGGCATCGAGACGAGGGCCAAGGACAGCCGTTCGGCGCAATCCGACGCGCAGCAGTCTCTCGAGCGTTTGCGCCAGGGCTTGCGGGCGGCAGGCGTGTCTTCGGCCAACGTCAAGGTTCAAGGCTATCGGATCGGCGCGACAGCGCAGGGGCAGGAAAGCCAGGGATTCGTCGTCGTGCAGAACGTCGTCGCCCGCATACCCAAGGCGGATCGGCTGGGTACCGCCATCGAGGCCGCCGTCGCTTCGGGTGCCACCATGGTGCAGGGCACCGCCGACCAGTTCCAGGCGCCGACCGCGAGCGAGCGGGCCACTGCGGTGGCGGCGGCGGTGCGCGCCGCCCGCAGCGACGCCCAGGCCATCGCGGCCGCGCTCCAGGAGCCGCTTGGCAGGCCGCAGGTGGTCAGCGTGCACCTGCGGCGGGTCATGGCGCCTGGTCCGAGCTACGCCCTGCTGGTGCAGGTGAGCTTTGCTCGGTGAACACGCAAGAGAGGGCCCGCCGGCTGACGCAGGCGGGCCCTCTTGCGTGCGCTAGACGCTTTGCTTTGCCGGGGCGCGACGCCCCCCTTTGGCAACCCAAGGCTCGACGACGATCTTGCCGTCCTCGAGGTGCGCGTACTCCGCAGCTGCCGGTCCGGGCCGCGCTCCCTGCGCAATGGCGCCGGCGATGCGCACCTGCGTCGGTTCGAGTGGCTGCGCATAGATGATGGCACCCTCGTTGCCCTCGGCCCCCGCCCAGGCGAAACCGCGCAGGGCACCGACCACGATCACGTCCCCCGTCGCGACAAGGCGGCCGCCGACATGGACATCGCCCAGCACGACCAGGTCGCCCTGATGCGTGACCTCCTGCCCCGAACGCACAGTCCGGCGCACCACCTTCGGCTCGTCCTGGCGCGCGGGCGGCGCATGCAGGCGGGGCCCGATGCTGGCCAGCCCAAGCGTCGGGAAGCGCAGCAAGGCCTCGCTGATCGCCGCGGCGAGCTCGGGTGAGATCGTCTCGTCGGCTACCTCGACCGCAATGCGCGCACTGCCCAGGAAGCCTGCCGCGCTCTCGAGGCTTTGGATGATCTCCCCAACAAGCGTCTTGGGGTCCGGACGGGGCCCGATGACTAGGCGGACGCCACCGCGCCCGCCCTTCAGCTGGACCAGAACGCAGCACCTCCGGCGCCGTATTCCGTGTGCACGGGGTCGAATCCTGCGAAAGGCGCCGAGGCAGGTCATGTCGAAACGGGCTGATCATGATTAAGATTCCGCGATCGATCCTGGCCGCAGTCGTTTTGCCGCTCTCCATCGCCGCTCTCTATCTCTACGCCAAGGGTGACTGGCCCTGGTTCAGCGTGATGCTCGTGGGCGCGCTTTACGCGTACGCCGTGCAGGGACTGCCCTGGGTCGCACGTCGCCGGCCGCTCTACACCCTCTCGTCCGTCTATCTGGTGATTGGCCTGTGGCTGGTACCGCTTGGACACGCCTTCGGCTTCTCGACAAGTCAGGGCTTCTGGCTCCTGGTGTCGTTCCTTGTCGAGATTGGCATCGCCCTGTGGCTCTGGGTATGGCTGAGGCCGCGCTTCATCCGCCAGGATACGCTGCGCCTGGGCGTCAGCGGCCCGCTCAGACGCCCGGTGGACATCGCCCTCGACGACCGCTTCCTGCACATGCACGTGCTTGGGCCGACGGGGTCCGGCAAGACCATCGGCGTGCTCTGGCCCGGGGTGAAGCAGGACATCGCCTCAGGCCACGGCATTCTGCTCCTCGATCCGAAAGGCGACCTGTTCGAGCTGGCGGTGGGCGAGGCGCGTCGGCTTGGGCGCCAGCCGATCGCCCTGCGCCCGCAGGAAGAGCCGGCGTTCGGCCTCGATCCCTTCGCCGGGGAAGCAGAGGTGGCGGCCGAAACGGTCGCGTACGCCCTCTTCGGAGCGTTCGGCGGGCAGCACGAGTTCTATCGCAGCGTGGGGCAGGCCATGCTCCGTCACGCCGCCCTGGCGCTTAAGGAGGCGATGCCTGAGCCGACCCTGCCCGACCTGGCGACATTCCTGCGCAGCGAGGACATGCGCCGCGAGGTGCTTCTGCAGGCGAAGTCGGCGCACGTCAGGGCATACTTCCGCGACGAGGTGGGGGGCTGGAGCCCGCGCTTCCGCCAGGATGCCTTCATCGGGGTGCAATCCGCGCTGTCGGAGGTGCTCGCTCACCCTTGGGCGCGCAAGCTCTTCACGACGCGCCCGGCGACCGACTTCGACCGGCTGCTGGCCGATGGCGGCATGCTCTGCCTGCAGCTGCCGGAAGGTGAGATCGGTCTCGGCGCGCGCGCGGTGGGCGCCTTCGCGCTGCTCCTCTTCCAGGCGGCGGCCCTGCGTCGCGAGAAGGGCCCGCCAGCGTTCATCTACGCGGACGAGTTCCAGACCTTCGCCCAAGCCGACTTCGGCAGCTTCCTGGCCCAGGCCCGCTCGCACAGGGTGGGGGCTGTGCTGGCGCATCAGCACCTGGGCCAGCTCTCGGACGACCTGCGCGATGCGGTGCTGGCGAACGCCCGTAACCGGGTCCTGCTCGGCGGGCTGGGACGCGAGGACCTTGACCGCCTGCGCGAGTCGCTCGGGCGCCGTTTCGTCACGACTCCAGGCGGTGGTCTGAAGGAGACGCCGCGCTTCGACCAGGAGATGATCCGTCGGTTGCCCCGTGGCCAGGCTGTCGCCGAGGTCGCCGCAGGCGGGCGCATGCTGCCGCCCGTGCTGGTCCGCCTCATGCGCTTCGATGCGCCCTGACCTGACAGAGCGCCTCTTGCGGCTGGGCGCCGCCGAGAGGGAATTGCTCAAGGACCTGCATCAGGTGCGCTTCGCGACAAGACCGGCTGCCGAATTCCTGGCGCAGCTGGACGGCGCATCACTCGCGGAACTGCAGGAGTCTGGCCTGATCCGTGAAGTGGCGACCGACAGGGGCGACATCCTCTACCTTGGGCAGACGGGGGTGCGGGCTGCGCTTGCCTTGCTCGGCGATGAGCAGAGAAGCGGTGCAGGTCCCTACGCGGCGCTTCGGCTGCGCCATGAGCTTAGGCGCGCGGAGCTCTATATCGCCCTGCGCGGGCACGGCATGCCGTCTGCCGCCTATATGGCGGAACCGCGCCTCGACTACCGCAGCGCCGCCGGTCTCGGCCAGCGCACCTTGGTGCCGGACGCCCTGGTCCGCCGGGCGAGCGGAGACGCCCTGCTCGAGGTGGACCGTGGCACTGAGGGAGCCCTGCAGTTGCGACACAAGTGGCTGCGCTACCGCGAGTGGCAGGAGGAAGTGGGCGGGCGGCGTCTCTACGTGCTCGCCGACGAGCCGCTGCGGATCGCGGCCAGTCTGGGCGAGGCCGGGCTCGACGCAACCGTCCTTGGCGAGCCGGATGCGATTGCGCGGCAGGTCTGGCCGTAGGTGTCACACGAGATCCTTGATGCCGATCAGGATGAGCAGCACACCGGCGGCGATGGTTGCCCTTGGCCCGAGCCAGCTGCCCAGGGCCCTGCGGCCCAAACGCTCCCCGGCCAGCAGCGTGACGAAGCTGAAGAGGCCTGTGGCGACGGCGAGCAACCAGGGCGGCAGCCCGACCATTCCTCCGCCGAACCCGCCTGCCCACGCATTCATGCCGAGACCGACGGACAGCGCCAGGGACTCGGTGATCGAGATGTCCCCGGACAGGTCGCTGTCCGCGTGTTCGGGGTGGTGCACGAGGTCGATCGCGTCCTTCGCGGCCTCGGTCGCCTGCTGAGGCTTGCGCGGCCAGAGCACCCATACGCCTACCGCGATGATGACCCCCGCGCCGATGGCGTTGGCCACGAACGGTGCCAGCACCTGGCCGATGCCGAGGCCGGCGTAGGCGAACAGCACCGTCCCCAGCGCGGCCACGACGGCGATGAAAAGATTGCTCCCGAACGGGATGCCGATCTTGCGTACGCCATATGCGACGCCAACCCCGAGATTGTCTAGGTTGCCGGCGACGCCTATCAGCAGTGCAAGGATGATCGCATGCATGGGCGCTCCCTCCGCAGCGGTTGCCATGCATGCTATGGACCGGCACAAGCAGTCGTGAGGCGAGAAGGCAACGGGGCGGGGGCCCGCGGGAAGGATCGGTGCCTTGGGCTTCGCCTTTCCCTACGGCGGGGGGCGGCGGCGATCCGGCGGAGGCTCATGTCTGAGGGTGATTCCAGCCTTGCGGCGGATCGCATTGAAACTCCCCTACACGGGGCGTTCGGCCATTGAAGCGTATAGACGAGAGGGCTTGCCGGAATGACTACCATTCTTTACAACCGTCTCTTGTGACAGGCGGGAGACAGTCTTTATTGATCAGAATATGGTTTAATAGTGACGCCAATGAAAAATTGATAGCGATTGCACTTAGAATTGCCGAGCGGAAGATACAGGAAATGCGGATTGTCACGTAAGCAGGAGCGGACGGATTTCAGTCGAATTCTATACAATGGGGTTGGCGTAGCCGGCAACTTCATTGGAACCACCCGATATGCATTTCAGTTTGGAGGTGCCTCAGTTGAAGACTATCTGGCGACGTCTTCTCGTCCTGTCGGCGGCTGCGGCCATCCTCGGGGCTGCTGCCGGATGTGGCAGCCAGCCAGCGTCGACGCGTACCTCGCAGGTTCCCGCCCAGGGCGGCACGCTGTCGATCGAGGTGTCCGCGGACCCTGTCGGCCTCGATCCGGCCGTGACGCTCGACAATGACTCGGGCTACATCCTGGGCACGCTATACGACGGCCTGACGGCGTACGGCGTCGGCAACACGAAGGTGGTGCCGGGCCTTGCGAAGAGCTGGCAGATC
>JAJZVM010000173.1 GCA_021845645.1 Bacillota bacterium
CGTGCCGCTTCTGCAATAGCGGCCGAGGTCTCAAGGGCGGCTCCGCTCCGAAACACGGTCGATGGATCGGGCCGTTCGCGACTGTCGAGCATGCCCGGTCCACGGCCCGGGCTATGCCCGCGCAGGAGCGCCGGGAGTGTGCCGTCTGCCTCTGATGGCAGGCGGACCCGGCATGGACGGCACGATGCGGCTGATCGAGGGGAAGGCAGGGATGCATGGCATGATCGGAGCCACCTACCGATATTCCGGCGTTCGGGCCATCAGTGTGCAAGGACCGCAAGTGAGCCAGATAGCGACCATTGTCGACCAGGAGATCCGCAAGCTGATGCGCGACTTCCGCGCCGAAGTTCAAGTCCACTATGTGCCGATCTGTGTCAATGGAACCACGACTTCGGTGATGGTCATGTTCCATTACGGCAAGAACATGTCACCGTTCTAGCGCATGTGGACCGTCGTCTTCCCGGTCCACATGCCGGAGTCCATCCCTGTGCAGAGCCCGATCAGGAGGTGGGGAAGTGGCGCGTATGTTGCCCGCAGTGATTGACCCGACCTGTCGGAGTCCGGGAGAACGGGACCTCTTCCTGCAGCTCCGGGACGACCCCTTGACCGAGGGCTGGACGGTGCTGCATTCGCTTGACCTTGCGGAACATCCCCGGCAGGTGGTCGGCGAAGCGGACTTCGTCGTCGTTATCCCAGGCAAAGGTATCCTCTGCCTGGAGGTGAAGGCCTGCCTGACGCTGCGGCGCGATGTCGACCAAGGCCTCTGGTACTACGGCTCGTCCGCCACGGGCGATGCGCGCGGCCCCTTCAGGCAGGCGGCCGGCGCATTGCATGCCATTCACGATCACCTGGCGAAGAATGGGCCGGAACTTGGTCGCATTCCGATCTGGTCGGCGGTCGTGTTCCCCTACCTCAACTTCACCGAGAATTCGGCGGAATGGCAGCCGTGGGAAGTCATCGACCAGCCCAAGCTGTGTCTGCATTCGATCGGGTACCTGTGCCTTGACGTCATGGACCATGCACGTGCCCACCTGTCGGCGAAATCCTCGTTCGACCCAGCGCGGCCCGTGCTCGACCCCGCGATGTGCAAGCTCGTGGAGCGCGTCCTCAGGCCAAGCTTCGAAGTCATGGAGCCACCGCGCAATCGGGTCCAGCGCGAGGAGAACGAGGTCTACGCATATACGGCGGAGCAGTTCGCCTGTCTTGATGCTCTCGCGGCCAACCCGCGCGTCATCTTCACCGGTCCGGCCG
Organism: Bacillota bacterium; assembly: GCA_021845645.1. The sequence continues at coordinate 1,252 of JAJZVM010000173.1, forward strand.
GTACGGGGAAGACCCTACTGGCCATCGAGAGTGCCCGGCGGGAGGCGAAGTTGGGCCACCGCGTCCTCCTTGTCTGTTTCAACCGCCTCCTGGGGCAGTGGATGGCCGAGCAGGTGGAGTCGCAGCCCTTGATCACCTGCCAGACCCTACCCGCGTACATGGTGGCGGTGTCCGGCGTGGACGTGGATGTCACGGGCAAGGATCAGGAATTCTGGGCCCTGACACTGCCCCATCTTGCGCTCGAAGCGATGCTGAACGAGGAGCAGTTCGATGCCCTCGTGGTGGACGAAGGGCAAGACCTGCTGACCGAACCGAACATGGACGTTCTGGACCTGGCTGTCAGGGGCAGCTTGCGTGGTGGGCGGTGGCAGATGTTCGGCGACTTCGCGCACCAGCGGATCTTCGGAGGCGACCTCACCCTGGACAGTTTCGAGGAGAAGTACGGCCTGACCGGGGTAGCTCGGTACGTGCTTACGGTCAACTGTCGGAATACCCCGCGCATCGCGAAGAGAGCCGAGTCCCTGGGCCATCTCGTCCCGGGCTACTCCAGGTGCTTGCGTCCCGACGACGGCGTGGAACCGAGGTTCGCCTATTACGGTGAGCCGGCCTCGGAGCGCGAGTTGCTGGCCAACGTTGTGGCCCAGCTTCAACACGAAGGACGCACGCTCGAGGAAATCGTGATTTTGTCTGCGCGCGCGGCGAACAAGTCCATCGCGAGGGACTTGCAGGGTTTCCCCACTTGCGGCATAGAAGGCGAATCGGGGAAGCTGCGGTGCGGGTCCGTCTGGACCTTCAAAGGCATGGAGGCGCCTGTCGTCATCGTGACCGATGTCGACAAATGGGACGAGACGAGGACCCCGGATCTGCTGTACACAGCCAGTACGAGGGCCCGCCAAGAGCTTGTGGTGTTGGTGAACAAGACGGTTCGCGCCGATCTCGAGAGGAGCCTAACACTCGAGATGGCTCGCAGGTAACGTTGCGAGGGCAGTCGGGTGGGCAACCTCGTGGCGGGTCACCCTTGCGACTCCTCCAAGGCCCTTCAAGGCAAAGTGGCGAGAAAACCGAGTTCCCGTTGCTGGGCGGCGACGCGCGTGCTGACGCCATAGGCGGCGCCTACGTTCGGCGGGAAACCCATTGCGACCCATGCCATGCAGGTTAGCGCGACGGCGACGATGCTCCATGGCCCTCTGTGCAGCATGTCTTCGGCTCCTTTGCGTCGCGTCGTTGCGGCGAGCGGGCCTTGGTTCGGTGTACGGCCAAGAGACAGTCAGCTTGTCCGTCCACCTGCCGCGCGTCGGCTGGGCCCGGTCCTCCGCAACCACATATTACCTTGAGTACCATGAAGGAGGAAGATATAGACGCGTTCCCCGACGCCGGATCTGATCTGAACACCGTGACCCGCGGCCCCCGTTTTCGCAGCAGGTGCGCTTTGGACAGGCTGGATCGCCGCGCGGGGGGGTGCGGGCGCTTTCTTCGGCAAGGCATCCATGTCATCCCAAGAATAGGCTATGGGAGGCCGCGATCGAGGAGGAACTCCCATGGCGCGCTTCGAGGATACCTTCCCGCCGTACATTCCGCTCGGCAGCCGCACGCTCTCCCTGCAAACGCCAAACCTGCGCGGCACCGACGTGGCCATCGCGCAGGCGATCTACAACCTCATGCTGACGGCGATGAACCCGCCCGAGGGCCCAATGGGCGGTCCGATCACCGTGGACGGCATCTTCGGCCCGCAGACCCAGGGAGCGCTACGCAACATCCAGTCCTACTTCGGCCTCCCGGCCGACGGCGTCGCCGGCCCCGGCACGTACTTCCTCTACGGCCAGGGCGTCGGGCCCAACACCACCTACGGCGGTCCCGTCTACGGTAGCCGCCAGCTCAGCCTAGGGGCGAGCGGCGGCGACGTGACGATCCTGCAGAACCGCCTCAACTGCTTCCGCTACGCGTCCCTGATCGGCCATCCGGCCGATGGGAACTTCGACGCGGCGACATCTCAGGCGGTGCTCGCCTTCAAGCACGACGCCGCCAATAATGGCGACACCGGCTTCCCGGAGAATGCCACGGCGGGTAACGGGACGTTCGACGCGAACTGGCTCTACACGTTCGCGGGCGGGCGCGCGATCCAGACCGGTCGCAACGGCTTCGACGTCGTCTTCCTGCAGACCATCCTGCAGCGTCTCGGCTACTACAGCGGGCGTGTGCACGGCTACTACGACGCGGTCACGCGCGCGGCCGTCATCGCCTTCCAGTCCGCCAGCGGCATCGCGACGGACGGTGTCGTGGGTCCGGCGACGTTCTTCAAGATCGGCCAGCACAACCCGCTTGCCGCACCGGGACCGCTCGGGATCGCCTGGCCGGCACCGCAGGCTGAGCCCGCCCCGGAGCCCCTTGCGCCCGACTACATCGACTGCGCGACGGCCCTCAAGCCTCAGTTCATTCCCGGTGGTTCGCTCTGGCTGCGCCAGGGACCCGGCCACGGGGCGACGATCATCGTCACGGGTATCAACCTGCCAAACCCCGCGACCTTCGGCCCGAACTACGACCGGTACTGGTACACGATCGAGCAGGAGATCGTACGCCAGATGGCACTGGTGGAGCAGGGCTTTGCGATGTGGCAGGGCGTGCACACCGGCACGGACATATCCTTGCCCTTCCCGCCGACCTCGCGGATCTACGTGCAGGCGGGGGACCACGCGGGGCCCACGGGGCCGATCGTGCTCCGCGGCACGGTGGGGGAGTGCACTGGAGAGGAGCCCATGGGGGACTTGCAAGCAGAGTAGTATCGTGGAGCCCGTCCGGCCCAAGGGCGGATCTCTTTGTGCCTTCGCGGGCAGGAAACGGCCGTCATAACGCCATGTCGGTTCGGTGTCGAGCCGGGCTTCCGGCAGCAGCACCCAACCGGGCTCCCCGCACGCGCTGCGACGGTGGCCGAGACAAGCCGGACGGCGCCGATGTCAAACACCCCACCACAGCGGTTCCACGCGAAGGAGGCTACGGCCCTCGATGCGGCGATCCTCGCGTACGCGCGGGCGAACCCGAGGTAGAGCCGACGCGCTCATCCGGGAGAAGCATCGATTGAGCTCCCAGGCGCCGGTAGGCGAACGCTGGGTGGCCCTAAGCGGCACTGGCCAAGAGTCGGCAGGAGATGGGAAGGAGCGCCCTGGGCAGGCGCTCCTTCTCCGGGCGCTGGCAGTGTGGTGGTCAGCGCCTAATCCGCGTGTATGTCCCCGGGTCGACCGCAGACAGGATTGGCGACAGTTTGCCGGGAGCGTAGAGGTGCAGCCCATGCATAGCCCGGGTGCAGGCGCTGTACAGCAGGCCGCGTTCCTCCATGCCGGGGTAGGCGCCTTCGGAAGCGTCGAAGATGATGACCGCGTCGAACTCGAGCCCCTTGGCCAGGTAGCCGGGAAGCACGAGCGCGCCAGGGCTGAAATGGGAGGCATCCTTCTCGATGAGCTGCAGCGGGACGAGCGGGGCGAGGGCCGCGAAGGCTTCGCTGCTCTCGCGGGCGGTCTTGCAGATCACCGCGACCGTGCGGTGCCCCTCGCGCTTGAACTGGGCGATGTCCTCGGCGATCAGGGAGGAAAGGTCGGCCCGGGAGGAGACATCGAACAGTACCGGCTTCTCGCCATGGCGGTCGAACGGGATGATCTCGGCTCCGGCGGGGAGCAGGCCGCTCGTGAATTCGACGACCTCCCGGGTCGAGCGATAGCTCTGGCGCAAGGCCACGACCTCCACCGCGCCCGGAGCGTATTGGGCCGCCAGGGCCTCGGGCTGCGCCAGCGCGGAGGGCACAGGCGACACCGTCTGGTGCAGGTCGCCGAGCAGGGTCACATTGGCCGCGGGGAAGAACTGGCGGAGGAGATCGAGCTGCAGCGGCGCGTAGTCCTGCGCCTCGTCGACGATCAGGTGGCGCACGTTGCGATTGGCCTGTGCTCCGCGCACGAGGGTGTCGAGGTAGAGGATGGCGGTCGCGTCCTCGTACGGAACCAAGCTTTCGCCAAGCCGTGCGAGTGTCTCGCGCCGGATCTCGGGCCAACCTTCCGGAACGCCGTCCGGTGCCAGCTTGCCGATCAGCGTCTCGTCCTCGAAGAGACGGCTGTAGAGGGCCCGCAGGTCCACGAACTGCAGCCGGTCGACCCACGCCCTCAGGGGCTCGAGGCCCTCGCGAGCGATCTTCCCGCCAAGGTGCGAGCGCACGGCCTCGACCTGATCCGCGCTTTCGGGGGCGCCCCGGCGCCCGAGCAGCGCGTCGGCGCTTTGGAACTCGTCGCTGCCGAGGAGCTGCATCTCGTCGACCACCCAGTCCTCCTGGGATTCCTGGCGTTCAAGCCTCTTGAGGTTGCGTTGGAGCCAGTCGCGCAGGTCCCCGACGCGGATCGGGACGCGCACGCCCGGCCCGTACGCCGCGAAGCGGGCCTCAAGTTCAGGGACGGAAACGATCTCCCTGCCGCGGAAGAGGACTGGCAGGAAGGTCATGCCCTCCTGTCGCAGCCCTTCCGCGTAGCCTGCGAGGACCTGCCCGAATGCGGCGGAAGTCTTGTATCGGACGGTCGCGAGCCTGACGTCTCTCGCCTGCGGGTCCCGCAGGGCGAGGAGACCCTCAAGCTGGTCGTAGGCGTCCTCGACGCGAAAAGTGCCGCCGAGCCGGCGCATGATGTCGTCCTGGAAGGTGGTCTGGTGGAGCGGCTCCTCACCGAGTTCGGGCAGGACGGTGGCCACGTAGCTGCTGAAGAGGGCGTTCGGGGAGAACAGGACCATCTGGTCCGCCCTCAAGGTGTCGCGATGGCGGTAGAGAAGGTAGGCGACGCGCTGCAGGGCGACCGACGTCTTGCCGCTGCCGGCCGCGCCCAGGACGATCAGAACCCTGTGCGCCTCGTCGCGGATCACGCGGTTCTGCTCGCGCTGGATGGTGGCGACGATGGCGTGCATCTGCGTGTCCGCGCGTTCGCTCAGTGCCTGCATCAGCAGTTCGTCGCCGATGGTGACGCCGGTGTCGAACACGAGCCTCAGCTGCCCTTCGGCGATGACGAACTGGCGCTTCAGCAGCATCTCGCCCTGTACCTCGCCGATCGGGGACAGGTAGCTCGCGGGACCTGGCCCATGGTCGTAGTAGAGGCTCGCGATCGGCGCCCGCCAGTCGTAGACGAGGAAGTCGTCATCCCTGGTGCGGAGCGAGGCAGGTCCGATGTACATCGCCTCGGCCGCTGGGGAGCCCTGTTCGCGGAAGTCGACGCGGCCAAAGTAGGGCGACCGCTCGAGCCGGCTGAGATCCCGCACAGCCTGGGCGCTCTGCCGAAATTGACGCTCGCCTTCCGAGAGCATCTTGTTCTGCTGCAGGACTGCGGCGACCGTCTCCATGATCTCGTCCGGCGCGAACCGGAACTCGTCCCAGAACTCCCTGCGCTCGTGGACCAGCCGCCCGCGGATGCGATCGAACTCCTCGCGCGCAGTCCCGAGCTGCGATCGCACTTCCGACAGGACAGTCTCGAGACGGGCAGACTCCTCGTTCCAGTCGCTCCGATTCAGGACAATACCCTCCTTTTGATGGTGGGGGTTGACGACGGTGCGCGCTGCGTAGTACAATGTATGTGGATAATTGTCTGATGCTGAGTCACAGATTGCCAACTCATATATGTTCGCGCGTAAGAGGGCGTGCTGTCAACTGGGCAGCACGGCTTTTGTATGTGGGGAATCCCCGCGCGCGCCTTCATGTTGTCCGAGCTTGCCCCCGCATCGCAGGCGATGCGGGGGCAAGCCATGCCTGCCGAGCGGGCAAACTCTCTGCGGCCAGGCATGAGGGCGCGATGTGCGGCTTGCGTGCCTCTGCGCACCACGGTGCAGGAGCGCCGCGGCGATGCGGCGCTCCTGAGGGAAGGTACGATCAGTGCTAACGGTACCGGCCGTAAGGCGGCCGCTCGTAATCGGGCAGGTCGATACTGCGGCTGGTGCCGTAGGCACCGTGCGTGGTTGCGTCGAACTGGCCGTTTGTCGGACGGTTCGGGTTGGAGATGACGTTGTACAGGCTGTTGGCCTGGGTGGCGTCGTAAGCCCGGCCGTAGGCTGGATCGTAGACGCTCTGGGTGTCGCGGATTGCGTTGTACGCGCCGGCTGCGCCACTCTTGTAGGTCTCGGACGCGCCGCGGTACGCGGTGTTCCCGGGGTAGTGCGTACCTGCGGCAGCGTTCGAAGGTGTCGGATGATCGTAGACGGCGCCGAAGGGCTGGGTGTAGCCGCGCCCGGGGAAGGTCTGCGTGGCCCCTGTGTAGACGGCGTTCGCGTTCGGGTCGCGTTCAATCAGTCTCGCTCGCTTGCGATGGCTCACTTGATCAACCTCCTTTCGCCTTGAGTTTCGGCCCGGCTGGGGCATCGAACACCTGCGGACTTGTGGCCCTGCCGGAAATGCGAGACAGGCGGACCATCGCCTTTGCGACGGTCCGGCACGTTCCACGGGATCACGGCCTCAAAACGCAAATGAGCGGATCGACCCTGAACCCGGGTTGTCGACCGCAGAATGACGCAAAACGCGACGTGCCCCACGATCCTGCCCGCGGCGAGACGCCAGGAACGATCAGCTCAGTCGCTGGGCGGCCGGTCCTCACCCTCGTCGCCGTAGCCGGTGCGGCTGTAGACGCCGGAGACGCGGCCGCTGGCCGGGTTGTACGTGTTGAACGCGGTCGTCGCTTCGTTGATCGGCCCGTTCGCGTTGGTCACGGCGTTGTAGGCGCCGTCGGCGTTGGTGGCGTGTCGCGTGCCGTCATAGGCGCTTTGGGACACGCCCGACAGGCCGCCGGCGGCGCCGGCATCCAGGCTGCTGACGGCGCGGTAAGGTGCACCCTGCGGATTCTGCACACCTTCGGGCGGGGTCGCTGAGGTGACCGCGTTTACAGGGTCGGTGAATCCGAGCGTACCGTACATGAGACTCGCGGAGGGGAACTTTTCGCGCATGCTCGCGTCTTCCGGGCTGTGGCGCGGACGCCTGCGTCGGCTCATGCTGTCAACCCCCTTCAGGGGGAGTTTCGGCTAGAGCCGCAGCGCCAACACGTGCTGAGGTGTGGCCGCTTCGGAAGGCCCTGCATGCACTTGGCCATTCGTCGGGTGCCTTCGGTTGCGCCCAGTATCGACCAAGCAATGGGCGGCGAGAGCCACGTTGGAAACCGTTGCTTGTGTCACGTGGATATGCTTTGATCAAGGCAATAACTCCGCGTGCCAATGGCAAACCCGGTGAAAGCCGGGGACGCAAAGCCACGGGTCTAAGGCGCAGTGCG
>JAJZVM010000174.1 GCA_021845645.1 Bacillota bacterium
CGATCTTACCAGCGGAACTCCGCCATCCCCAACAGGTAGGCTGGGAGGTCAGCGGCGTGATTGCTGAGACGCCACAGGGCCTACGCTGGGTCGAGGTCTGGAATGTATACCCTTAGGGCCCACAAGGAATCAATCTGACTTCTGCTGCCGGGGGAAGATGGTGTAGTCCTGCTTCCCGTGGAACTCATCTCTGTGCAGGGCGACGGCAGCCGGATCCTCATCGGAGACCTTGACTTTGGCCAGATAGGCGTTGGTATCAGGATCTGCTCGGGCCGCATCTTCCCATCGTTGCAGACCTGGCGCAGGTGAAGGAGCAGGAACGGCGCCCTGACGCTGGCTGATCGCACCTTCGTCTGTCCCATCTGCGGCCACATGGAGGATCGCGACCTCAGCACCTCGCGCAGCATCCTGCGCGAAGGTCTGAGGATGATCACCCTCCCCACCGCACGGAAGCCCCTGCTTTAGCCATGGGGAGGCCGTGCGGTGCGCTGCATAGCTCCACACTTGGCACATTCTGAGGTACTAGAGATTCATGCAGAGTACCTAAACGGTGAGCGTAAAGATCCTGGCGCCTACGCGTCGCAAGCAAGCGTGGCTGGATGCTACCGCTGAGCGGTTTGCTCAAACGGTATCCTTCGGACTTGCTCAGGCACGCTCGACATAGGCCGCTAACCGCGCCCGGTTGCACTCTGCGGTGTATCCCGAAGCGCGCCGTCTGGGACTCCAGTCGGACTATGCACGCATGGCCCCACGAAACCACCTTCGCGCTTTGCGCGCCGCCTGGTCGAAGCAGGAAAGGCCTAAGCCCATGGTAAAACACCGAAAGAGAGTGCCGGATGTGAATACGTCTGACCACGTTCTCGGTGACAGCCCCCTTCCGGAGCGGCAACAGCTAGGAGGTCATCATGGCCACAGAATGGATGAGTCTGTACGCCGCCTCAGCGGTTTTCGGCGTCCGTCCTTCTACTCTGGAGGCTTGGGATGCGGGCGGCCTCCTGGACGAGATGGGTGTAGCGAGGCGGAACGTGGCCGGTGGTCAACGTCAGTACCGCGCGGAAGACATCCGACGGGTTCGCGGAGAGATGACGACTACCACGACGAACTCGGGCGAAGGGCCGATTGCTGGCGAAGACTGAATCGAGCGAGCGGGATTGCGGCGGTCAGCCGATATGCTTCCCTTGCTGCTGTGCCCGCTCCATTGCCGCTTTCGGTCGCCTTGGCCGGTATCGGCACGTCCAGGTGGAGCTCGGACACCATAAAGGTGTACGAGACGAGCTTCCCCGGGATGCTGCATTCGTCCGTGCCGTCCACTGTCAACACGTTCGCGACGGTGCCCGTGACCCTGCCTCCGGAGTTTAGGATGGGGACGGCGCCGCAAGCGCGAATCGTCATAATCACGGACTGTTGGGCAGCAGCGTGAAGGTCCCTGGCGCGTAGGTCGCATTGCCCGGGCGGCCGACCATGGCGTCCGTCAGGATCGTCGGGTAGAAATGGTGCGCCGCAATGCGTCAGGCCGAAGGGACGGTGCTACCCCGTCTCGTGCTCGCCGCTTGGCGCCTGCCCGCCGCTTTGGCCCTTTGGCGAAGCGCACAGCTGAGGCTTCGTGCAGGCCCGTCACCGCTCCCTATCGCAGGTGTTCACAAGGCAGGGGGGCGCCTTGACGACGGCACAATGCCCGGCTCTGCAAGGGAGGCTTCGTCGCATGCGCCAGGCCCTCGTCGCAAGCCTCGCCACCGCGTTCCTCCTGGCGGGGTGTGGCGGCCCAAGGCAATCCGCCGACATGTGCGTCCCACTGCCGGCAGAGATCTTCGGGGTCGAACTCAACCTCGGGAATCCCTCGTCGGCCATAGAAACGCTCGACCCGCGGTCACAAAAGGACCGGGCCATCATCGACCGACTATTGCGCCTGCTCCGGCAAGCCCGACATCAAGAGAACGTTCCGCCTGGACCCGTAGCGCAGTTTGGCGATCACGTACTGCTCTTCGTCTTGGGCGGCGGCAAGACACTTGCCATCTCCCAGGACTGGTTGCCCGCCGACCGCTCTGCCGGTAACGGCGTCTCGCCAAGGTACGTCCTGGTCAGCCGGTCGGACGGTCAGCAGGCCCGCCGTTGCAGCGATCCTGCCATGGCTCGCTGGCTCTCGACGGGCTGGCGGCGGGACCTTCCCCTCACGGCAAGCCTGCCGCAGCGGTCCATCGCTCTGCTGCCCGGTGCCGTACTGCCTGCAGTAAGGCACCCGGTGCCAGATTACGCCGTGGGGGACTGTTGGTTTAACGCGTCCCAATTGCTATGTAGCGGTTACCCAGATGCACTGCCTTCGCAAGGCGTCGTCATCGCCTACAGCGAGGAGACCTTCAGGACAGTTGGCATATTCACCGCACGACGCGGGGACGGTCCGCTGCGGCTGGCTTCCTTCGCCGGGAACCGGGCGGTGCTAAGGGCCGAGGATGGAGCGACGTACGTGTTTCAGCTCGGAGACGACCATCTCGCGAGGCAGTAGCGACCCATCCAGCTCTAGAGGCAGCGGCGGCCCGCGGCCGTCGCTGCGCGCTGGCGCGGTCTTCCCCCTAGGCCCTCATCGCCCGTCCAGTTCTTCGACGACCGCCGCAAAGCTCCCGAGACCCTGCGTCAGGGCTGCCTCCTCCATCAGGTCCACCCCGGCGCGGCGCAGGATCGGCAGCGGATCGTCGCTGCCCCCCGAGCCGAGGAACGCGAGGTAGCGCTCCGCCGCCGCCCCGCCCTCCTGCAGGATCGCCTGCGAGAGCGCCGCGGCGGCGATGAACCCCGTCGCGTACTGGAAGACGTAGTAGCCCATGTAGAAGTGGGGAATCCTGGCCCACTCGAACGTGCCCGGCTCGTCGATCTCGAGATCCGGACCGTAGTAGAGGGCGAGCAGGTCCCGGTAGGTCTCTTGCAGGAACTCCGCCGTCAAGGCGCCCCCTGCCTCCACCCGCTCGTGGGCCTTGAGCTCGAACTCCGCGAACATCGTCTGGCGGAACACGGTGCCGAGGAACTTCTGCGCAAGGTCGTCGCGCAGGTCGATCTGCTCGTCCGGGTCGCGGCTCGTGCGCAGGAGATGCTGAAGCAGGAGGTGCTCGTTGGTCGTCGAGGCGATCTCCGCGAGGAAGATCGGGTACTGGGCGTTGCGGAAGGTCTGGTTCTCGCGCGAGAGCACCGAGTGCATCGAGTGGCCCGCCTCGTGCACCAAGGTGAATACGCTGTCGCGCGTGCCCGTGAAGCTCATCAGGATGTACGGGTGGACATCGTAGACGTCCATCGAGTACGCGCCCGACCGCTTGCCGCGGTTCTCGTAGACGTCGATGTAGCGGTCCTCGAGGACGTGCGAGAGCCCCTCGAGATAGTGGGCGCCAAGCGGCCCGAGGCCCTCGCGGGCCAACGCCTTGGCCTCCTGCCAGGCGTAGCGCTTCTCGGGCAGGTCGAGCACCGGCGGGTAGAGGTCGTAGAAGTGCATCCGGTCGACGCCCAGCTTCCTGCCCCGCCATGCGACGTAGCGGTGGAGCGCGGGCAAGGCGGCGTGCACCGCCTCGATCAGGCGCCCGTAGAGCGCCTGCGGCAGGTTGCGGCCGTCGAGTGCGGCCTCGAGCGCCGAGCCGTAGTGACGCACCCGCGCGCCGGTCACCGAGGTGCGCAGCTGCTGGTCGAGCGTCGCGGCGAAGGTGTGCCGGTGCTCCTCGTAGGCGCGGTGCATGTTGATGTAGGCCGTGCGCCGCAGCTCGCGGTCCCTGGACTCCATGTACTGGCCGTAGCGGCCATGGCTCAGGGGCATCTCCTCGCCCGCGCCCGTCCTCGCGTCCTCGAACCTCAGGTCCGCGTTCGAGAGCTGTCCCGCGATCGTGTCGGCGTTGCCCAGCACCGGCGAGAACGCCGCGAGCAGGGCCTCCTCGCCCGGCGCGAGGACGTGACGGCGCTGCCGCTCGATCTCTTTCAGGGTATGGGCGTACTGCTCGAGGCCTGGAGTCTCCCGCCGCAGAGCCTCGAGGCGTCCCTCGGGCAGGGCGACGAGTTCAGGCACCAGGAATGCCGTCGCCTCGCCCGCCTGCGCCGCGCTGGCCTGGGCCTTCGCCACCATCTCCGTACCCTGCGGGTCCTGCGTGTTCTGGTCGTGGTGAAACATGCCGTACGCCCAGATCCGCTCCAGCCTGCGGCCGATCTCGTCCTCCGCCTGCAGCGCCGCGAGCAGCCCTGTGCCGCTCTCGCCGAGGCGGCCCCGGTATGTCTCGAACCCGTCGCACAGCACCCGAACTTCTTGGAGCGCCGCCTGCCACGCTTCGTAGCCGGCGTAGAGGTCCGCTAGGTTCCACTGGAGCGACGGCTCCATCTCGCTTCTCGACTTGACGTCCGTTGCGGCCATCTCTGCAATCCCTCCATCCACCTCTCACATTGTTCCACCAACACCCCGCGCATCCTGCGTCGCGCCGGGCAGGATGCTGCCCCTCGCCGCGAGAAGTCCCAGAGCAGTCCAGCGAAGGGAGGTGCGCGCCCCAGAAGGCGCGCCCGGCCATGTCTGAACCAATCGAACCATCGCTTGCCGAGATCGAAGCCGCGGCCCGCCTGATCGGGCCTGTTCTCCTGCCCACGCCCCTCCTGCAGGCCCGCGCGCCAGGTCTCGAAGCGCTCCGCCTCAAGCCCGAGAACCTGCAGCGGACAGGCTCCTTCAAGATCCGCGGCGCATACCACAAGCTCGCAAGCTCGCTCGAGGCGGCGCAGGCGCACGGCGTGATCGCCTATTCGTCGGGCAACCACGGGCAGGCCGTCGCCTGCGCCGCAGCGCTGCTCGGCTGCCGCGCCCGCATCGTCATGCCGGAAGGCGGCGTCGTCGAAAAGCGCGAGGGGGTTCTGTCGTACGGCGGCGAGGTCGTCCTCTGCCAGGGAGGCTCCGACGAGCGCAGGCGCATCGCCGAGGAGCAGGCCGCGCAGGAAGGCTTCGTCCTCGTGCCGCCCTACGACGACCTGCAGATCATCGCGGGCCAGGCCAGCGTCGGCCTCGAGATCGGGCTTGCGTTGCCCGACGTCCGGCAGGTGCTCGTCCCGGTCGGCGGAGGCGGACTCTGCGCGGGCACCGCACTCGCGCTCAAGGCGCTCGTGCCCGGCGTCGAGGTCATCGGTGTCGAGCCGCAGGGCGCGAACGACCTCGCGCTCAGCTTCGCGCGCGGCGAGCACGTGTCGCTCGACACGATCGACACGGCCGCCGACGGCCTGCGCACGCAGTCGGTGGGCAACCTGAACTACGACATCCTGCGCCGGGTCGTCGACCGGGTGGTCACCGTCACGGAGGACGAGATCCTCGCGGCGGTGCGTTCCCTGCTCTGGCGGGAGAAGCTCGTGGTCGAGCCGTCCGGCGCAGTCGCCTACGCAGCCTTCATGGCGGGCAAGGTGGACGGGGCACTCCGGAGCGTCGCCGTCCTCTCGGGCGGAAACATCTCGCGAGAGTACCTCAAGCGGGTCGTGGGCTGAAGGTGTCCAGGGCCACACAGGGGATCGCGCTGGTGCTCGTGGCCGCGAGCCTGTGGGGCCTCAGCGGCACGGCGGCCCAGCTCCTTTTCGTTCGCTACGGCTTCTCGCCGCTGTTTCTCGTCGTGGTGCGCCTCTGGGGCGCGGGCCTGATCCTCGCGCTCGTGCTCCTTTGGCGCCAGCCGGGCAGTCTGCGCGTCTCGGCGCGGGACCTCGGCCATCTCGCCGTCTTCGGCGCCTTCGGCTTCTTCCTCGTCCAGTTCGGCTACTTCGCCGCGATCTCGCTGATCGGCGTCGCCATGGCGACCTTCCTGCAATACCTCGGCCCACCGCTGATCGCGGCCTGGGTCGTGCTGAGCGAGCGGCGGCTCCCGGCGCGGTCCGAATCCGTCGCGCTGGTTCTCGCGGTCCTTGGCACGCTGCTTCTCGTGCTCGGCAAGGGCCAGCTGCGCCTGCAGCCGCTCGGCGTCGCGCTGGGACTGATCACGGCGCTCAGCCTCGCATTCTACACAATCTATCCGAGGGACCTCGTCGCGCGACGCGGCGCCTTCGTCACGACCGCCTACGGCTTCCTCTACGGCGCCGTCATCGCGACCGTGCCCTGGCCGCTCTGGCTGCACGGCATGGGGCGCCTCACCCCCGAGAGCGTGCTGCTCATCGCATTCGTCGTGGTGCTGGGCACACTGGTGCCATTCGCCCTCTACGTGTACTCCCTGACCCGTCTCGAACCGACGGCCGTCGGCATCGCGGCGACCGCGGAGCCCCTCTCGGCGGCCATCAGCGCGTTTGTGGTGCTGGGACAGACGCTGAACTGGCCGCAGTACCTGGGCGGCGCCTTGATCGTCGGCGCCATGCTGGCGCTTGCGCTGCACGGCGGCAGGAGCCCGGGCCGCGAGGCAGAACCCACCCCACTAGCCGCATCCGGGAGGTCTCAGATCTGATGCTACTCGGATCGCTGATGCTGCCGCTCGACCGCTCCCTGGTCTCGCCGCTCGCCCCGCTCAGCGAGGCGTACCGGCAGCTCCTTGACGCGCAGCTCACCTGCCTTGTGCTCGACGAGCAGCCGCGCGGGCGCATCGTGCGCATGCGCAGCATCCTCGAACATCTGGCCGGCGCAGTGATGCACGGCATGAAGGCCGACCCTGGCCGGCCCGTCGCGACCATCGCGGAGCATGTCGAGACCCTGCCGCACACCGCGCCGCTCGAACTGGCAGCGAAGGCGCTCTGGCGCAGGCCGAGCCGCGCCGTGCTGGTGGCAAACGACGCGGGCGAGGTCGTCGGCCTGCTCGGCTGGCCCCAGCTCAACCGCTTCTTCGACGAGATCCTGGACATCGAGTACGCGGCGCGCCTGCACTTCCGCGTCGGCGACCGTCCCGGCGAGATGGCGCGCGCCCTCGGTGCCGTGGCCGCAACCGGCGCGAACGTGCAGGCGACCTACCTCTCCCATCCCCAGGGCGACCACCGCTTCGGCACGATCTACGTGCCGGGCGACGCCGTGCAGGCGGCGCGGGCGGCCCTCGAGGCGGCTGGGTTCGCCATGGCGGAGTGAAGGCTCCCCGGAAGGTGAAGGGCCGCCCCAGCCGGGGCGGCCCTTCCCGTTGCGCTAGAGCCCGTAGATCTCGCCGAACTTGGCCTGGATGTAATCGAGGTAGGGCTTTGTCGTGAGGCCTTCGCCCGTCACCCGGCGCATCAGGCCGTCCGTCGTCTCGCGCGAGCCGAGCCCGTGCACCTCCCGGCGCAAAAACGCCAGGAGCGGCGCGAACTCACCCCTTGCGATCAGTTCGCCGAGATCCCCGATGGCGGCCTCCGCGGCCCGCCAGAGCTGTCCCGCGACCACGTTGCCGACGGTGTAGCCGACGAAGCCGCCCAGGCCAGAGGTCCAGTGGATGTCCTGGAGCGGTCCCGAGAGGTCGTCGGGGGGCGTGACGTCCAGATATGCCTGCATCTTGTCCGTCCAGGCCGCCGGCACGTCCTGCGCCTTGAGCTCGCCACGCATCAGGGCCCGCTCGACTTCGAAGCGCACCGCGATGTGCAGGTTGTAGGTCACCTCGTCCGCGTCGACGCGGATCAGCGACGGCTCGACGTAGTTGACGGCCCTGTAGACATCCTCGACCGTCGCAGCGGCGAGCTGGGGCCTGAACGCCATCTGCGCCTTCGGCAGGAAGTACCGCCAGAACGGGCGCGAACGCCCGACGAGATTCTCCCAGAGTCTCGACTGGGATTCGTGCACGCCGCTCGACACGGCCTGGCCGAGCGGCGTGCGGGCCCACTCGGCCGGCAGCCCCTGCTCGTACAGCCCGTGACCACCTTCGTGCAGGGTGGAGAAGAGGCCGGACGCGAACGTCGTCTCATCGATGCGCGTCGTGATGCGCACGTCGCCCACGGCGAACGATGTGGTGAAGGGATGGATCGAGCGGTCCTGGCGGCCGCGGCGGAAGTCGAAGCCGAACGCCTCGACCGCCTCGAGCCCGAGTTGCCACTGGGCTGCTTCCGGGAAGTGGCCGAAGAGCGGGCTGCGATCGACCCTGTCCTTGCGCTCCGCGATCCGCTGCACGAGCGGCACGAAGGCCTCCTTGAGCCCGCCGAGCAGCTGCGCCGCAGCCTGTGCGGTGATGCCGGGCTCGGAGAAGTCGAGCAGGGCGTCGTACGGCTCGTCCTGGTAGCCGATCGCGTCGGCGATCTCGCGGCTGAGCTCGACGATCTTGGCGAACGCCGGGGCGAAGAGGGAGAAGTCCTTCTCTGACCGCGCGATGACCCAGGCCTCGTACGCATCGGTCGTCAGGCGCATCTGGCGTGCGACAAGCTCGCGCGGCAGCTTGGCCGCCTGGTCGTAGGCGCGCTGCGCCGTGCGCAGGAAGGCCTGGTGCAGCGCGTCGCCGGGTCTCTCCCGCACCTCTTCCGCAAACGCCTGGAGCAGGTCCCGCAGTTCGGGGCTCGTCAGGCGCTCGTGCGCCAGAGAAGCCAGCGTGGCGAGCTGCTCGCCGCGCGCGGCGTTGCCGCCCTGGGG
>JAJZVM010000175.1 GCA_021845645.1 Bacillota bacterium
TCGCCCTGCCCGTCATCACGATCGTGATCGCCACGGTGGCCTTCTGGGGACGGTTCATGCGCTCCTCGGTCGTCGAGACGCTGATCCAGGACTACATCCGCACGGCGCGCGCCAAGGGCGTCACGGAATACGTGGTGCTGCTGCGCCACGCGTTCCGCAATTCGCTCCTGCCGCTGATCACCCTGATCGGCTTCTCGATCCCCGGGCTCTTTGCAGGTGCCCTGATGGTCGAGATGGTGTTCAACTACCCAGGCCTCGGGCTGCTGTTCTGGCAGGCCGCCCTGCAGCGGGACTATCCGATCGCCTTCGGCATCACGCTGATCATCGGCATCCTGACGATCCTCGGCAACCTGCTGGCGGACCTGCTCTACGCCGTCGCCGACCCGCGCATCCGCTACAACTGAGCGACGCGGCAGAACACCCGGCAGACCTCGCGGTCTGCCGGGTGTCTCGTTGCGCGCTGACGCCGGCGAGGCGACCGTCAGCGTCCGAAGTAGTGCGTAGCGTGGCCAAGGATGCCTTCCGCGGCCTCCATGACGGTCTCGGAGAGCGTGGGATGCGGGTGGATGGTGCGGGCGAGATCCTCGGCCACGGCGCCCAGCTCGATGGCGAGCGTGCCTTCCGCGATCAGTTCGCCTGCCCCGGGGCCGGTGATGCCGACGCCCAGCACGCGCCCGCTCGCACGCTCGGCGATGACTTTGGTCAGACCATCGCTGCGGCCCACCGACGCGGCGCGCCCGGACGCGCCCCACGGAAAGCGCCCGACCTGCACATCGATGCCCCGCTCCTTCGCCTCGGCCTCGCTGAGCCCGGTCCAGGCGATCTCCGGGTCGGTGAACACCACAGCGGGGATGGCGGCCGGGTCGAAGGCGCTCGCCCGGCCGGCGATCGCCTCGGCCGCGACGCGGCCTTCGTACGATGCCTTGTGGGCCAGCATCGGCTGGCCCGCGACGTCGCCGATGGCGTAGATGTGCGGCAGGGCGGTGCGCCGCTGCGCGTCGACCTGGAGGAAGCCGCCGGGGCCGGGCGCGATGCCGAGCGCGTCCAGGCCGATGCCGCCGGTCTGCGGCGCACGTCCGACCGACGCCAGAAGACGGTCGCAGGACAGCACCTCCTCGGCGCCGTCCTTGCCCTTGAGGGTGGCTCTGAGCCCGTCGCCCTCCTTTGCCAGGCTGACGACGCTGGTGTCGAACAGCAGGCGCGCCCTGCCCTTGAGGCGCTGCGTTAGGGGGCGCACGAGTTCGGGGTCGGCCCCCGGCAAGAGGCCGCCGGTCACCTCGACGAGCGTCACCTCGGAGCCGAGGGCCAGGTAGACCGAAGCCAGCTCGACGCCGATGTAGCCGCCACCTAGGACGAGCAGGCGACGGGGGGCCTCGCGCAGTTCGAGGGCGGCTGTCGAGTCCCAGACGAGGCCTTCGAAGCCCTGCAGCACATCGAGCGTGCGCGGCAGGGAGCCGGTGGCGATGATCGCGTGCTCGAAGCGGACCTCCTGCATACTCCCGTCCTGCAGCGTGACCTCGAGGCTGTGCTGGCCCGCGAAGCGGCCCTTTCCCTGCAGATAGGCGATCTTGCGCTGGCCTGCGAGCTGGCCGAGCCCGCCGGTCAGCTTCTGGACGACCGCGTCCTTGTGCCGACGCAGTCCTGGGAGATCGATGGCCGGCGCGCCGAAGGCCACACCGAACGCTTTGGCCTCCTCCGCCTCGCGCACGAGCCGTGCGACGTGCAGGAGCGTCTTCGACGGGATGCAGCCGCGGTAGAGGCAGACACCACCTGGATTCGGCGCATCGTCGATGAGCGTCACCCGCAGTCCGAGGTCCGCGCTTGCGAATGCCGCGGCGTAGCCGCCGGGGCCGCCGCCCAGCACGGCGACAGCTGTTTCGATGGCCATGACTAGCCCTCCAATGCCATGCGGAATGGCGACTCGAGGATCTCGCAGATGTAGCGCAAAAAACGCGCGGCATCGGCGCCGTCGATCAGCCTGTGGTCGTAGGAGAGCGCGAGCGGCAGCATGGTGCGCGCCTCGAAGCCTGTGCCGCTCAAGCGGGCCACCTGCTTCTGGCGCGCGACGCCCAAGATGGCGGCCTCGGGCCAGTTGACGATGGGCGTGAAGCCCGTGCCGCCGATGCCGCCGAGGTTGGAGATGGAGAAGCCGCCGCCTTGCATGTCGTCGAGCGTCAGCTTGCCCGCTCGGGCGCGTTGCGCCGTCTCGCCGAGCTCGAGAGAGAGGTCGGCGATGCTCTTGCGGTCGGCGTCGCGCACCACAGGCACCAGCAGGCCGCGGTCCGTGTCGACCGCGACGCCGATGTGGACGTAGTCGCGGAACACGATCTCACCGCTCTGCAGGTCGAGGCTGGCGTTGAACTGAGGGTAGCGCCTGAGGGCGAGCGCCGTCACCTTGAGCAGGATCGCGGTTACGGTCAGCTTGCCGCCGCGCGACGCCACGATGTCGCCATGGCGGTGGCGCAGGGACTCGAGCTCCGTGATGTCCGCCTCGTCGAACTGGGTCACCTGCGGCACGTTGGGCCAGCTCTGGCCGAGATGCTGCGCCGTCGCCCGCCGCACGGCGGACGCCGGTTGGCGGTGGACGGGACCGAAGCGTGAAAGGTCCGGCAGCGCAAGCGTTGCGGGGCCCCTGCCAGGACCCTGCAGGCGGCCTTGGGCCTGGCGCACGAACGCCTTGACGTCCGTGATCGAGATGCGGCCGCCAGGGCCGCTGCCCGTGACTCCGGTCAGGTCCACGCCGAGTTCGCGCGCGAAACGGCGCACCGACGGCGCGGCAGGCACCCCAAGGCCGGCCGTCGGCCGGGTGGGCCCTTGGGAGGCCTGTGGAACCTCGGCAGCGGGTGCCTGTGGAGCGGCCGTTTCGTGCTGCGCCACGGGGGCGGGGGCCAGTGCGGCAGGCTGCGCCGGCTGCTCCGGCGCAGCGGCCTCGGGGGACGGGGGAGCGGCGGCGGCAGTCGCCCCGGCCTCCCGGGTCGGCGCCGGCGCTGCTCCTGCCGCCTCGGCGAGCGTGAGCACGAGCGTGCCCTCGCCGATATCCTGCCCTGGCTGCACATGCACGGCGGTCACGGTGCCGGCTACGGTTGCGGGCACCTCGACGACCGCCTTTTCGGTCTCCACTTCGAGCACGGACTGGTCGACGGCCACCTGGTCGCCCGCCTGAACGAGGACCTTTGCGACGGAGCCGGTGGCGTCGCCCTCGGCGAGCTTGGGCAGACGGAATTCAAGCGGCATAGGGCGGGCTTCCTTTCACGGATGACGCTTCAGGACTCGAGCGCCGCCGGCCGGGCGGCGTCGATCTCGAGCGCGCGCCTCGCGCGCGCCGCGACGCTCTTCGGCAGACCGCCCTCGCGCACGAGGGCGGAAATGGCGGCGTAGGCAATGTGGCGGCGGTCCACCTCGAAGAAGTCGCGCAGCGTCGCGCGATCCTCGCTGCGGCCGAACCCGTCGGTGCCGAGGGAGATGAACGTGCCCGGCACGAAGCGGGCGATCGAGTCGGGCAGCGCGCGGACGTAGTCCGACGCCGCGACGACGGGCCCCCCGTCTGGGCCGAGGCACCGTGCCACATAGGGCTCCACGGCCGGCTGCTCGGGGTGCAGGACGCTCAGGCGCTCCGCCGCGATCGCGTCGCGGTACAGCTCCTTGTAGCTCGTGACGCTGTAGACGTCGGCAGCGACGCCGTAGTCCTTGAGGATTTCCTGCGCAGCCAGGGCCTCGCGCAAAATGGGTCCCGAGCCCAGCAGACGGGCCTGGGCCTTCGGCTTCGCAAGCTCGGCCCGACGGAAGCGGTACATGCCACGGACGATGCCGTCCGCGACGCCTTCGGGCATGGATGCCTGTTCGTAGCTTTCGTTGCCCACCGTGATGTAGTAGAAGACGGGCTTCTGCTCCTCGAACATCTCTCTCAGGCCGTGGCGGACGATCTCCGCGATCTCGTAGGCGAAGGCGGGGTCGTAGGCCCTCAGGTTCGGCACCGGGTAGGCCAGGAGGTGCGAGTTGCCGTCCTGGTGCTGCAGGCCCTCGCCCTGCAGCTGCGTGCGGCCGGAGAGCCCGCCGACCAGGAAGCCGCGCGCCCTCAGCTCGCCTGCGGCCCAGACGAGATCGCCGATGCGCTGCAGCCCGAAGTTCGAGTAGAACCAGAAGAAGGGCACGAGCTCCACGCCGTGCGTGTAGCTGGACGTCGCTGCCGCGATGAACGAGGCCATCGCGCCGGACTCCGTGATGCCCTCCTCGAGCACCTGTCCGTCCTTCGCCTCCTTGTACGGCAGCAGGGTCGCGCGGTCGACCGGCTCGTAGAGCTGGCCGACGGGCGAATAGATGCCGAACTGCCGGAAGAAGCCCTCCATGCCGAAGGTGCGCGCCTCATCGGGAATGATCGGCACGATGCGCCGGCCGATCTCGGGATCGCGCATCAGGCTGCCCAGTAGGCGCACCGTGACCATCGTCGTGCTGGCGGGGCGGTCCGAACCGTCCTTGAACTCGGCAAACGCCTTCGGGTCGGCGGGGGGCAGCGGCGCCGGCGGGCCCTGGCGGGCCGGCAGGAAGCCGCCGAGCGCTTCGCGGCGCTGGCGCAGGTAGGCCATGGCCGGCGCATCCTGCGGCGGACGGTAGAAGGGCGCCTGCATCGCCTCCTCGTCGCTCAAGGGCAGGGCGGTGACGTTGCGCAGCAGGATGAGCTGCTGGTCCGACAGGTTCTTCTGCTCGTGCGTGACATTGCGGCCGGCCACTTCCGCGCCGAGGCCGTAGCCCTTGACGCTTTGCGCCAGGATCGCGGTCGGGCGGCCGCGTTCGGCGAGCGCCCGCTGGTAGGCGGCGTGGACCTTGACCGGGTCGTGCCCGCCCATGCGCAGGGCGCCAAGTTCCCTGTCCGAGAAGTGCGAGGCCAGTTCCTTGAGGTACGGGTCATTGAAGAGGTGCTCGCGCATGTAGGCGGCGCCCTCGACGGTGTACTTCTGGAGCTCGCCGTCCACGAGCTCGCCGAGGCGTTCGGCGAGGCGCCCCCGCGTGTCGCGGGCGAACAGCCGGTCCCACTCGCCGCCCCAGAGCACCTTGATCACATTCCAGCCGGAGCCGCGGAAGAAGCCCTCGAGCTCCTGCACCACCTTGCTGTTGCCGCGCACGGGCCCGTCCAGGCGCTGCAGGTTGCAGTTGACGACGAAGGTGAGGTTGTCGAGGCCCTCACGCGACGCAAGCCTGGCCGCGCCAAGCGCTTCGGCCTCGTCGATCTCGCCGTCGCCGAGAAAGGCCCAGACATGGGTCTGCGACGTGTCTTTGAGGCCGCGCGCATCGAGATAGCGGTTGAGGCGCGCCTGGTAGATGGCCTGGAGCGGCCCGAGACCGAGCGAGACGGTGGGGAACTGCCAGAAGTCCGGCATCAGCCAGGGATGCGGGTAGGAGGAAAGACCGCCGCCCGGCTGCAGCTCACGGCGGAAATGGTCGAGCTGCGTCTCGGACAGGCGCCCCTCGAGGAAGGCGCGGGCATAGTTGCCCGGAGCGGAATGGCCCTGGAAGTAGACCTGGTCGCCCTGCCGGCCATCTTCGCCGGGGCCGCGGAAGAAGTGGTTCTGTCCGACCTCGTAGAGCGTCGCGATCGATGCGAACGAGGAGAGGTGTCCGCCGATGCCGTCGACGCGTCGGTTGGCGCGTACGACCATGGCCGCGGCGTTCCAGCGGACGAGCGCCTCGATGCGCGCCTCGAGTTCGAGGTCGCCTGGGTAAGGCTGCTGCGCCGAGACCGGGATCGTGTTGATGTACGGCGTCGTCGGCACCGGTGCGACCTCGATGCCCTCCTGCTCCGCGCGAATGCGCAGGCGGCGCAGGATGCGCTCGACGCGCGAGGGATCGCCCTGCTTCAGGACGTAGTCAAGCGAGTCGAGCCACTCCTGCAGTTCGACCTCGACTTCGCTGTCGTCGTTGCGGAATTCTGTCGCCATGCTGTTTTCAGACCTCCCTGAGAGGGTCAATGGCTGAGGGTCTGGGCCTTCTCATCATCTGCGCGGCAGGGGGCCGCGATGCGCTCGGTCCAGTCCCGCCCGTGCGTCCCGCCGATGAGCATAGCGCATCTTTGGACTGGAAGACAGTTCATCGCGCACCAAATGGACGTGATGAATGGTACCGTGTGGCCTATACGACCCCCACCCTATGGACAGGTCGGGAAGGGAGCGGTATGAAGGAAGGCATGGAACAAGCACCTGCGGATACGTTCATCTACGATGTTGCAGTGATCGGCGCCGGTCCGGCCGGCGTGCAGGCCGCCATCTCGGCCTGGCACCAGGGACGCAGGGTGCTCGTGCTGGACGCCGGGGCCGTCAGCCAGCGCAAGGGTCGCGCGTACTGGGCGAAGTCCGTCGCCATCGAGGACGCACCGGGTCTGCCGCCGCTCACGGGCCCCAAACTGAGGCGGCAATTGCACGGCCTGCTGACGAGCCGCGCGTCGGGCGAAGCGGCACAGCCGCGCATCGCTCTTGTCGGCGCCTACGTGCTGCAGATGCGGCGCGAGGGGGATGTCTTCGCGGTCGTCGCATCGCTAGGGCCGCTCAGGCACGGCGCTGTCGAGAGCCTGGCCACCTTCCGGGCGCGCCGCGTGGTCATCGCATCCGGTTTCGAGGATGGCTGGCCCGAGATCGAGGTGGAGCCCGGGCAGCGCATGCTCGAGCGCCACCGTACGGCCTTCCGCTACGCCGGCAACGAAAACGGCTGGCACCTCTGCATCCGCTGCGACGGCCACCTGCACCGCGGCGGCCATTTCGCCCTGCTCGGCGTGGGCGACAGCATCTACGAGGCCAGTCTCGGCGCGCAGGACTTCACGAGCCGGATCACGATCCTGACGAACGGTCGCCCGCACGGCCTGAGCGATGCGCAGCTGAGGCAGGCAGGGCAGCGCGAACTGTGCATCGACACGCGCCCCATCGCGCGTCACCTGGGCGAGGGCACGCTATTGCAGAGCGTCGTCTTCACGGACGGCGAGGAGCTCCGCGCGGACGGCTTCCTGGTCGACGAGGG
This sequence comes from Bacillota bacterium, assembly GCA_021845645.1. Next base: position 7,003 of record JAJZVM010000175.1, read on the forward strand.
GCTGACGCCGAATACGCAGTTTCTCGCGGAGTTCAAGTTGGCGCGGAACGCGGACGGACTGCTGCGGACCGGGGAGGACGGAGCCGCCCTCAGGGCCGACGGCCAGCCGGAACCGGGCCTTTATGTCGCAGGGGACCTCGTCGCGGGCCAGCGCAAGCTGATCGCGGCCGCCATGGCGTCCGGCCAGGATGCGGGGCTCGGTGCGTCCGACTCCCTGCGGGAGTGGCAGGAACCCTAGGCGGACGGTTTTTACCGCCGACGGTAGGAGAGCGGCGTCGCCCGGACGAATTGAATAACTGAATGAAGGATGGCGAAGCGACGCTGTTCGCGTTCATGTAGGCCGCGAGCCATCTTAGGAGGTGGGCGTGGATATGGCGATGCCCATGGCGAGGCTCAATCGGGGGCGCCTCTTGCATCCGCTCGTGCGCGAGGACGGTCGCCTGCGCCAGGCGACCTGGGAAGAGGCTCTCACGCGCGCGGCGGAAGGATTCGCGCGCATCAAGAGCCAATACGGCAGCGATGCGTTCGGTTGTTTCAGCTGCTCGAAATCGAGCAACGAGCTCAACTACCTGGCGCAGAAGTTCATGCGCACGGCGCTTGGCACGAACAACATCGACAGCTGCAACCGCACCTGACACGCCCCCAGCGTCGCAGGTCTTGCGGCGGCATTCGGTTCCGGGGGCGGCACCGTCTCCTACGAGGAGATGGAGAACACCGACCTGATCATCCTCTGGGGCTCGAACGCGCGCGAGGCGCACCCAGTGATGTTCCACCACATGATGAAGGCGGTGCGCCGGCGTAGGGCGCAGCTGGTCGTCGTCGACCCGAGGCGGATCTCGGGCGTCGAGTTCGCCAGCATGTACCTGCCTGTGCAGGTGGGCGGCGACGTGGCGCTCGCGAACGCGGTCGCCTGCGCCATCCTCGAGGAGGGCCTCGAAGACAGGGAGTTCATCGAGCGGGCGACCGAGGGGTTCGCCGCGTACCGCGAAGTGGCCTTCGCCTACCGTCCCGAGGATGTCGAACGGGAGACGGGCGTCGACGCGGCAAGCGTCAGGCGGCTCGCGCGCCTGTACGCGACGGCCGACCGCGCGATCATCTGCTGGACGCTCGGCATCACCGAGCATCACAACGCGGTGCAGAACGTACACGCGCTGATCAACCTGGCCCTGCTTACGGGGAAGGTCGGGCGCTATGGCTCCGGCCTCGCGCCGCTGCGCGGCCAGAACAATGTGCAGGGTGGCGGCGACATGGGCGCCCTGCCGAACCGCCTGCCCGGCTTCCAGGACCTCACGGACCCGGCCGCGCGGCAGCGCTGTGCCGATGTCTGGGGAGCGCCGGTGCCGGCGAAGGTGGGCAAGCACCAGACGGCCATGTTCGAGGCGAT
>JAJZVM010000033.1 GCA_021845645.1 Bacillota bacterium
TGGCCGCCGGGGCAGAGGAGGGGGGCAACCTCTCGGTTTCCCACCCTTGCCCCCCCCTTCCCACCGGATGTGCATACACATTCTCTCCGGATCCGGCGCCTACATCAAGCTTGGCAGAGAGGGCTTGTCGACCCACCCCTGCAGCATCTGCATGTCGTGGCGGTCGAGAGCGACAGAGGGCTCTCCAGGCTTGGGCGAGGAGATGTTCAAGATGTTCAGAAGGTCGCGTAGGTCAGAGCGCTGGGCGTCCTCCGGCACGAACTGCAGGAGCAGGTCCGGCTTCGTGAAGTCGAGGTCAATGCCGATCACGCCGCTCTCACGCGCAGCGGTGAGCAGGTTCGCCGCCACCGTGGTCTTACCGACGTTGCCACGGCCCGACACGACGGCGACGATCTTGGCGTACTTCGTAACGACCTTCGGTGCTGCTTCAGGCGGAAGTTCGGTGATCGTCGGCTGCGCCAGGCTGGACGCGCGGGCGTGGCGCGATCTCGAAGCCCTCGGGCATGAGATCGGCGATGTCCGACCACGTACGGTCCTCGGCGAGAGCGGCCTTCATCGAGTCGAGGTCGAGGTCCTGGCCAGACACGACGTTGAAGACGCCGTACTGGGCACCGGCCTGCACGATGGCGCGCCCCTCTTCGTCGGGCTCGCCCAGAAGCAGGGCGATGCGGCAGTTCGGCGCCGCGCGGCGGATCGCGGGGAGAGAGCTCAGGATGTCGCCGCTGCCGGGCAGGTAGCGGGACACGAGCACACTGTCGGGCTTCTCCTCCTTGAGGACGTTCACGAGATCGTCCAGCATGGAGACCTGCCGCAGCACCCGGAAGTCTCCTTCGAGATGCTCGGCCAGAGTCGCGTTGAGGTGTTCGCCGACCGCCAGCACAAGGCTGGGTTGAGCAGCAGTTCCACGCAGGTTGAAGCGGATCACAGACTCGGCCAAAAGAAATCCACCTCTACTAGGGGTCGGGACACGACGGCCGTACCCCCTGCCTTCGCCGCGGTCGCGGCGGGTGCCTGCGCTATACTAGAAGGGAAAAGTGGCAGTGGGCTGCGTAACGTTCACCACTTGGCCACAGGGGGGATTCTGATGCCAAAATCCCACGTGGCAACGAGGCCGACGAGTTTCGCAAGCATTCGGGATCGCATCGACGAAGAGACCTGGCGCATCATGGTGGCACGTTACGTCTGGTGGGAAAGCCCGACCGAGGCGGCGCGTTATCCCGAGCGGGTAATCGCGAGGGTGATGCGTATGGGCGACTTTGAGGACATGGAAACCATCGCCCGCCAGGTTGGCGACGACACGCTGCGCGATGTCATCATGCACGCGGAGGCGGGTTGGTTCGACGAGCCTTCCTGGTATTACTGGCACTACAGGCTCAACCTCAGCGAGATCGGCGAAGTGCCGCCGCTCCCGAAGAGGATGATTCCATGAGCGGCACCTTCGCACCGCGGACCGAGGTGCTTCCGGCGCAGCAGCGCCGCATTTGGAGGGGCTTGCGTCCCTTTTCGAACCTGGGATTCGTGCTTTATGGCGGTACGGCGGTTGCGCTTAGGCTCGGGCACCGCCAGTCGGTGGATTTCGATTTCTTCACCGATCGACCGCTTGACAAGTCCCTGGTGAGGACGGTGGTGGAACCTCTGGGCCAGTTCAGAACGATCCAGGACAGGGTGGACACGCTGTCCGTCTCCCTGTGGCAACCACCTGATTCCCCAGAACCCGTAAGTCTGTCGTTTTTTGGCGGTCTGCGCTTCGGCCGGGTCGGCGATCCCGAGATGACCGACGACGGTGTCCTGCAAGTGGCTTCCCTCATGGATCTCATGGCGACGAAGGTCGCCGTCATCACGCAGCGCGCCGAGGCCAAGGACTACCGCGACCTTGCGGCGATGATGCGAGCCGGGGCGAGCCTGCCATTGGCTCTCGGTGCCGCCTGCGCCATGTACGGATCCGGTTTTCAGCCCAGTGAGAGCCTGCGTGCGATGACATACTTCGGGGATGGCAACCTGCATTCGCTCTCGCCTGCCGACCAGACCCTTCTTGTGCAGTCTGCCGCCGCCGTACGGCATATCCCCGACGTGGCGATCGTCGCAAAGGTGCTTGGCCGCGCGTAGAGGCGCAGCCGGCGCGAGTCCTGACGTGCTCCGGTCCCGCGCTGGCGCGACGCACCCATGCGCCCGCAGGGCGCACGGACAGGCAGCCCGTCCATCGTGCTCGGCTGGGCGCGAGAGCTGATCTGCCGTGCCCGGGGAGCACGGGACGATTGCCTTGCGTTGGCGAACCTATCCACGCCCCCCGACAGAGGACAGGTCCGAGGCCTGTCGAATAGGCGATGCAGCGGTGGTGTCACCAGTTGCGCTGCACCTGACGGCGGCGAGGATGCAGGCGGCACGTGCCCACTCGAGGAGGAGAAGATTTGGACGAGTCCCTGCTGCAGGAGGACCCGGGGATGCTCCTGCCGGACAATGTGCTGGATTCTTGGAAGAAGCTCGACGTCGCCGCTACGAGGCTGCGCCGGCTGAGCCAGCAGGTCGCGAAGGCCGCCGGCCGCTGGGATCTGCGCCTATTGCGCCAGCGCCTGCCAGAGGCGGCCCAGCTTGCGGCGGAGGTCACGGCGGCGGCACGGGCGGCAGACGCCACGCTCGCCGCGTGGAGCGCCGCCTCCGCCGCATCGGCCATCGCCGCCTATGCGGCGGAGATGCAGCGGGCGGCCGCGCAGCTGCGCCTTCCCCTGCAGGGCGACTTCCCGGACTACGAGGTGTTCCCGCTGAAGGTCTCGCTGGACCTCCCAGGCGAGCAGGCGGCGATCGGCCGGCGCAAGACGACGACCCTCGAGCCGCTGGCCCTGATGCGCGAGGTGCAGGCGCGCCACCAGGCCCTGCATCGCTCGAGCTTCAATGCGAACCGCTTCATGAAAGCCCTGACGTCGGCCTATGACCTGCTGCGCGAGGCCGGCAGGGCCAAGGGCATGGACGTCTCGCTGGGGGCCGTCTACGAGGTGCTCACGATGCGCAGCGGCACGGGCGACTACACCAAGAACGAGTTCGCCTTCGACATCTACCGCCTGCGCCGGGAGTCGAACATGGTCTACGACCACAAGCAGCTGAGCTTCCTGAACGGCCGCGGCGGCAACTTCGCGGTGCCGAACTCCAAGGGCGGCACGGATCCTCTCGGCATCCTGCGGCTGGCGGAGGTCGAGGGCGATGCCTGAGGCGGCGCCGTTCGTCGATCCGGGCGGCATCGCCGCCTTTTGGCGCGACCAGTACCTCGGGTCCTACGTGGCGGAGGGCGGCTCGGCCGTGAAGTGGCTGAGGGGCCGGGAGGGGAGCGGCAAGACACGCCTCCTCTCGGAGATGCGCCGCGTTGCGGCGGCCGAGGGCTACCTGACGGCCGGCGTATCGGCGCGCGAGGTCATGATCGGGCGCTTCGACGAGCTCTACCGCGTCATCCTCAGGGACCTGCCGCTCGAGGACATCGCGCGGCGCTTCGCCGCAGAGGCGGCGCACCGGGCGGGTGCCCCGGATTTCCGGCCGGGCGAGGACGTCGACCTCGAGACCTACCTCCTGGCCAGAGGGCGGCCGCAGGCCGCCGTCACGGCAGACCTCGCAGGCGTGCTCGACTTCCTCTATGCGGAGCGCAACATCGCGTCTCCGGTCGCGACCGCGCTGCGCCACCTGGCGGCGGCCATGCTGCGGCCGGGTGCGGATCAGGAGCTGGCGCACCGGGAGACGGCGGCCACCTGGATCGCGGGTGGCAAGGTCTCGGCGACGCAGCGCCGCCGCGCTGGCATCGGCATGGCCATCGACCGCTACGGCGCGCGCGAGATCCTGCGCTCCCTCCTGCACGCGAACCGCCTCGTCGGCGGCAAGGGGCTCTTTGTCGCGATCGACGACATGGAGGCCCTCCTCGGGGGCGACGGTCCCATGCGCTACACGCCGCTGCGGCGCGACGACGCCTTCGAGGCGATCCGCGAACTGATCGACGAGGGCCAGGGCATGCCAGGCCTCTTCGTCCTGTTCGCCGGCAGGCCGGAGATCTACACCGACGAGCGGGCGGGGCTGTCGAGCTACGCGGCGCTCGCGATGCGGGTCGAGCCGGAGGTCGAGAGCGACCGGCCGAATCCCTTCGAGGACCTGAGGGATCTCGATGCCGTCTGGCGGCAGGACTGGCCCAGTTGGCGCGGCCGCATCGCCGAGGCCTACGGCGCGTCGCCGCAGGCGGTGCAGGAGGCCCAGGGACTCGTCGCGATGGGTCCCATATCGCCGGTGAAGTTGCTCGTCGAGGCGATCCTTGGCAAGGAGGGTGACGTGCGTGGAGCGTAGCGTGGCGCGCACCTGCATCGAGCACCTGCGTGCCGGGGTGCCCTCGCGCGCGGTCGCGGAGGTCCTGTCGGCGGGGCGCGCCAAGACCCTCGCGGACATCGGCGAGGACCTGCGTAGCCTGCAGGGCGGCCGGCCGCGCCGCAGCATGCGCATCGTCGCAGCCAACTACGGCGAGGGCAAGAGCCACACCCTGAACGCCATCCGCAACATGGCGGAGCGCGAGCGCTTCCTAGTGAGCGAGCTGACGGTGAGCCGCGAGACGCCGCTCGACCGCGTGGACCGGGTCTACCGCAAGCTCATCGCCCGCACCTATCTGCCGGGTGTCGAGCGGCCGGGACTCGACGCGCTCTGGCAGGAGATCGAGCGCCGGCCCGAGGCGACGGAGCGCCTGCTGCGCATCGCGCAGACGAAGCTGCACCCCAAGCTCGGAGCGGTGCTCGAGGCTAGGCTCGAGAGCAGGCGCGGCGACGTCGAGCCTCTCGACCGCGATCTCTCGGGCTACTTCCTCCTGCTGCCAGACCTTCGCCGGGCCTACGAGGACGCGACCGGCCGCAAGCTCGGGCAGGTCGAGCGGTTCAAGCTCGACGAGGCCTTCGACTACCTGCGCCTCATCGACGAGGCGGCGGCGGTCGCGGGCCTCGCGGGCTGGGTGATCCTGATCGACGAGGCCGAGATGATCGGCAGCGTCGGCCGGCGCGCCAGGGCGCGCTCCTACGACCTTCTCGGGCGGCTGCAGGATCGCGCGGTTCTGCCGCACACCTACACGGCGGTGGCGGTGGCGGCGTCGTTCCAGCAGACCCTCGCGGAGCGGCTGCGCGAGCAGGAGGAGCTGCCGCTCTGGCTTGCTGAGCGCGGCCAGGGCGAGCTCGCGCAGAGGATCCAGGCTCCGCTGCGCCAACTGCAGAGCGCACCGAACCTGCCGCCGCTGAGCGAGGCGGACCTCGCGCAGGTCTTCGACGGCATCGTCAGGATCCACGCAGACGCGTTCGGCTGGACGCCGCCCCTGGACGGGCACGAGCTTCTCCGGCGCATCCGCGGGCCCCTGCGCGAGCGGGACATCAAGGTCCGGCAGCTGGTGCGGGCGGCGGTGCACTTCCTGGACCTCTACGAGGTCTATGGAGAGGAGCCGACGCTCAGGGTGCACGGCATCATCGAGCCTCCCCCCGCAGCGGCGGCCGGGGACGACGAGCCGCCCGCCGACGCGGCGGTGCGGCGCGGCTGGGACGGCTGATGCCCGGGTCCGCCGCGTTCGATGAGCGGGTCCTGCAGGTCTTCGGCGCCATGGGCGAGCCCGTGGTGCTGCCGAAGGGCCTCGCGCTGAGTCTCAGCGCGCAGGGACAGGTGCCGCGCTACGTCAGCGAGTACCTCCTCGCGCAGCGGCCGCAGGACCGGGCGGTCGCGGCCATCCGGGACTACCTCGCGGAGCACCACCCCTTGCCGCGCGACCGCAACCTCTGGCGCCACCGGCTGGTGCGGGAGGGGTCCCTGCGCATCATCGACCGGCTCGAGGTGACGGTGGACGTCGACGACGGGAGCTACCTGGGCCGCATCGGCAGCCTGAACCTCAAGGCGCGCGTCGATCCTGACCTCGCCGAGCGGCACCCGGGCCTCCTGAGCGGCGGCCTCTGGGGCCGCATCGACCTGCTCTGGCAGCCGAACGGCGAGGGCATCCCGGCCACCGAGGTGCAGGACTTCCGCCCGGCGCAGGCCCACGCGCGACTCGAGCCCTTTCTCGAGGGCAGGAGCTACTTCACGGCCCACGCCTGGATCGACCTCCTGCTGACATCGGCCGGCTACGACCCCCTGGCCCTCGCGCACGGCCTCACGGCGGCTGACGCGCTGCGGCGCAAGCTCCTGATGCTGATGCGCCTCGCGCCACTGGCCGAAGGGAGTCTGCACCTCCTCGAGCTCGGGCCGAAGAACACCGGCAAGACCTACCTCGCCCGCAACGTCTCGCAGGACGCGTTCGTCATCTCGGGTGGGGCCGTGACACCGGCAAACCTCTTTGTCCACCTGACGACGGGCGTGCCGGGCCTCCTCGCGCAGCGCCGTATGGTGGCGTTCGACGAGATCGCCCGCCTGCACCTCGGCAGCCAGGAGATCGTCGCGGCCCTCAAGGACTTCCTCGAGAGCGGCCAGTTCAGCCGCGGCCGGCACGAGTTCACGTCGGACTGTTCCGTCGTGCTCCTCGGCAACATCGACGTCGAGGCCGGCCTGCCCGCGCGGCGCTACCACCACCTCTGCGAGCCCCTGCCGGAGGAGCTGCGCGACAGCGCCTTCCTCGACCGCCTGCACGGCTTCCTGCCCGGCTGGGAGCTGCCCAAGCTCGAGCCCGCCTCGTTTGCCACCGGCGTCGGCTTCGTCTCGGACTACTTCGGCGAGGTGCTGGTGGGCCTGCGCACCCTGCCCTACGCGGAGGAGTTCGAAGAGCTCGTGCAGGACCACCCGCTCCTGCCCGGCATGACGCGTCGCGACGCGGCCGCGGTCGAACGCAGCGCGCAGGGGCTCTTGAAGCTCGTCTACCCGAATGGCCCCGCCGGCGACCCCGAGGTGATCGCGGCGATCCTCTCCCTGGCGGGGGAGCTGCGCCAGCGCATCCACGACCAGCTCTGCCGCATCGCGCCGGGTGAGTTCCAGCCGCGCCCGATCGGCTTCCAGGGCGTTCCGCGGACACCGGCGAGAGACCTTGGCGGGCAGGAGACCATCCATGTGCAGCAGAGGGCCGCGGCCCCCGGCGAGGTACTCTACCTGGACCGCGAGGCCAAGGGCAGCGAGTCCGGCGGCCGCCTCCTGCGGCTCGAGGCCTCCCTCCTGGCCGGCGGGCGCGGTTTCCGGACGGAGGGCAGGTTCTCCGCCGCGGCCGGGGAGGCGGCGAGGATCGCCTTCAGCTTCCTCATGGCGAACCAGCGCCTGCTGCGCCTTCCCACGCGCAGTCTGGACGGCCGGGCGCTCGCCCTGCAGGTGGCGGACGGCGAGGCGGCGGACGGGTCGGCGATCGCCTTGCCGGCCTTCCTCGCGATGGTCTCGGCCCTGCGCCAGGAAGCCTACCTGCTGCCGGTAGCGGCGGTCGGCATGAGCAGCCTGCACGGCCACCTGACATCGCCCGCGGACGTCCTCGGGCGGCTCGGGGCCCTGCGTGGACAGGGCCCGGGCGTCCTGGTCCTCGGACCCGTGGCGGCAGAGACCGGGCAGGAGATCCGTAGGCTCGTGGGCGGCTGGCAGGTCATCACGGTGCCGACGCTCATCCAGGCACTTGAAGAGCTAGGCGCCTGACGCTGGCCGCCGTGCATGAGGGTGGCCCTGGGCCGACGTCCGCTGGCAAGTCGCCTTGCTACCTGCCGCACCAGCGGCCGACGGCGGCCTGCAGGTCGCCTGCACCGCAGGTGCGTTTGGACAGGGACGGACGAGATCACCCACGCTGGCGTTCATGACGTGCCCGAGGGCTCACGCAGGCGGAAGTCCGTCGGGTGCTGAGACCATCAACCCGAGTTTTTGAAGGCATGGGCTGCCTTTCGGGCGAGGGGGACCGGAGCTTGACCGTTGACCTGAACCCTACAATCGTTTCCGTAGCCGTACGCGCCGGCAAGATCCGACTCGTGCTCGAGGACGGCCGCGAAATCACCATGCCTTTGCACTGGTTTCCGCGACTCGTCGCAGCCACGCAGGCTCAGCGGCGTAACGTGAGGATCGTGGATGACGAACAAGCGGTATGCTGGCCAGATGTGGACGAGGATATCGACATAAGTGCCTGAACGTGCCCCCAATGCGGGGCGCTTTCGCCGGGTTGAAACCCGCGCGGGAGGCGGCCCTTCCCGTTTGCTCCACCTCGCGGAGCGGAACGCAATGTGTTAAACTCGCCCATCATAGCGTGATACCGCGCGTTGGTCGCCTGCGGGAGCAGGCCCATGCAGCCGGAGTCGGGCCTACCACTCTCATTCGCATGTGGATCAAGGAACGCCTTGATCGTTCAGATCTTCGACGGTAGCCGACCCACCTGGATCGCGAATCCGGGTGCACCAAAGTGGGGCCGCTTCTTGCCGGGTGTGAAGCCCGCGCGGGAGGCGGCCCTTCTTGTTTGCCCCGCGTGCGCCTAAAGGATTCCCTTAGTCGCTCCCGCCCCGCTGGCGCTAAGCGGCGGGGACAGGGTTCGGTCGACCAGGGCCGCGGAGACGTGGCCCGCCTGAGATCCCCGACCTGCGAGCGCCGCATCGGGCTGAACTGCCCGGTGCGGCGTCTTTCTGTCGCTCGCCATGTTGCGAGCCAGTCCACCAGAGCGCCCTCATCGACATCTTGCACCCAGTTGGGACGAAGCTTCAGCCTCGGCTCAGTACGGGTTTGCGACGGCTCCAAGGGTTGACGCGCGTACATAGCCGCGGCCCTCAAGCGCCTTCAGTTGACCCGGCGTCCCGGTGACGACGACGCCGATGATGCGGATGTCGGCTGCTGAAACCTGTCCCGCGCCATGTGCGAAGGCATCATAGACCTGCTGGTACGTTCCCTGCCACGGGCCACGCATGCCCTCCCTCAACGATTGCACGAAGCCCGCCGGCGTCTGCGTCCGCGAGGGATCAGAGGGATTGGGCACCCGTTCGAAGCCGTACACCGCGTACTCTGGCCAAGGCTCCGGGTTCGCGTGCCTTCCACGCATCTTGGCGTACGTGTCGACCCAGTACCAGGCAGGTGTCACACCCTTCGGCAGCATAGCGTTTACCTGTGCGAACGTGTAGTCCCGGTTCAGGGAAAGCGCCATCTCCACCTCGTCGCCTGGCGGGATCCGACTGAGCTGCGAGAGGTCATGGAACATTTGGGCATAGCGGATATGCGGTTCGTAGAAGAGCATGAGACGCTGCTCCGTCTGGTAGTCGTAGAGGCGCATGCCGTTTCGTGTGGCGACCTGCGGATTCGGGCTGTAGTCTCCAGACCATGGCGAGATGGCCCCGAAGATGTTGAAGTCGTAGCGCTCCGTGCCCCACGCGATGGGGACGCCACCGATCATCTTGAACGACTGCATCTGCAGCTGCCCGCCCAGGAGACCTGAGGTCCACTGCACGCCGCCCAGGTACACGTCCGGCTGGGAGACGTCGAACTGCTCCTGGGCGTATGGGATGAGGCTGTTCGCCGCCCGGCTCAGCAGCATCGCGTCGAACACCTTGGCGATTGCCGCGAGCACGAGAACGGACAGAACGGACACTAGCACGGTCCGGAGCGTGGAGCGGCGTCGCGCACGGCCGAGCACCCCACGCACCTCTTCGAGGCTGAGGCCCGCACCCGCCTCCAGCTTCCCTTCTTCGCGCTTCCCGTCGTCCATCAGGAGTCCTCCTTGTAGGCCTTGCGGTATCTGGCCCGTGCCCTGTGCAAGTAGGTGGAGACGTGCGACAAGGGCAGCCCGAGCAACTGCGCGATCTGCGCGTACGAGAGCCTTTCCTCGTACTTCAGGAGCAGGAGGTCCCGGGTCCTCGGCGGCAGGGCGCTCAGAGCCTCGCGGGTGCGCCCCGCGGCTTCCGCGCGCAGGACGGCCGTCTCCGGCGTCTCGCTGTCCACCAGGAGGGCTTCGTCCAGAGCGACCGCGACATGGCGTTTGCGTCTTCGGCAGAGGTCGTAGTAGGCATTCACCGCCACCCGGAACATCCAGGCGGGAGCGCGCTCAGGCGGCACGGCGTCGGCATAGAGGAGCCACTTGTAGATGGCGTCTTGCGCGATGTCCTTCGCGTCCTCCTGGTCGGCACCCAGCTTGACGAGGTGGCGATGGAGGAGTCTCGAGATCTGGGCGAGCATCTCCTCCATCTCGCGAGTTTCCATCGCGCGCCTCCTCCGAACTGGATGACGCCGTCACGAGCCAGATCTGTACACCTAGCTCATCGTGGGTTCCGTACCGCCGGCCGGGCAACCTCCCCATGAGGCCCAAGAACGCACGCTTGGTGCGCGCACCCTGGGTGCCGTTGCCGTGCTCCAACCAGGCGTGATACAGTAATTCGGCAGAAGATTCCCTCGAAAGGAGGCGCCGCCCATGCTGCGCGTTACCAGCCGGATGGGATCAGGCGTCTCCTTCTTACGCGCAGACAAGGCAGGACTCTAGCACCGGCCCAGGGTGACGTATGCCCTTTTTGAGGTCGGTGCCGGTTCCCGCCAATGGACGGCAGGGCGCTTCCGGCACAGCCGGCGGCGTCCTGCCTTTTTGCCTGCACCGCTCCGTACTGCAGGCGTGAATGGGATCGAACCGCCGTCGAAGAGGAGTCTTCATGACGGAGGGTGCCGAGATGCCTGTCCCCCACCAGGAGATGCGTCGCATCATCAAGCGGCGGATCCGCGGACTTGAAGGTACGGAACGAATTCGCGTGCTGAAAGCTTGTCTCGCAGAACTACCGGGCTACTACCAGGGACCCTACGGCCAGATCAGAAGGTGGATTTCGGACCTCATCGCGGAGGCAGAGACCAGGAAAGCGATCCAGCACCAGGAGTCCTTCTTCCTACCCAAGCAGGGTGCCGCCCAGGTCGTGCTCGTCGGGCCACCGAACGCTGGCAAGTCGTCCCTGCTCAAGGCGCTCACCGGCCGGCAGGTGGCCGTGGGAGACTATCCCTTCACCACGCTGCGGCCGGTGGAAGGCATGGTTCTCTTCGGCGGCGCCAAGGTCCAACTCGTGGACCTGCCAGGACTGCTCGACGGTGCCGCGGACGGGCGAGGCGGCGGACGGTCCGTGCTGGCTGCCATCCGCATGGCCGACGCTGCGCTCCAGGTGGTCCCGCTCTCCCACGAAGGCCTCTCGCAAGGGCTCCTTGTCGAAGCTGAACTATGCCGTGAGGGCATCGACATACCCACCGGCATCGCTGCGACCAAGTCCGACTTGGACGACGCAGGAGCGATGCTCGCTGACCTGCGCGCCTCCCACCCGGAACAGGCGATCGCCGCCTGCTCGGTCGTAACCGGAGACGGTCTTGACGAGGTGCGACGCCTCATCTGGGAACTCTCGGGCCTCATCCGCGTGTTCTGCAGGCCGAGAGGGGAAGCGGTCTCCCGTGATGCGGTGGTGCTGCCTCTTGGCGCTTCGGTGGAAATGCTCACGGCGGTCCTGAACCGCGCTTGGCTTGGCCACTGCCGCGGCGCCCATGTGACCGGTGCGAGCGCGAAGTTCCGCGAACAACAGGTTGGTCTGGACCACGTTCTGGCGGACGGGGACATCGTGGAACTGGTCATCGACTGACCGACCTTGGGTGCATGAGTGTGCGTAACGGGGACGCATCGGAGAGACCCGACCGTGGAGGGATCGCTACATGGCGAACAGCCGGACTCTACACACCGTGGAGACCATGACCCGTGATCTGCAGAACCTCGGCGTGACGCTCGGCGCCACGCTAATCGTGCACAGCTCCTTGAAGTCCTTGGGATGGGTCTGTGGCGGGCCGGTGGCGGTGATCCAATCCCTGATGGATGCGCTCGGACCCACCGGTACTTTGGTGATGCCCACACAGTCCACAAACCTGTCAGATCCTGTGGAGTGGGAGACCCCACCGGTTCCCGAGGAATGGTGGGACACCATCCGGCAATCCATGCCCGCGTATGATCGGGACCTGACGCCAACGTTCGGCATGGGCATCATCCCGGAGACGTTTCGCAAGGGATCAGGTGTGTTCCGCAGCGACCACCCGCAGGTCTCCTTCGCAGCCTGGGGAGAGCACTCCAAGAGCATTGTCGCGGACCATGCGCTGGAGCAGAGCCTGGGAGAGCAATCCCCGCTCGGCAAGCTGTACAACGCCGACGCGAACATCCTCCTCCTCGGCGTCGCACACGACCGTAACACGTCCCTGCACCTTGCGGAGTATCGCGCAGCCTATCCTGGCAAGGCTCAGGTCACGAAGTTCGCTCCCGTCATCCGCGATGGGCGGCGGGAATGGGTGGCGTTTGAAGACATCGACTACGACTCCAGCGACTTCGGCGAGATCGGGAGGGATTTCGTACAACGTCATGCAGTGCTGCGCGGCAAGGTCGGTGAAGCCGACTGCGTGCTCGCATCACAGCGCGCCATGGTCGACTTCGCGGTGAACTGGCTGCCTCGCCACCGGCCGGACTCACTGGCGGATTCGTCCCGGCGGGAGTAAAGCGACACCCTGGCGAGCAATCCAGCGCCACCTGTCGGTGCTGGATTGCTCGCCTTCTGCCAGCCCTCCTGCACGAAAGCGCCTGCCGCTCTCCACGGCAGGCGCCCTGTCCTATAGTGTCAAGAATCCCGAGCGGTTTCCTGGTGGCCTGTCGCTCGTACCGAAAGCGCTCACACCGTCAGGTGCGGCAAAAGGATTTCTTGACGGCGAGGGGGTGCGCCCGGGTAAGCCAGCCATCTTGGGCAGGTGCGATTCCCGCCCCCGCAAGGGCCAGCCACCCACGGGGAAGCGAGCCTTGGCCCGACAGCCGCGAGGCTGGCGAGTAAGCGTAGGCAGTGCGACGTCCAGGCCGCGGCCCGCAAGGGCGAGGGGATTGAGCCTCGTACCCAATTAGCTGAGCCAGCCGTCGAATGCGGGGAACCATCAACCGACAGCTATAAGCACAAAAGCCAAACATGGGCCATTCAGACACAAAAGGGCATCCAACTGACCCAAGGACGACGGTGCAACAAAAAGAGAATATGTGCCATGGCATGAGCTGGAATGGAAAGTGGGGAACGTATGCGCCGCAGAGGTTTTCGGGAAGCGGTATCGACCGTACTCTCTGCACTTCTTATCCTGTTCGGGCTGCTCGGCAGCTCCGCTGCCGCGTCGACGGGTCTCGCCTCCGCATCCTACGATCCCGCGAGCGGCACGTACCAGATTCAGTACTACATGGAGAACGCCGACGCCACGGCGAACCCGACGATCTCTCTCGATCTTTCGGGGGCTCCCGGGCTCATCTCGTCCAGCGTGACCGACGCGGTCTACGCCCAGCTGGCGAGCGCGATCACCGTGACCACCACCACGCCGAGCGAGACGCTGCCCGTGAGCCATCTCATTTGGGACAGCGGCTCCGGCATCCTCTCGTTCTCGTATCAGGGCGATCCCGATGCAGGGGACGCGCTCACCATCACCCTCGGCCCGAGCCCCTACATCAACACCCTTGCGCCGCTCTCCACCGTCGGGATCGGTGTCAAGACCGACGCGGACAGCGCTTATGCGACTGCGGACCTGACCATACCGCCCATGTTCTCTGCGAAACTCACATCTCTGACGACGGCTTCGTCCCTCGCCACGCTCGACGTGACCGTCTACCCCGAAACCCAGAATGTCACCACGGCCGTGTACGTGCAGAGTACCGATTCGGGGCTCGATCTCACGAGCGCCGGCATCCAGGCGACCGTAAACGGCTCGCCGGTGTCCGGCAACTACGACGCGACGGCGAACGCCTACGTCATCCCAGGGGTCGGTGTGGGCACGTCCTTCGCGCTGGGCCTCAGCCAAGTGCCGACAGGCCCTGCGTCCACCACCCCGTACGAGCTGGGCATCTCGACCCTGGCCGACCCTGCGGGAACCCAGGTGCCCTATAGCCTCGGATCCGTGCGCAGCCTGGCCGTGAGCCTCTCCGATCTGGCGGCCGGCGAGGCGTCCTCGTACGGCCTGAGCTTCGACACGCAGTCGGCACTGGCGAGCGGCGACGCCATCGATGTCCAGCTGCCCACCCTGCAGGGGCCCCTGCCGCAAGGGGACGTCAGCCTGTCCGCGAACGGCGCGTCGGTGCCCTTCGCCGCGCTGTACTTCGACAGCTCCGGCGGCGACCTCGTGATCCCGCTGTCCGGTGCCATTGCCGCCGGCGCCGAGGTGAGCCTGACGCTCGGCGCCTACGAGGATATTCCGAACCCGTCGCCCCCGTCCCAGTCCCAGGTGGCGGTGTGGACGACGGGCGACAGCGAGCCCGCCACGGTAGACGTCGGGTATGTCACCACTGCCAGCGCGCCCGGCGCGAGCCAGGTGTCGGTGCAGTCCGCGACCACCCAGCTGGGGTCGCCGACGCGGTACTCCCTGACCTTCACCCCGACCACCGCACTCGCCGGCGGCCAGGCCCAGACGGTGAACATCACGGGTCTTGCCTGGAACGGCACGCCCAGGCGCTCCGACATCACCGCGCAGCAGGGGACGCAAGCCCTCACGCCTAGCTACGTCGGCTACGCGGGCGGCATGCTCTCCGTCGCCTTCGAGCAGGATCTCGCCGCCGCAGCGCCGGTGACCATGCAGATCGGCGCCTTGGACGGCAACGCAGCGCTCGAGGGAGCCGAGGTGCCGGGCAGCGGCCCCTTGCAAGTGGCGGTGGCCACCTCGGCCGGCGAGGGCCTGACCTCGGCCCAGCCCGTCACCCTCGGCCTGCCCACGTACCAGTTGAACGCCTCCCCAGGGAACGGCACCGCCGGGGCGGCCGACGGGGTCTCTCTGTTCTTCGGCGGACCGGCGGCCACCTTCGGGAGTTCCGACGTCCTGACCGTGGACTTCTCCCACAGCGACATGGCACTTCCCACCGGGCAGACGGCGCCGGTCGTGGAGGTGCATGGAGCCAGCGGAGCGGCTGCCTTGCCTTCGTCGGCCGTCACGTGGAGCACCGCCAGCCAGACACTGACGGTCGGTCTCGCTGAGCTCGTGCAGTCGAGCGACCCGAGCCAATGGCTCAGCCTGACCATCGGCATGGTGAACGGGGCTGAGGGCAGCGGGTACATCGTGGCGAGCCTCGACGGCCAGCCGGCAAGCGTCTCCTCCTACGACATCACGGCGGCGCCGACCTTGACAGGCACGGACAGCACGCTCGGCGCGTCGGACACGTTCACGCTCTCCTTCGCGCCGAGCGAGGGTCAACAGGGCTCCGCCACCTTCTCCCCAGACCTCAGTCCGTTCGCTCAGGCGAACATGCTGCCGCCGACCCAGGGCGCGCAGTTCGCGCAGCCAGGCAGCGCGCCCGTGGCCGCCACCATCACCACGGCGGGCCTCTCGTCGACGCTCACGGTGCCGGAGACGGTCTACGCCGGACTCACCGACCAACTGAGCTTCACCCTGACGAACCCGTCGTCGTTCACGGACGTCTGGGCGAGCGGCGGGTCGCAGACGGACTCCCCTGGCGTGCTCCTCGGCACGCCCGACGTCACGGGCACGGTCGTGGGCCCGACGGGCCAGCCGGTGCCGGGGGCACAGGTCTTCCTCTCGGACGCGACGAACGCCTCGGCGGCCCCGATCACCCTGACGGCCGACGGCACCGGCCAGTTCGCGGGCAGCCTCGGCGCCGACACCTTCGAGATCGACGGGTACTACGACCCGAACCTCCAGATGGTCTTCAACCTCGAGACACCCATCCTGATCGCCGATCCCTCGACTACGCCAGATGCGGGCATCACGGTCCAGGCGCCGCAGGCGAACGTCGTCGGCACCGTCGCGGGCACCCCGTCCGAGGTGGCCGGCGACGCGATCCTGCTGGAAAGCAGCCAGCAGCGGTACGCCGCGGTCAGCGCGAACCAGAACGGCGACATCTACGGCGCTCTGCCGCCCGGCACCTGGCAGGCCATCCAGATCGTCGGCATGGCGGGGCAGGCCTCGATCGACCCGGCGGTGACGATCACGGTGCCCTCGTCCGGCACGGCGACGCTCGACGTCGCGTGGCCCCCTGCCAACGCGAGCTTCGACCTCACGCAGGGCGGCACCGCCGTATCCCAGGACTACCTCGTCGTGGCGCCTCTCCTCGCCGGCCAGCCGCAGCAGGACCAGTCGATCTGGCTTGGGCCGTCGGCGGCGGACGGCAGCCTGGAGGGCGTCCTCTCCCCGGGAACCTACGAGATCATGGCCGTCCAGAGCGAGACGTCCGAAAGCCCGCTCGACCTCTCCGCAGAGGCCGAGACCTTCGTGGTGCCTGCGAGCGGCAGCGCCTCGACCGTTGCGGTCGCGGTCCCTGCGCCGGACCTCAGCCTTCAGCTGAGCGGCGCGAGCGTCGCCTACGCCTGGGTTGAGGTGGCCCCCGAGAGCGGCTCCCAAAGCCCCGACATGTCGAAGGCCATGTGGCTGATGGCGGAAAGGAGCGGCCTTGTGACCGCGAACGTCCCGGCGATGAGCTCCACCTGGTACGTGGTCGCCCTCTCGAGCCCAGGCTCGGGCGGCGTGACATCGCTCGAGCAGTCCTTCCAGCTCGGCGCCACCGTGAACGTCACCTGGCCCGGCAGCTTCACCCTCAGCCTCCAGAACGCGGCGGGTCCCATCGCAAGCCAACCGGTGACGCTCCGGGAGACGGCCGGGCCGACCGTCGGAGCGGAGATGGAGCTCACAACCGACAGCCATGGCGACCTGCTGCTCGACGCCCCGCCAGGCTCCACCTGGCAGGTGCTCAGCTACGGCACGCCCATGGTCGACGTGTCCGGCAGCGCCGCAACGTTCCAGGTCACAGGAACGGGCACGAGCCTCACCGTCCCCTCCGCGGACGTCACGGGCAGCGTGAGCGCGTCCGGTGCGGCGGTCGGGAGCGCGTCGGTGAGCTTCGTCGAACTGGGATCGAACGGCCTCCCGGACTGGTCCTTAGAGGGATCTGCGCTCGCGGGCGCGAGCGGCCAGTTCCAAGCGGCTCTAGCCAGTGGTACATGGCTCGTCGAAGGCTACTGGGATCCGGCGAACGCGACGTGGGTCGATCTCAGCGCGCAGGACGAGACCTTCACCGTGAGCCAGGGCAGCGTCGTGGGTCCGATATCGGTCGCGGCCATCGGTCCCGACGTCGAGGGCAGCGTAAGCGACGGCCAGGGAGGCCACCTCATCGGCGGCACGGTGGTGTTCGTCAACACGGCGACGGGAACAGGAGTGAGCCTGAACATCGACCCGAGCGGCGACTACTCCGGATATCTCGCCGCGGGTACGTGGCAAGCCCAGGCGATCGTCAACCCGAGCGGCGTCGAGGCGAACCTCAGCGGCATCAGCCTGACGACGTCCGGATCCCTGCAGACGGAAAACCTCACATGGCCGACGATGAACGTCAGTGGACGGACGCTTGGTGGCATAGGCGACGCGCTCGCCTATGCGACGGTGTTCCTCGCCCCGAGCGCCGATCTGCACGACCCGAACGACTGGCTGGCCGTCACCTCGGACGCGCTCGGCAGGTTCTACCTGTCCCTCACGCCGGGCACCTGGTACCTAGAGGGCATGAGCGAGGCGGGCGGTCAGTGGGTGCCCCTGCAGCAGAGTTTCAGCGTTCCCTCGGGCGGCAGCGTAACCCTGACCGCACAGGTTCCCTCGGGCGGCCTGAGCCTCCAGCTGAGCGCGCCCGACGGCAGCCCGGCCGCCGGTGCCTGGGTCGAGCTGACACCGTCCGGCCTGGGCGCGTCGCAGCCGTTCTTCTTCGAGGCCGATCAGAGCGGCGCGGTCACAGCCGCCGTGCCGGCGGGGACCTACCAGGTGAACGGCTACTGGACCGCCCAGGGCCAGTTCGTGGCCCCGGCCCAGGCGATCCAAGTCGGCGTTCCATTCGCGGGTACGGTCACGGTGCAGCCGGCCTTGGGCGGCGTGGGGCTCACGGTGACCCTGAACGGCAGCGCGGTCACGGTGCCGGTCAACGTCCTGATCGCGCCCAGGGGCGGCGCCGCCACCTGGTACCTCACCTCCGTGAGCGGCGCCCTGCCTCTGCTGCCGGACGGCAGCTACACGATCGAGGGCGTCGCCACAAGGGCCAGCGAGGCGACAGGACTCAGCCAGCCCTTCACGGTCACTGGCGGCGTGCCGAGCCCCTTGACGCTCGACATCAGCGCCGCGGGCGTGCACTGAGATGCTGCTGAGAAAAAGGAGTGCAGCCATGTTGCGACGCGCCTTCGTGCTGCCTGCCCTCTTCGGGCTCCTCCTGGCGACCGCGATCGTTCCGGCTCCTGCGACGGCCGCGGTCCGCGTGACCATGTCGCCCTCGGCGCTGCCGATCGGCTACACGCAGCAGACGATCACCGCCCAGGACCCTGCCGGGCCCTTCACCTCCTCGACCCCTCCGGCCGTCTTCGTCACGGACAGCGCTGGCGCGCAGCAGAACGTCGTGACAGGTGTCGAGCAGCTGAGCCCTGACGCGATCTCCTTCACCCTCAAGGGAGGGCTCGGCGGCGGCGCATACACCGTCGACGTCGTGGAGGGCGCGACGAGGCTCCAAGGGTCCCTGACCGTCGGAACGGTGAAGGCGAGCCTCGTCACGTCCACGGTGGCGGCCGGCGACGCACAGACCCAGCAGGTGACCGTGCAGGGCGAGAACACCGCGTTCTCCGGGGCGACGGCCGTCGAACTCCTGGACGAGGGCGGAAGCGCCATCGCGACCAGCCTGCCGGTCGACGTGCTCGGTTCAGGCGAACTGACGGTGACGTTGCCGGCTTCTCTGCAGGCGGGTACCGACCAGTTGCAGATCACGGGCGTGCCGACCGCTCTCAGCCTCAGCGTCGCCCTGCCGAGCCTGAACCTCCAGGAGTCCTCCTACCCGGCTGGCTATACGACATCCCCCTCGATCTCGGCGACGCTGCACGACCTTCCCGGCAGCGCAGCGCCGAGCGTCAGCCTGGTTCCCACCGCCGGCGGCACGGCGCAGTCGGCAAGCGGCGTCACCCTGAGCGGGATGTCGCTCACCTTCCTCTTGCCGCTCGGCCTCTCCCAAGGCAGCTACCACGTGGTGGTCGCGGGCGGCGGCGTCTCGATGTCCAGGCCGTTCACCATCGGGGCCGCGCCGACGCTCGCGCTCTCGCCCTCTAGCCTCCTTTCGGGCTACGGGCCGACGACGATCGCGGTGGGCGGCGAGGACGATCTCTTCAGCGCCAGCACCACCGTCAGCGTCGCGAGCTCCCTGGGGACCGTGGAGTCGAGGTACGTCAGCGCCCCCTCCTTCGGCGGCTCGAGCGGCTCCTTCGCGCTCGAGCCGGGCCTCCCTCAGGGGACGTACACCGTCACCGTGGCTACGCCCGGCTTCCCGGTCCTGACCGGCACGATCACCGTCGGCGGCGCAGAGCTCGAGATCAGCGGCCCTAGATCGGTCACGGCCGGCAAGGCCGCCACCTTCACCGTCGAGAGCCTGCAGTCCGGGGCGCCCACGCCGGTGGGCGCGGCCTTGCCGGTGCAGCTCGGCCTGCTCGAGGGATCGGGCACCCTCAGCCCCCAGAGCGGCAGCATCGCGATCGCGGCGGGCAGCGTGACAGAGACCTTCACGCTGACGACCGACGTCGCGCAGACCGTGATCGTGCAGGCGAAGGCCGCGAGCTACGGCCTGGCGACCGCGAGCGTCTCCTTCGTGGCGGGGGCGGCGAGCCGGCTCGCGATCGCCGGCCTGCCCCTGACGCTGGGCGATGACTCTGCGTCCCCCTTCACCGTCAGCGTCGAGGACGCCCAGGGCAACGCCGTCACTCTGGCGGGGTCCGTGGAACTCTCGCTCAGCGCGAGCGGCGGCTACGTCACCACGTCCGCCGGGACGAGCCCCGTCACGAGCTACGCACTCACCGAGGGCTCCGCCTCGTTCGTCTTCCACCCGACAGCGGTCGGATCGGGCGGCGTCTCGGTCAGCGCCCTGGGACTCGGCACGGCCACGGCGACGACCGCGATCGCAGCCGGCAGCCCGCAGGTCCTCGAGCTGAGCGCCGCGACCGCCTCGCCTGCCGCCGGCGCCGCAGACGCCATCACCATCCGTCTCCTGGACGCCGCGGGCCATGCCGCCACGGCGGCTTCGAACCTGAGCGTGGCGCTCAGTGCCACCGAGGGCCTGTTCTACAGCACCTCGGCTCAGGCATCCGAAATCACGGCGGCCACCATCACCGCCGGCCAGTCCCAGGCGACCGTGTACTACGCGTCGTCGTCCGCGGGCCCTGCGTCCGTCCTCGCGCAGTCGAGCGGCATCACGTCGGCGCAGGCGAGCCTCGACGTCGCGGCGGCGGCGGGGGGCTCCTCTGTCTCCGGCGCATCGGGCGCCCCGCCGGGAATGGGCGCTGCTTCGCCGCCGACGGCCGACGTGACCTCCACGGCGACCGAGACCTCGTCGGGTGGCGAGATGGTGCTCACCGTCGACCCGTCGCTTCTGGCCGGCATGGTGCCTGCGACCGCGTCCGACCTCACGTTCCATGCCGCGGCCGTCGCGGCGCGGCTCGACCTGCCGGCGGGCGCGGTCGCGGCGGCGGCCGCAGATGCCGTCACCCTGAGCACCGCCGCCGGCTCCTTCACCATCCCGGTCGGGAAGGTGCTCACCCCGGCCGTGCTCAAGCAGCTCGGCGCAGCCGGCACCGCCGACGTGTCGCTGTCCATCACCGTGACCCCGGCGAGCCTGCCCGCGCTTCACGGCATGACCGTGCTCGGCACGCCGCTCACCGCCCAGGTGACGGCCAGCGTATCGGGGACTGAGACCGCCCTGGACCAGTTCGCGTCGCCGGTGACGGAGGTCTTGCGGCTTGCGGCGCCTCCCGATCCGGACACCGCCACCGGAGTCATGCTCGTGAACGGGACGCCGGAGCATGCGAGAACGCAGTTCTCCGGTGCGGATGCCACCATCCTGGCGTACCAGGATGCGACGTACGCCGTCATCTCCCAACAGCTGCAGTTCAAGGACATCGCGGGGCTGCCCCAGGCCCAGGCGATCGAAGATCTTGCCGACAAGCTCGTCACCTCCGGCGTGACGCCTGGCACCTACGATCCCAAGGGAGGCGTCACGCGGGCCCAGTTCGCAGCGCTGGTCGTCCGGGCGCTCGGGCTCTGGGGCATCGGGCAGGGCGCCCATTTCAAGGATGTCGGCAAGGGGTACTGGGCGGCCCCGATGATCGACGCGGCGTCGGCGGAGCAGTTCATCGAGGGCTACCCGGACGGCATGTTCCACCCCAGGGCTGAGATCACCAACGACCAGATGGCCGCGATCGCCGCAAGGGCCATGGCGTTCCTCGGCGTAGGGCGGGGAGTCGCGTCGGTGCAGCCGCGCGATGAGGCGGCGATTCCCGCCTGGGCGCGGGCGGACGTCGCGCTCGTGCTGTCGCGCGGCATCATGGGCACCGGCGCCCACGGCGACTTCGCGCCTGCGGCCGTGACGACCAGGGCACAGGCCGCGCAGATCGTCTGGAACCTGATGCAGGCCGCGGGCATCGAGTAGGCCACGCATGCGCACGCCGCAGCCGCCCCGACCGGGCGACTGCGGCGCGTTGCTACGCTCCCGCGCGTGGCGGCGACCACCAGGAGATCCCTGACCGCCCGAGGGTGTCGCCATCGCCTACCTTGGCTCGGCAGCTGCCGGTCACGCGCGGCTCGCTGCTGCTTGTCGCGGCGACCTTAGATACCCCCGCGGCACGGGGCTCCAGCGGCGAGACGCGCTGCGACGGACGCCCCGCTCGATTGCGGGAGGGCTTTCGCATCGGTCACTCCCGCGCGAGCTCTTGCGGTGCAGATGTCCCCCGGCCCCGATCAGGGCGCGGCTCTGCAGGGCGGGCGCCGGAAGAGGCGAGGCGTCCTCTGTGCGGGCCCGCGAAGGCACGCCGCCGCACCCGCGCAGCTCCCCGGACGCGAGGATCCGCCGAGGACGCGCGACGGCCTGCTTCCCGGGGACCTCGTCGCTTCAGGCGTCGCGCCCGCAGCATCGCTTGTACTTCCGGCCGCTGCCGCAGGGACAGGGATCGTTGCGGCCGGAGCCGAGCGCCCGCCGCAAGGGCCTGTCGCCTGATGGGACGAAGTCGCCGCGCGGCGCGCCCTCTTCCGGCAGGCTGCGATCCGGGTTGAGGAGAAGCGCGGCGAGCGGCAGGAACGCATCCGCATCGTCCCCGCGCGTGCGGATGTGGATCGTCTTCTCCTCGATGCTGGTCCACGTCGCATCGGCAGACCTGCCTGCCGCGATCTCCTCATCGGTTGGAAAGAAGGGAATCTCCCCATCGGAATCCCGGTGGATGCGCATGAGATCCCGCAGCGTGGCGGCAAGGAGCTTGCGCATCTCCCTGAGCGGCAGCACGCGGTAACGCCGCGCCACGGCGACAGCCTGGCGAAGATGCCTGGCGGCCTCCGCCGCATCGAGGCGGCGCAGCATGTGGCCGACGAGCAGGAGGGCCTCGAAGTGACCGGGTTCGATCCGGAGCGCGTGCTCCGCGGCGGCCATCGCCAGGTCCGGCCTGCCGCCCGTCAAGTAGACGTTCGCAAGGCGCACCAGGTGCTGGGCGTTCGTGGGATCCGCGAGCAGGAGGCCGAGCAGGTGCTCCTCCGCCTCGCTGCTGCTGCGCGGCCGGTAGCCGTCGAAGAGTTCGATCTCGCCGACGCCGTCCGGCGCATGGATGCCGAAGCGGCGCAGGGCCCCGGCCGCGATGGCGCCGAGGGCCAGGTAGTCGAGGTCCGGCGAGGTCCATGGCCCGCCGGCGCCGCAACTGCGGCAGCGGAAGTAGCCGACGAAGGTGAGATGCCGCTCGTCGCCCCGCTCCTGCGACACGAGGACGCGGCCGATGTCGTAGACGCCCTGGGCGCCGCAGGCGCCGCAGGTGAGTTCCTGCAGGTTCTCCTGCCAGCCGCTGCGGCAGAGGTCACGATGCTCGGCCACCTGTCCAACGAACTGCCCCGGAAGCATGTTCGTGCCAGACACCTCCCGCCCGGGGTCGCCGCCGGTCAGGAGCTTGTAGAAAGAAGGATGGTAGCGCTCGAGTTCGCGGTCCACGTCCGCATGCACCTTGCGTCTTTTTGGGCTTTGGTCCGGTTCCGCCCGGAGCAGCCAGACCGAGCGTACAGGAGCCGACGGAGCCGCACAATCGGTCCATGTGCATGTCCCGGCCGGGGATGGTGCAGGCCCAAGGGCAGGCTGCTCCCGCGATACCTCGCAGCCTCTGGCCGGTGCGGGCCGCTGGCCTGCCCTGCCGACTGGATCGCGCGCCAGGGACCGCGATGCGGCTTTCGGACCCGGCGCCGATCCGCTGGCAGGCGCAGCGATCGCATCGAGCCTTCGCTGGCGCATCGGCCTTCTCCGTCTGGAACCGGCGAGGCCGACCCATCCTGCGGCAGCGGCCGATCCGCAAGCCAGGCGCCGCTTCCGGGCGGCACACGGTCTGGTGGGTATCTCCGCGCGAAGGAGCGGCGGCCTGCTGGCGCGAAAGGCATCCTGAACACATCCACGGGAGTTGAGTGTACATGCCCACCGCCGACTGGCCAGCGGCGCGCCGCCCCTGGCCGAGGCTCGCGCTCCTGACGGTGGAGGAGGGACTCCTCGCGGCGAGCCCGAGCCTTGTCGGGGCCCTGCGGAGCCTCGGCGGCGACGGGACGCAGCTGCATCGCCTGGAGACCCCGGCCAGGGGCCGCCTGGAGCTCGCCGCGCGCCTGGGCGACGTGGCCCTGCTCGAGGGACCCGTGCACCGCGACGTCGAGCAGCTGGGGGGCTTCGCCATCGTGGAACCGGGCGGGGGCGACGCCATGAAGCTGTCGCCTGCGCTGCCTGCGGCGCTGCCGGACGGCCTCGCGCCATTCGCAGCACTTCTGCAGGGCCTGCGCCTGGGCGGGCCGATCCGGGAGGGCTACGCGCGGCTCGTCGACCAGGCGCTCGAGGTCTGGGCGCGCCCCGGCTTCGACGTCTTCATCTCCTTGTCGCGCCTGCACTTCACGCCCTACGAGCACCAGCTGCACGCGGCGGCGGCCGCCCTGCAGCGCATGCGCGGGCGCGCGATCCTGGCTGACGAGGTCGGGCTCGGCAAGACGATTGAAGCGGGGCTCGTGCTGAGCGAGCTCCATCTGCGTGGACTCGCGGCGCACACGCTGGTGCTGCTGCCGGCCGGACTCGTCGGGCAGTGGAGCGAGGAACTCCACCAGAAGTTCGCGCTGCCGTTCCTGACGTACGGCACGGCGGCCTGGGACGAGAGCGAGGATCCCCTCGCCGCGCCGCTCGTCCTCGCCTCGATCGCCGCCGCGCGGCGCAGTCCCCTGCGCGAGCGGCTGGAGGCCCGGGAGTGGGATCTCGTGATCGTCGACGAGGCCCACCGGCTGAAGAACCCGCGTTCGGCGTCGGCCATGCTCGTCAAGGGCCTGCCTGCCCGCTACATGCTGCTCCTCACCGCGACCCCCGTCGAGAATCGCCTCGACGACCTTTACCAGCTCGTGAACCTGGTGCGACCGGGGCATCTCGGCACGCCCGGCGCCTTCAAGGCGCGCCACCGCGCCAGCGAGGGCGGGCAGGTCGCGCACCTCGCCGAGCTGCAGCAGGCGATGCGCGATGTCATGGTGCGGCACCGGCGCAGCGAGGTGGCCCTGATGCTGCCCAGGCGCGTCGCGGAGACGCTCAGGGTGCCGCAGTCGGCGGCGGAGGCCGAGCTCTACCTGGCGGTGTCCCGCCAGGTGCGCGACCAGGCGCGTGGCGCCTCGTCCTCGGCGCTCTTCGCGCTGCGCCAGATCCAGCGCCTCGCGGGATCGAGCCCGCGGGCGCTCGCGGGGGGACTGGCGCGCATGGGCTGGCCCAAGCTCGCGGCGCAGGCCGCCGCCGTCGGCGGGAGCGAGAAGGCCAGGGCGCTGCTCCTGCGCCTGCGTCACCACGCGGCGACGGGAGAGAAGGTGGTCGTCTTCACGGCCTTCCGCGACACGCTCGCCTTCCTTGCGGCGGAGGCGGCGCGGGAAGGGCTGCCGGCGACGCTCTACCACGGGGGGCTCACGCGGCGCGAGAAGGACGAGGCGATCCGCTCCTTCCAGGCGGGCACAGATCTGCTCTTGACGACCGAGGCGGCGGGCGAGGGGCGCAACCTGCAGTTCTGCCACGTCATGATCAACTACGACCTGCCGTGGAACCCGATGCAGATCGAGCAGCGCCTCGGCCGCATCCACCGCATCGGCCAGACCGAGGACGTTCTGCTGACGAACCTTGTCGCGCGGGGCACGCTCGAGGAGCGCATCCTCGGCGTGCTCGAGACCAAGATCAACCTCTTCGAACTCGTGGTCGGCGAACTCGACATGATCCTCGGCCGGATCGAGGACGATCTGGACCTCGAGTCGCTGATCTTCGCCTCCTACGTGGAGAGCGGAAGCGACGAGGAGTTCCAGGGACGCCTCGACGAGCTGGGCGAGCGCCTGGTGCAGGCCCGGGCCGCCTACCTCGAGAGCCGCGGCGAGAACGATCTGCTGCTGGGGGAGGCGGATGCCCCATGAGACTGGAGCCGGGCCTGCGCTTCTTCCTGCGCTATGTCGAAGCGCATGGCGCCGAGGTCCTCGAGGAGGACGAGCAGGCCTACGTGCACCTGCCCCAAGAGATCAGAGAGGACTTCGCGCTGCCCGAGGAGCTCGCGCTGACATCGGACTCCGAGGTCGCGCAGGAAGGCGGGCAGATGCTGGTGATCGCCGGCCACCCGCTGCTCGAGGCAGCCGCCGAGCGGGTGCTGCAGCAGGGCGACGCCGGCTGGTTGGCGCTTGCCTGGCCGCGCGGCACGCCGCCCGCCGAGGAGACCCTGCTCGCGGGGCTGCGCGCCTTCTACCCCGTGGAGCACGGCCGCATCGACCTCGCTTGCAGGCCCGAGCCGGTCTACGTCCCCCTGCTGCGCATCGGGGCGCTCGCCTCCTTCCGCGGTGAGAGCCAGTTCCTCGAGCGGATCGAGACCTGCGTCGACGCGACCGAAGGTCTGGCGCTTCCCGCCGCCGCAGCCCGGCGCGCACTGCTCGCCCCCGCGGCGGAGGCGCCCGAAGCCTGGAGCGTGCTGGCGCCGCGCTTCGAGGCGGCCCTGGGCGCCGGGCTGCAGGAGCTCGAGCAGCGCGCGGCGCTACGCGCCGCCGAACTCGACGCTGGCGCGCAGGCGTTCCTGCGCGAGGAGCTGGGGCGGGCGGCCGCCTACTACGCGGCACAGCTGCAGCACATCGCCAAACGGCGAGAGGGCGCGGCCCCCGAGCGGCAGCAGCTCTACGACGAGCAGGCGCGCGTGACCGCCGCGGAGGCTGCGCGGCGCCGGGACGAGATCGAGGAGAAGTACCGGGTGCGGAGCACTGTCCGGCCCTTTCGCCTGCATCTCCTGCTCGCACCCGCCCTTCACCTCGAGCTCGAGGTGCGGCGCGGCGAGCGGCGCTATCCGCTCGCCTGCAACTACCTGCTCGAGGCCCAGACCTTCCTCGGCCTGCGCTGTCCAGGCTGCGGCGAGGTGCAGCCGCTCGTCGCAGGGCGTCAGGAGCTCGGCTGTCTTCGCTGCCAGGGCGCGAGGGCGGAGGAGGCCCTCCCCCCTGCCCAGGAGCGACAGCCAGGGGCCGCCGCCGCAGCCAAGACCCCGCCCGCGCGGCCGCCCGCGACGGCTGGGCCGCTCAGCCCGGGACAGCGTCGGGCGAAGCCCGGACCCGTGGCGGCAGGAGGGGCGCAGCCGCCGCGCCCGGCGTCTGTCCATAGGCTCCATATGCCCTGGCAGGACTGGGCTCCTGTGCCGATGCTCGCACAGGAGTTCTTCCAATTGGTGCTCGCCGGCCTCGACTGCCCTGTCCCGGTGGCCCGGCACTCACCGCTCGACATCGCCCTGCGCTGGTTCGGCTGGCGCGGGCTGCACCTCGTGCTGGACCTGCCGTACCCAGAGGAGCCGACCCCGGGCTGCAGGCTGACATCCCTCGCGCTGATCGACGGCCACCACCTGTCGGGACGGCTGCACGCCGGGGGCATGAAGCGCGAGTTCACGCTCCTGACTCAGGGAGCGGCTGAGGTCGCCACTCTCTGGGAGGTCCTGCCATGCCAGCTCGCGATGGCCGATCGCCTCGCGCCCCTGATGAAGCTGGGCCACCAGTTGACGGCGCTCGAGGACATGGCCAGACGTCAGCCCCCGCCGAGCGGCCTGGACGACGTCGAGTGGCGCCTGCTCGGCGAGGGCTCCGAGCGCTGGCAGTTCTCCCTGCTGCTGCGGGCCGTCAGCATCTGGCGCCGGGCCGGGCGCAAGGCCGCGGGGATCTCGCCGCGCGCCGCCGCCAGCGGGCTCTTCCTCCTGGCCACCGACCAGTCTGGGCTGAAGGCACCGGAGGCCGACGTGGCCAACACGTTCGGCGCGGATCCGCTGCGCGGCCGCCAGGCGGCCGAGGCCATTGCGCGGCGCCTGCCGCCGCAGAGGCTGTGAGCGCCCGCTCACACATGGTGCCTGGCGAGCGTCCCCGGGCCTCGTGGCGATCGGCGCGGGCACCCCGCACCGACACCGTCGAGCACCGTCCGCGGCTCGGTGCCCTGCAGGCCGAGCCGCAGGGCGTGTTCGTGCTGCCGTCGCCTGCGCGCGATGCCGGGGAGTTCCTGGCCCAGGTGCTGCCGGCATGTCGGCGCGTGACGGCGCAAAGCCTGCAAGGTCCCGCGCAGGCCACCTGCGTCTGAGGGCCGGGCGCGGGGTGCGAGCGCTGCGGACCGGCATTCGGCACGGCATCACGATGCGATGGATGCGGTGGATGCCAGGGATGGGGCCGCGAAAGGGGATGGGGGCATGGGCGGGCAGCAGCGGGGCAGGGTGCGCCCCGACGGGTCGCTCGCGCTGCCGGCCGGGGTCTTGCGCCAGGCGGGCCTCTCGCCGGACGCGGCTGTGGAGATCCTCGTCAAGGCGGGCGCCATCCTCGTGCGCCGGGCCGGGGCCGTGGCACCGGACCTCAAGGCGATCCTGCGCGGGCGCTTCGGCCTCGAGGCGTTCCGACCGCTGCAGGAGGAGGTGATCCGCTCCGTCCTCGCTAAACGTGACACCCTTGCGGTGATGCCCACCTCCGCGGGCAAGTCACTCTGCTATCAGCTCCCGGCGCTGGTGCTGGAGGGCATCACGATCGTCGTGTCGCCGCTCATCGCGCTGATGCACGACCAGGTGCGCTCGCTGCGGCGCCTGCGCATCCGGGCGCTCGCGATCACGAGCGCCTTGGACGGGCCAGAACTCGGCGACGCATACCGCCAGCTGCGGGAGGGTCTGGTCAAGATCGTGTTCGTGGCCCCCGAACGGCTGCGCAACCCGGAGTTCCGCGAGGCGCTGCAGGGCGTCCGGGTCGAGTTGCTCGCCGTCGACGAGGCGCACTGCGTCTCGAGCTGGGGCCACGACTTCCGGCCGGACTACCGCCTCATCCAGGACTTCCGCCGCCTGCTCGGGAGCCCGCGCCTCCTGGCGCTCACCGCGACGGCGCCTCCTAGGGTGCGCCAGGACATCGTGCGAAGCTTCGGCATCGAGAACGTGCTGGTGGCGCCCTGGGACAGGCCCAACCTGCGCTACGGCGTGGTCGCGCTGGCGGACGAGGCTGGGCGCCAGCACGAGGTCCTGCGCTGGCTTCGCCGCCTGGACGGCGGATCCGCCATCGTCTACGCGACGACGCGTGGCCAGACCGAGGGCTGGGCCGCCACGCTCTCGGCGGCCCTCGGCCGGACGGTGCTCGGCTACCATGCGGGCATGCGCAAGGAAGAGCGCACGGCTGTGCAGGAGCGCTTCATGTCGGGCGACGTGCGGGTCATCGTCGCCACCACCGCCTTCGGCATGGGTGTCGACAAGCCGGACATCCGCATGGTGCTGCACGTGTCGGTGCCGGAGTCTGTGGAGGCGTACGCGCAGGAGAGCGGTCGCGCGGGGCGCGACGGCCGGCCGGCCTGGGCCGTCATCTGCACCGTGCCACACGACGACACCGACCTGCGCCTCTTTCTGCTCGAGCGCGAGCGCCCGGACGAAGCCTGGCTCAAGAGGCGTCTTGAGGAGCTGGAGGCCGCAGGGCGTGATGCCGTCTACCGCTTCGCCATCAGCGAGAGCGAGCGGCCGCAGGCGACCCTGCTGCTGTCGCAGCTGGTCGAACGGGGCTTCGCCGTGGCCGGTGCCCGCGAGCGCAGCCTGGAGGCGGTGACGCTGCGCCGCGCTATGACCGAGGCCGACGCGCAAGAGATCCTGCAGGACATCCTGCGCCGGCGGGCGGCCAAGCTGAGGCGCTTCGAGGACATGCGCGGCTACCTCGAGGCGCGGTCCTGCCGGAGATCCTACCTCCTCGGCTACTTCGGCGCGCTGGGCGAGACGCGCAGGCCAGCGGTCTGCTGCGACCGCTGCCAGCCGGCGGAGTTCCTGCCTCGACCGGCACGGGCAGTGCCGAAGCCAGGTCATGCGCCGCGAACAGCCCCCCAGGCGCGAACCGGGGTCAAGATGCCCAGCCGGCGCAAACCCGGATCATGAGCCGATCCAGAAGCGACCAACTGCGACCGCGGACGGCATGGCCGCAGATGCTGGCTATCGGCGCCTGCTGTCGCGGCATCCGGACCCGCGCCAGAGCGCCCGCCTCGCGACGTGGCAAGGGAGCGCCAGGCGTCGCGGCACGGGCGCCGCAACGGCCGGGGGCATAAAAGGCAAGTGCTACCATTTCTCAGAGTCCTCGGGAGGGATGGCTTGCGGCTCTGCCGAACTGGTGCTGGCAGAGAGGGGAGCGATGGCACGGTGGACCATGAACTGAAGCCCTACCTCGATAGCCTGCAAGCGCAGCTTTCGTCCATGGAGCAAAGGATGGCCACCAAGGCCGATCTCGAGAGCCTTGAGCAGAGGATGGCCACCAAGACCGATCTTGAAAGTCTAAGGATGGCCACCAAGGCCGATCTTGAGAGGCAGAGGATGGCCACCAAGACCGATCTTGAGAGTCTTGAACAGAGGATGGCCACCAATCTCGACGCTTTGGGACGACGCATGGCGGCCGATCTGGCTAACGCAGTGGAACGCCTGGACGAGAGCATCAAGAGCCGCAAAGAGGACGAGAACGCGCTCTACCGGATCGCGGAGGACCACGAGCAGCGGATCAAGCGCCTTGAACAACAAGCGCTCTGATCTTGCGGCGATGACGTAGACGCCAGTCTCAGTGGATCACGGGATCTACCACGCAGATCGCCCAGTGGCGAGAACCTTGCCTATGCAAATAGAGCAGCACCGCGCTCCCACGATCCCGAGGTAGGCGGTACCTCTGGCACATGCTGTGTTCGCCAGCAACACCTTTACCGCAGCACGGCTGGGCGGATCCTGTGTGTCCACAGCGATCGAGAGGAACCTGCGATCCAAAGTGCCTGAGATCGTGGCCGACAGGTTCTCCCTGTCGCGCGCAGTTCTGCACGCATGCACATCCGGCCAAGGTGGGCGATGTGGTCGTGGCGTCCTCCGACATGAAACTGTTCGTTCGTTGGGCTGAACCTGGATGCCCTTCCTGCGAAACCGGAGGCCTTTGGCGACCGGCGAGGAAGCTCCGAAACGCCTGACCAAGCTGCATGAGCCATCTGCGGAGCGTTCTTGGGAACCCGCCGTTTTTCAAGGCGTTGGGCTGACGACGAGGGGCCGCTTCGGTGGGGCAATGAGGGATGGATCCTCCCGGTGCGCCGCCTGCTTGTTGTTCGGAGCAGGCGTGATCCTGTGCGCCCGCGCCATCACTCCACCGCCTAGACCGATCTTCTGACGCTATCGCGCTACTTCCTCGGAGAGTACGCCCTGACCGCCATGCGGGGATCGGGCATGGTGGGTTATCCGCTCTTCGGTGTCTCCGTGGTCCAGGGATGGCGCGGAGTCGTGGGCGGCCGGCGGCCGTGAGCACTGGCACCCTGCGGTCCGGCAGGATGCCCGGTCTCGGGGGCTGCCGCCGCGAAGACCCGTGCGGTGCCGTTCCCCGGTCACGCGTCGAGCGGCCAAAGATCGGCCAGGGACAAGGGCGGTTCCTGCTGTACGGTCGTGATTTCCGCCGATTTCGGACGAACGGTTCCATCTGCATCCGGGCTCGTTCGCGCATCTTCACACCGGGCTCCCCATAGAGAGTGGAGTTGGGGCTCCACTCGAAAGGGGGACGCGTATCCGGTGAACGCCAGCTCGCCTCCGCGAAGGAAGGCGAACGGGAGGCACGTCAGACGGCTCACACTGTCTGGCGTGCTGCTTTCGATCCTGCTCGCCTCCGTCAGCGCCTTCGGCGCGACATTTGCCCCAGCTACCGCCGCTGCGGCCCCGGGCCCCGGATTCCTCGGCCTCGGGACGCAAGCGGAGACGGCTGGCGTCCCGATCGCGATCACGGGCACGCTCCTCGACGCAAGCCAGAACCCGACGTCCGGTTCGGTCACGCTGACGGCGCCTGCGGGCTCCTTCGCCGGAGCGGGTCTTGCCGACACCGTCACGGCCAACGTCTACGGCAACTTCAGCGCGGAGTTCCTCGACACCAAGGTGGGAACCGTCGACATCAGCCTCAGCGGGTCGAACGGTGCGACGGGGACCGCGACGGTGAACGTGTCGCCCGCCCCGGCTGCAGCCGTCGTGCTGGGCCTGCCGGCGAGCGTCGTCGCCGGGGGGAGTTCCCAGATCTCCGCGGTCGTCGACGACGTGTACCAGAACCCTATCCCGAACGCCCCTGTCACGTTCACCGTGGCGAACGCGGCGAATCCCACGGAGACGGGGAGCCTTGCCGGCTCCGGCACGACGGCGAGCGCCCCCACCGGCAGCCAGGGGAGCCCAGCCGCCGTCTCCTACGCAGCCCCGATCCAAGCGACGAGCGTAGAGGTCACGGCCACCTCGGGCTCCCTGACCCCGGCGAGCGGCTCCCTGCCGATCGTCGCGGGACCGTCTAGCCAGCTCACCATGAGCGGCCCCTCCAGCGCGAGTCCAGGAGAGGCCGCCATCGCCATCTCGGGCAGCGTCACAGACCAGTACGGCAACCCCGTCGGCAATGAGGCCGTGACCCTGACCGCGAGCGAGAACGGCAGTGCCGCCGGCACCTTCACGGGCGGCAGCGGCAACACGGTCAGCGTCACGACGAGCAACACCGGCGGCTTCACCGCGAGCTACCAGGCGCCCCTGGCGGCGGGCACGGTCCAGATCTCCGGATCGGCCGGCGCCGCGCAGGGGCAGACGACCATTTTGGTCGCCGCAGGCGCCCCGTTTACCATCACCTTGCTTCCGACGAGCTTCACCGCGGGCATCGCGACCACGGTGCAGGGACAGGTGACGGATGCGAGCGGCAACGCCGTGGCCGGCGCGTCGATCGCGATCACCGCGTCCCGTGGCGTCGCGACACCGGCTACGACGGTGACGGACCCGAGCGGTGACTACACCTTCAGCTACCTGGCGCCGACCGCGGCGGGCAGCGCCAGCATCAGTGTGTCGGCGTCCACCACCGCGACCGACACGGTGACCAAGACGTTCCCCGTCACCATCAACCCTGCGGCGGCCACGACGGTCACGCTCACGGCCGTGCCGCTCACCGCCGGCCAGACCTACAGCCTGCAAGGCGTGGTGCAGGACCTCTACGGCAACGGCATCAAGGGCCTGCCGGTGGCGCTCGCGGCGAGCGCCGGCACCCCGGAGACGCCCGTGACGACCGGCGCGAACGGCGCCTTCAGCTTCAGCTACCAGGCGCCGCAGAAGGTCCTTGGCGGGCAGGTGACGATCACCGCCACCGCGACCTACAGCACGGGATCAGCGACCGGCTCTGAGGCCTACAGCGTCGCGGCGGGCCTTCCCGCGAGCATCGCCTGGACGCCCGTGACGGCCCAGGTGCGCGCAGGTGAGCCGCTCACCGTCGGCGGCACCGTCTATGACCAGTACGGCAATCCGGTCCAGGGCCAGGCGGTCGACCTCGCGGCGACCTACCAGGGCTCGGCCGCGGGCAGCTTCGCCTCGCCCTCGGTACAGACCGACGCCTCAGGGGGCTTCACCGCCACCTACACGCCCCCGGTCACGGCCGAGAACGTCGATCTCACCGCCACGAGCGGGGCGGCGACGTCCCCCGTGCTGACGCTCGACGTCCTCGGCGCCACACCCGCCGACATGTCGCTCGCTGTCACGCCTGCGACCGGGACGGCGGGGCAGTCCCAGAACCTGACGATCAACGTCAGCCTGTCGGACGGCACCGCAGCCCAGAACCCGGTCGGCGACTGGCCCATCACGCTGACCGTCACGCCGCCCTCGGGCTCGCCCTCGACCTACGACGCGACGACCGACGCGACCACGGGTCTCCACTCCTGGTCGCTGCCGTTCCCGACCCTGGCCGGGACCTACCAGGTCGAGGTCACCGCCACCGGCACAGGGCTCAGCCGGACGGGCAGCTTCGCCGTGCAGCCTGCTGCGGCGGCGACGGTGACCATCTCGGCACCGGCCACGGTCACCGCGGGATCGCCGTTCCCGCTCTCGGGCCTTGTCTACGACCAGTACGGCAACCTCGTGACAGGGAGCCCGGTGACCGTCGCCCTGCAGTTCGGGGTGAGCGTCGCCACCGTGCAGACGACAAACGGCAGCTACAGCTACAGCGGCTTCGTCGCTCCCCTGGCCTCGGGCGGCACATTCTCATTCACGGCCGAGGTCGGCAGCGACACGGCAACGACGAGCGTCAAGGTGGTGCCGGGGGCACCAGCCTACGTGAAGCTCTCGCCGCTCGGGCCCCTGGCCGCGGGTGCCACGGGAGCGACGCTGCAGGGCACGATCACGGACCAGTTCGGCAACCTCGTGACGGGCAGCGGGACCGTGAACCTCACGGCGTCGGACGGCACCTTCGCCGCGACCGGCCTTGCGACCGCCAGCGTCACGGCGACGAACGGCAAGTTCCAGGCGACCTACGACGCACCTGAAACGGCTCCCGAGACCGTGACGGTCTCGGCGAGCGAGGGCAGCATCGGACCTGCGACGGAGAGCGTCTCGATCGTTCCCGCCACCCCCGCGGCACTCACGTTGACCGTGCCGAACTCCCTGCGGGCCGGGGAGGACTACACGGTTAGGGGCACGCTCAAGGACGGCTTCGGCAACCCGGTCGCGGGGGCGAGCGTCACCCTGAGCCTGCAGGCCGCAGGTGACGGCAGCTTCGGCGGCAACGTCTCGACAAGCGTCACCACGGACCAGACCGGCAGCTACTCCGCCATCCTCACCGCATCCCAGACGAGCGGTGCCTACGACCTGACCGCGACGGCGGGCAGCCTCGCCAAGACCGCCACGCTCAACGTCACCGGCCAGACGCCCCAGAGCATGACGCCGCTTGAGCTCACGTACCAGAAGCCTGCCACGGCGGGCGCCGGCACCCTGCAGGTGCAGACGACCATCACCGACAGCTACGGCAACGCCGTCGGCGGCTGGCAGGTGGACCTCCTGATCAAGACGGCGGACGGCAAGACCCGGACGATCACCACCAGCACGGGCACCGCCGGCATCGCGACCTTCACGCTGCCGATGCCGACCGTGGCGGGCCCGCTCACGCTGACGGCGACCCCTGAGAACACCACGGGCCTCAGCCAGACCGACGACTCGATCGACATCGCGCCGGCCGCACCGCAGAGCCTGACGCTCGTCTCCCCGAGCGGGAGCGACGTGGCGGCGGGAGCGAGCTACACGGTGGCGGGCGTCGTGTACGACGCCTACGGCAACGTCGAGAGCGGCCCGAGTCTCGTGGTCTCGGTCTCGGACGGCAACGCGACGCAACAGATCGCGACGACCAGCGGCACCTACCAAGGGGCCTTCACGGCGCCGACCAAGGCCGGAGCGACCATCACCCTGACGGCCGGCGTCCTCTCGGTCTCGGCGACGCCCCTCACCCTGACGGTGGTGCCCGCCGCCGCGGCGGCGATCGCCCTCACCTCGCCGCCGGCGACCATGACGGCGGGCGGCAAGGCCACGCTCGAGGGCACGATCGAGGACCCCTACCAGAACCTCGTCTCGGGCAGCGCCCTTGTCACCCTGACGGCGACGGACGGCAGCTTCGCAAACGGCCAGAAGACGGTCACCGTCACGGCGACCAACGGCACCTTCAGCGCCGGCTACGCGGCGCCCGGCTCGGCACCCGAGACCGTCACTCTGACGGCCGAGAGCGGCAGCCTCCCGCCCTACACCACAAAGGTCCAGATCACCGGCGCGGCCGCCGCCAGCTTCACCGTCCAGCTTCCGGCGCTCATCCGCGACGGCGGCAGCTACACCGTCTCCGGCATGGTCTACGACCAGTACGGCGACGGCACGTCGGCCCCCGTCACGCTCACCCTGCAGCCGGGCGGCGGCACCTTCCAGAACGGCAAGAGCAGCATCCAGGTGACATCGGGCAGCGACGGCTCCTTCGAGGTCACCTACAGCGCCCCGGGCGGCACCGGCAGCGAGGGCGGCTACACCCTGACCGTCGACGTCGTGAGCCTCGCGCCCCAGACCTACACCCTCGACGTCACCGGCGGCACGCCGGCGACGATGGAGCCGCTCACGCTCACCTACGATCCGAGCCCGAACCAGCCGACAGCCGGTGACGGCGAGGTGATCGTGCATACCGTGCTCTACGACCAGGACCAGAACGCCGTGGGCTCCTGGCCCCTGACGGTCACGGTGACGGATGAGAAGGGCGACGTCACCACCTACCACACCCTCACCGGCGGCTTCACGAGCGGCGCGATCAACGACCGTATCCCCATGCCGACCGTCGCGGGACCGGCCACGATCGTGGTCAGCGCCGACGGCACCCAGATCTCGCAGTCCCAGGCGATCGACATCCTGCCGGCGGCCCCGGCCACCCTCACCCTCGCCGGCACGCCCGGCTCCGGCGATGTCGCGGCGGGCAGCGCGGTCACGCTTTCCGGCAGCGTCTATGACGCCTTCCAAAACCATGTCCTCGCAGGCGTCACCGTCACCCTGACCTCCGCCGCCTTCTCCGCCGGCTCCGTGACGGTGCAGACGGACGGGAGCGGCAGCTACAGCTACCCGTTCACCGCCCCGACCAAGGCGGGTACCGCCTTCACGGTGACGGCGGCCGCCCTGGGTGCTTCCTCGCCGCCTGTGCTCAGCTACACGGTCGTGGCGGCGTCACCGTACACCTTCACCTTGACCGGCCCCGCGACGGCTCCCGCCGGCAGCGAAGTCACGGTGCAGGGTGCGGTTGAGGACCAGTACGGCAACCCCGAGCCCCTGGGTACGGACGTCCAGGTGAGATTGGACGGCACGCCGCAGGCCACGGTGCAGACGGACGGGAGCGGCGGCTACAGCTATCCGTTCACCGCACCCACCAAGGCGGGCACCATCGTCCATGTGACCGCCAGCGTCGCAGGCGTCAGCGTCGGCGAGACGCCCGCGGGGCTCGACATCACCGTCGTCCACAATGTCGCCGCGCAGATCGCTCTCACCCTGCCGACGATCGTCCAGGCCGGCTCCGCAACGAGCGTCCTCGCATACGTCTACGACCAGTACGGCAACGCGGTGGGCGGCCAGAGCACGACGGTCGCGACGAACCTCGGCACCCTCACGGCTGGCGGCCAGAACGGCTCTTACATAACCATCACGAGCGGGCCGGACGGGAGCCTTCCCTTCACGCTGAACGCCCCGACGGCCGTTGCGATCACCCCGAGCACCATCACCGTGACGGCCGGGACCGCGGTCGGCAAGGCGGCGGTCCAGGGCTCCGCGTCCACGACGCTCGTCGCGGCCGACCCCGCGACCATCACGCTCGATGCGCCCGCTGAGGCCACCGTCGGCACGAGCCTCGACGTCTCGGGCTACGTGCACGACGCCTACCAGAACCCCGTGCCGGACGCCACCGTCACGGTGGGCGGCCAGACGGCCCTGACCGGCAGCGACGGCTACTACACGGCCACGATCACCGCCCCGGACGCGACCGGCACCTTCACGGTGACGGCCAGCGTGCCGAGCGGCGCCACCACCCTCACCGCCCAGGCGGCGATCGACATCCTGTCCGGCCCGCCGGCGGGACTGACCCTCGGGGCACCCGCCAGCATGTCGACCGGCGCGACGGTCACCGTCACGGGCTCTGTCTACGACGCAGGCAAGAACCCGGTCGGCGGCGCGACCGTCGACCTCACCGCCACCGAGGGCGCCGAGAGCGTCGGCACCATCCCGGCAACCGCGCAGACGGACGCCCAGGGCGACTACAGCCTGACCTTCACCGCGCCCTCGGCCGCGGGCACGGTGACGATCACCGCCACGCTCGGAGGGCTCTCGGCAAGGGTGACGATCGACGTCACGACCCCGCCTCCCGGTCCCTCCGGGCCTCCAGGCCCCTCCGGTCCCCCTGGCCCGTCGGGCCCCTCCGGCGGCACCTCAGGCGGCGGGTCCACCACCTCGGCGCCATCCACGACCATCCTGACCCCGCCGGGCGGCCTCCTGGGCACCCCTGACGGTGGCTTCACGATGAACGTCTTTGCGACCGCCGTCTGCAGCGCGGTCGGGTCGCTCACCGTGACGACATCCGGCAGTGCCCCGAGTGGCCTGCCCCAGGGCTTCGAGGCGATCAGCGGCGTCTACGTCCTCACAGGCAGCGCCTTCTGCACACCGCAGGTGGCCACGATCGCCTACGACCGGAACCAGGTCCCAGACCTGCCGTCCCAGCGCATCTGGATCTACGAGCAGACAGGCAGCACCTGGACCTTCCTGCCCACGACGGTGGATACCGGCACCGGTACGGCGTCGGCCTTCATCAAGGGCCCGGGCACCTACGTCGTCCTGGCGATGAGCCAGCAGTTCAGCGACGTCCCTGAAGGCTACTGGGCCTACGGCTACATCGGCTCCCTGCTCGGCGCGGGCATCGTCTCGGGATTCCCGGACGGCACGTTCCGGCCCGACCAGGTCGTCACGAGGGCCGAGTTCGTGAAGATGCTCGTGCTCGCCCTCGGCCTTCAGCCCAAGCTCGGCACCGTGCCGTACACGGACGTGACCGAGGCGAACTGGTACGCGCCGTACGTCGACGCGGCCTACGCCGAGGGGGCGCTACGGAACCTCGGCAGCGGGACCTTCTCGCCGAACCAGCCCATGGATCGCGAGGACGTGGCGGCGGTGCTGGCCGCAGGGCTCAAGCTGAGCGGCCAGGCGACGCTGCATTTCACGGACGTGGCGCAGATCGCGCCGTCGGACCTGCCCTCGGTCGAGGCGGTCGTCGCGGCCGGCTACATGGCAGGCTTCACCGACGGCAGCTTCCAGCCGCTCAGTGCGGTCACGCGCGCCCAGGCCGCCAAGATCCTGGCGCTCCTGATCCAGGACGAGGCACCCTGAAGCAGCCGGCACCAGGGCCCCCCGCCGCATGCGCGACGGGGGGCCCTGCTCGCGCGCGATCGGGCGCCGGGAGGATAGGCCGTCCTCCGCCATGCGCGGTCAGAGCGGTGAAGAACACGGAGGACTGCCGTCGCCTTAGGCCAATTCACGGATGCATGCCACCTGCATGGACAGTACATGCCTTATGGAGACAGCGTGAAACGCCTAAGAGACATAGTTCTAGAGTACCTGTCACTAATCCGCGCAGCGCAGCACGGTCTGTAATGGACTTGGGCGCCGATGGAAGACGCCAACCGACGACATTGAAGGCGATGAGCATCAAGTCATCCATCTGCTTCTCCTTGACGGGCATCGATGCCTTGGCCCAGGCACGAGCCTCGCCGCTACCCACTGCGCGGTGGTGCCCCGTGCCGCAATGCAGTCAGAATACGCGTGCAATGAGTGGATGCAGAGATGTAATACATGACCTATAAACTCAAATCCACAAGAATCTACACAAGTCCGAATTATGCGCAGTAGATTGTTGCAACAATATAGGCGACATTATCTGGCGGTTGCAGGGATGCGAAGGAAGTGGGCGTATTGTAGCGAATGCCAGATATGCGTTGCAGCGCTATAACGAGCCACAAGGGAGGATGGGGAGACGAGGTCGGAACGACGGTACGGTTGGGGAGTTTAATTAGAGGGCGCATGAAGGAAGGGAGGCCGTATCCCCCGAGAGTGGAATTCCGTCGCGTGGGTCGCGTTTCAGATCAGAACTCCGGTTGAACTCAAGCGTGAACTGATCGCGTACGCCCTCGCGACCGGGCAATCCCAGCAGGCAATCGTAACCCAGGCGTTAGAGGCATTCCTGCGCAGGGACAAGGATGAACCGAGTGACGCTACCTGATTCCAGGTGCTGGATCAGATCGCCGTCCGACGGACTTGGTGCAGTGCGTTGAGCGCCGAGCTGCGCGCCTTCAACTGCGATCACGCGGAATCTTGCGGCGCTGGTCGCACGGGTGATGCACGGCCATACCCCAAACAGGCCGCTGCGGGTGAAGTTCACCGATCAGTCCGGCATTGGCCTCTGGGCAAGGGCGGCCGTGCTGCGGGCGGCCGCGGCGGGGATCATGCTGGACCTGCCGAACGGCGCGTGCGAGCCCTTCAGCCCTGCGAGCCGCACCGACGCCGTCGCATGGCTCGGCAACCTCGTCACCGTGACGAACCGGTAGAGCAGGACACACCCGTATACCGCGCCGAGAGGCCCGCACCCAGGAGGGAGCGGGCCTCTCGGCTTCCCGGCCCTCTGCCCGCGCCGACCCGCACGTTATGCGCGGTCTGCGAGCACTCGGCCGAGGAGTGCGCTGTAGGCGAGGAGCAGAAGGGCGGCGGGGAGCACGGCATGGGCCGCCACGCCCACGAGGGCGAAGAGGCCG